>CAZASG010000096.1:0-2528 GCA_964487745.1 uncultured Anaerolineaceae bacterium | reverse complement strand
ATCGAGATGGGAGGTACGGCTACCGGTGAGCACGGCGTGGGCATTGGCAAGCGAAAATATATGCAGCTCGAACACGGAGAGAGCTTGCAGGTTATGCGGGCGATTAAAGCCACCTTCGATCCCAACGGAATTCTAAATCCTGGCAAGATAATTTTGTCTGAGGCTGTTTAGAACCTCAGCGAGAGACAGCTCAAGCCGCCATCAAGTTTCCGAAACTCTGACACATCTACCTCAAGGGTGGCATACCCAGCCTGGCTGATAGTTTTCTTTGCCCGAGGGAAACCTTTCGGGATCAGCACCTTGTCATTGACCCAGATGCAATTTGCAGCGTAACTTTCTTCGTCATCAATTGCCAGAATGTCGAAAGCCTGAAATTCTTGCTTATCCAGAAACGCCCCCGCGGCAACCAGATTACCATTTTCGAGATAGGCCAACCCCGTTTTCAGGTGCAGCACTTTTTCTAACTCAACCAGGGATCCACTCAGGCCATACCTTTCCAAAATCGCGATCATCTGTTGGGCACCGTCCAGGTTAGTGCGCTGCGATAGACCGATATAGAAATGAGGGCCAACCATCATGATATCGCCGCCTTCGACCGTGCCCGGGGTTTCGATTGTCTCGATATTTTCGTAATACCTTTCCAGAACAGGTCTTACATCCGCGGTTTCCCCGGTGCGTGATGCCGCGCCGGGGTTGGTGATGATGGCGCACTGCGGAGTCAACAGGGCCGTATCTTCAACAAACGTCGAGTCAGGATATTGCTCATTGGCTTCCAAAACTACGACCTTAAGACCACAGGTTTCTAAAGCCTGACAATACTGAGCATGCTGCTCCAGGGCTTTTTCATAATCCGGGGTTCCCAGATTGGCGGTTGTCAACCCGTTGATCAAACTCCTGCCCGGCTTTCTCACAACGGCTTTTGAGAATTTGGGTTTATCTGACGTCATTTCGTCAAAACCGCTTCGATCCGCTCCAGAGCCCAATCCAGATCGTCTTTGTTGACGATCAACGGCGGCGCAAAGCGGATCACGTGTTCGTGGGTCTCCTTACACAGCAAGCCTTTACGCATAAGGTCCTCACAGAAGCGCCGCGCCCCCCCAGCTTCGGAGTGTAATTCCACTCCGATGAGCAAGCCCTTGCCGCGCACTTCCTTGACGTACGGGCTGTCGATCTCCCCCAGGCTGCTCAACATGTAGTTGCCCATCTTGGCGGCGTTCTCGATCATGCCTTCCTCGACAAGTACTTTCATCGCCATTCGCGCCGCGGCCACGCCCAACGGATTGCCGCCGAAAGTACTGCCGTGGTCGCCCGGCTGGAAAGTGCCCAGGACAGCCTTATTCGAAAGCACTGCCGACACCGGGTAGAAACCACCCGAAAGCGCCTTGCCGATCAGGGTCAGATCGGCCTCGACGCTGTCGTGCTCTTCGGCCAGCATCTTACCGGTGCGTCCCAGGCCGGTCTGGATTTCATCGGTGATCATAGCGATATCGTGTTCCGTGCAAATGCGGCGGACTTCGCGCAGATATCCTTCGGGAGGGACAATGATTCCAGCTTCACCCTGGATAGGCTCGACCAGAAAAGCCACGGTATTGGGGGTGATGGCTGCTTCCAAGGCTTCTGCATCCCCAAAGGGAATCACCTTGAAACCAGGCGTGAAGGGTCCAAAACCATCGCGGTATTGCTCCTCGGTGCTGAAGCCGACGATGGTGACCGTACGGCCATGGAAATTATCTTCACAGACAATGATCTCGGCCTGATCGACGGGGACACCTTTTTCATAATATCCCCATTTTCGGGCAGCCTTGATGGCCGACTCAACCGCTTCGGCACCGCTGTTCATTGGCAAGACCATGTGCGAGTTGGTTAGCTCACACAGCTCTTTGTAGAACAGCCCCAACTGATCATTGCGAAAGGCGCGTGACGTCAGGGTGATTTTGTCGAGCTGTTCTTTCATCGCCGCCACGATCTTGGGATGACAATGCCCCTGGTTGATGGCCGAGTACGCACTCAGACAATCCATATAACGATTGCCATCGACATCTTCAACCCAGATGCCCTGGCCCTTGTTGATAACAACGTCCAGCGGGGCATAGTTGGTTGCACCGTATTTATTTTCGAGATCAATATGATATTGCGTGTTTTGTGAATTCACACCAACTCCTCAATATAAAATGTTCTAGATCAAAACCAAAATGGATTGGATTGGTCCGGCAATTCGCAGGCCAGACTCTGCCGGAAGGCTTCCACAACCATTGGGACATCCAGGGGAACCTGGTCACCTTCCTTCAAAGGAACATTATAAATGCAGTAGGCGTTTTGGCAATAGACCAATGGGGTGATGAATTGGGAAAACCCATCTGACAAATCAATTGAAAATTTGATAGAGAAAAAACGATGAAATGGAACTACTGAAAAACTTAAACAAAAATCGGCCCTTCGAAACACGAAATGGCCGATTTTATTTGGGGAAAGGCTCCTCGGGTAGGATTTGAACCTACAACCTAGCGGTTAACAGCCGCCCGCTCTGC
>CAZASG010000095.1:0-2710 GCA_964487745.1 uncultured Anaerolineaceae bacterium | reverse complement strand
GTCGCTGTCGTAGCCCATCAGGGTCGGCAGATCGAAAGCGATGGAAAGCCCCGTCTGCCCCTCATCGAGCAGATACTTGAAGCGGGCGTTCGTTTCTTCAGCGGTACCAAAACCCGCAAACATGCGCATGGTCCACAATTTTCCACGATGCATGGTGGGGTGAACGCCCCGCGTAAAGGGGTATTCGCCGGGCAAGCCCAAATCACGTTCGTAATCGAAGTCCGGGATGTCAGCGGGTGTATAAAGCCGATCGATCTCTTCTGATGATGTTGTGATGAATCTGTCTTGTCTCTCAGGAAAACGTTCAATCGCCTTTTTCAGCATCCCCTCTTGCCAATTCTCAATTGATTTTTTTAGTTTTAAAGTTTTCTTGGGGTCGTACATACGATCTCCTTTGGCGGTTGCGATGGGAAAAATTATAGCATGACTGGTATACTAGCGGCGTTTACTCAGCATTTATTTGGAGATCATTATGGCGCATTATAAACTCGCATTTCTTGGTTTTGGCAACGTAGGAAAAGCATTGGCAAATCTGCTCATGCGCAAAGAAAAAGAACTCAAGAAAAAATACAACATCACCTTTTCGGTTACTGGCATCGCCACCGGGCGACATGGCTCACTTATCAATCACAATGGCGTTGATCTTTTTGGTGCACAAGAGTTGCTGCGTTCTTCGCGTTCGCTCAGTTTACTTACAAGAGTGCCTGTGAATAGCTCGCTTGATTTCATTCGCAAGTCTGAAGCGGACGTGCTTTTTGAGAACACCTCCGTCGATCATGAAACCGGGCAGCCTGCGGTCGATCATGTAAAAACAGCCTTGGATTTGGGGATGCACGTCTGCACTGCCAATAAAGGACCGGTCGTTCACGCATATCAACAGCTTCAGGATCTGGCGCGTATAAAGGGCGTTAAATTCCTGCATGAATCCACGGTTATGGACGGCGCACCCATCTTCTCGCTCTTCCGCGAGGCCATCCCCGCATCGAACTTGCTCTCGTTTAAAGGAATTTTGAACTCGACGACAAACCTGATCCTGCAACGCATGGAAAAAGGCGATAGCTTCGACGAGGCAGTTCATTACTGCCAGGATGTGGGCATCGCCGAGACCGACCCCTCCGGCGATGTGGATGGCTGGGATGCAGCCATCAAAGTTGCAGCGCTGGTAACGGTGCTGATGGGCATCCCGCTCAAGCCACAGGATGTAGATCGTGAAGGCGTTCGCGCTATTACTCCCGAAATGGTTGCCGAAGCCCTGAAAGAGGGCAAACGCTATAAGCTGGTCTGCTCCGCCGAACGGGATAGTGAAGCTGTCAACGCCCGCGTAGCACCAGAGCTTGTTCCAATGTCATCACCGCTCTTCAGCGTGGAGGGTACCAGCTCTATTGTTGAGTTCAAAAGCGATGTGCTTGGCGATCTCTCCGTTGTGGAGAAAGACCCTGGTCCGCATACAACGGCATACGGATTGTTGGCAGATTTTATTAATGCAGTGAAGTAGAATCCAAACTGCCCAGCGATAATCGCTGGGCAGTTTTCTTTAGAGAAAGCGCGGGGTTCTAATAATCAATTTCCATCTCTGTTGGCACAATAACTGTCCCCAAATCTGTGTTCTCTCCTGTTTTTACGGAAACGATCTTTTCTGTGCCGATCATTTCATAGGCGATGATCACAGAACGTTCACCAGCCGGCACATTACTGATCTCAAAATATCCATTTTCGTCCGAAAAGACCTTAAGTTCTGTCCCGAAAACCAGGACTTCCACAAGAATGGGTTGCCCGCTCTCATCCACAGCATACCCTGAAAGGGAACCTTGTCCCGCAAAAGCTTCAAAATCATCGCTTTGGATAAAACGCATCCCCAGTAATACCATGATCAACAAGACCAGACTCCCCAAAATTAAAGATGCGCGTCTTTTTTTAGGTGTTTTATCTGGCGGGGGAGTAAGCGCCCCATCTGCAAACTCTTCAAGGGTGGGAGAATCTTCGAAAGCCATATTTTCTCCTTAGTCTGTTATCGGTTCAACGGAAATATCATCAACACAAGATTTAGAACTGGGTTTATTGCGAACACCAATTTCCCCATCTGTGTAAGCGCTATCGGTGGCTTCCAGAATAAGCTCACCACCCTGATACGCTTTAAAACTTTCCCCTTGCACATCTATTCTGAAATTGAGTTCCTGACCCAGCCAGCTTTTGGGAGCTCTTGCCTGGGCCAAACGCACCCACTTATTATCAACGATCTTCCAAAAGCGGACATAATTTGTATGACTGTTATAGATGAACAAATATCCATTTTGAGCATCCTGTACACGGAACCACGTGTCAAATCCTGTATTCTTATTATTATCAATTAACCTGTCTACTGTGACACCGCTCAAGGAGATCGAATAATCATTTGATGCCAAACTTTGCGAGCATTTTGAGTTCAAATAAGAATTAGCGTTTTTCCCATCTCCACTGACACAAGCTTTTCCATCTTCAATACCGATACTATCCTGAGCATCCCCCTCCCAGGTATCCAGATCGGATACGCTATCAAAGGTAAATGAGCAATCGCCTCGGTCCTCACAGGTCGTACTACCAAGACTGCTTGCTGCCTGACAATATACGTCCCGCACACTGATCCCCATCAGGTTCAAGATCAGGAGCACGACAACCACTACACCCACGAGTATCAAGGCATACTCAACAAGGCCTTGTCCCTGCTCTTTTC
>CAZASG010000094.1:0-3088 GCA_964487745.1 uncultured Anaerolineaceae bacterium | reverse complement strand
GAGGAGTTGCGCGCGCTGGATGTGCCGGTCTTCTTGACTCAGGCTGATCTCACCGATCCGCTCGCAGCCCGGGTTTTGTTCAGCGTTGTGGATGAATCTGCCCATCCCCTGCGGGTGCTCGTCAACTCTGCGGCGACGATGCAGCGTGCCGACGCCCGGGATTTAACGATATCCGATTGGGACGCGACGATGATGCTCAATCTGCGTGCTCCTTTCATTCTCGCCCAGCAAGCCCAAAGTCGGATGCGCGAGGCGGGCGGCGGGCTGATCGTCAATATCACGGATGTTGGCGCGGAAAAAGCCTGGACAGGCTTCCCGGCTTATACAGTCAGTAAAGCCGCCCTCCAATCCTTGACGAAGATCCTTGCACGTAGCTTCGCGCCCGAAGTGCGTGTTAATGCCATTGCCCCGGGACTTGTTCTGCCCGCTGATGATTTCCCGCCTGACGAATGGGACCGTTTGGTCGGGCGCATCCCGCTGAAGCGATCTGCCGACATGGACGAGCTTGCTGCTGCACTCGAGTTTTTGCTCAAAAACGAGTATATTACGGGGCAGACGATCACCGTTGACGGTGGCTACTCGTTAATTTAGTCGTATTTTTTAGAGGAGAGATAAAATGCCGAAGTCCCCTGAGTTTCTTGCTAAACGCCTTCGTACGGATGGCGAAAAAATGACAACCTTTTTTGCCGGTTTGAACGGTGCCGATTGGCAGAAAACCGTCTACACCGAAGGCGGCGAATGGACGATCCGCAATGTCTTGGCGCACTTTGTGACAGCCGAACAGGGATTTTTGAAACTCTTCGCAGGGATATTAGATGGTGGTGAGGGCGCATCAAAAGATTTCGATGTGGATCGCTATAATGCCCGTCAGCAGGAAAAGGCACAGGATTTGTCGCCGCAGGAATTATTGGTGCAGTATCAGGGTATCCGCGCCAAGATGGCTGCTTGGGTGGAAACGTTGACTCCAAAAGACTTGACCATCGAAGGCCGCCACCCCTTTTTGGGAGAGACTACTCTTGAAGATATGATCATGCTGGTTTATCGCCATAATCAGATTCATTATCGAGATATACGGAAGGGAAACAAATGACAGTTTTAGGGGCAATTAGAGAAGCGTTTGAGCTTTTTAAAAAGAATAAAATTTTATTGGGGATTTCTTTTGCTTTTTTAACAGGCAATACTCTATTTATAAAGGCGTTTGTTTTTTTATCTTTGGAGTGGCTTTCAAGCTTTTATTTCATGCTTTATTTAGTAATTAGTGAAATTGTGCTTGTTGCTGCTGTGAAGTCACTATTAAAAGCCGATTCTATAAATTTGGATTATATCTGGCAAGCGCTCAAGAAAAATACCTTTCGTGGCCTTGTCTTTCTTGTGCTGTATCTTTTTCTGTTTAGTATTTTCGTAGTAGTGCTTTCTTTTTCTGGTGTGATTTTTTTCAGAAAACCTGTTGAATCTTGGGGGGTAATAACGGTATTTGTGCTGGGATTCGTTTTTGCATATTTATTGCCATATTATTTTTCGGTACGCTTTTCTGTTTTGTTTGATACTAAAACGTCCCAGGCAATTTTGAAAACTATAAAATTGTATTGGGGAAGGCTTCTTGATGTCTTCTCGTTATCCTTTTTTGTCAGTATGCTAAATTTGCTTATGCTGGGAAGTACGCTTTTGGTATCACTGCTTGTTTCAAGTAATCAGGCAAAGCCGATTGGCATTCCTCAGACTCTTACTTTCATTGGAGTGCAATTGAACACTCCTGTTGGAATAGTGTTTTCTGTGATTTTGGGGACGTTTTTTTCTTTGTGGATTTCAGCATCAATAACGATTTACTTTGAAAAACTGGAAGAAATAGGGGAGCTTGATGGATAGGTTAAAACACATCCTCACCTTCACCCGCCCGCTCACGCTCGTCTTCGCAGGGATGACCTTCATCCTCGGTACGAGCATCGCTCGCTATCTTGGGCGCGCCGATGAACCTCTTCTCTTTGGACTGGGCATCGGCTGGGTGCTACTCATCTTATTGGCAATGAACTTGCTTAGTATCTATTTCCGCCCGCCGAATGAGCCACTCATTGAAGATGAAACCATTCAGGAGCGGAATTGGCTGCGCGCAGCGGCTTTCCAGATTTCCATCGCTGCTCTCGGCGTCGCCGCTATCCTGACAGTCTTTCTCCTCCAAAACGGAATTAGCTTGCCAGCCATTCTTTTTGCGGCACTTATCCTTTTGATCGCCATTTTCTATGCTTTGCCGCCTTTTCGCTTGATCTATGGCGGCTTTGGCGAGTTTTCCCTCTCTATTCTTTTGGCAACGCTCGTCCCTGCATTTTCTCTCGTGCTGCAAATGAAAGAAACTCATCGGCTGCTTGGCGCGGTTGCCTTTCCGCTCACGGCGCTGACTTTTGCCTTCTTCCTTGTGCTCAATTTCTCCACCTTTTCTGAAGATCGCAAATACGAACGCGGCACACTTCTCCTTCGCATCGGCTGGGAACGTGCTGTGCCTCTCCACCATATTCTCGTTCTCAGTGCTTATCTCCTTTTCGCTGCCATGCCTCTGCTCGGTTTCCCGTGGGCGCTCATCCTGCCCGCCTTCTACGCGATGCCCTTTGCCCTCTTCCAGATTTTCTGGCTCCAACGGATTTCACAAGGCGGCGCGCCGAATTGGAATTTTTTGGTCGCCCTTTCGATTGCCGTGATCGGGTTGACAGCCTACTCTCTAACGTTAACTTTTTGGATTCGCTAAGATGCCCGAATTTCTGACCCTCCTTCCCCCCCAAGAATCACTGGATAAATTGCTCCGGAACCTTCCCGACATCCAACTTGCTATCGAAAAAATAGATACTGCCTCGGCGTTAGGCAGGGTCATTGCAACCGATCTCCGTGCGCCGCACGCTTTGCCCGAATTCCCGCGCTCCACGGTGGATGGATACGCTGTCAAAGCCGCCGACACTTATGGCGCATCTGACAGTTTACCCGCTTACCTGAACCTGATCGGCGAATGCCCGATGGGCGCGACGCCCGATCTTGAAGTGAATACAACTGAGACTGCCATCATCCACACTGGCGGGATGCTACCCCAAGGCGCGGATGCGGT
>CAZASG010000093.1:0-3162 GCA_964487745.1 uncultured Anaerolineaceae bacterium | reverse complement strand
AACATAGCCTTCCAATTCAGAAGAACGAATTTTTTGAATGAGTTGAATCCCGTCAATACCGGGCATATTCCAATCGGTGATCACAAAGCGGAGTTGTTGCTCCTGAATATATTTCCAGGCGATCGCCCCGTTATCAGCAACGACAAGATCATGTCCCAAACGCGACAACGTCTTTTCAACGATGCGTCTTTCGATGCGCTCATCATCAACAATTAAAATCTTCATTCAAAACTCCTGCCAAAATTATACCCTTAACTTTTCTATCATTTGACAACAAAGCCCCTTCACCGTTATAAATAACCTACATTTCAACGGGGAGCCTTTGTTGGCTGAGAGGAGCGCAAGCTCGACCCGCATAACCTGATCTGGATAATGCCAGCGGAGGGACTTTGCTCATACCACCAAACATCCTCCCAACGGCAAGGATGTTTTTTTATGACCAAGCGAGCCATCATCTTCATCAATGGGGAACTACCGAAGCCTGACGCTATACGTCAGAGGTTTCGAGATGATGATTTCATCATCGGGGTGGATGGGGGAACCCGGCACGCCCTTGCATTGGACTTGCTACCGTCTGTGGTCATTGGCGATCTCGATTCTCTGAGTGCCGCTAACCTCCGTAGCCTCGAAGAGCAGGATGTAGAGATCATCCAACATCCCGCTGACAAGGACGAAACCGATCTTGAGCTTGCCCTCACCTGCGCCGTGAATGCGGGCTATAAGCAGATCATCCTTATGGCGGCGTTGGGGGGGCGGCTTGATCAGACCTTGGGCAATCTGTCCCTGCTTACCGATCCGGGTTTGGGCAGCGTGGACGTGCGTGCAGATGATGGGGCTGAAGAAGTCTTTTTTGCGCGGAAGCAAGCCCAAATCGACGGGCGGATCGGGGATATTGTCTCCTTGATCCCCTGGCATGGCGATGTAAAGATCACTCGCACAGAAGGCTTGCGCTGGTCTCTCCAAAACGAAGTGCTATTCCCCTATAAGACGCGCGGTATCAGCAATGAGCTGATCGCTGAAAAAGCCCAAATTGAAATTGAAAGTGGGCTGTTGTTAATTATTCACACTCGCAAGGAGGGTGCGTCGCACCAGGCTTAGTGGATATTTCCGCAGATGATGGTGCGACACACTACCAAATTTGAAAGGAACTAAAATGAAAAAAATACTCTTACTCGTAATTGTTTTCGCGCTGGCACTTATCGCCTGTGCTCCTGTAGCGCCTGCCGAGAGCGAAACTGCCGAACCCGTTGCGTTGACCGTGATGACGCATGATTCGTTTGCCGTTAGCGAAGAAGTTGTTCAGGCTTTTGAAGCTGAGCATAAT
Organism: uncultured Anaerolineaceae bacterium; assembly: GCA_964487745.1. Lineage (GTDB taxonomy): Bacteria > Chloroflexota > Anaerolineae > Anaerolineales > Villigracilaceae > Desulfolinea. The sequence continues at coordinate 1,838 of CAZASG010000093.1, read as the reverse complement.
GCAGACGTGGTCTTCCTTGCCAGTGGGGATACCGGCTCTGCGTTGAATAAAGCCATCCTGACAAAGGATGCCCCTCTTGCTGATCTCTTTTTTGGCGTGGACAATACCTTCCTCTCCCGTGCGTTGGAAGAGGGTATTTTTGAAGCCTACGATGCCCCCGCTCTGGCGGAAATTCCCGCTGAGTTCAAGTTGGATGCTGAGAATCGTGCCCTGCCTGTTGACTTTGGCGATGTCTGTATTAACTACGACAAAATCTACTTTGCCGACAAGGGCTTGGACGTGCCCGCCACGCTCGATGATCTGCTCAAGCCAGAATATGCCGAATTGCTCGTGGTGGAAAACCCCGCTACTTCTTCCCCCGGCTTGGCGTTCATGATGGCGACCATTGCCCACTTTGGTGAAGATGGCTATCTCGATTTCTGGGCTGGCTTGCGTGAGAACGGTGTCGTCGTCGCCGATGGCTGGGAAACGGCTTATTACACATATTTCAGCGCATCATCAGGGCAGGGCGCGCAGCCGATGGTGGTCTCTTACGGCTCCAGCCCCGCAGCCGAAGTGATCTTTGCCGAAACCGAATTGGATGATGCGCCTACCGCATCCATCCTCGGGGTTGATGCCTGCTACCGCCAGATCGAATTCGTCGGCATTTTGCAGGGAACCACCAACCGCGCCCTCGCTGAAGCCTTCGTGGACTTTATGCTCTCAACTGAGTTTCAGGAAGACCTGCCGATGCAGATGTTCGTATATCCCGTTCTCCCTTCAGCGCAGTTGCCCGCCGAATTTGTGGATTACGCCCAGCAGCCTGACCAGCCCGCCAGCCTCGACCCCGCCCTCATCGCCGAAATGCGTGATGAGTGGATCCAGGCTTGGACTGAGACGGTGTTGAAGTAATCTAACCGCCAAGGCACAGAGAGCGCAGAGTTTATTTTGAAAACGCCAAGAAAAACTTCTCACCACGAAGAACACGGAGAAACACAAAGGAAAAATTTTAAAACCTTCGTGTCCCTTTGTGGTAATTTCTCTTGGCATTCTTTGCGTCTTGGCAGTTCCCTTAAAAACTGGCTCCCCGCCCTTTCTTTCCTCGGGCTATTCTTTTTCTACCCTCTTGTCAAAATTCTGACATTGGGGGTGGGTTCGCCTGAGTTTCTCTCCCTAGATGCTTTGAAGATCGCGGGGGGGAGCCTTGTTTTTACCCTTTGGCAAGCATTCCTTTCCATGTTGTTGACGCTTGGAGTTGGTCTGCCTGCTGCCTGGCTCTTTGCGCGCTATGATTTTCGAGGCAAATCTCTTTTACGTGCGCTGACGGCTGTCCCCTTTATGTTACCGACGGTAGTCGTAGCAGCGGGATTTAATGCTTTGCTCGGCCCGCGTGGATGGTTAAATCTGGTGTTGATGCGCACCTTTGATCTTGATGTTCCGCCGATCAATATCCTTTATACCCTCGGTGCGATCTTGTTAGCACACGTTTTTTACAATACAACCATTGTCATCCGCATCGTGGGGAATACGCTTTCTCGTCTCGATTTTCGCCTTAATCAGGCTGCGCGAGTGCTCGGCGCACATCCCTGGCGAGCGTTTTGGAAAGTTACTTTCCCTCTTTTACGCCCTTCTATTCTGGCGGCGGCGTTGTTGGTCTTTCTTTTTGATTTCACCAGTTTTGGCGTGATCCTGCTTCTTGGTGGAGCAAAATTCGCCACCCTTGAAGTGGAGATATATATCCAGACCATCTCTATGCTAAACCTGCCTGTTGCCGCGTTGCTGTCACTCATCCAATTGCTATGTACACTGATCTTTTCCGTTCTTTATAGCAAAATGCTGGCAAAAACATCCGTCCAGAC
>CAZASG010000092.1:0-3439 GCA_964487745.1 uncultured Anaerolineaceae bacterium | reverse complement strand
TACAACAAGAAGCATGTTATTGAGTTTGTATGCCTATAAACTTAGCCACTGCCTATAAAGCGATAGGGTTTTGCTGGCGGTATACAATTGGATTTTAAGCGGTATTACTGGTAGCGGTGGCTGAGTAGATGGCGATGCACTTCGCCGTCGTATCGAAACCACAATTACCAAAGGAAGCTGGATAGTGAATAAAACTTATTCACCAACAGAAAAAGACAAAATCCTTCGAAATGCTTTTTCTAAATTAGAAGCTAAGGGGATTTCATCCAAATGGTCAAATTCTTCTTATCCTTTTACAGATTTATATGAAGAATGTCTTTTGCTTATGGATGACCATTCTTTTCGTAAAGAGCTAGATGATTATCTGGAAAACCACAAGATAATTGCTCATGCGACAGAAATGTTCTTTACTCAAATTTCTATGTCAGCTAGAGCTGATTGGCGTGATGTTCCTGAAGAAATCAGAACTATTACAGCACGTGGTTGGTTTCTTGGACGATGGTTGCCCACTTTTTTGATTATTGACGGACCAATTGGTCGCTTCATATGCAAAGGTGGATCGCCGTTATTCGACATACTCAAAAATCAATACAATAAGTATTCGTTTCTGGCATCTGCTCGTGACCTTCTCAATAACAAACTATTTACGCAATTGCGTAATGGTTTTGCTCATTGGTCATTCGCTTGGGAAACTAACGGAGCAGAATCCCATGTAGTTGCTTATGATTGGAATACTGGCGCACCAATAGCAAAATTGCACCAGCAAGAAGCAGATGCGTTTCACATAATCGCTTTTGCAATAATTGAAATTGTAGATGAAATAATTATCTCTCAACGATATTCACACCAACTTCCAAGCTAAAACCTGTTCAAAAAACTATGACAAAAAAACGCATCTTCATCATTGCCGATCACGGCATGGCACTCATCTACTTCCTGCAAAGCGACGTCGTCCAGACCCTGCTCGATTTGGGCGTCGAAGTCGTCCTCTTCACCGACGACGAGACCAAAGACCGCATCGCCGAGCGCTTCGGGCAAGACGGCCTCATCTTCGAAGGGCTGCGGCTCAAAGAAGCCAACACCTATGCCAGAACCGTCCAGCCCCGCATGCAATGGCTGCTTGGCTACTTGCGGCGGGTTGGCGGCTCGTGGCGCATCAACAACGAAGCCGAAGACAGCCACATCTGGGAAGTGCTCAAAGAAAACACCTGGAAATTCCGCCTCGGCATCTGGCTGCCCGCCGCCATCGCCATCCTCTTCCTGCGCTCCTTCAAATGGGCGCGCAAACTCCTCGTGCGGATGCAGATGAACTTCACAGCCGATCTCTACGGCGACCTATTCGAGAAATACAAACCAGATCTCGTCATCGCCTCGACCGCCGGTTGGCGTGTTGACCGTTATATGCTCCGCGAGGCGGTAAAACACAATGTCCCGTCAATGGCCGCCATCATCGGTTGGGATAACCCCAGTTCTTACGCCATCCCCGGCGCCTTCATAGATTGGGCCACTTGCTGGTCGCAGGAACAAAAAGACGAACTCGTCCTCGGCTCAGACTGGAATCCGGACCGAGTGCATATCGGCGGGATCCCATCGTATGACGGCTACTTTCGCAAGACGTGGCTGATGTCCAGAGACGAGTACTTCAAACTCCATGGTCTTGATCCAAATCGCAAGCTGATCGCCTATGCCTGCTCCTTCGTCCACTTTGCACCCAACTATCCGAATGTCGAAGCGCTCGCCAAAATGGTCGATTCGGGGCAACTGGATGAGGATGCCCAACTACTCATTCGTCTGCACCCAAGCCACTTCCAGGATCGTCCCGCCATCTTCGCCGAAGAGCGAAAACGTATCCACGAACTCGAAGAAAAATACGAACACGTCCACGTTGTGCGTCCCGTCGCATTGGGCGGATCGCTGGGCTATTATGGCGGCGAAGACATGGACGAGAAAACGTCGATGATGGCGTATTCGGACGTTTTCGTGACGGTTTACTCGACGATGGTGGTCGAAGCGGCAGTGCACGACCGCCCGATCGTTGCGGCGGTGATCGACGTGACCGGTGGCTGGGATAAACCCGGCAAATACTCGCTGGCGCTGCAAAAGATCGGCGGTTGGCCCACGCACCTGCGCTTTAGAGAAGCGAATGCGGGGCGGGTGGCAAAGAGCGCTGCTGAATTGCAGGATATCGTCAACGCCTACCTGAACGATGCCTCGCTGGATGGCGCCGAACGAAAAGCCTTCATCGAGCAGGAGATCACCTACACCGATGCGAACTCGGGCAAGAGAACGGCGGAGTTCATTTTGAAGGTCTTGGGAGAGAGATAAATCCCGCTAATCTTTATTAAGAAAAATAATTATGTTGGCACAAAAGACACAACCTTCTCCCAAAAGCTACTTATGGAAAATGTTTTTTGGGTTTAATATTATTGTTTTATTCTTCTTTTGGCTTGGTGTATTTACAGATTACGAATGGTCTTATGGGTCGCTTTCTTTAACCTTTTCCGCATTGTCGTTGGTTTCTGGCTTCGCTCTTGTATTTTTGGTAAGGCATTGGGGAAAATTGAAACGCTTCTTAATTGTTTTAGTGGGTTTGATATCTTTTCTGGCAGCAACTTTAGCCATCTTGTTTAACTCTGCTGCACGTAATGGCTCTGGAAGAGCGTTATTAGAAACTGCATTATCCCCAGATAAAACAAGGATTGTAGAGCTTTATTGTTTATCGAATATGGCACATGGTGGCACTGATCACATCGATATAAAAGTTAAGAGTGTTAAATTTCCATTCTTGATGCGACACATGGGTGCTTATGCTAATTATCCGACTCGTAACTGCGAGTTTGATGAACCTCCTGTTCGTTGGGAAGATAACAACACGATTTATGTCGTGGAAAGAAAAGCACTAATAACTGTGGGGATAATAAAAGGTGAAGTTGTATTATTTAACCCTGGAGTAATAGATGGAACTGACTAGACGCATAGAATCCGCCGCCCGCATATTGTTGCGTGGCGAAGAAAATAAAACAGGCGCACGTGCTGAAATCCCGCCGTTGAGCGCCGAGCAGATCGCCGAGATGAAGCAATTTTTCCCGATGGAGAAGTTCTTTATCTATGGGCATGCCCGCTCAGGAACAACGCTGCTGGCGCGACTCATTCGCCTACATCCTGAAGTACATTCTAATTGGCAGGCGCATTTCTTCACGCGCAAACCTTTGCTCAAATCGCTGGTCGATAGCGTCGAGATGGAAGAGTGGCTCACCCGCCGCTCCAATCGCTGGAATAATGGCGAAGATTTGTCCCCGCTGGTGATGCGGGCTGCCGCCGACTACATCATGGAAAGCGACGCCAAACGCGCGGGCGCTGAGAAACACATCGTCGGCGATAAAAGCCCTAACAGCCTGAACGACGGCGAATCCGTGCGGCTAATGCACGCCGTCTACCC
>CAZASG010000091.1:0-3742 GCA_964487745.1 uncultured Anaerolineaceae bacterium | reverse complement strand
TCGCAGAGTAATACACCCGAAAACGGTAGCTGAATAAGCCGCCGTTTTTTTTAGCTATTTTATTGGTAGGAATATCTATGAGTAAGCGTGCTCGTAACGGACGTCGCAAGAATAAACAAACCAAGAATTTTCAAAGAACACTGCGTTTGGTGCTTGCGGGAGTATTGATCCTTGGCTCAATTGCGTGGTTGACCTCGCAAAAGAATCGCCCGGCGGAAGCTTTAGCAAATGACGATGTGCTGGCTTTAGGGGAAAAAATATATATTACCCATTGCTCGTCGTGCCATGGTCTTACAGGGGAGGGTCATGGAGAAATTGAAGTTGCCCCTGCTCTAAATTCCACTGAACATGCTTGGCATCATGCGGATGGACAACTCCAACGTCTCATTGTTAACGGTGGACAACAAATGCCGCCATTTGGCGAAAAAATAACAAATGATGAAGTCATCGCCGTGATCCGTTATTTTCAAACTTGGTGGACCGAGAGCCAATTAAATTCTCAACAATCTCTTAGTGTTCAAGACTCATTGCGTAAATAGGATTTTCTTTATTATCGAACGATGAGATGACCCTTGAGTTAATGTTCCTGAAGCTCATGATTCCAAAATATGGAAAATGTACAATAATTGTGAATAAATATGTCTGAAAGAAAAGAACTTTCCCTCCCTATCACGGGAATGACCTGTGCTAATTGTGTTGCGTCGGTTGAACGCAATCTAAAGAAACTCGACAGCATCGATACCGCCGTCGTTAACCTCGCCTCCGAGCGAGCGACCTTTGATTTTGACCCCACTGCCCTCGGACTGGACGATGTCATCGCTCGCATTGAACGCGCTGGTTACGGTATCGCGACCGGCGAAGCAGAACTTATCATCAAGCGTCTCTCCGATGATAACGATGCCCGCCGCCTTGAAAAAGCGCTCAACGAACTCGATGGCGTTCTTGAAGCCCAAGTAACCTTCACGACGGAAAAAGCTCGCATCACCTACATTCCGACGATTATCACGCAAGCCGAATTGCGCCGTGCTGTATCTGCCGCAGGCTTTGATTCCCTCGAACTGAGTGGTGATATGGAAGATGCCGAAGCCAAAGCCCGTGCGGAAGAAATTGCCAAGCAACGTCATTTGCTCATTACTGGTTTGATCTTCACCGTGCCGCTCTTCATCTTCTCAATGGCTCGAGATTTCAATCTCCTGCCAATGTGGTCGCACCAGCCTTGGGCAAACTGGCTCATGTTCGCGCTCGCCACGCCCGTCCAGTTCTATGTTGGTTGGCAGTATTATGTTGGTGGCTATAAAGCCTTACGAAACGGTTCTGCGAATATGGATGTTCTCGTTGCGATGGGCTCCTCGGTTGCCTACTTCTACTCGATCATCATCATGCTTGGCATTCTCTCCGGGCATGTCTACTACGAAACCGCTGCGGTTATCATCACCCTTATCCGTGTCGGTAAGTTCCTTGAAGCACGCGCCAAGGGGCGCACTAGTGAAGCCATCAAAAAGCTGATGGGCTTGCGCCCCAAGACCGCGCGCGTCATTCGTAACGGCGAAGAAAGCGAAATTCCCCTTGAAGATGTTATTGTTGGTGACACGCTCCTCGTCAAACCTGGCGAAAAAATCCCCGTCGATGGTACCGTTCTCGATGGGCGTTCGAGCGTCGACGAATCCATGCTCACGGGCGAGTCTCTCCCCGTCGAAAAAATAAAAGATGATCCCGTCATCGGCGCGACCCTCAATAAACTCGGTCTGCTCAAGATCGAAGCTACCAAGATCGGAAAAGAGACCGCCCTCGCGCAGATCATCAAGTTGGTGGAAGATGCTCAAGGTTCAAAAGCACCTATCCAGAAGCTGGCAGATCAGGTTTCGAGCGTTTTCGTTCCTATCGTCCTCGTTCTCGCCGCGCTTACTTTCGCTGTCTGGTATCTTTTCGTCCCGCTCCCCGCAGATTCTGAGGTCAGCCTTTTCACGCGCGCCCTTGTTAATCTCGTGGCTGTGCTGGTTATCGCCTGTCCCTGCGCAATGGGGCTCGCCACGCCGACCGCCGTTATGGTCGGCACGGGCAAAGGCGCCGAGATGGGCATTCTTTTCCGCTCCAGTGCTGGCTTGGAAACGGCTGGCAAGATCGCTACTGTTGTGCTTGATAAAACTGGCACGATCACCAAAGGACAGCCTGCTGTCACTGACATAGTGGTGGCAGATGGTTGGGATGCGGACAATCTACTGGCTCTGGCAGCTTCCGTTGAAAAGGGTAGTGAACACCCCCTTGGCGAAGCGATCTGGGCGGAAGCGACCGTGCGTGAACTTGCCCTCGCTGAAATGACAGATTTTCAATCCCAAACGGGACACGGCGTCAAAGCTGTTGTGGAAAGTCGAGAGGTGGCTGTAGGCAACCTCCGCATGATGGACGGGATACCCCTCAACGGCTTGGGTAGCGAAGTCTCCCGCCTACAAGCTGAAGCCAAGACCGCCATGCTCGTCGCCGTCGATGGTCAGGTTGCTGGCGTCATCGCTGTTGCGGATACCGTCAAAGATGGCTCCCCCGAAGCCATCGCTGATCTCAAAGAGATGGCTTTGGACGTGATCATGATTACCGGCGATAACCAAGCCACCGCCGAAGCCATCGGCAAGCAGGTTGGTGTGGACAAGGTCATTGCCGAAGTCTTGCCTGAAGGCAAAGTCAACGAGATCAAAAAACTTCAAGCTGACGAAAATAATGTCGTCGCTATGGTCGGTGACGGAATCAATGATGCTCCTGCCCTCGCCCAAGCTGATGTAGGAATCGCTATCGGCACTGGTACGGATGTGGCTATGGCAGCCGCTCCCGTTACCCTCATGAGCGGTGACTTGCGCGGTGTCGTGCGTGCGGTGCAGCTCTCCCGTAAAACACTGGCGACCATCAAACAGAATCTCTTCTGGGCATTCTTCTACAACGTCATCCTGATACCTGCTGCTGCGCTAGGGTTCATCAATCCCATGCTCGCTGCGCTGGCGATGGCATTTAGCTCGGTTTCAGTAGTGAGCAATAGTTTGCGTTTGAGACGGTCGAAGATTTAGACCCCCTGCTCTTCTGGGGGGTGCCTGTAGGGCAAAGGGGAATAAGGGTATCTGTTTTTTGAATAAACGTGTACAAACGGTAGCAAACTAAAATCACACCCGACGCGTTGCGTAGAGTGCAGGCAATTGAAACGAAAAAGCCGCGAGAGACTCTCGCGGCTTTTTTATATACCCTGTTTGGGATTAATCCATTCGCAATTTGACCTCGATATCCACACCCAACTCATCCCCTAAATCTTCCAACTCTTCCCGAAGTTCGGGTAATGCCAATTCTGGCGGTGCCTGGACAAGGGCGTTCATGTTGAAAAGTGGGGCGCCAGAAAGGGGGGCTTTGACGACGTGTGTCTCCACATCCTCGACCTGGATTTTTTCTTCTGCCAGGTACTCCGCTACTGCGTGGACGATACCCTCGTGATCGGCACCCCAAACAGAAACTTCGTAGGGAACAAAGCCCTGGAATTTTTCAAGACGTGCCAAACTGGTCTCACGGGTGAATATATCCAGGCCTTTTTCTTTGAATACTCCTAGCGTTTGGTTGCAGGTTTCGTGCTTATCTTTGGATACGCTGAGAAGCATCATCATTGCAAATTCCCCGCCCAGGCGCATCATGCGGCTTTCGACGATATTGGCGTGGCTTTCCGTGATAGTTTCTGTGACCTCGGCGATCAGCCCGCGTTTATCAGTACCTA
>CAZASG010000090.1:0-3748 GCA_964487745.1 uncultured Anaerolineaceae bacterium | reverse complement strand
AAAGGTGGGGGCGCGAGTGCAGCAGAAGACCCTCGTATGCCTGTAGCATGGGTGGATGAAGCTGAAAATGGATTTAGCGAGTTGCTATATTCTCGTTTGGATGAATCTGGGGAACTGGCGCTAACGTACATGGAAGAGGCTTCCGCTATGGATGCCTTGGCGCGTGGCGAAATGGTTGGGGCGCTAATCGTCCCCTCGGCGTTCGGCGACCAAGCCCAGGGCACGTCCGAACTCGGCCAAGTCACTTTGGTTACAGATTCTGTGTCGGCAGAAGGACAATCCCTGTATCAACTCGTGCGAGTTCCCGTATCCCAAATGGCGAGCGCTGTAGAGATTGGTACGCTCAATGCAGAGACGCTCAATGATCCCGCTGAATTCGAAACTTCATTTACGCTGGCTTGGGAGAAGTGGGATGCGCACCAATCCAGAGCTTTGGTGCGCACCGAAAAAACGATTGCGCAAGAGGCCAAAAGTTGGTTTGGTGAGAACCCGTACAACCAGGCTTCGCCGGGAATTTTGGTGCAATTTGCGATCATGGGGCTGGTTACATCAGCACAGATATTGGTGCAGGAGCGCAAAAACCGCACGCTGCAACGCCTGATGAGCACGGCCATGCGCACATGGGAGATCTTGATCGGCCACATGCTGGCAATGTTTGTGCTGGCTTTCATGCAGACGATCCTTCTTGCTCTCTTCGGGCAGTGGGTTCTGGATGTGAATTATCTGCACGCTCCCCTTGCGACTTTGCTTATTGCAATTGGGCTGAGTATTTGGGTGGCAAGCATGGGATTGTTGATCGGGGTTTTGGCAAAATCGGATGATCAGGTGATACTCTATGCGATGGTTGCCATGTTCTTCTTTTCTGCGCTGGGCGGGACATGGTTTCCTCTTGAAGCCAGTGCGGGTGCTTTTGCCGCTGTCGGGCAGATGATGCCATCCTACGCCGCGATGGCCGGTTTCCAAAATATCCTTATTCGCGGGCTGGGAGTATCTTCCATCTGGCAGCCGTTGGGCATGTTGTTTATTTATGCATTGATCTTCTTTCTTGCCGGTGTTTGGCATTTTCGGAAGATGGAGTTGTAGATCAAAATCTTGCCTTTTTGAAACGAAAAAGTCTCATAAACGAAGTCTATGGAACACAATCGAATGTCGCGATCAAATTTGATCGCGACATTCCTCAGCGTGCATGGATCGAAGGATTTGTATGTGTGGATGGCGAGGGAATAAAGACGACGCCTAAGCGATGAGAGTTACAAGTTCAGCGCGGTATAAATCAAATATATGGGTATAAATTTCGTCCTTCTGGGTTAGTGCCAGCTACATAAGAGACTAAATAAGCGTATAGCGTACTTTCCCCTAGATATACGGGTAGTTTTATCGCTCTATTCCAATAAATGACCATATCGCACTCCCCATGCCTTTTAAATGTGGGGAGTGTTGTTTATCGCAGGCGCACAAACTCAGCATATTGTCGAGGCTATTAGGGGATGATGATTTAAGTCACTATTTTGAAAAACAGCTTGACAGGGGATGAAATTTTATATACAATGCTCAATGTGCTGGGAGCGCTCCCAGTCATTTCTACCCTACTCTCTCAAAAGTGAATGGTAATGGCGAAAAAATTAACGCTCGAAGAAATCGGAAAATTGGCGGGGGTTTCCCGCTCTACGGTTTCTCGTGTGGTTAATGGGCAGCCCGATGTAAAAGCAGATGTTCGTGAGCGTGTGCTGCAAGTCATTCGTGAGACGGGTTTTGTGCCAAACCCGGCGGCTCGTTCGTTAGCGGCACAGCGTTCGGGGATTTTGGGGCTAGTTGTTCCCCGCAGCGTGGCTACCTTTTTTGGCGATCCTTATTTTTCAAGATTAACTCAGGGTATTTCCCAAGCTTGTTACGAGCACGGGTATATGCTCTCATTATTCCTTTTCTATACAAAAAAAGAAGAGGAGTTGTTACTGCCTCGTATTGCCCAACGCAGCTTCTTAGATGGCGTGATCGTACAGGCAACCACAGATACTGACCCAATTATTCCACAGTTGCAGAAGAGCACCATGCCCTTTTTGGTCGTAGGGCGTTTGAACGAGATGCCTGATGATCTGAGCTACATAGATGTGGACAATGTTTCGGGTGCAAAAAATGCCGTAGAACACCTCATCAAGCTAGGGCATGAGCGTATCGCGCACGTCTCCGGGCGTCTCGATAATCGCCCGGCACTGGATCGAAAGATCGGATACGAGAAAGCGCTTCGGGATCATGATCTTCTTATGGATCCAAATTTGATCGTGAATGGAGACTTTTCTGAAGAAGGCGGATATGCTTGCGTTCAGGATTTGTTGCCCCATAAACCGGATGCGATTTTCGTTGCATCGGATACGATGGCAGTGGGCGTGGTGCGCGCTCTTAAGGACGCTGGGTTGCTGGTCCCGAACGATGTGGCGGTGATGGGCTACGATGACCTGATCCCCGCGCAGCGTTCTGAACCCCAGCTCTCTACCATTAAACAACCGATCTTGCGTTTTGGCGTTAGTGCTGTTGAAGTTTTGATCGATATTATCGAGAAGGGGAATATGCCCCCTCGCCAGGCGCTTTACGATACAGAATTAATTATTCGAGATTCTTGTGGAGCCAATCTGTAAGCAATATTTTTTACGCTCTTCTGGGAGCGCTCCCAAAACTAGCAAGGAGGTGTTGCCTCGAGAAAGATTTTTCGTTCGAAACCCTAATCCCTTTGTGAATTCTCTCTTCTGCGTCTTGCAGATGAGAATAAAAAACTATCCTATTTGGAGGAAGAAATGAAGAAACTTTGGCTCGTGTTAGCCGCATTAGTAATTGCTTCTATGGTGCTCACCGCTTGTGGTAGTGCAGCTCCCGCAGAAGCCCCCGCAGTTGAAGAGGAAGCTCCCGCTGCTGAAGAAGAGCCCATGGAAGAAGAAGCCATGGAAGAGGAGGCCCCTGCCGGCAAAGTGCAGGTTCGCTGGTTTGTTGGCTTGGGCGCTGGCTCCGATGAAGGCGCTATCCCCTTGCAGGAAGCTTTCGTTGAAGCATATAACGCCAGCCAGGACGAGATCGAACTCGTGTTGGAAATCGTTGATGCCGACTCCGCTGCCGACACGCTTGCAACCCAGATCGCTGCTGGCAACGCTCCTGATATTGTTGGTCCCGTTGGCATTAAAGGTCGTGACCAATTCAAAGGTGCCTGGCTTGACCTAGGTCCCATGATCGAAGCTACCAGCTATGATTTGGGTGGTTTTGACGCTGGAATGGTCGAGTTCTATAATGTAAAAGAAGAAGGTCAGTTGGGCATCCCCTTCGGTATCTTCCCCTCCTTTGTTCTTTATAATAAAGATCTCTTTGATGAAGCCGGTATGCCTTACCCGCCCGCAGAATACGGCGTTCCCTACGTTGATGCTGACGGCGTTGAGCACGAATGGACCGTTGAATACATGACCGAACTTGCGAAGTTCCTCACGGTTGATGCAAACGGTAATGATGCTTCCATGGAAGAATTCGATAGCGAAAATATCGTCCAGTTTGGCTGGATGAATCAGTGGACTGACTGGCGTGGTGCTGGCACCATGTTCGGTGCAGGCTCCTTCGTTGCTGATGACGGTAGCGCTCAGATGCCCGAGCAGTGGGCTGAAGCCATCAAGTGGACGTACAATGGTTGGTGGAACGAATGGTATATTCCCAATGGTCCTTACGGTGGTGCTGAGTTCCTGCAGGGTGGCGGCGGCCCCTTCTCCTCCGGGAA
>CAZASG010000089.1:0-5066 GCA_964487745.1 uncultured Anaerolineaceae bacterium | reverse complement strand
CGTTACGAGCACGCTTACTCATAGATATTCCTACCAATAAAATAGCTAAAAAAACGGCGGCTTATTCAGCTACCGTTTTCGGGTGTATTACTCTGCGACTGGAAAATTGATCTCTGTCATCAAACTTTTAATCGCATTTTCATCCGCAGGGACATCGAAAACGATCTCGACCTGCTTGGTCTCGGCACTGGCGACGACGCTATCAACGCCGTCCATTTCGCCGACTTCCGTCTGGATGGTGTGGACACAGTGTCCACAGGAAATGCTGGGTACAGAATAGGTAACGGTTGTCATTGGATTTCTCCTTATTGATAAATATATTTTTTATCGGCGCTAGACTTTTGTCGCCGTTTCAAAGACTTCTTTGATCTCTTTAAGCACACGTTCACGTTCACCTGCGTCTTCGCCTTGTACGGCGGTAATAACACAAGAGTTCAGGTGATCTTCCAGAATGACACTACTGACCTTATTCAAGGCAGCTTCGACCGCCTGGATCTGACGGATCACGTCGATACAGTAGGCGTCTTCTTCGACCATGCGAATGATTCCGCGCAGATGGCCTTCCACAGTTTTCAATCTTCGTAAAGCATTATCATGTTTCATAGTTTTATCTCCACCCCCCCCAGGGGGGATGGGTTAAATATATCTAACCTTGTCTAGTTTGTCAACCTTTTGGTGAACAAATGTTGTTGTATACTTGGGTCATAGAGAAAAACCCAACAAGGAGACAGAGATGAGCAGACTATTTATTTTGATCATTGGTTTTATTGCCGGATGGTTTTTGAAAGACAGCAATTGGGAAGAATGGCTGGAAAAAATCAAATCCTACTTTGAGCCACAACAAACCCCTGCTGATCCTATCCCCTTACTGGAAGAGAACAAAGCCAAGGCGACTCCGGCAAAAATGGGTGAAGCTTTCTCTGACCCCCTAGAGAAGCTCACAGGAATTGGCCCTGCTGCCAAGAAGAAACTCAACGATAATGGCATATACACCTTCGCTCAGGTTGCAGTGCTTGAGCCGGAAAAATTTAAAGAGATAGTAGGCGCTCGCGTGAAAGTTGAAAAAGTTATCAAACACGCCAAAGAGCTTGCCGGGTAATTTCAACTTGTTTCGTTTTAAAAAACGCACTAATTTCAGTGCGTTTTTTCTTTATCCGCTTACAAATTTGATAAGGATGACTAACCCACTATTGACAAAAAACATCTATAATAAGCAGACTACCCTTTATCGTTCAGGAGATCAAAGATGAAGAAAAGTACCGTGGGCTTTATTGTCGTTATCCTCGTCATTGCAATCGCATTTGGACTTTATCGTGCAGGTGTGTTTTCAAACGAGAACGATCCCATCAAAGTTGTCGTTACAGTCTTGGGAGACATCGAAAACCACCCAGGGACGGAACGTGCCATTAAATCAGTACAGCTTTATTTAGATGAAGCAAATGCTGAAGGAGGCGTTAATGGGCGTCCGCTTGAGTTAGTAGTAAAAGTGGATGGCGGCGACCCAGCCAAGGCGGGGGATGTCGCGCGTGATATTGCTGAAAATTCCCAGGCATTGGTTGTTTTGGGCAACACCTATAGTGACGCGGCGACAGTCGCTGGTCAGGTTTATAAGGAATATCATGTCCCCGTGATCACATCGGGCGCAACGGCTCCCGGCGTCACCGAAGGGAATGATTGGTTCTTCCGTGTCATCAATGACAACACCGCGCAGGGTATCTATATTGCCGAATATGCAACAGCTATATTAGGACACAAAACTGCAGCGGTTGTTTTTGAAGATAATTCTTACGGACAATCGCTGAGCAACGCATTTGTAGAATCCTTTGAAAGCTTGGGTGGCGAAATTCTGGATGTAGCCCCTATTGCATATAAAAGTGAAACTTTGGCAGAAGATGCCAACAACATCATCAGTTCCTATTCAGAAAAACCTGATGTGGTTTTCCTGGCCACTTATAAAACCAGCGGAGTTGCAATGGTACAGAGCATCCGTGCTCATTCCGCAAGTATGGATATTCTTGCGGGCGACGACGTAGGTGATTCTTTCTTTGCTACGAAGTATATTGAAGAAAACGGTGGTGATCCTGATGATCTGGAAAATATGTACGCAGCATCACCCCTGATCTTTGATGTTGCCAGCGAAGATGCCCAGAGATTCCGAGATAAATATATTGTTGAGTATGGCCAGATACCCACCTGGTTTTCTGCCACAACCTACGATAGCGCTTTAGTGGCAGTCGATGCAATGCGTGCGGCGGGCATATCAGGTGCTCTGGAAGATGTGCAAGAAGATCGTGAAAAGATACAAAAATATCTCGATTCGCATAACTCTCCCGAGAACTCAATTGAAGGGATCACCGGGAATATTCACTTTACCCATAATAATAACTTCGTACAACCCATGGCAATGGGTATATTCCAAAACGGTCAGTTCATTTCTGCTCCCACACAGCTCGCTATGATCAGCGGAAGTGAAAGTCTGTCTGAAATATCCGACAAGATCAACGACGGCACGATCATTCGCGTGGGAAAGAAATATTTTTACAAAACACAGATCATCTACGTCGGGATCGATATCAACGAATTCAACAACGTTGATATCGACGGAGAACGCACCTATCTTGCCGATTTTTATCTCTGGTTCCGTTATAACGGCGATCTGGATTTCAACAACCTTATTTTCGATAATTCTGTTGAACCTGTTTCACTCGATGAGCCTTTGGTTCAAAAGAAGATCGGTGATACATCATATTGTCTATACCGCATTCGAGATACATTCACAGATGCATTTAATCTCAGTGAATATCCCTTTGATGAACAATATCTCTCTCTCCGCTTGCGCCACAGCACTCTTGAACGTAAAAACTTGATCTTCGTTGTCGACACACTCGGTCTGGGCGATGTTACTACACGCCAAACAATTCTAGATAGTTTGGCACAAGCACGCGCCTTCGATTCTGTCAACGATTGGGAGCCCACAAACGGCTTCTTCTTTGCCGACACGGTTCATGAATACACCACACGCGGCAATCCGGAACAGTTCGGTAAAAAATCGGATATCCAGCATTCTCGCTTCAATGCAGCTATTGAGATCAAGCGAGATGTGATCCGTTTTACTGCTAAAACCATGCTGCCGGTTTTATGTATCATTGTTCTGGCATATTTGGGGCTCTTCTTGCCCGGCAGAGAGTTTGAAACCATCACCAGTATTATGACAGGCACTGTATTGAGCGTGGTCTTCTTCCATGTTGATCTTTCAGGGCGCCTCAATGTCGGGTACACCGTCGCCCTTGACTACGCCTTCTATGCCATCTATGCCCTCCTGGCTACCGAACTGTTTATCAGCATTATTGCATGGCATAGATCATCCAAGGATGAAAACGATAAATCCATCAGGATTCTTTTCTGGACAATGCGTCTTTTGTATCCCATCGTCCTGATCGGTGGTGCAATTGCCGTCATCTACTTCTATGATGTCAGTATAGCCGGGATCAGCTAAATCACCCAAAAGAGTGTGTCGAAAATCGCGGCACACTCTTTTTTCATCGTATAATCTTTTCATGTTTAGAAAAGCATTTATATTCAGCATCACTCTTTTCCTGCTTAGCGCCTGCAAACCCAAAACGCCTGTCATCCCGACAAATAATATTGCCGCATCGGTTGCTGGGACGCTAACGGCTCTACCACAACCTACCCCATTACCAACCTATACCCCCTTCCCTACTTTTACGCCCGATGCACCTCGGCTAGAAGGGATCTTTTGTGAATATCAGTTTTGCATCGGACACCCCGTTGATATTGCTCTCTTTGATGCACGTGACCCTAAAGAACCCAGCCAATATAGTGATGGGATGCTCGCAGCTTACCGTGCCGATCTTTTCAACCTTGTCATCTGGCAATATAACCACGGGACAGACGACCCGCAATTTATGCTCGATCTGGTCATGGATGCAAATGTGGATACACGTGTCGGTACGCTGGACGTGGGCTTGCTCGGCGAGCTAACCACATTCTACTCCCCCATTACCAATACCACTTCCATCCCCGCTGGCGGCGTAGCTGCCTGGGTGTGTGGGGATCGTGCCTTTGGCTGGAAAATCTACGCCCCTAGCGAAGAGATCGCCAAAACACTCTTCGAAGAAGCATTAGGTAAATTTCGCTGTGTTCCTTAACTAGAGAGTAAATATGTCAGAATCCGCATCCTTTGCTCCTGTATTAGAAGCATCTCTCTTTGGCACGTTGTCACTAAAAAAGAACGGGGAACTACTTCAACTACCTTCATCAAAGGATGCGCGTCACCTGCTCATTTACTTACTCCTTAATCGAGAGAAAACACATCCTCGAGCAAGTCTCCTTGGTGTGTTCTGGGCAGAAGAAACAGAGTCACGTGCTCGCAAAGCACTCAGCCAGGCGATCTGGCATATTCGTCGTCATCTTCCGGAACTGCTTGATACCGATACTCTCGCACTTTCAATCTCTTCTCAATACCCTATCTCCATTGATATTGAAAACTTCAAAAAACTGACAGAAAATCGCCAGGCGACCAACCATGATCTTGAAGAAGCTATTGGTCTATATCGCGGTGACCTGCTCGAGGGCATCTATGAAGAATGGGCCTTGCTGGAACGCGAATACCTGCACGGTGTATATCTAAAAACGTTAGAAATCCTGATCCAAAAAGAGATTACGGACGCCAATTACCAGAAGGCGATCGATCTATCCCAAAAACTGCTTGAAAAAGACATTCTTCGCGAGAGTACACATCGCGAAATAATGCGGCTTCATTATCTGCTCAAGCATCCCAAAGCCGCCCTACGACAATATGAAGCCTGCTGCGAACTCCTTGAAAAAGAACTCGGCGTAGAACCAGAAGCAGAAACTAAAAGATTGGCTGAAGAGATCATTCGTCAAAGTAACGAGGATATTGTTCCTCACCTTCCTCAAAGCACGCCAAAACGGCAGGCTATTGATTTTCAACGAGAGCACCCATTATCCATTGCGCTAGTAGGACGTGAAGATGAGCGCGTTGCCATTCTTCAGCATGTTGAAAACATCTTCAAAGGCAAGGG
>CAZASG010000088.1:0-5147 GCA_964487745.1 uncultured Anaerolineaceae bacterium | reverse complement strand
CCACACCTTAGATCTCAAATTTCAGAACCGGCACGATGCCATTGCTGCTTTTTTGATCCCTTATTCAAAAGGTGCTGTCCTTGTTGAATCCGGTCCCGGCTCGACGATTGAAGGACTGAAGACTGGCTTGGCGGAGCACGGATATAAAGTCAGCGATGTGACGCATGTCTTGCTCAGCCACATCCATCTCGACCACGCCGGAGCCGCCGGGTGGCTGGCGCAACAGGGCGCGGAAGTTTACGTCCACCCGGTTGGCGCGCCGCATATGATCGACCCATCCAAACTGATCGCCAGCGCAACTCGCATTTATAAAGAAAATATGGATAGGCTCTGGGGCGAGTTCCTGGCAGTGCCCGAATCACAAATTCACATTCCCGAAGACCGGGAAAAGATCGTCATCAGCGATCTCGAATTTACCATTTACTTCACACCCGGGCACGCCAGCCACCATATCGCCTATGGCTTTGGCGAGCTTGTTTTCGCTGGTGATGTCGGTGGTGTGCGGATGCCCGGCTGCGACTATGTGCGCCTGCCCCTTGTTCCACCCGAATTGCATCTCGGTCAGTGGAAGAGTAGCCTTGAGCTTTTGCTTGAGCAGAATTTCAAACGCATCGCCCCCACGCATTTTGGCATTTTTGACGATGCCGAAAAACATATGCTCAATGGGCTAAAAGTCGTTGAAGCCACTGATAAATGGATCGAAGGG
Source organism: uncultured Anaerolineaceae bacterium (assembly GCA_964487745.1). Taxonomy (GTDB): domain Bacteria; phylum Chloroflexota; class Anaerolineae; order Anaerolineales; family Villigracilaceae; genus Desulfolinea. Next base: position 4,441 of record CAZASG010000088.1, on the reverse strand, counting down.
ATCATGCCCACCAACCCCGAAATGGATACGTTGGGCGCCAAATTCGAAGCGTGGATGTACGAAGAAGCCAAAGCCGCCAATGTCAGCGATGGCGATCTTGAGACATACGCCATTGCCAATCCGCTCCACATGTCCGCGACGGGCATCTCGCGTTATTGGAAAAAGTTCAAGCAAGCAGAAAGCTAAGCTTGTTCACTAACTAAGTGCAATAAGATGCTGAATGCCGTCCATTCGGTATCTATCAATTCTGCGCCTCTCGACTGCGTAGCGCTCGAGGCGACAATCTCAAGAGGTGAAAAATGAAAGATTTTCTCGCAATTTCAGACTACTCCGGTGAAGAACTTCAGGACATGCTCGATCTTGCCGTCAAAATGAAGGCAGAGTATTTTGCTGGTGGCAACCCGCCGCTGGCACAGGGCAAGGTCATGGCAATGATCTTCCAGAAACCCAGCCTGCGCACACGTGTCTCTTTCGATATGCTCATGCGCCATCTCGGCGGCGATGCCATTTATCTCTCTCCTGCAGAGATCGGACTGGGCAAACGCGAAGCTATCTCCGATGTAGCGCGCGTCCTTTCTGGCTATGTCCAGATCATTATGGCGCGTGTTTTCGCCCACGAACATGTGACTGAAGTGGCTGAATACGCGTCCGTCCCTGGCATCAACGGCTTGAGCGATTTCAACCATCCCTGCCAGGCCATGGCAGATGCGCTCACCATTCAGGAAAAATTCGGGACGCTCAAAGGCGTTAATGTTTCCTACGTCGGCGACGGGAATAATGTCGCAGCTTCCTTGATGTACGTCTGCGCCAAACTCGGCGCAAACTTCACCATCGCCAACCCCGAAGGTTATGATATGCCTGCTCACGCCATCGAACTCGGACGTGAAATTGCTTCCGATACCGGGACATCGATCACCCTCCTGAATGATCCCCACCAAGCCGTTAAAGGAGCGCAGGTCATCTACACCGACACCTGGACCAGCATGGGACAAGAAGCGGAGACAGAAAAACGTCTCAAGGTCTTCCCGCCCTATCAAGTGAATGATGATCTGGTAGCAGAAGCCGATAAAGACGTGATCGTTATGCACTGTCTGCCTGCGCATCGCAACGAAGAACTGACCGATGCAGTTGCCGATGGGCCAAATTCTGTTATTTTCCCACAGGCACACAATCGCCTTCATGCCCAGAAAGCAATCGTCGCACGCTTGCTCGGTTTAGCTTAGTTTCAACAAGTACTGAGCGTTTTGAAAACGCTCAGTACCTTAATTATTCGTATGCCTCTCGACTGCGTAGCGCTCGGGGCGTAAAACTCTCAAGAGGTGAAAAATGAAAACGCAAGACTTTGTCGCACTCGAAGAACAGTACGGCGCACATAACTACCATCCACTGGATGTGGTGCTCGAAAAAGGGGATGGCGTTTGGGTCTATGATGTAGATGGGAAGAAATATCTCGACTGTCTGAGCGCATATTCAGCAGTGAACCAAGGGCATGTCCATCCCAAAATCCTGAAGGCGCTCACTGAGCAGGCATCCAAGCTTACACTAACATCGCGCGCATTTCGCAACAGCCAACTTGCTCTCTTCTACAAAGAGTTATCTGAGGCCAGCGGGTACGAAATGTCCCTGCCGATGAACAGTGGCGCAGAAGCCGTTGAAACTGCGATCAAGTTGGCACGCAAATGGGCCTATCAGGTTAAGGGTGTCCCCCGTCACCGGGCAGAAATTATCGTTGCCGATGGCAACTTCCATGGGCGGACGACAACGATCATTTCCTTCTCGTCTGAAGATTACTACAAGGATGATTTTGGTCCGCTAACCCCGGGTTTTGTCTCTGTCCCTTATGGAGATGCCGACAAGATCGCCGAAGCGATCAACGAGAACACCGCAGCCATCATGCTTGAGCCTATTCAGGGTGAAGCAGGTGTAAATATCCCACCCGACGGATATTTGAAAAAAGTTGCCGAACTCTGCAAGGAAAACAATGTCCTTTTTATCGCTGACGAGATCCAGACCGGGCTCGGGCGCACGGGAAAATTCTTTGCCTGGCAACACGATGATGCCCGCCCCGACATCGCCATTATCGGGAAAGCACTTTCTGGCGGCTTCTATCCAGTTTCGGCTGTTTTGGCAGATGAGCCCGTGATGGGCTTGTTCCAACCCGGCGAACATGGTTCTACTTTTGGCGGCAATCCTTTGGGAGCCGCAGTTGCACGTGCAGCCCTAGATGTATTGATCGAAGAGAAATTGATCGAAAATTCTGACGAGCTGGGCACCTATTTTATGGAGCAATTGGCTGAAATTCCCAGCCCACACGTGAAGGAAGTACGCGGAAAGGGTTTACTGATCGGCGTCGAATTGAAGGAAGAGGCTGGCGGAGCCCGTCGCTTCTGCGAAGCCCTGCAGGAAAAAGGCATTCTGGCGAAAGAAACGCACGATCACATTATCCGCTTTGCGCCTCCACTGGTGATCGATAAGGAAACTATCGACGAGGCTTTGCCGAAAATTCGAGAAGTATTGAATATCAAATAGCTGAGAACGACAAAGGTGAGTAGGAGAAGATGATAGCCTACTCACTTTTTAGTGCAAAACGATACCTGATTTTCCTTTTGTTTGTGCTAAACTTCACCAAAAGAGAAGTGTATTTTCGACAGGATGAGTCTAAGACACGCAACAATCTCACCATTGCAAAAAGTCACTTCATCCTAGTTATCGCAAGGAGTAAAAATGATCATAGGCATCCCAAAAGAACGACGCCCTAATGAATTTCGTGTTGGTTTATCTCCAGCAGGCGTCCAATTACTAACCGAAAGAGGGCACGCCTGCTTTGTTGAAGACCAGGCAGGCAGAGGCGCCGGGTTTAGAAATGAAGAATATGAGAAGGCCGGTGCGAAGATCGCCTTTTCTGCCGAAGAAGTTTTCGGACGTGCAGACTTGTTACTGAAACTCGCACGCCCGATGAAAGGTGAAATCCAGTGGCTGCGCCCAGACTCAGCGGTAGCAGCTTTCTGGCATCTTGCTTCAGCCCGTCAGGATAAACTAGACACACTGCTGAAAAACAATATTTACACCATTGCTTACGAGCAGATCCAGAAAGAAGATGGTACCCTCCCCGTCTTGCGCCCGCTAAGTCAGATCGGCGGAACAATGGCGGCACAGACAGCCGCTCGCCTTTTGCAAAATAAATGGGGCGGACGCGGCATCCTGCTCGGGATGATCCCCGGTGTGCCACCTGCTGAAATCGTTATCTTGGGCGCAGGCGTAGCCGGAACTTATGCCGCTCGTGCATTCCTTGGGCTCGGCGCTCATGTGACAGTTCTCGACAACGACATGGATGCACTACAGAAGATTTCCGAAGATTTATGCGGCGTGGTCACCATGGTCTCTACTCCACATAATATCAAACGCGCCACATCCTATGCCGATGTGGTAATTGGCGCTGTGCTTGTTCCCGGTCAACGCTGCCCGGTGCTGGTCACACGCGAAATGGTGCGCGCGATGAAACCCCGTTCCGTTATTCTGGACCTCAGCATCGATCAAGGTGGCTGTACTGAAACCAGCCGTCCCACTACGCACGACAACCCCGTTTACGTCGAAGAGGAAGTCAGACATTATTGCGTACCGAATATGTCGGGCGTTGTAGCACGCACCGCCACACATGCTTTTGTGAACGCCGTTATTCCCTACCTGATTGAGCTGGCAGGGCTCGGCATTGAAGAAGCCGTAGAAAACGACTTTGCACTCAAAGCCGCAACAATTTTGCATGGAAAGAAAGCCTAAGGCAAAAATCATGGATTGGAAAACACGTTATAAAGATCGCATCGTCAGCGCGAAAGAAGCTGTCGAGGTCATAAAATCGAACAGTCGCCTTTTTTTAACCGGTAATGTCTCTGTCCCCTACAAGTTGCTCGACGCTCTCGTTGCGAGAGCACCACAACTGGAAGATGTGGAAATCTGCCAGGCACTCACTGTCGGCGCACCCGCTTACGTAGACCCTGAAATGGCAGGGCACCTGCGCGTGAACACTATGTTCATCAGCGGCAATATCCGTCAGGCGGTCCACGAAGGGCGCGCGGATTTCACCCCGGTGCTGCTCTCCGAATTCCCCCTGCTTTTCAAAAATGGACACCTTCCCCTCGATGCTGCCCTGATCCACGTCTCGCTCCCCGATGAACACGGCTTTTGCAGTCTTGGCGTTGAAGTCGGCTTAACCAAAACCGCCGCAGAAACGGCAAAGATCATCATCGCCGAGGTCAACGAGCAAATGCCTCGCACCCTGGGTGATGCCTTCATCCACGTTGGGCGGCTCGATCATATCGTGCCGGTCAACTATCCCATCGCAGAGATGGCAATGGGCGAAGGAGAATCCAGCCCCGAGATCGAAAGTATGGCAGCACATATCGCCGAACTTATTCCAAATGGCGCCACCATGCAAATGGGCATT
>CAZASG010000087.1:0-5692 GCA_964487745.1 uncultured Anaerolineaceae bacterium | reverse complement strand
GCAAAGGAGGGGATCATCAACTCTGGTTTTTCGATCATTAAATGGACATCAAGTACAGCACCTGTTTCATCTGCAATTGGGCGTAAAGCTTTCACGATCAGCGGGCCAATGGTGATATTGGGGACAAAATGCCCATCCATCACATCCACGTGAATAAATTCGGCACCAGCTTTTGCAGCGGCACGCACGTCTTCTCCTAAATGAGAGAAATCGGCAGAGAGTATTGAAGGGGCAAGTTTTACACTCATATTAGCGCTCCAAAATTTCAAGACCATCTTTTTTAGCGACGATCACTTTTGTTGCCATGCCTAAAAATAAGCCATGTTCCACGATTCCCGGGCGTGTCGAGAGTGCCCGGGAGAGTTCATATGCGTCGGGAATGCCTTCGTCAAACCAGCATTTGGCGAGAAAATTGCCATTATCTGTGATAGCGGGCGAGCCATCCTCCTCGAGCCAAAGATGAGCACGACATCCCAGGGTGTTTAGCCAATGGATGTGCGCCTGAGCTTCAAAAGGAAGGATTTCTACAGGAAGCGCATCGCGCGTACCCAATCTTGCTACCATTTTCGATTCATCGACGATGACGATAAACCTTTGTGCGTGCACCTCGACGATCTTCTCCCGCAGTAATGCTCGCCCTAAACCCTTGATCAGATTAAGGGCGGGGTCGACTTCATCTGCTCCATCAACTGCCAGATCCAAAATTGGATGCTCGCTCAATGTCGTGATGGCGATACCCCATTTGCGGGCGCGTTCCTCGGTTTCTTTTGAGGTCGGCACACCGCAAATATCGATCAAATCTCCGTCAGCGACTTTCTCTCCGAGCATGTCTACAAAGTAGGCGGTTGTGGAACCTGTGCCCAGGCCAAGGGTCATGCCGCTTTTGACGAAACTCAATGCTTTTTCGGCAGCTTGTTGTTTTAGATTCATATTCTTAGGCGAGTAACTCTTTTGCCTTTGCGACAACTTTCTCTACCGTAAAGCCAAATTTCTCAAAGAGAATATTAGCAGGAGCAGATGCGCCAAAGTGATCCATCCCGATCACCGCACCATTCTGCCCGACATAGCGGGACCAAGCCAGGGTTGAGCCTGTTTCGATAGCCAAACGTGGCACATCGTTCAAGAGCACGGATTCTCGATATTCGGCAGACTGTGCGTCAAATAATTCCCAAGAAGGCATCGAAACTACGCGAACAGAGATCCCTTCACCTGCCAAAGCAGCTTTCGCGTCCATTGCAAGCGGAACTTCAGAGCCAGTGGCGATGAGAACGATCTCGGGAGTATCTGCATCGGAGAGAACATAAGCGCCTTTGGCGGTGTTATTCGCAAAGGGTGTGATCTGAGGCAGTCCCTGGCGCGTGAGTACCAATGCTGTGGGTCCCTGTCGCTCGAGAGCCACTTTCCACGCCTGGGATGTTTCATTCCCGTCACAGGGTCGCAGAGTGACGAGATTGGGGATCGCACGCAAGGCGGTCAATTGCTCAATGGGTTGGTGAGTTGGCCCATCTTCGCCAAGACCGATACTGTCATGGGTGAAGACGTAGGTGACGGGAATATTCATCATAGCTGCCTGGCGAATGGCGGGACGTACGTAGTCGGAGAAAACCATAAAGGTGCCGCCAAAGGGGCGTAAACCTTGCAGGGCGAGTCCGTTCATGATGGTGCCCATACCAAGTTCACGGATGCCGTAATGAATATAGTTGCCGCTGAAATCGTGCCGAATAATAGGGGTGGCGCTTTTGGCTTTGGTCAGGTTGCTGCCTGTCAGGTCCGCAGAGCCACCGATCAGGGTTGGAACCTGAGGAACGATCCCATCGAGTACCATGCCTGAGGTCGCGCGCGTAGCGATAGCTTTTTGGTCAGTGAAATCTGTGAGGGCAGCTTCCCACCCGGATGGCAGATTCCCGCTAATAAAGGTATCCCATTCTCCTGCTAATTCAGGATGCGCGGCACGATAGCTTGCAAGGGTAGCTGTCCATTCGGTTTCTTTTTGGGCACCGGCTTCCTTAACTTTTGCAAAGCGTGCCCGTGCCTCTTCGGGGATATGGAAGAATTTATCAGCGGGGAAGCCAAAGTGTTCTTTGGTGGCAGCAAGACCTTCATCGCCAAGGGGTGAGCCGTGTACGCCAGCGGTGTTTTCTTTGGGGCTGCCGTAACCGATAATTGTGCGACAGGCAATGATGGTTGGTTTTTGAGTTTCCGATTTTGCAGCGCGAAGGGCTTCATCTATGGATTTCATATCGTGCCCGTCTGCACTGAGTGTGTGCCAACCATAAGCTTCAAAGCGTTTGAGGGTATCGGTGCTGTCACTTTTGCTGGTGTCGCCATCAATGCTGATGTGATTATCGTCGAAGAGAACGATAAGTTTTCCCAAGCCGAGATGACCAGCTAGAGAACAAGCTTCGTGGGAACTGCCCTCCATGAGATCGCCGTCGGATGCGAGCACATAAGTGTAATGATCGACAATCGTGTGGTCAGGTTTATTGAAGCGGGCAGCGATTATCTCTTCACCAAGGGCGATGCCGACGGCTGTGGAAATACCTTGTCCCAGAGGGCCTGTAGTGATCTCGATGCCAAGGTCAAGATTGTATTCGGGGTGTCCGGCAGTATGGCTGCCCCATTGACGGAAGTTTTTGACTTCTTCGAGGGAGAGGGGATAGCCGCTTGTGTGTAATAGGGCATATAGAAGTGCTGAACCATGCCCTGCGGAAAGAACGAAGCGATCACGGTTTTGCCAACGCGGATTTGCCGGATTATGTTTAAAGAAGCGAGTCCATAGCACTGTGGCAATATCGGCTGTGCCCAAGGGCAAACCCGGGTGCCCTGAATTTGCTGCCTGGACAGCATCAGCAGCTAAAAGCCGAATTGTATTTGCGCAGAGTTGGTCTGTTTTGTCATAGGGGGCGGTGAGCATTAGCAATCTCCTGAAGGACGGATTTTATATTCAAAAAATAAAATTATATTTGCTTGAGCGATACTTTAATAAAAAAGGTTACCCTTTCCCTATGTTTTAGGAGAGAGGAGAAGGGAATATCTATTATTCTAATACAATAACCTTGAATAAAAAGGGAAAGTGGGGGAAACTAGAGCTTCTATTTCTTCATCTAAAAGGACATTACATGCAACACCCTCCTCTAGCTCTACGTCGAATTTTCAAGGTTTGGTGGCCCCTTGCTGCCAGTTGGCTACTTATGGGTATGGAACTGCCTGTTCTGAGCGCTTTTGTTGCACGCCTTGCTGAACCCAAGATAAATCTTGCGGCCTATGGGGGCATTGTTTTTCCACTCGCGTTGATCATTGAAGCCCCTGTTATCATGTTGCTCGCCGCCTCTACTGCCCTTAGCAAAGACTGGGCGTCCTATCAAAAATTGCGTAATTACATGCTTGTGGCAGGAGGGCTTTTAACAACACTCCACCTTTTGGTTGCCCTAACCCCTCTATATTATATAGTCGCCGTGGATATCCTGGGCGCACCTTCAGAGATCATTGAGCCTGCCCGTATCGGTTTGATCATCATGACACCGTGGACGTGGACAATAGCCTATCGGCGTCTCAATCAGGGTGTCATGATCCGTTTTGGTCACTCAAATATCGTTGGCGTTGGGACAGGTGTTCGGCTGGGGATGGACATAACTGTCCTTTTGATCGGTTATATCCTCAAGTTGCCGGGGATTGTGGTGGCAACCAGTGCTGTTGCAGCAAGTGTGACGACAGAAGCGATCTTCGTCGGATTTCGGGTTCAACCGATACTTAACGCGGAACTGAGGCCTGCTCCCGTTGTGGAACCGGCACTCACGTACCGAGCTTTTGGGGTGTTTTATCTCCCCTTGGTCATGACCTCGTTATTAACGTTGCTCATCCAACCCATGGGCAGTGCTGCGCTGGGACGGATGCCTTTAGCCCTCGAGTCGCTGGCGGTCTGGCCTGTTGTTTCTGGCTTCATCTTTATGCTGCGCAGCATGGGGGTAGCCTTCAACGAAGTGGTGGTCGCCTTGGTGGGTGAGCCCCGTTCGACCACCTCGTTACGTCGTTTTACAATACTCCTTTCTGTTGCAACTACAGCGATCATCGTCCTGATCGCCGCAACACCGCTTGCCCGCCTCTGGTTGCAAGATGTTTCGGCATTAACTCCTGAGCTTTTCATTCTGGCACGCAACGGCTTGTGGATCGGTCTCCTGCTCCCGGGGTTGAATGCCCTCCAAAGCTGGTACCAAGGTGTCTTGCTCAATAGTGGTAAAACACGCGGAATCTCTGAAGCCGTAGCGGTCTTCCTCGTTGTGACAGGGATGGTCTTATGGGCTGGCGTACTCTGGGGGGAAATGACGGGACTCTATGTTGGGCTAATCGCCTTTAGTGTAGGGATGCTTTTCCAAACCCTCTGGCTTTGGGTACGAAGCCGCCCGACAATGCACCTTCTTTGTGAACGTGATAATTGCCTTGAAAGTTGATTAAATAACTCTCCCCCCGATAAACGGGGGGAGTTAGAGGCGGAAATATTTTTTTATTCTTCCACAGCACCTTCGTCATCGTCAAGCAGGACAACCATTTCTTCTCCGAGCAACTGCTCACGAATGATCCCTTCGATCTCCATGGTCATTTCAGGATTCTGGCGCAGGAATTCTTTCGAGTTCTCACGTCCTTGACCAAGGCGGGTCTCGCCATAGGAGTAGAAGGAACCACGTTTGGCAATGATCTCTGCTTCTACTGCCAAGTCAAGCAAGTCGCCGACTTTGGAGATGCCTTCGTTATACATGATGTCGAATTCCGCTTTCTGGAAGGGCGGCGCGACCTTGTTCTTCACTACACGCACGCGGGTGCGGTTACCGATAATTTCAGCACCAACCTTGATGGATTGAATGCGACGCACATCCATACGCACGGATGCATAGAATTTGAGCGCTTGCCCGCCGGTGGTGGTTTCGGGATTACCGAACATTACGCCGATCTTCTGGCGAAGCTGATTTGTGAAGACAACGGCTGTATTTGTCTGGCTGATCGCGCCGGAGAGCTTGCGCAATGCCTGCGACATAAGGCGAGCTTGCACGCCCATTGTTGGGTCGCCCATATCGCCTTCGATCTCTGAGCGCGGAATGAGTGCTGCAACAGAGTCGATTACAACGATATCTATCGCCCCTGAACGGATCAATGTCTCGGCAATTTCGAGAGCTTGTTCCCCTGTATCGGGTTGTGAGATAAGTAGATTTTCAACGTCCACGCCGCATTTTGCTGCATAGCCGGGATCAAGAGCATGTTCCATATCAATAAAAGCTGCTGTTCCACCTAATGCCTGAGCCTCTGCCACAATATGTTGACAAATGGTGGTTTTACCAGATGATTCGGGCCCGTATACTTCTGTGATACGCCCACGCGGGATTCCGCCCACGCCGAGGGCAATGTCTACTGAAAGGGAGCCAGTTGGGATCACGTCTGTCGCCATGCTGTGGGCGTCCCCTAATTTCATGATCGATCCTTCTCCGTAACGTTTTACTATGTCGCCCAGGGCTTTGTCCAATACTGCCTGGCGAGCTTCGTCAACTTTTGCTTCGTCTTTTTTACGTTTTGCCATTTCTTTACTCCAAAAGCTATAAGGTTATGAATATTGCAAGTATAGCACAGATGTTCAGTGCGTCAAGATTTAAGAAGTGCCTAATTGATTAGGCATGATATAAATATTTCATGATGCAATGTCCGC
>CAZASG010000086.1:0-6628 GCA_964487745.1 uncultured Anaerolineaceae bacterium | reverse complement strand
CAAGTTTTTTATAAAAATTTCTCTTAGAATCATGTGATTTCTTGTACAACCGCCTTTTTTTATGGTAGATTTAACAAACTTTACTAATATTAGAAGAGGTGCCATGAAAAAGAAAAATCCCCCAGACATCATTGTAGGACGTCTTCCCCTTTATTTGCGGGCTTTACACCGAATGGCAGACGCAGGCGCTCTAGTTACTTCCTCTCAGGAGTTGGGCGAATGGGTCGGTATTTCAGCTGCACAGATCCGCAAAGATATTTCCCAATTCGGCGAGTTCGGAAAACAGGGCACAGGCTACAATATTGAATTTCTCAAAGAAAAACTACGAGAGATACTTAATGTAAATCGTGTCTGGGATGTTGCCATTATCGGCATGGGAGATATTGGCCATGGCTTGGCACGATATCAGGGTTTTCTTAATCGTGGATTTCGAGTTATCTTAGCCTTTGATAATGATCCAAAGATGATTGGAACAAAGATCGGTGATCTTCTCATTCAGGACACTTCAAATATGGTCGATGCGATCAATGCTGCTGATATCAAAGTCGCAATGGTTGCCGTTCCGGCAGATCACGCTCAAGAAGTTGCTGATGAGCTGGCAAAAACCGGCATAAAAGCTATCCTGAATTACGCCCCTATTTGTATCAATGTGCCCGAAGGAGTACGGGTGCAATATATTGATCCTGCCACCCACTTACAGTGGATGACCTATTATCTAGACTAGTTCAACCAACGTATCTTGGTATAAAAAAATCCCGACATTTTGTCGGGATTTTGCTTTTTCTCGAAACGGACTATACCTTTGGTAAATTACGTTGCAAGACAGGATATAGTTCTAATCCACGAACCGTGCCTTCAACAACACAGGTCAGCGGATTGTCGACCAAATAAGCCGGGATACCCAGAGATTTGGTCAGCAATTTATCAATTCCACGCAGGAGTGCACCACCACCACAAAGGGCAACACCCCGGTCAATAATATCGGAAACAAGTTCAGGAGGCGTTTGTTCCAGCACACGGCGGCCAGTTTCAATGACATCCTTCAAGGGATCCTGCAAGGCTTCCACAATTTCACCGGTCGTGATCGTAACAGGACGCGGCAAACCAGTTACCTGATCCTGTCCCTGAACTTCCATGCTTTGTTCCTGATCTTGCGGAACCGCTGCACCGATCTTGATCTTTAGTTGTTCAGCAGTTGCCTGTCCAATCATTACGCCATATTTTCGGCGAACATAAACGGAAATCGCTTCATCCAGATCCAAACCGCCTAAACGCAAGGTCTCTGCTGAAACAATACCATACATCGCCATTACGGAGGCTTCTGTTGCTCCCCCGCCAAGCGAGATCACCATATTTCCCGACGGGGCGCTGATCGGAAGATCAATACCCAAGGCAGCAGCCAGAGTTTGCTGGATCAGGGTCACTTCACGGCTACCAGCTTCAAGTGCGGCTTCATAGACCGCGCGGCGTTCCACGCTAGTCACGCCATAAGGAACTGAGATCATCACACGCGGGCGGAAGAAGCGCATCGCCCCACTGACACGTTGCAAAAGGTAGGACAGCAAGGATTCTGTAATAACGTAATCGGCAATGACGCCGCTTTTCAGCGGGCGAGCCACTTCAATATTTTCAGGAACACGCCCATACATATTCAGCGCTTCCTGTCCAACCGAGACCATTTTCTCGGTCATTTTTTCGTCATCAACTTCTATAGCGACAATAGTCGGCTCGTTGAGCAATACTTGCGTATTGTCCGCGAGCCGAGTATTAATCGTACCGAGGTCAATGCCCAGTTCCTTGGAAAAGAGGGCAGCCATTTTATTCTTCTGTTATACGTGAGGAGGTGGTTTTTCGTCCCTTGCGATAACGACGCACCGCATCCAAACGCAGATTTGAGCGACGTAAAGCTGCCGCCATGGCAAGGTAACGATCAGAGTCCGGGGGTGGTCCCTTCTCCATGTATTCTTTTGCACGCTCTTGAGCTGCCTCTGCACGGGAAATGTCGATCTCTTCAACATTTTCCGCGCGGTCAGCCAAGATGGTAACAATATCCGGTTGAATCTCAGCTACGCCGCCTGCAACGGTGAAGTTTTCTTCTTTGTCACCCTGGCGTACCTGAATAACGCCATAGTTCAGCGTCGTGAGCACAGGCGCATGGTTGGGCAGGATGCCCATAATCCCGTCCACACCGGGGATGACGACAATATCGACATCACCTTCATAGATCGGGCGGTCTTGAGAGACAATTTCACAGCGAATTGGCATATCTTCTTCCTTTGCTAAAACTTACAAAACCAGTGCCTGCGCAGCAATGCGCTGGCTCATCATGCTATTCGCTAAAATTACGTGGCTTCAGCCATCTCTTTGGCTCTTTGAACAACGTCGTCAATATTACCGGACATCATGAATGCTTGCTCAGGAAGATCATCATGATTGCCGTCCAGAATTTCACGGAAGGAACGGATGGTCTCTGTCAACGGAACGTAAACGCCGGGGACGTTGGTGAACTGTTCTGCGGTCACGAAGGGTTGCGAGAAGAAGCGTTCGATCTTACGAGCGCGGGAGACGAGCAGTTTATCGTCTTCGCTGAGTTCGTCAACACCAAGGATAGCAATAATATCCTGCAAATCTTTATAACGCTGGAGCACCTGCTGAACTTCGCGAGCGGTGCGGTAGTGCTCGTCGCCAACGATGTTCGGATCAAGAATACGGCTGGTCGAGGTGAGCGGATCAACTGCGGGGTAAATACCTTTTTCTGCGATGGAGCGCTCAAGCGCGATGGTCGCATCGAGGTGTGTAAAGGTAGCTACAGGAGCGGGATCGGAGTAATCGTCTGCGGGAACGTAGACCGCCTGCATGGAGGTGATCGAGCCAGTACGAGTGGAGGTAATACGTTCCTGCAACTCACCCATCTCGGTGGAGAGGGTCGGCTGGTAACCTACAGCGGAGGGCATACGACCAAGAAGTGCGGAGACTTCCGAACCGGACATGGTGAAACGGAAAATATTGTCAATAAAGAGGAGCACGTCCTTACCCTGATCACGGAAGAATTCCGCCATCGCGAGTGCAGAAAGTGCAACGCGCAAACGCACGCCCGAAGGCTCGTTCATCTGCCCGAAGACCATGACAGTGTCTTTCATAACGCCGGATTCGAGCATTTCGCGGAAGAGGGAGGTCCCTTCACGGGTACGTTCGCCAACGCCTGCGAAAACCGAGTTCCCCTTGTGAACACGGGCAATCGAGGAGATGAGTTCGGTAATAACAACTGTTTTACCTACACCTGCGCCGCCGAAGATACCGGTCTTACCACCCTTGGTGAAGGGGGCAATCAAGTCGATAACTTTGATACCGGTTTCGAAAATCTCAACGCTGGTTGCCTGTTCTGAAAACTCAGGAGCTTTGCGGTGAATGGGGTAAAAGGCTTCGGCTTCAACTTCACCGGCACCATCTACGGGTTGACCGAGCACGTTGAAGATGCGTCCGAGCGTTGCCAATCCAACCGGCACTTTGATCGGGTCGCCGGTGGCTACAGCATCAACACCACGCTGGAGACCGTCAGTGGTATCCATCGACACGGTGCGAACCCAGTTATCACCCAGATGTTTCTGGACTTCCAATACGAGCGGGGTCTGTCCTTCGCGCTCGACTTCAATTGCTTCAAAAAGTTCCGGGAGCTGTCCGTCTGCAAACTCTACGTCAACAACACCACCTTGAACCTGTACTACGCGACCTGTAATATTCGCCATAATTGCCTCCGTTACTTCTGTGACTGAGCAAGCGCCTCTGCGCCGCCAGCAATATCGAGAATATCGCCAGTAATTGTTTGCTGACGAACCTTGTTATAGTCTAATTGCAACGCGCCAACCAATTCATGGGCGTTGTCTGTAGCGTTACGCATGGCAACCATACGCGCAGCATGTTCACTTGCCAGCGATTCGAGAATCGCCTGATAGACCTGCAGAGCTGTGAAACTGGGGATGATCTCGTTCAGGATCTCTTCTGCACCCGGCTCGTAGATGTACGCAGCCGATGGGCCTTTGTGCTGACCATATTCCTGTACCAGATCATCCGTATCTTCCACTTCGAGGGGAAGAAGTTTTTTCTTGACTGGTTCCTGACGAGCCATGCTTACATAGTCGGTATAGACCAGATAAACTTCATCCACGTTACCGCTCAAAAACTCTTCTACAGCCAAATGCCCAATAGCAGAAACATCTCCAAAGGATGGCGCTGCGGGCAAGTCACTGAATTCAGCCATTACATTACCACCACGGCGCATGAGCAAATCTCGCCCTTTACGTCCGACAGTAATATACTGTGTGGGGGTTTTGTATTTGTCAAATTCCAGCATGTTGAAGCGGATCACATTGGTGTTATAAGCACCAGCCAAGCCGCGATCGCTGCTAAGGAGGATGACCAATGTATTCTTTACTTCACTGCGCTCTGTCAGAAGCGGGTGCAAGCTGTCACGTCCCGGCTGACCGGCGACATGCTTCAAAACCTGCCATGCCTTATTGGCATAAGGGCGGGTCGCTTCCACCTGATCAACAGCTTTGCGGACTTTACTCGCACTAACTGCCTCAAGCGCACGCGTAACCTGTGCAATATTTTTTACGCTCCGAATGCGGAGCCGCATTTCTCGTGCTGAAGCCATAAATTAGCCTCTGCTTTCTACGCTTGCCAAGTGTTTTTGAAGGTTTCAAGCGCCTGGCGCAATTTCACCTCAGTGGTGTCTTTCGCAATTGCTTTCTCTTCAGCAATGGTTTTCCCGATCTCAGGATGGGAGGTTTCCATATAACGAATGAGATCTTCTTCCCACTGACGCATGCTTTCCAGCGGAACTTGATCTGCGAAGCCATTGGCACCTGCGAAGATGACCATGACCTGATTTTCAAGTGAAACCGGTGCATATTGCGGTTGTTTCAAAATCTCCTGCATACGCTGACCACGATTAAGCTGACCTTGGGTCGCAGCATCCAAGTCGGAACCGAACTGAGCAAAAGCAGCCAATTCGCGATAGGCAGCCATATCGAGACGCAGCTTGCCCGCAACTTGCTTCATGGCCTTGGTCTGGGCTGCACCACCCACGCGGGATACCGAGATACCGACGTTCACCGCAGGGCGGATACCGGCATTGAAGAGGTTACCTTCGAGATAGATCTGACCATCTGTGATCGAGATAACGTTGGTGGGCACGTAAGCGGAAACATCACCGAGCAGAGTCTCGATGATGGGAAGCGCGGTCAAAGAACCGCCGGTGCCAGCCACAGGGACAACTTTGGAATCACCCGCATCTTTGGCAGCTTCGCCAGCATTATGTTCCGCAATGGGTCCGACATAAACTTCGCCGTTGACGGCATCTGCCTTGGTGCCGAATTCTTCAGCGAAATCATTTTTAACAACAACATAGTGGGTATCCACGCGAGCAGCACGTTCTAGCAAGCGGGAGTGGAGATAGAAGAGATCACCAGGATACGCTTCACGTCCGGGGGGACGACGAAGCAGCAGGGAAACCTGACGGTAAGCCCAAGCGTGTTTGGAAAGATCATCATATACCACTAATGCGTGACGACCGGTTTCCATGAATTCTTCGCCCATCGCACAGCCGGCGTAGGGAGCGATATACTGCATGGCTGCGGCTTCATCAGCAGAAGCCAAAACAACAATGGTGTGATCCATTGCACCGTAGCTTTCAAGCATCGCAACAGTACGGGCAACGGCAGCTTTCTTCTGACCAATGGCAACGTAGATACAAATAAGGTCTTTGCCTTTTTGGTTGATGATCGTATCAAGTGCAACAGCGGTCTTACCTGTCTGGCGGTCACCAATAATCAACTCACGCTGTCCACGCCCGACAGGGATCATGGCATCGATGGCTTTGATACCCGTTTGGACGGGGGTATCCACGTCCTGGCGCCCGATCACACCGGGAGCAATACGCTCGATCGGGCGATAGCTATCGAAGGGAATGGGGCCCTTGCCATCGATGGGTTCACCGAGGGCGTTTACCACGCGTCCAACCAGTCCATCGCCAACGGGTACGGATGCGATACGTCCGGTAGAGCGTACGCTCATTCCTTCCGCGATCTCGTCGTATTCACCCATGATGATGACACCAACACTGTCTTTCTCAAGGTTGAACGCAATGCCCATAACGCCGTTCTGGAACTGAACAAGTTCCTGCGCCTGTACATTTGCCAAGCCTTCAACACGTGCGATACCATCACCGGCTTCAATTACTGTACCAACATCACTAATGCCGACTTCAGGCTCAAATGCATCGATTTGCTGCTGAAGGTCACCCGTGATTTGTTTAATCAGATCTGACATTTGTCCTCCACGTCCATCAAATTTCAAGATAATTTCGTGAGATTAGGCGGTTACCTTGATTCCGCCATAACATACAATAGCCCGAATAAGGTCAACCTATTCGGGCACAAAATCAGTTTGCACCGTGTTTTTTTGAATGGGTTTAAAATCCATGCAGCTGAACACTCTTATAAGGAATCGTCCTGCGTACAGAACGTGCTAATCATACCTGAAAGGGGTTGTATTGTCTAGCTATGTTCTTTTTGAGAGTACTCAAATCCGCAGACAGAGATAAAATGTTGGAATGACTTGTCCATCT
>CAZASG010000085.1:0-6829 GCA_964487745.1 uncultured Anaerolineaceae bacterium | reverse complement strand
TGGACCGTGTTTCAGTTCCAGTGTGGGGGGCCACCCTCTCAGGTCCCCTACCCGTCGTCGCCTTGGTAAGCCGTTACCTTACCAACTAGCTGATGGGACGCAGGCCCCTCCCAAAGTGGATTGCTCCTTTAGACATGGGTTTCTAAATCCCATGACCACATGAGGTATTAGCAGTCCTTTCGGACTGTTATTCCTCTCTTTGGGGCAGGTCACCAACGCGATACTCACCCGTTCGCCACTAGGAAGATCCTAAAACAAGTACGAATACAAGTTTCAGGGTTCCCCGTTCGACTTGCATGTATTAGGCACGCCGCCAGCGTTCATCCTGAGCCAGGATCAAACTCTCCGCAAAAAATATATCGCATCTAAAAGATGCGTAAGTTACGGATTTACTGTTTATGAATTGACAGGAAATTTTGTTGCTTGCTTCCTATCACTCTTCAGTTGTTAAGGTGCTGGTTAGTTAAGCGAGCGGTATTCTACTCGCCTCATCTCTGTCTGTCAAGGGTTTGACAGACTAAATTGCCGATCTCTTTTGAGATCGGCTCGTCAGACTGCAAAACTTATTCGCTCTGTGTTTTTGACGTGAGATGACTTCTCGGTTGTATCGATCTGCCTCGTTTCAGGGGCTAGGTCGGGCTGGTTATCTCCAGCCCCATTATTATACGCAGAGTCAACAAAGAGTCAAGAGGAAAACCGACCAATTTCAAACCAATTTTCAAATTGGTCACTAATTCATGTCCTGTCGGCCGGAAAGCGCCCGCAAGAGGGTGTTCTGATCAGCATATTCAAGATCACCGCCAACAGGAAGCCCACGCGCAAGGCGGGTCACACGCAGATTTTCACCGGTTAAACGCTGGCTCAAATATAAGGCTGTCGCATCCCCCTCCATACTCGGATTGGTCGCCAGGATAACCTCGCGCACATCCTCACGCTCGACCCGTGCAAAAAGCGGGTGGATTCTCAGATCATCGGGACCAATCCCCTCGATCGGCGAAAGCGCCCCGTGTAAAACGTGATACTTTCCTTTATATCCACCCGTGCGTTCAAGGCTCAAGACATCCAACACATCTTCCACAACACAGATCACCGCGGTATCACGACGCGAGTCATTGCAAATTTCACATCGCTCTTGCCCAGCCATTGCGATATTGAAACATTCCTGACAAAAGGCAAGCTTGTCTTTAAAACCATCCAACGCGTCTGAAAGGTCTTGCCCCAAATTGCTCGTATCGCGCAAAAGATAAAACGCCAACCGCGATGCAGATTTGGGACCCACACCGGGCAAGCGTTCAAAAGCATTAATTAAATTCTGAAGGGGTTCGGGAAGGATCATAAGACGGGAAAAGGTTGAAGGTTAGCAGGTTGAAAGTAAATCTTCCAACCTTCAACTTTGAACCTAGAAAGGTAATCCACTCGCCAGCGGCCCCATACGTTCTGCCGCCAACTCACGGGATTGATCCAGTGCCATATTCATTGCAGCGAGCACCAGGTCTTGCAGCATTTCGGCATCGGCATCTTCGAGCAATTCAGGAGCAATTTCAACAGCTGTGCATTTCTGATCGCCTGTCACGGTCACTTTTACAGCGCCACCGCCCGCACTTGCGGTCACAGTCTCTTCGGCCAACTTCTCCTGCGCTTCAGCCAACTGCTGCTGCAATTGCTCAAGTTGCTGCATCATACCGCCGCCACCAGTGGGGCGCTGAAAACCTCGGTTCTTTCCTTTACCCATAACGCACTCCTACTCGTCTACGATTTCGCCGCCAGCCTGAATAGCGGCGGCAACCAGACCATTGCGGTCAACATCTGCAGGCATTTTACCCTTTGCCGTCGTGACCACACATTTTATTTTCATATCAACTCCGAGCACATCGCTGATCGCTTTCTGCGCAACCTCAATACTTTCGGGTTTCTCGATCTTTTCAGCAAGCACCTCGCTCGCCATACCCAGCATCAATGTATCGCCTTTCACTGTCAGCGATTTGCATGAATTGAGCAGGGCTTCGAGATTTCTGTCGGATTCTTTCACACGCGCGCGGATCTCTTTCCACGCGGCGATAATATCTTTGGTGGGGACTTGCGCCTCTGGCACGGATTCGCTCGCGCCCTCGGGGCTGGCTTCCCTTTGTGAAGCGGTAGCAGGTTCCGGAGCTTGAGTGCGTTTCACATCCGCTTTGGGCACGGTACGTGGCTTGGACTTGGCTGGCACCTTTGAAACGGGAGCAACTTCGACATCATCCTGAATTTCCAGCACATCCGCCAGAGCAAGCTCAAGACCCAGCGAAGGCTGCCAGCCCCCGCGCTGCTCGACGGCAGCAGCGTTGAAGGCACGCATCATGCGCAAGACTGCGGATGCGGAAAACTCTTCAGCGTGAATTTGCATTCGATTTTTGACCGTCTGCGTGGCATCGACCTGCGCCTGATTGCCCATCTGGAAGAGCATGAGCGCGCGCAAATAATCGACGATCTGTCGCGCAAGCTGACGCGGATCGGAGCCCGCGTCGAGAGCCTGATGGATGGCAGCCAGTCCGGCGGCGGGTTCTTCATCACGAATGGCATCAATCAGTTCGAGCACGGTCTCGTTGGTAGCTGCGCCGAGCACGGTTTGTGCCAACTCGAGTGTGATCGTATCACCGATGGAAGCCAGTTGATCGAGCAACGAGATGGCATCGCGCATCCCCCCGCTGGCTTGACGGGCGATGAGCTGCATGGCATCAGCATCGACCTTGAGATTTTCGCCCTCGGCGATGATCGTAAGTTGCTTAACGATGCTCTCAACCGGCACGCGCCGGAACTCATGACGTTGACAGCGTGAAAGCACCGTAGCGGGGATTTTATGAATTTCGGTAGTCGCCAAAACAAAGATGGCGTGAGGGGGCGGCTCTTCGAGGGTTTTGAGCAGGGCGTTAAAGGCTGCTGTGGAGAGCATGTGAACTTCGTCGATGATGTAGATCTTGAACTGCCCTTGCGAAGGTGCAAAATTGATCTTGTCGCGCAGGTCGCGTACATCTTCGACGCCGTTATTCGAGGCAGCGTCGATCTCGATCATGTCGAGGAAGCGGTTCTCGTTGACGGCTTTACAATATTCGCATTCGTCACAGGGGCGCTGGGCAATATCTTCCTGCTGGCAGTTGACCGCTTTCGCGAGCAGACGCGCGACGGATGTTTTGCCCGTCCCACGCGGGCCAGCAAAGAGATAGGCATGACCAACACGATCGCTGACCAGCGCGTTTTGCAGGGTCTGCGTGATATGCGCCTGCCCGAGAACTTCATCCCATTTCTGGGGTCGCCATTTTCTGTAGAATGCTTGAGACATAATTCTTTTCTTTATAACCGCAAAGAACACTGAGAATTTCTCAAAAACACTGTGCGCTCTGCGATGAAAGTTTAAGGAACAATATAGGTCGCGCGGGTATTCCCTTGCGGGTCGACGAGCGAAGCTTCCTCGCCCGATTCCCAAACCGGATCACGCAACCCCCAATAAAGATCAACGACGGTATCCTGCCCCGCCATCGAGTGGATTTGCACCGCCCCGCCCGGATAGAGCGTTAGCTGCGGGAAAAGATAGACTTTTTTATCTTCATCTTCCAGATGCCAGCCCGTCAGGTTTAATTCATCTTCTCCGCTATAGCGCACTAGCACGATCTCGGTGCTGAGATTCCCGGCACCAACCACGCTGACAATATCCACCGCGATCTCTGCGTCTGGATCAATCGTCGCAGCGGCGGGGACGTCCGCATCCGCAGAGGCGCTGATCGGCGCAGAGGGGATGACAGCCTGTCGATAGGTACGATCATACCAAAACAAGATCGCGCCGGTCACAGCCGCGGAAACAAAGATATTAATTAATAGAAAAGGGAGCCAACGCTGACGGTCTTTCATCACCATTGAATGATAGCATATTTCAGAAATTAGGGATTAGGAAATTAGGGTCTTGGTGTCAACACAAAGGCGATCCAGTCGCCCATTTGACGATGTTCGATGATCTCAAGCTGATGGGATGCCACAGCCGCGCGGATGTCAGATTCTTTTTCATCCAGAATGCCGGAAAGGATCAACTTTCCGCCGGGCGCGACGAGCGTGCCCAAACCTGCTTCCATTAAACGGATCAGGATCGGGGCGAGGATATTTGCCACCACCAAAGGCGCAGACTTGAACTCAAACTCGCCCGCCAAAATCTCATCCACCGAGCCTCGCCCGATGAGAAACTCTTCACCAATGTCGTTCACATCCGCGTTCTCGCGCGATGATTTGACGGAGGCTTCTTCGATATCCACACCGAGGGCTTTTTCCACCCCCAATTTCAGCGCCGCAACGGAGAGAATGCCCGAGCCACAACCCACGTCAATGACCCTGTCGGGGGCGTCGCTAGCGATGACATCTTCGATCAATGCCAATGCCAACTGCGTGGTGGGATGTGTTCCCGTCCCAAATGCCATGCCGGGATCGATCTTGATCTGCACCCGATCCTCTTCGGGGATGCCCATCCACGCCGGGACGATGATGAGCTTCTTCCCGATCTCAAGCGGACGGTAGTGCTGTTTCCAGGCTTCCATCCAGTTTGATTCTTTTATAGGGGTAAATCTTGGGGTGGGCAGGGTTTGGATCATGTTCAGGTAGCTAAGCCCCTGTTCGAGCCGTTGACGGGTTTCCTCGAGGCGAGCGTCTGCGGGCAGGTAGGCGCGTACCGTTACTTCATCGGTCGGCGTGCCGGGATCATCCGCATCCATATATTTAATCCCATGTTCGGCAACCACCCCCCCGGGCGCGTAACGTGCAAAAACATCGGCTACTGCTTCCGCCAATTCGCCATCCACTGTCATGGAAACTTCAAGCCAGTTCATAATTCTTACTCATGCATTTTTCCAGAAAAATCTTATCTACAAAACAATTCTAATCTTCTAAAAATTGGACTAAGCGATCAATCTCTTCAAACAAAACTTTAAATGACTCAAATTCTGCTTTGTCTAGACTAGGAACAATTTCATTTGCAAAAACGGTTTTCCCTTCTTTTATTTCCCTACTTTCAAGTGCGGTGCTGGACTCTCGCCTCACAATAACTTTTCCACGTCTTGTTATATCATCAGGAAATTCAAACTCTAAACCTACATCTGCGTCATTTTTCTTATTTAGACTATCTTCACTGAAATAAAATTCAATACAAAGGTTTAGCGCATCAACGTAACCTTCTTTACCGTCTGGTATAGGCAATAACAAAGCTCCTGACTTTCGACCCTTAGAAACTTTCCAATCACTATCATCAATCTTTGAATAACTTTTCGGCAAACTAAAAGCCTTTTGTCCAGCTTCATCATTATCAAACAAGCCAATAGTGATGTGAGGGGTTGATTCTCGAACTGCTATCAATAAATTTCTCAACGCCTGCGCCCCACCTCCAGCATTATTAGGGTCATTTTCTCTTGTAGGATGGCTATCTTCTATCTCGTAAGGACATGGAGTGTCATATAGTTTTTTCCACGCCACATTTAGAATTTTTACATCCGTTGGTCCCTCAACATAGATATGGGGGCGGTCTTTCGCAGCGCTAGGGATATATCTGCTACTAGGCACACCTTTATCTCTAGCTAATAAAAATCTATATTGATTTTTAAACTTCAAACACACACTACTATCTTTCCCCTTAACTTGACAGAGAAAATCTATTTTCCCCTTAACTATTTTCCTAAATGAAGGTGATTCCTTATCAGGGTTATATTGCTTTGAGAACTTCTCATAATGAACTCGTTCAGCATTAGCATATCCGTATTTATGCCAAGCATATAGCATAGCCCGAATCTGCTTAACATAACGCCTACGGACATTCGGAAAACGATTAACTGTTAAGCCCGTTACTTCTTGACGAATTTGAGAAGAATAAGCTCTTACTTTCTTTTGATTTATCGAAAACCCATTACCTTCTATAACTTTCCGAAGCTCATCTCCCACTCTTACCCCTGTAACACTTTTATAATCATCAACAATGGCTATTTCACTTGGTAAGCTAGGTAATGTTGTTGAAAAAGTTATGTCATCTGCATACCGCGTACAATAACATCTATATTTCCATGCTAAATCCTGCAACTCACTGTCTAACTTCGCACAAAGCATGTTTGAAATTATTGGCGATGTTGGAGCTCCTTGCGGCAATTTGTTATCATGAACACAAATCTGTGCCAAAACTCTTGCAACTGCTTCAGGCAAAAAGTAAGGTCTCCCCATGAACATTCCCCGCACTCGCCCAAAATTTATCGCCCCGAAAAAATCTTCGATGTCAATATTAAAAACCCATTTTTTCTTTTTATGCTTACCAGCATTTTGAATAATATCCCTGCCTAAAACAAACCCATAAGTAACCGGTTTAGGGCAATAAATACTATTCAAAAGTTCATTCAGCTTACGTTGAATAAATTTGAGACCATCGTTAGGTACTGATATTTCTCTCACCCCACCCGTTTTCTTCGCTAAATCAAAGCTTACATATTTTTGATCGTTTGGTATCTTATAAAGATAATAGACTAAATGACCATAATCATATTCTAATAAAGAAGCTATTTCCCATGCACTAGATAAGTGAAAGAATTTTTCTTTTTGCTCTGCAGGTGTATTTGAAAGGTATCTTTCCGCCATATTTTTATCCAATAGAAGAAGGCACTCACAGTTAATTCTGCTTATTGCACAGCGGCGGACACCGAATCGGCGACCGGCGATCCTGCTCTTAAGGCAAACATTGTAATTGGGTTGCCGCCGGATCAGCGACAATAAAGTTCAATTATTTGATAGTGGTCGAGTCGAAGTGATGATATAGTTTGTACATGGTAACAGAAACGAT
>CAZASG010000084.1:0-6869 GCA_964487745.1 uncultured Anaerolineaceae bacterium | reverse complement strand
GAGAATATCACTCGCATCCCAGAAGGTAGCTTCTGTCTGCTCGATGGTCACGGGTTCTGAGCTTAGATCTACCAGCGCATCAAAAGCGAATACCCCTTGTGGTTGGCTACCATCTGGGGAAGGGAAGACTTTGGGTGTGTAGTCCACCATGTTGAAGACAAAGGGACAATCGGGGTTATAACCACGAAAATAGACCGCTACATCATCCTTTTTGACCCAGGCATCATAGGTGCTGCCATTGGATGCATCCCAGGAGACATTCAGAAAACCGTCACGCTCTTCGAGAATTGTAAAGAAAAGCTCCACTTCAAAGGTTCCGCTACTTTCGCCACCGGGGCCATCATAGACGGGAATGCTTTGCCTGGCAGGCAGGGTGAACGATTCGGGTGTGCCGCTTTCTTCTACTGGGCTAACCATCAATGGCTCTGTTGGTGTATTTGTTGGCATGGGAAGAAGCTCATTGGCAAGTTCTTCTGAAGGTGTTGTCGGAGTTTTTTCATCTAGCACTACAGACAAAGGGCCTTCAGTGTTTCCAGGGATATTGCAAGCGCCTATTATCAAGACGAATATCAACATCAGGAAGAAAAATCGCTTTAGTTTCATCTCATCTCCTTTCATCAAAAAATAACGTTTTCTCTCTTAGCAAGTAAAAATAGTGCCCCTTCGCAAAGGGGCACTATGGTCTGAATTATGGTTTTACTTCGGTATAGTACGAAACATCGATGTAAGAATTAGTTCTGTCATCCAGATCAAGGAACATACCCTGGATGTTCAGATAACCATAATTTCCCGAACCGGTTTTATAGCAAATATACTGATCAACGTTGACATGAACCTCTGTGAAAGAGTTTGTACTCAACTCTTGAACACATTGAGCGACACTGGGTTCCCAGTTACCATATGCCTTAAGCTCCGAGCCCCAAACAGTATATACAACAACTGCATCTGAGCGATGATCAAAGATGATGTCATCACCATTGCCGTCACCAAAGTCCATGCTGTGAGAATCCATCACATTTCCGGAGCCTTTTGAGATAGTTGTTTGGAGAGCATCGATCCACATATCATGGTTGGCACTTACTTCAGAGCTGCTGTCACAGCTGTTTCCCCAAGCGGTCAGTGTAAACCTGTAATCTTGTCCACCCCAATCTATTGGGATTGTGTAACTGTAGACGCCCATTCCCAAGTTAGTGTCGTCTCCATTCAAAAATACCTTGCAACTATTTACAACTTCCCATTCCAGCGTGATTGTATCTCCAGCAGTTGCAGTTGCTGGACCGCTGAAATTCACGATAGTAACATTATCCTGCGGGGGCTGACCAACGGTAGAGCAATGCAAAACATTGAGGGTCTGCCAATTGCTATCGACCGTATTGCCATTTTTATCGACCGCGTGGATATAAACTTCAAGGGTGCCATCATTGCCACCCAGCGGAAAATCGGCTTCCGCGCCAACGTCAATATCCGCAGCGTAATCGCCGATTCCCAATTGATACATTGTAGCGGAGTAATTTCCATACATACCCGAAGGACCATTATAAGCATAGTAGATCGTCGCAGAAGCCACTTTGTCCAGCGGATCGAGCGTTGCCTGAATATTTGCCTGCGTTTCTTCGCCGTTGGCACAATTCCCATAATAAACACTACCTTGCGGGTACATCGTGACATTGCTGATCGTTAATGGAGCGCTATTAGACGAGCCAGACGAGTTCGATCCACCACCTGCTGATGCAGGTTTTGTAGGGGGAGCTGTAGGCGGGGGATTATTTTGCCCAGAAGGCTGCGAGGGCGCATTCCCGTTGTTGTTATTATTGGATTGTGCAGGCGCTTTTGTCGGCGGGGACGCGGCTCCACCGCCACTGTCTTGGGGTGAACTTGCTTCCGGTTGTGAACCGGGTGCCCCTCCTGGCGCGGATTCCGTTACTGTCACCGAGGAGAGCGTACATGCACTCATCAGTAAGCTGATTACTAAAATAGCAACTAAAATATTTTTCCTGTTCATCTCTATCTCCTTATGATAATGCTTGCCCTAACAACCACCGTTGTAGATATATTCGATTTGTTCCCAGCCAGCTGGTCCATTATTCATGTACATTGTCCCAGCTAATGCGCCGGAATAATAGAAAGTGCCATTATATTGTGTCGATCCCGCAGAAACGTTGAAGATCACAGAATAGGAACTTGGATTTCGTTGAACCAGAGTATAACTCCCGCTACTTATTTGGCTGTAGTCGTCGAAGAATACAAAGCTGCCATCAGAGTAAAAGTTGAATCCGGCGCAATGTATATTTGCGTTTTGATCCCAATACTCCCCACCAAAATAGCTGCTGTTGCTATATTGGGTCATGATCTGCGTAATGCTGGGGTCAACAATTGTCATAGACCCGGATTGATCGGTAAAACTCCCGCCCGGCATGGGGTAAATGGCGTTCTTAATACCCCCACTCCAAAAGCCAGCTCCAGCAGAAAAAGTATGACTTCCCGCAGGGACGGTTACATCCAAATAGCCGTTGCCAGCCAATATTGTCTGCGCTTCGGTGAGGATCACCTCCTGCCCATCGATCTGTAATTCGACAATATGATGGGATGAGTTGTTGTAGAAACGAACGACAGAATTTCCACCATTACCGGCGTTTCCACCATTGTTACCACCGTTATTATTGCCCCCACCGGCCGCGCTAACCTGAATGGAGAATTGCGAAGTCTTTTCGGTAGTGTTGTCGCAGCTTGCTCCCCAAGCGACCATGGTATGGGTATAGGTGGTGTTTCCCTCGTTGGATGGAACCGTATAGGCAAGTGTATCTGTATGATTGACTTCATTTCCATCCAAAAAGACTCTGCACGCGTTCCAAACATCCCATTCTATGAGAACTGTATTTCCGGCGGTAACGCTGGCAGGTCCAAAGAAATCGACAATATCCGGTTCGCCAGTGGGAGGCTGCCCCACAACGCCGCCGCTGCAATACCAGATGCTGACACTGTAGGCATTGCTGTGAATGCTGGCATTATTTTTGTCGACAACCTCTATCCAGAAGGTAACAGAACCATCATTCCCGTTCATGGTATTAGCGCCAATTACGTCAATATCAATATCGCCAGCATAGTCGCCAATGCCAAGCTGCCACATGATGACATAGTCTGAATAGACAATGCCTGTTGGGTCTGCTACATCGAACCAGAGCAATACTTCTTTGATGTCATCAAGCGGGGATATGGTACTCTCAACATGGATAAGTGTATCCTCACCACCGGAACAATTCCCATAATAGACCGTGTTCGTGGGGAAATAGTTGACATAGCCGATCTGCAGATTGCCCGAAACCGACGGTGCTGAAGAATTCGATTTGGCTGTGGGTGCAGGCTTGGTCGGAATTGCGGTTGGTGTTGGGCGGTTGCTATTCGTATTACTTCCGCTGCCACCTGTATTTACACTAATGCCTGGACTTGGTGTGCCTGCATTAGTTCCATTTGCCGATGCAGCCTGAACAGTCTGCGCAATGGCTGTATTCTCAATTGCCTGCTGTGGCAATGTGGCGTCAGGCAGGCTACATGCGCTGATAACGATAATGGCTGCTGCCAGTAAAAGTAGAATTTTCTTTTTGCTCATCATATACCTCTTAACGAATACCGTTTTTCTTTGAGAGAATTTCCTCTAAATACTCTTTGAAATATTCTTCGAGTTCGCTGAACTCTTGAATATGGGTTATATGCCCGGTGCTTACATGCTGTATCTGTCCACGCCAACTTCTCTCTGAGTCATTTTCTCTCCAAAGACGAACAATGAAAGATTCTCGCGAAGACAGATTGCTTTCAGACGACAAGGGGACCTCCTTTTCTAAACAATAAAAAAAGCTGAAACCGTTTTGCAGTATCAGCTTATCAAATGCCTCTCTCGTAAATTTCTCAGTTTTTTATTTCATACCCGCCACTTTTATTGCTTTCCAAGCGATGCAATATCTCTTTCGATGGTGCGTAAACCGACATTGAGAGCATCTGCCAGATTTTGGTGTGTTGCGATAACGCCTTGTTCCTCTGCTTCTCTCAGAAGACGTGACAATTGATGATGCCGACGGGCAACTTTCCCTTTTATCTGGGTGTCCTCGGGCGTAGCAAGCGTCCATGTGATCTTACTTTTTTCGCCGCCTCCATTGATCTTTTCCAGTGCGACACGGATCTGTTTGGGTTGGCTCTTTTCCCAGGCTGCGACGATCTCTCGATGCTCGGGAATCTGCGCGAGACTGGAGTCCCGTAGGTTATCTGGTAGCCCGGAGAGTGATTCGTGCAGTATCTCGTAAGCTTGCTTGATAGCTATCTGTTCTTCCTCATGGCGTCCCATTTTTGCCAGAACTTGCGAGTGCCGGTAGAGGAGCAAATAGCTCTGTTCAACCCCTGGTTTTAGCTGCTGGATGGCTTCGCTGGTTGCCTGGAAAGCCTCTTCTAGATGGTTTTGCTGAAGATATGCCATCCCGCGTAGAGCAAGCATGGGTGGTTTTAGGTCTGCGAGACCGATTTCATCACAAATCGCGATCCCAACATCCAGATTTTTGAGTGCAGCTTCTGATTTTTTCTCCAGAATATCCAGAAGGGCAAGGTTACGATATTCCTGTGCGAGCAGCCAACGGTCGCCACTTTCTATAACGACTTTAGTTCCCTCTTCTTGAAGCTTGCGAGCTGTTTTAATATCACCGCTTTGTCGTTTGGATTCTGCGAGTACGGTCAGTGCCTGCCCTTTACTGATGGGGTCGTTGACTTCTTCAGCATATTCCATGGCATAGAGCGCATCTTTTTCAACCATTTCTGTGGCACCGAACATGTTAAGGGTTATTGAAGCGCGATTTAAGCGCACCTGTACTTCGCCCCGTTTTGAACCTGTACGCCAAAAGATATTGATACCCCGATCATAGAAATTGAGAGTTTTATCAAGTTGCCCCTGAAAGTAGTGTAGATTTCCGAGATTGATGAGCGCACGCGCTTCACCATAAAGAAAACCGACTTGATGGCAGTATTCAATGGATTCTACGTATACATCCTTGGCTTTTTCTGATTCGCCGCGTTCCATGTAGATAATGCCCAGCAGGTTGAAAATCTCTGCCTGCTCAAGAAGATTCTTGCTCTGTTTTGCCATTTCGAGCGAATCGAGCAGTTCTTTTTTTGCTTTGTCATAATTACGAATGCCGAGCAAGGCGCTGGCAAGTGCTCGTCGATATTCGGTTTCTTGTTCTTTGTCGCCCGTTTCTGTTGCCAATCGGATAGCGTCTTTTAAGGGTGGTAGGCTATCGTCTGTTTGCCCCTGCAAGGTTAATGCTGATCCCAAAGTGCCAAGAGCGGCGCATTCTTTGCCCTTGTCTTTCAGCTTCTTTGCCAAAGCCAGAGCTTCTTCTGCAGCTTTGCACGAGGCAGCATATTCGCTAATTTGCGTTTGATGTTTAGCTTTACACAAGGCAACCTGGTAAAGTTTTTGGTCATCTTCACCAGCCAGGGATTGCATCTTTTCAATATCTTCGGCTTGTGCGCTGCGTTTTCCGAGTAGTGAAGCCACATTCTCATGTCCTGTGAGCAGATCGAAGTACGCTTCTTCTGAAAGTGCTGCTTTTTCAACAAGGTTGATCGCTTGCTCATAATGTGCCAGCGAGGTGGCGTAGGCATGGGCTTCTTCCGCCTGTTGGGCTGCTTTGCGATGATATTCAATTGCCTCGTCCCATAATTCAGCTTGTTCGGCATGGTGTGCGAGCGCAGCGATCTGTGTGGGCGATTTTTCTTTGAAGATATGGAGCACACGTTTGTGGAGCGTGATCCTTTCTTTGGCGCTCATTTCCTTACGCGTTACCTGGCGAATTTTGTCGTGGCTGAAACGATAACCTTCTGTTGTTTCCAGAAGCAACTGACGCGTGACGAGATCTCGATAAGCTGTCAGTAAATTCTTCGTTCCTTCTTCAAAGATCGAGGAGAGCAATGCAAAATCCAATTCTGCGCCGAGAATAGCTGCAATATTCAATGCTCGGCGAGAATGTTCCGAAAGCCATTCCAGACGGCGGGCGATCAATTGTTCCACCATCACAGGCAGCGGTAGTTCTGCGTAGTCTACGGTTTCCTCATCCCACGGGGTTTGCCAACCACCGTCTTCGGTTTGGGTTAGCAAACCTTCATCCTGTAATGTGCGCAGTGTTTCCAGAATGAAAAGAGGATTGCCATCTGTTTCCTGATAGATACGATTTTCAAAAGTAGGTGCTGATTCGGATAACCCAAGACAGCGTTGGATCAACTCTCCACTGGACTGTGTGTCGAGCTTGGGCAGTTTGTGACGCTCAAGCAAGCCGGATCGATCCAGGCGTTGAAGTTGTTCCCATTTAACGGGCATGGTGCGCATCTCTTCACCGCGATATGTTCCTACGACCAAAACAGCATATTCCCGAAGACGCTCCGCCAAGGTAGGCAAAAGCTGAAGGGTGTCCTCGTCTGCCCAGTGCAAGTCTTCGAGGAACAGAACAAGGGGTGTGATCTCGCCCCAAGTGCTGATGAAAGTGGTCACAGCCTCAGCTAAACGTGCTTGCTCCTGCTCGGGGTTGAGCAAGGGAGCGGTCGTTGAGCCGCTATCCTCTGTGCTCAACTTAGGGATAAAAAGGCTGAGTACCTGTAACCAGAGCGGCTCAATCAGGTCGGTTAGTTGGCTGATGCGTAAGGTCGTTAGGCCCTCGTTCAGGGCATTCATGATAAATGCAAAAGCTGGCAAGGTTTCAATATCCTGCGTTTGTCCCCATAAAACCTGTGCCCCGCGCCACTCAGCATCTCTGGCGATCTCCTGTAGGAGACGGGTCTTTCCAACTCCGGCGGCCCCTTCGAGCAAGAGCATCCCGCCCTTGCCTTTGAAG
>CAZASG010000083.1:0-7194 GCA_964487745.1 uncultured Anaerolineaceae bacterium | reverse complement strand
ATCGTTTCTGTTACCATGTACAAACTATATCATCACTTCGACTCGACCACTATCATCCTGTTTTTGTTTCTTTTCTTTGTCATTGGAGGATTTACTCTTGTGATAAGTGTAATTCTTGAAAATCCTTTCGCCCTTCAAGTTTTAGGAAAACAAAACATTGATTCCGTTATGGCATGGTTATTCCGTTTCTTATTTCTCGGTGGTGTGCCTTTTCTATTGGGCGGTTCTATGTATTGGTTTTTCTTACAATCGAGTCGCAAAATATTAGCAAGTCGTAAACAAAAATATAGGTAAAGTGAACACACAAAAGCGGCCTACCGATTAACAGCAGTGTCAAGTCCTGAAGATGAAAATCAATAAAAAAGAGCCAGCGTCGTCAAAAACGCTGGTTCTTCTCTTTTAAACACCTGCTAAATCTCTGGCTTATTCTTCCACCCCGCGTCCATAGCGATAATACGCCGCGCAAGCCCCTTCGTTCGAGACCATCGTCGCCCCAAGCGGGGATTCGGGTGTACACTGCTTCCCAAAGGCTTCGCAATCATGGGGTTTTTGCAAGCCCTGCAATATTGCCCCCGCAATACAAAGCGGAGACTCCTCGGTTGTGATCGCATCCACATCGAAGCGTTTTTCGGCGTTGAAAGCATCATATTCGGGTCTCAATTCCCAGCCGCTGGCGGGGATCGTGCCAATGCCACGCCATTTCCTGTCACAGGTCTGGAAGACTTTATCAATCGTCTTTTGCGCGGGCTTATTCCCCTCCAAAGTGACTGCACGGGGATAGGCATTCTCAATATCGGTACGACCAGCTTCTAACTGCTTCACATTCGCCAAAATTCCCTGCACGATGTCGAGGGGTTCAAATCCCGTGACTGCCATCGGGACGCCGTACTGCGTTGCAATATCAGGGTATTCCCAGTAGCCCATCACAGCACAAACGTGACCCGCCAGCAAAAATCCCTGTACTCGGTTTGAATCCGATCCCAAAATGGCGTGTAATGCAGGCGGAACGCGTACATGCGATACCAGAATACTGTAATTCTTCAACCCCTGCATCTTCGCTTTCAAAACACTCATTACATTGGCGGGAGCCGTCGTCTCAAAGCCGATGGCGAAAAAGACCACTTCCTTTTCAGGATTTTCCTCGGCGATTTTGACTGCATCCAACGGGGAGTAGACCACACGCACGTCGCCACCCGCTGCGCGGATCGAGTAAAGATCATCCGACGAGCCGGGGACGCGCAGCATGTCTCCATAGGAACAAAAAATGACGTTGGGCATCGCGGCTATTGCCAGCGCGCGGTCGATCTGCTCGAGGGGCGTCACGCAGACGGGGCAACCCGGTCCATGCACGAGCTCGATCTCATCCGGTAGTAGTTGATCGATCCCATGCCGCACGATGGCATGCGTCTGCCCGCCGCAAATTTCCATCAGCACCCAATCGCGGGTCACCGTGCGGGCGATCTCATCGATCACCCCACGCACAAGATCGGCATTACGATATTCGGCGACGTATTTCATTCGCCGCCCAGTTCTTCTTCCAAATCAACAATTTCCCTGAGCATAGCCAGCGATTCTTGCGCCTCTTCTTCACTGAGCAGGCTGATCGCAAAACCGACATGGATGACAGTATAATCGCCCACTTTCGCTTCGGGGATATATTCAAGGCAGGCTTCACGCACGATGCCGCCAAAATCGACCTTTGCCATCAGCAATTCAGCGCTGTCGTCAATTTCGATGATCTTCCCAGGAACGCCTAAGCACATAGATCTCTCCTTACTCTCGCAATTTCCACGCCGCAATCGCAGCCTGCCCCAGCGCCAGCCCGCCGTCGTTCGTTGGCACCTGACGATGGATGAGAATATCAAAATCATTTTTACGCAACGCATCCAATGTGCGTTGCAGCAGGAATATATTCTGCCATACTCCGCCGCTCAGGGCGACTGTATTTAATCCGCTTTTTTCACGCAAAGCGATACAAATTTCCAACACCATTTTTGCGATGCCATTATGGAATTTCGCTGAGATAATGGGGATGGGGACGCCCTTCAGCACATCATTGACGATGGTCTCGATGGCGGGACGCATCTGAATTTCGGCTTGGTCATTGCAAAAAGAATAGCTGCCGCTTTCATCATCTGCCGCCAAAGCCTCGAACTCGATCGCTCCCTGCGCCTCGTAATTAACCTTTTGCCTGCCCCCCGCCAACGCAGCGACAGCATCAAATAACCGCCCCATACTGGATGTAAGTGGCGTATTTAACTTGCGTTCCAATTGCACACGCAACGCCATCCGTTCCTCGGAGCAAAGGTCTTGGACAGGGGCTAGTGCCTCGTCCCAATCAATGCCCAATGACCACAGCAACCCCAATGCTGTGCGGGATGGACGCTTTGTCGCCGCATCCCCACCAGCCAGCGGGAAATAGGGGATGTGGGCAACACGCTCATATTCAGCATAATCCGCAACGAGAAACTCCCCGCCCCAGATATTGCCATCGTCGCCGTAGCCCGTTCCGTCAAACGCTACGCCGATCACTTTTTCGGAACCATCCAAGCCATTCTCCGCCATCACGGATGCGATATGAGCATGGTGATGTTGCACGGGTTGCAGGTTTAAGGTTTGAAGGTTTGCACGTTCAAGGGCGTAGCGGGTTGCCAAGTAATTGGGGTGGTTGTCGTAGGCAATCGTTTCAAGTTTCACGCGAAAAAGATTTTCAAAATGGTCTATTCCCTGCTCGAAAGATTGCAGGGTCTCGAAATTCTCCAAGTCGCCGATGTGGTGGCTCATGAAAGCATAGTTATCGTTGACGAGGCAGAAGGTGTTTTTTAGTTCAGCGCCCACAGCGAGGAGCAGCGGCGCACCCCACGGCAATTTGACGGGGAAAGGGGCGTAGCCACGTGAACGACGAAGGGGGTAAATTTCTTTTTCAAGCGTGCGCACGACTGAGTCATCGCAGCGAACATGAATATCCCTATCGTGCATGAGGAAAGCATCAGCGAGAGAAGAGAGCCGTTCACGGGCGTCTTCGTTGCTGAAGGCGATGGGTTCTTCAGAAAGATTGCCGCTGGTCATGACCAAAGGTGGCAAGCGCCAAGTCATAAGTGGCAAGTTTGCACTTCCTTGTAGTGGCGACTTTAGTCGCTCTGAAGGACTGAAGTCCTTACTACGAGGTACTTCTGCAAACAATAAATAATACAACGGCGTATAAGGCAGCATCACGCCAAGATGATCCTGCCCCGGCGCGACTTCCACTGCTATAGGGGAATCTGGCTTTCGCTTGAGCAAAACAATGGGGCGGGCAATGGATTCGAGTTCCGCGCGTTCAGCATCATTAAGATAGCAATGCTGTCTCACTGTTTCCAGATCGGGCATCATCAGGGCGAAGGGTTTGTCCACACGGAGCTTTCTTTTGCGAAGTTCACTAACGGCTGTGGCGTTGGTCGCATCGCAGGCGAGGTGGAAGCCGCCGAGACCTTTGATGGCGAGGATTTTGCCGTCGAGTAATGATCTTTGTGTTTCGGAGATCGCATCATCATTTTCATGTAGGGGCGGACGGCCGTCCGCCCCTACGGTTTCAATCCATATTTTGGGTCCACAATCTGGGCAAGCCACTGGCTGGGCATGAAAACGCCTATCAAGCGGGTCTTCGTATTCTTTAGCGCAGGTTTCGCAGAGGGGAAATCTCACCATTGTCGTCTTGGGACGGTCATAGGGGATGTCTTTGATGATGGTGAAGCGCGGTCCGCAGTTCGTACAGTTGATGAAGGGGTAACGATAGCGGTGATCGCCGGGATCGAAGAGTTCTCGCAGGCAATCGGGGCAGATGGTGTAATCGGGAGAGATGGGCTGGAAAGCGCCCTCCACTGCTTCGGAGAGGACGATGTCAAATGAACGGAAGCCATTTGCGGGCACGGATGTTACGGTGAAGTCGTCGATGCGGGAAAGGGGCGGGGCTTCATCCCGCAGTGCACGGGCGAAAGCATCCAGTGTGTTCGTATCGCCATCGACTTCAATATCCACACCAGCGGAGGTGTTGCGTACCCAGCCATTAAGCGCAAAACGGGTCGCAAGCCCATAAACGAAGGGGCGAAAACCTACGCCCTGTACAACGCCTGTGATGTGGATGCGGAGTCCTGTTTGATTTTTCATTTTTGGATGACTTTTATTCTGACAAGTGAGCCGTGATACGTGAGAAAAATTCACTCGTCACTCATCACGGCTCACTTTTTATTCGCTTCAACTTCAGCGATAATCCAGTTGATCCACTCGTCGATGCCCTCGCCGTTGGCGCAGGAGACGGGAAAAGTGACGAGATCGGCGTTCAGCACTTCAACGCCCTTCCGGAAGTAGTCCATCTTGAAGGGGATGTAGGGCAGTAGATCAATTTTGTTGATGACGAGAGCATCTACACCGCGGTACATGCCCGGGTATTTATAGGGCTTGTCGTCGCCTTCAGGGACGGAGGCAACAAGGACGCTTTTATGCGTGCCGAGCACGAAGTTAGCAGGGCAGACAAGATTGCCAACATTCTCGACGAGAAGGATATCTATCCCGGAGAAGTCGATCTCTTCCATGCCTTTTTGGAGCATAACGGCATCAAGATGGCAATTACCGCCGGTGTTGACTTGCACGGCAATATCAGCGCCTGCTTCGGCAGCTCGGTCGGCGTCTATGCTGGTGGCGATGTCTCCATCAATTACGGCGATGCGATAACGCTCAGCGAGGCGGGGAAGGGTCTGCTCAATGAGCGAGGTCTTGCCAGCACCGGGCGACGCCATCAGGTTGATGCCAAAGACATTATGCTCATCAAGACGGGCGCGGTTTTTCTCGGCGAGGGTTTCGTTTGCGCCGAGGATCTTTTCTACTACAGGGACTTTTTTGGTCATTTACTACTCTCTTTTTTAACCTTTGCTTCTAATTTTCTATTTCAATTGAATCGATATTAAATTCATCGCCCTTTTCTACTTTCACTCGAACACCATCACATTTTGGGCAGATCAGTTCTTTTTCGGTGGGGGTATAGCGATGGGAACAGTCGAGACAAAGTAATTCAACAGGGATACGCTCGAAATGCAACGTTGCACCTTTTGCAATGGTGTTATCGCTCAAAATATCCCAGTGAAATTGCACAGACTCGTCAATGATCGTAGACCAATCGCCGATCACGAGATAAATATCGGTCACTTTGATGGCGTCATGCGCTTGGGCATGTCGCAGAGTGATGTCGAGGATGCTTTCGGTGACGGGAAGTTCGTGCATCAGAGATAATTTTCTATAGCCTTTTCCAGCTTGGATGGATGGAAATCGTAGGGTCCCAGCCCACCAGCGTAAACGACGACCCCATCAATGCCTATCAGATAGAGACGAGTAGGCCAGGCAGCGTAAGCAATGTTGACAGCGTCATCCATCTCATCGACATATGTCCGCACGCCATAGGATAAAGACGCTTCGCACGTGCCCGCCACCTGCCTCCGCTGCTCGATCGTTTGCGGGTCATGGACATCCATTGCTACTTTAGGGGCAAATCTCTTCATGATATTCTTCGTGAAGAAATTTCCGCCGAACCACCACCCGTCCACAGGATGGGCTTCGCGGATATAGATAGGGACAAATTGCACCTGTTCGTGGTATTTAGCATATAGATCACTGAGACCCACGGTCCCGCGCACATAGGGCGGTCAGGTGAAACTACCGAAAACCAATGCTACGGGCTTTTTGTGGCGAAAATCTGACAGGCGCACGGGATTCTGCCCATTGGAATCGAGCAAGCTAAAATCAGGAGCGATATCGCCCACTTTTGGGGCATTATCATCGTACCTAAATTGCCAACGTCGCGCAGATTGACGATCCAGGATTCTTTCCACGGTCATAATTCACTCGTCATAATGAAGAGAGGTTTCATTTCGAAACTTTCGTAGTTGGGGCGGTAGCGTTCCGTATTATAGAACTGATCTACATTAACCAATTTCTTGGTGCTGGTGATAATCTCAATGGGAACATTATCATAACGACCGTTTTTGAGAACGACTAAACGCCCGTGTAATCCTTTCAAAACCAGATCAAGCGCAAGGTTACCAAATGCCATAGGCACAATTGAATCGATGGCATCCGGATCACCACCGCGCACCATATAGCCAAGTTTTTGATTGACAACGTTAATGGTTTTACCACCGTTGAATTTCGGTGAGAGACGTTTGATCTCGTCTGACACAAGATCGCCAATGCCACCGAGTTTTGCATGTCCGTAGGCATCAGTGGAACGATCTTTGAAAACCATCTCACCGCCTTTGAACATAGCACCTTCAGAAACAAGTACGATAGAGTAACGACTGGGGTTGTTCATCCGATCTTTTGAAAGTAATTCTGTCAACCTTTCGATGTCGAATTGATGTTCCGGGATCACACAGCGGTTGGCTGCGCCAGCCATCGAAGGTAATAATGCCGTAAAGCCAGCGTAACGTCCAAATACTTCCAGAACGAGGAAACGCTCGTGAGAACCTGCTACTGTGCGCAGATTATGCGTGAGGGCAATGGTGCGTGTAACACAGGTACTGAAACCAATACAATAATCGGTGCCGGGAACGTCATTATCCATCGTCTTGGGAATGGCGACAACCTTAATACCTTCTTTGTAAAGACGTACACCATAGCTGAGGGTATCATCCCCACCGATGGGAATGAGGTAGTCTACACCGAGGAATTCAAGGTTCTTAAGTACTTCGGGGGTCAGGTCGTTGATCTCATCTGTATATTCATCTTTGAGATGTTCTGGCACATGGGCTTTGGGTACTTTGCTAGGTTTTGTGCGGGAAGAGTGCAGAAAAGTTCCCCCGGTACGCCCGGCCCGATCAACGATCTCGCGGGTGAGATAAATAAAATTACGACTATTGTCGGCTTTTTTGTCGCGAACAATCTCCATTACCCCCGCCCAACCACGTCGAAGCCCGATGACTTTATATCCCTCACGCAAAGCACGAATCGTCACCGCACGAATTGCCGGGTTAAGCCCGGGGACATCTCCCCCACCGGTCAAAATTGCGATCACACCTTTTTTAGCAGCCATTGGCAACCTCCATGTTTGTGAATAAGTAGGCAATGATAACAACACTCATTATACATGAGCAAAAGCGATAAAAAGACTTTAGGCAGTGGCTAAGTTTATAGGCATACAAACTCAATAACATGCTTCTTGTTGTA
>CAZASG010000082.1:0-7583 GCA_964487745.1 uncultured Anaerolineaceae bacterium | reverse complement strand
AAATACTCCTTCCATCTGATTGACTTTTTATGTGTGCAGGTTTGAGCACTCCCGCGGAATAATAGTTATTTAGGTTGATATGAAGAGAAAACAGGATATCTTCGATTTCATTCTCGCAAGACCGCGCTTGAGCAAAATCATAGGTGCTCTATTTATCCTAACCATAGCTGGTTGCTCAAATATTACGTGGGATACTTCTGCCCCGACATTAACTCTTGTCAGCACTCCAACCCCACGGTCCCTTGCCGTCACCTTTGAAGTCATATTCGACGAAGAAGAAAATTGCATTGTTAGAGGGCCAACTGAAGTACCGACCGGGGAATATTTGTTTTTACTAAACAATCAAAGTGATCGAAAGGTTAGTGTTTCAGTAACTCACTTAATTGATGGCCATACTTTCCAAGATCTGCTTGACCTACAAGATGAGTATGGCGAACCATTTGTCATAGAATATTGGATGTCGCAACCTTATTACTTCACCAGAGATCACAAAGTCTGGCACTATTCTCTTGGTGAAGCAGGAGAGTACGCCATTTTGATTGTCCAGTATGTCTTTGAGGGAAAATGGATTTGTCAACCGATACAAGTCATGGAGCCTGAATAGGGTTGCTATGGAGAGAAGACAAGATATCATCGATTTCATTCTAGCCCGACCGCGCTTGAGTATAGTCACGGGGGTATTGTTCATCCTCGCGGGCTTCCTTGTTTCATATCTGCCCAAAATGGTTGTTAGTTTGGGTTGGCCTTCCACCTCTGGGATGATCACTTCACATCAAATTCAGGCAAAAAAGATTCAAGAATACGATGGCGATTTTTATGAGGAGATCCATGTCCATATTCGTTACGAGTATGTAGTTGAAGGGGTTGCCTACGCTTCAAGTTCGATCAGTGCCATCGAAGTGCCTTTTTACCCACCTGAGATCGCCGAGCGGTATCCAATCGATAAAGATGTCGTTGTCTATTACAATCCCAAAGATCCTGCCGAAGCCCTCCTTGAGCCTGGTTTTGCTGATCTATTCAAAGCCTTCAATGTCTTTTCCTTTTTACTCTTTGTGGCAGGGATATATTTCATTCGCTCGGGAATTAAAGAGAGGCGAAAGCAGATTCGGTTAATGAAGTTTTCGGAGGAACAGAGGTGATGAATTTATTAATTATCGGTGGCACACGTTTTGTTGGGCGACATCTGGTTGAAGCGGCGCTCGAACGTGGTCACCAGATCACGCTTTTTAATCGCGGTAAATCAAACCCGGATATTTATCCACAGGTTGAAAGGATCATTGGTGACCGCGAAACTGACCTCGCCAAGCTGAGCGACCGAAAATGGGATGCCGTGATCGACACCTGTGGTTACTATCCGCGCATTGTTGATCTCTCTGCGCAAGCGCTAAAGGATTCGGTCGAGCAGTACGTTTTCATTTCCACCGTCTCCGTCTATGCAGATTTTGACGCGGTCGGTGTTGAAGAAGATTATCAACTCGGTACGATCGAAGATGAAACGGTGGAAGAGATCACCGCCGAAACCTATGGTCCGTTGAAGGTCTTATGTGAAAAGGCCGTGCAAGAAAGCTATGGGGAACGCGCGCTCATCATTCGCCCGGGCTTGATCGTTGGCCCCTACGACCCGACCGATCGATTCACCTATTGGCCGCTGCGTGTCGCTCGTGGTGGAGACCTGCTTGCCCCCATCGGAGCAGGAGAGCCGACCCAATTCATCCATGCGCGAGATCTGGCGAACTTTACTATCAAGCTGATCGAAGAAAAGACGGCCGGTATTTATAACGCTGTTGGCCCCGCGAAGCCCTGCCCGCTTGGGGAGTTGCTGGAGATCTGCAAAAAAGTCAGCAGCAGCGACGCGGAGTTTGTCTGGGTGCCGCAAGAGTTCATCACGGAAAACAAGGTCGCCCCGTGGATGGAATTCACGCTGTGGATCCCCGAAACTGAAGGGGGAGGCTTATCGCAGGTGAGCAACGAGCGTGCTAAAGCTGCTGGGTTAGATTTCCGCCCAACGGAGCAAATCGTCCGCGAAACATTGGCATGGGCGCAATCTCGCCCTACCGACCATGAGATGCGAGCTGGTCTCGCGGCTGAAAAAGAAGAAAAATTGCTGAGTAAATGGCGGAAGATAAATTCAAAGTGATCTTTTTGCTTCACTCTTTCTCTGCGACAGCTAATGCTCCTCTAATTTCCCCGGTTGTGCGGAATGATAAAATCAAAGTAATTTATTGGTGTTTTGCTAAAGGAGAAAAGCTATGAAAATAAAAGCCGAAGTCGCAATTAACGGAACAAAGGAAGATGTGTGGCGAGCGATCACGGATATTGAAGGATCTGTTGAAATGATCAGCGCTATCGAAAGTATTGAAGTCCTTGAAAAACCGGGTTCGGGCATTGTAGGCTTGAAGTGGAGAGAAACCCGCACGATGTTTGGCCAGCAAGCCACCGAAGTGATGTGGATCACGGATGCCAAGGAAAACGAATACTATCAGACACGTGCGGAAAATCATGGCGCTGTTTATATTTCAAGATTTGATCTCGAAGAGGCAGGTGATAAAATCCTGTTGACGATGGGATTCGAAGGAGAGCCGCAGGGTTTCGGCGCAAAGGTGATGGCCTTTTTGACGGGGTTTATGTTCAAAGGTGCGACTGAAAAAGCACTCAAACAGGATTTGATCGATATCAAGACAACAGTTGAGAACTAGAAAAACTCTTTGAGCATTCTTTAGAAAAAAAGGCGATGATAAGTTTCCTCTATCATCGCCTTTTGCTTTTATCTTGTCTCAAAATACTGTGTCAACAACTTGGGCCAGTGGCTAATGAATTCTTCATGGGTTTCGGCTGTATAATTTTCTACAAAGTCGTTTCCCTTTTTGCTCAATCCAATATATTCATA
Organism: uncultured Anaerolineaceae bacterium; assembly: GCA_964487745.1. GTDB lineage: Bacteria > Chloroflexota > Anaerolineae > Anaerolineales > Villigracilaceae > Desulfolinea. The sequence goes on along the minus strand of CAZASG010000082.1, from coordinate 4,696 downwards.
GGTAACTTCAACTTCGGTCGCGTCTTCTTCAATCGGTTTGCACTGTACTGTGATAATGGCAACCTTATCATCCGGTTCTACCCGATAAAACTGCACGTGATAATTATCAGGCTCATATCTTTTGACCAACCAAATTGTTTTACTGGGTTCATGAGGGTTTTCCCCATGATGCCCTAAGCTAGGGTGATGGTGCTCTTCAGTTTTGTGGTGGTGGGCTGTTAAAAAGACATAGTCTTCATGCAGATCAGTCCCGCCCATGATATTCTCATAATCCCAACCCGGTACCCAATATTTTTCGCCTTCAGCACTGAATAAGGGGAACAGCACTTCAGCAGGTTGATTAACTTTGAAACTGGCTTTGCGTTTTATCCTGGACATATCGCCTCCTTTGGAAGACAGGATATTACTCAATAAAATGGTGGCTGGCGCTGGCACCGTAGTCCATCTCGTAGACTTGCTTCAATGCATCAATGCGTTTGATGGCTTCAGCGTCAAACGGACTTAGTCCTTCAAAGGCATGCAACACAATCCCTTCCAACAGATCGCCAAGAGAGATGTCGTGGTATTCGGCCATAGCTTTAAGCACCTTCAGCATTCTTTTTTCCAGTCGAACGCCGGTTTGCACACGTTCAATCTTTATCTTTTTGTCATCCATGAGTTCTCCTTTGTTGTTACCAATGTACCTAGGTACATTATATAGAGATCATGTTTATTTGTCAAGAATTCTGGACATACTCATAAAATAGTTGGTATTTCATTCTTAGGCAGTCCACTCGCTAAAAAAGCGTCTCCTCAGGTACAATATTCCCTATGACCCACACCAACGAATTTAACATCCTCAACCCTGAGCCGATGCTGATCGTCATTTCCGGTCCCTCAGGGGTTGGGAAAGATACCGTTCTGCATATGATGGAAGAGCGCGGTGAACAGCCCTTCCACTTTGTTGTGACAGCCACCACACGTCCTATCCGCGAAGGGGAAGTGCACGGAAGAGATTATTTTTTCATCTCCAGCGATGAATTTGCTAAAATGATCGAAGATGACGAACTGCTTGAATATGCCATTGTTTACAATGATTACAAGGGCATCCCCAAGCAGCAGGTGCGTGATGCGCTGGCGAGTGGACAAGATGTTATTATGCGCCTCGATGTTCAGGGCGCGGCAACCGTGAAAAAGATCGCGCCGGAAGCGGTACTGATCTTCCTCACCACAGCAAGTGAAGAGGAACTTGTCAGCAGGCTCAGGGCACGCAAGACCGAAACCGCCGAGGGGCTAAATCTGCGTATCGCTACCGCACGTCAGGAAATGAAACGAGCAAGCGAATTCGATTACGTCGTCCTCAATGAAGAAGATCGCCTCGAAGAAGCGGTGGATACGATCGAAGCCATCATCCACGCTGAGCACCACAAAACACATCCACGCAAGGTCAGTTTATGAACGAAACTCCCACACCTACCTATTACGAAGAACCACCACAGCCCCCGCCACCCCAGCGTGTCAATTTGGCACTGCCTTCCGTGCAGCCGCGTGTAACTTATACGATCATGGGCATCACCATCTTCTTTTACCTTTTGCAGATGGCGAGCGAGTTTTTCTTCTCCGGAGCAGATTACCCCGCCTTTTTCGGGATGAAGATTAATGAAGCTATTCTCGCCGGTCAGCTCTGGCGGTTGATCACACCCGTGCTTTTACATGGTTCTTTGATGCATATCGGCTTCAATATGTACGCCCTGCTTGCCATTGGCGCGGGGATGGAAAGCCGCATGGGGCATATCCGTTTTCTAATGCTCTATCTCGTTAGCGGATTTGCGGGGAATGTCTTCTCCTTCTTCTTTTCAGAAGCTTACTCGCTTGGCGCATCGACCGCGGTATTCGGCTTGCTGGCTGCCGAGGGCATTTTTCTCTACTTGAACAAGGACCTCTTCGGCCAGCGTGGACAAAGGGCCCTGAGTAATATCGTCATGGTCGCAGCAGTTAACCTCTTCATCGGGATGTCACCCGGCATCGACAATTGGGGGCATATTGGCGGCTTATTGGGTGGCTTGATCTTCGCCTGGTTTGGCGGCCCCCGTTGGGAAGTGGAAGGAATTTATCCCCTCGTGAAGCTCGTCGACCGACGTGATTTTAGCAATGCCCTGGTCGGTGGGGCAGTTGTACTGGGTGTTTTTGGAACGGTTGCATTGGCGAAGTTCTTTGGTTTTTAGGTAGACTCTGCTTTTAGAAAGCGTACTTTATTATGGGCTTCCCTTGCTTGCATGTGCAGGCAGGAGAATCCTGAAAAGGGGTTTTTGTGCAGCTTCTATTTTCACCGCTAACCTTCATCTCTCTCTCCTTTCTCGGAGGGATCGTTCTCGCGCGTGCAATTCCGCAAAGCACGGGACGCTGGTTGGAGTTCAGCGCCGGGGCATTCTTATTTGCTTTGTTGATGGTGCTCTTTCGGCGCTTACGTGAAAAGGCGGAAACACCGACTTTCCTTTTTAAACTTTCTCCGGTTCATTTCCTTTTACCATTTTTCTTTTTCTTTGGGGCGTATTTCTTTCAGTATCAACAACCGGATGCGGAAGATCCTTTCAACATCATCTGGTACACAGATCGGGAATATGAAAGTCTTATCACGGGAGTGATCTCCGATGCACCCGATTATCGCGACACCTACACCAACCTTCAGATCGACGTGCGCGAGATCAACCGCCCCGATAAGAAAACCCCGCTTTATGTAAATGGCAAAATTCTCGTCCGGGTGGACGCGGGCGAGATCTACCAATACGGCGACCATGTCCGTGTGCGCGGTATCCTCGAAACCCCACCCGAGAATGAAGAATTTTCCTATAAAGATTATCTTGCGCTGAGCGATATTCACGCGTATATGTCCAACGCTGAAGCGACCATGCTCCCCGAAGCGCGCGGTGGACATTGGGCAAAGGTCTGGATCTTTGACCTGAAAGATCGCGCCCTCACCAATGTTTACGAACTCTTCCCTGATCCCGAAGCCTCGTTGCTGGCAGGCATTTTGCTGGGGGTGGAAACAGGGTTACCGAAAGATATTCAGGAAGCCTTCAAAAATACCGGCACCACACATATCATCGCGATTTCTGGTTTCAACATCACCATCATCGCCGGGCTTTTTATATCTCTCTTTGGCAGACTCTTTGGCAAAAAGACTGGCTCCGTGGTCGCCATCATCGGGATCGGTGTGTACACCCTCCTCGTCGGTGCGGATGCGGCTGTGGTTCGCGCAGCTCTTATGGGCGGTGTCGGTCTATTAGGCAAACAGCTTGGCAGAAGGCAGGATGGTATTACCTCCCTGCTGGCTGTTGCGGTCGTGATGGCACTCTTCAATCCGATGGTTCTTTGGGATGTAGGTTTTCAGCTTTCCTTTGCAGCAACGGCAGGTCTTATCCTTTATGCCGAGCCGCTCGCCAACTGGTTTGTGCGCCAGGCCTCGCGTATCACCTCTGAAGAACGCGCTCAAAAGATCGCCGGACCTGTTGGTGAATATTTCCTCTTCACCCTTGCCGCGCAGTTCGCCACCATCCCGATCATGATGTATCACTTCGGGCGTATCTCGCTGATCTCCTTCATCGCAAACCCATTCATTCTGCCCGTCCAGCCTGCGGTAATGATCCTCGGCGGGATCGCTCTGATCGCCAGCTTGCTCATCCTGCCGCTCGGCAAACTCCTTGCCATCTTCGCATTGCCTTTTACAACCTATACCATTCGGATGGTGGAATTCTTTGACGGGATGCCGCACGGCGTCATCGTTTTGGGGGATACGAAGCTCATTCTTGTCATCATCATCTACCTCGCGATGCTCGCGTGGACTTTGGCTGGCTTCCCTTTAAAGAAAATCTCCAAGCCCACTTTCGCGGTCGCGTTAACCCTCATCACTTTCCAGATTTGGCGCATGGTCTTCGCCCTCCCGGATGGGAACCTGCACCTGACCTTTCTCAATGTTGGCTCTGCAGATGCCGTGCTCATCCAGACCCCTGACGGCGATACCATCCTCATCAATGGAGGAGAGCGTATTTCTGATCTCTCTGCTGAGTTGGGCGAGCGTCTGCCACCCTTCCAGCGTAAACTGGATTGGCTGATCGTGGCTTCGCCGCAGGAAGAAGATCTGGCAGCCCTCCCGCGCACGCTTGAGCGCTTCCCGCCTGCACAGGTTTTATGGAGCGGAAATTATGAAGCCTCCTACGCCTCCCGCGCCCTTGACAAATACATCTCGAATAACGGTATCCCGCTTACGTTAGCGGAGACGGGGCAAATTCTGGAGCTTGGGCAGGGTGCCCTTTTACGGATTCAAGCCGTGGGCGCGCGCGGATCGGTCATCCTCATCGAATGGGATTCTTTCCGGGCATTGCTTCCCATTGGCATGGATTTCGAGAGTCTTGAAGAGTCACAGAATTTGGGTGCGCTTTCGCTGCTGCTTTTACCTGATTCGGGTTATGCGCCGCTAAATCCACCTGAGCTTTTTACTGCGCTTGAGCCGCAGTTGCTGGTCTTGAGCGTTGCTGCTGACGACCGTGATGGTTTGCCCCATGAAAGCACCCTGAATGCAGTGGATGGTTATACCCTGCTGCGTACCGATCTGGATGGTTGGCTGCATATCTCGACAGATGGCACGCAGATGTGGGTTGAGAAAGAGCGTTAAAATCATAGGTTTGTTTTTAGTAGGTATAGATGATGAAGAAAAAAA
>CAZASG010000081.1:0-8218 GCA_964487745.1 uncultured Anaerolineaceae bacterium | reverse complement strand
GTACGGGGTTCTCTTCATACCCAGATTCTATCTCAAAGTGCATAACAGGCTCTAATCAATCCTTCGCGAAAGTCGAAAATGTCCACGCCGCGTTTCCCATCTAGTTCCCAGCGAAAGACGACGTGAAAGCATGGCTGAAAAAGATCTATCCCCTTAAGTTTTTCATCGGATAGCTTGGTGAAAAGTTCGGCGAGATAAGTTTTGATCGCAGCTTTGCCTTTTAGGATAAGCTCATTTTGTGCAGGCTCGAAAATACCGTCTTCGCTGAGCAAGGCAAGAATGGCATCCACATCGCGGTTGTTGAAGTTATCTTTGTAAGAAAGTGCCGCTCGTGCAGGTGATTCGATCTTTGATATGCGGACTGGGGTCATGATTTACTCCTTTTGATTGCCCCAAAAGCCGCGAAGCAGGAATTTTTGTGTAATAGCTCAACGTGCTGAAAACCGACCTTGCGCAGCAGGTCAAGTTGATAGGTGACAGGGCGTGGGGAATCTTCTTTTTCGATATATTCAAAAATTTTCTCGCGATATTCTTCTCCACCTATTGAGACGAGATATTCTCCATAGCGCTCCCACATTAAGGCGTGGACGGCATCGGTCTCGTGCGAGACGAGATCTGTGATCCAGACGCTGCCTCCGGGCGCGGTGATGCGGTAGATTTTCTCAAATGCTTTTTTCCAATCGGTATCATCGCGCAGGTGATGAAGGACGGCAGCTGCAAGGATGATGTCGTACTCGTTGGCGGGGAGCTCGATTTGACGGAAGTCGCCCTGGATGCTGCGCACCTTGCCTGTGTTAGCGGAAGCAATTCGCTCTTGCGCGCATTCCAGCATCGGCTGGCTTAAGTCGATCAGGTCACTATCAAATTTGGGGATATATTCCAGGAGTTTGAGGGTGTTATTCCCTGCGCCGCAGCCGATATCCAGCACCTTTTTGGCGTTTGGCGTGCTGCGATGGGCGGCTTGGGTGATGAGTTCCATTGCCAGGGGTGCATCGACCGCAGCCGTTTGACCGGTCACCAAGTTTGAAAAATGTTCGACATCGTTGTCAAAACGCTCTTTTATTTCTTGTACAGAAGATTTTTTATCCGGATGTGAATTCATATTAAGTGATGAAATCCTAATGACGGGTGGGTAATTTACATGTTTTTGCCAGTATAGCATAGGGTTTTGGTCCAGATTCTTCTACAAATCATATAAAAAAGACATAAAATGTCGTATATAATACACGCTTGAAATAAAAGAAATCAAACACTGAGATTGATCGACGTATTGATCGGTGCTCAGAATTTTATTGGAGTGTTTATGAATAAAGAGAAAAAGTTGCAAATGTATCGAGAGATGGTCTTGATCCGCCGCCTTGAGAAACGAGGGGCGGAGCTGTACCAGGCCGGCAAGATCGGTGGTTTTATGCACCTGTATATTGGGCAGGAAGCCGTTTCGACGGGGCTCGTCGCTGCGCGCGAAGATCGTGACCGTGTGATCACGGCTTATCGTGACCATGGCGTAGCCCTTAATGCTGGAATCTCTTCAAACGAAGTGATGGCCGAATTGCTCGGTAAATCGACAGGTATGTCGAAAGGCAAAGGCGGTTCGATGCATATGGCTGACCCCGACAAGAATATGTGGGGTGGTCATGCCATTGTTGGTGGTCACTTACCGATCGCGGCCGGGATGGCGTTGGGCGACCAATATGCTGGAAATGATAATGTCACCATTTGTATGTTTGGCGATGGTGCGACCAATATTGGTTACTTCCATGAAGGATTGAATTTGGCCAAGATCTGGGATTTGCGTGTGCTCTGGGTTTGTGAGAATAACCGTTATGGTATGGGGACATCCGTAGACCGTGCATCCGCTGTATCAGCGATCCGCGAGAAAGCGGAAGGCTATGGTATGAAGAGCGCTCATGTGAACGGTCGCGATGTGATGAACGTCTACGATGCTGCCAAAGAAGCGATCGAATACGTGCGCACGAATAGTGAACCCTTCTTCCTTGAGGTGGAGACCTATCGCTTGCGTGGCCACTCAATGGGTGACCCGGAGCGTTATCGTACCCAGGATGAAGTAATGGAGCGCAAAGAAACTGAGCCGATCCGCATTTTCCGTAAGCATTTGACGTCTAAAAAAGTTGCCACAGTCAAGCAGCTGGATGTCATCGACGCGGAAGTGGATGAAGAAATCGCAAAAGCGATCGAGTTTGCAGAAAATAGCCCCGAGCCTGCTCCCGCAGCACTCTGGGAAGATGTGTACGTGGAGAATTAATCATGGCTAGAATAACAATACGAGAAGCAATCTCCCAGGCCCTGATGGAAGAGATGGATCGTGATCCAAAAGTTTTTATCATGGGCGAAGAAGTTGGTGTTTGGGGCGGCACCTATGCCGTGACCAAAGGCTTTTACGATAAATATGGCCCTGAGCGCGTCAAAGATACCCCCATCGCAGAAAACGCGATCGTTGGTGGCGCTATTGGTGCCGCAATGGTCGGTCAGCGTCCGATCGCTGAGTTGATGACCATCAACTTTGCCTTCTCGGCGATGGACTATATCGTCAATCAGGCGCCGAAGTTGCGCTATATGTTCGGTGGTCAGTTCAAAGTCCCGATGGTTATTCGTGCCGTTGGTGGTGGTGGACGTCAGCTTGGCGCAACACACTCCCAGACCCCCGATGCAGTATTTGCACATTTCCCCGGCCTGAAGGTCGTCAGCCCCGGTACGCCTGAAGATGCAAAAGGTTTGCTTAAGAGCGCAATCCGCTCTGATGATCCGGTCCTCTTTATTGAAAGCGCGACCATGTATCAAAATCGCGGTGAAGTGCCGGATGGCGAATACACAATTCCGATCGGTGTTTCCAAAGTTCAGCGCGAAGGCAAAGATGCGACTATCGTTACCTACGCCAAAGGTCTTGAGCTTTCGATGAAAGCTGCTGACCAGCTCGCCAAAGAAGGCATCGAAGCTGAGATCGTTGATCTTCGTAGCCTGCGTCCGCTGGATATGGGCCCGGTGCTCGAATCCTTCAAGAAGACCAATCGTGCGGTCATCGTTGAAGAAGGCTGGAAATCCTATGGGGTGGGCTCTGAAGTCGCCACGCGCATCTACAAAGACGCCTTCGATTATGTCGACGCCCCCATCCTGCGCGTTGCCCAAAAAGAAGTCCCGCTGCCCTATAACCGTGTGTTGGAGCAATCGGCTCTGCCGCAAGTCCCGGATATCGTGGCCGCGGTGAAGGAAGTGATGAAATAATGGCCGAGATCATAAATATGCCCAAATTGGGCTTTGACATGGCTGAAGGGACGCTCATCGAGTGGACCAAGGCCGAAGGCGATGCCGTCTCGCAAGGAGATGTGCTGGCCGAGATCGAGACCGATAAAGTCACGGTCGAGATCGAAGCACCGACCGATGGAACGATCCTGAAGTTTCTCGTCAGCGCTGGCGATATTGTCCCCGTCACAGCGCCGATCCTTGTCATTGGTGAGCCGGGGGAAGAATTCGAGATCCCGGATGGGGCCGGTAGTGATGATGCGGATGAAGCCGCACCCGAACCTGCTACTGAGCCCGCAACAGCGGAACGCTCGTTAGAGAGTTTTGCTCCCGATATGTTGGTTAACTTGCCTGAAGATAGTGCGCGAATCAAGGCTTCGCCCGTTGCGCGGAATATTGCCAAAGATAAGAACATCGACCTGCGTACGCTGACCGGGACCGGTCCCGGCGGGCGGATCGTTAAGCGCGATGTTGAAGCAGCAGTATCAAGTCAAAAGGCGGGCGCATCGGTCCCATCCTTTGTCTCTGTTTCCCGTGATGATAAACGAGTCCCATTGACGCGTTTACGTCAGGCTATCGGGCGTCGTTTGACCGAAGTAACGCAGGAAGTGCCGCAATTCTTTGTGACACACGAATACAAGATGGATGCCCTGATGGCCATGCGTAAGGACACGAACGCCGTTTTACCGGAGGGCGAGAAGCTCTCGGTAAATGACTTTATTGTCAAAGGTGTGGCGCTGGCTTTGCGTGAATTCCCGAATTTGAATGCTGTGCTGGATGGCGATAGTATCGTTCAGCGTGGCGCGATCAATATTGGGAACGCAGTTGCGGTTGATGGCGGTTTGCTGACTGTGGTCTGCAAAAATGCCGACCAGAAAACCCTGCGCCAGATTTCGTTGGAAGTTCGTGAGATGGCGTCGAATGTTCGTGATGGCAAGATCAGCCCCGATGATATTGAAGGCTCGACTTTCTCGATTAGCAATTTGGGTATGTTTGATGTGGAGCAATTCGTGGCCATTATCAACCCGCCCGAGGCTGCGATCCTGGCACTTGGCTCAGCCAAAGAAGTGCCCGTCGTGGAAAATGGCGAACTGACGACAGGTTGGCGCATGAAAGCGACCATTTCGGTCGATCATCGCGTGAGCGATGGCGCTGAAGCAGCGCAGTTCATGCAGGCGTTGGGACGTTATCTTGAAAATCCGCTCTTGTTGGCAGTGTGATAAATAAAAAAAAAGAGAGTGTCACTTTCAAAGTGACACTCTCTTTCGTTAGCGGCTAATGCCAAATATCGTCGTAGGCGTTTTCGCCTTTGAGTAGTTCGCCGCGTGCAAAGCGATTGGGGTCGAATGGCGTAATGTCGATGGTTTTGGCGGCACCATCAACGATTAGTTCGGACATGCAAAGACCGACGGCTGGGGCGATCTTGAAGCCAGTGCCGCTAAAGCCACATTGACAATAGAAGCCCTCGGGACCGACCTGACCTAGCACGGCGCGTAGGTCTTCCGAGATGCCGTCGTATCCACCGTTGTTGGAGTGCAGGTCACCTTCTTCCATCGCGGGGATGCGTTTGCAGATGCGGTCGATGGCGCGTTCGACGAAGCCGGGTTGGGCGCGGTCGGTGTAGCCCTCGGGTGATTCGCCAAGGGGATTGTTATCTTCCAGCCCGACAAGAGTCAGCCCGCCGGTTTCGGGACGGAAGTACATCGAGTGGATATTATCGATCACGGTGGGAGAATGTTCAGGCACAGAAGTAGGGTTTTTGACATACATCACGTCGTGTCGCCAGGTGCTGATGGGTAACTCAACATTGACCATCGCGGCAACTTCCTTTGCCCATGCGCCAGCTGCGTTGACGACGATGGGGGCTGAAAACTTCCCCTGACTCGTCGAGACCCCGGTCACTTTGCCGGAAGCAAGCTGAATCTCACGGACGACACAATCCTGTATGAGACGAGCACCGAGTCCTTTGGCAGCATCCATTAGGGAGGTGGCAGCTGCGTTCGGGTCTGCATATCCCGATTCCGGTTCGTAGGCAGCGATGTTGAAATCATCTGTACGGAAGTGGGGCGCGAGCCTTTTGACATCATCCGGTGTGACGAGGAGTGAAGGAATGCCGATTCTTTGGTGCATGAGGATATTGTTACGCAGAGCCTCTTCATCTTTTTCGGGCACAAGCTGGATGAAACCGGTGCGCGTAAAGCCGCAATCGCCACCAACGATTTCTTTCCAATTGCGGAAGTAGTGGAATGATTCCCATGCCAGCCGTGATTCAGGTTCGAGGTCGTAATGCATGCGAACCAGACCACTGGAGCGTCCAGTGGCGCCCGATGCAAGTACCTTCTTTTCAAGCACAAGCGCCTTCATGCCGCGCCGACCCAAATGGAAGGCCAAACTTGCGCCGTGAATGCCCCCGCCAATGATGATGATGTCTGCTGTATTGCTCATCTTACCTCCTCTTTTTTGCGAATAAGCCCTATTCTAAACCAGATTCTATGCCATAATTGGCGCATGTCTTTGCCAGCCGAATTTGTTCAGGAACTTCAGCGCGCCACATCCGGCGACCTGCGCACCGACTCTGTTACGCGTACGCTCTACAGTACCGATGCGTCCATTTATCAGATCACACCGCGGGGTGTTTTTATTCCCAGGAATCAGGAAGAACTTCAGGCTGCTGTTGAATTGGCTGCCAAATACAAGATCCCGATCCTTCCGCGCGGATCCGGTTCATCGCTGGCGGGACAAGCAGTTGGGGACGCCCTGATCCTTGATCTTTCACGCTATCTCGACAAGATCGTGTACATCAACTCCGAAACGCGCACGGCGACTGTAGAGCCGGGCGTGATCCTTTCTGACCTGAACCGGGCTGCCGCCAAATTTGGCTTGGGGTTCGGTCCCGATCCTGCTTCCGCTGACCGCGCCACAATGGGCGGGGTGCTTGCTAATAACGCGACGGGAGCTCACTCTATTCGCTATGGTATGGCAGTCGATCATTTTCTCGCGGCTGATGTACTTCTCGCAGATGGAAGCTGCGCGGCTTTTGGCGAAGTTTCCATTGAAAGAGCTTCGCAACTCGCACAAGATCTGCGGCCAACCGACGCTTTCTCTCTTTCTTCTCCCCCCCCCGTGGCAAATCTTGAAGCAACGCTCTACGCTGCGGCCCTCCATATCCGTTCGCAATATGCAGACGTAATTCGCGAGCGCTGGACAAAGGTCTGGCGCAACGCCTCAGGCTATCGCCTCAACTATCTGCTGCCCTGGTCGTCCTCTCGTCCACCCCAATGGGAAAGCGAACTTTACCCTCCCATCAAATCTTCCACCCTGAATCTTGCTATCCTCCTTGCTGGTTCCGAAGGGACGTTAGCGGTCATGCAACGCATGACGGTCAATCTTGTTCCCTTGCAGCATGAAAAGGTGCTGGTCGTGCTGTCATTCAGGAGCATCCCCGAAGCGATGGACGATGTGCCTGCCATTCTTGAGTCGAAGCCCTCGGCAGTGGAGCTGTTTCCGCGCTTATTGATCAACCTCGCTCGCCAAGTCCCGGCCTATGCGCCGATGATCGATTTTGTGGATGATGATACCAGCGAACTCTTAGTGGTCGAATATGCTGGGCAGGATGCGGCACTGGTTAAAAAGCAGGCTGAAAAACTTGGGCGCAATGGACGCATTATTATGCACAAGCAGCAGCAAGCGAATATCTGGAAAGTGCGTAAGGTAGGTTTGGGGATCCTGTCCACATCCACAAGCTCAACACGTGGGATCACCTTCATTGAGGATTGCGCTGTCCCTGTCGAGCGCTTGGGTGATTATGTGCGCGGCATGGAGGAGATTTTTACGAGCTTCAAGACAGAGGGCGTTTTTTACGCGCATGCTTCAGCCGGTGTGTTGCATATGCGCCCGGTACTAAATCTGCAATCCGAACGCGGACGCCATGAACTGCGCGAAATAGCTGAAGCTGCTTTGGGCTTGGTGCTTAGTTTGGGCGGTGCGATGACGGGGGAACACGGCGACGGTTTGGCACGTTCTGAATTTTTGGAAAAGATATACGGGGAAGAGATAAATGAAGCCTTCCGTGTATTGAAGTTGGCTGCAGATCCTGAAAATTTGCTCAACCCAGGCAAGATCGTAGAGCCTGCGCCCATGAACGCAAACCTGCGCTACGGCGCGGGGTATACCGCCAAATCATTTGCCGCCGTGCCCATTCTGAATTTTGATATGGAAGGTGGTTTGGTAAATGCAATTGAGAATTGCAATGGTGCAGGTGTTTGTCGGAAGTTTGACGGGACGATGTGCCCTTCCTTTCAGGCGACGCGCGAAGAAAGCCATTCCACGCGTGGACGTGCCAATATGCTGCGGGCTTGGATATCCAGCAGCGCGTTATTGCGTGAAGCTCAATTACCCGAAGCTGTTGCTAACTCGCTTGATCTTTGTCTTGCCTGCAAAGGCTGCCAATCAGAATGTCCTTCAGGCGTGGATATGGCAAAACTTAAATATGAATTCTTTGATCATTACTACAAGACCCATCCGCGTAAGTTACGGGATTATCTTTTTGGCTATATCGGCGTTTTTGCAAAATTGGGCGCGCCCTTTGGGAAATTGGCCAATCGGGTATCGGGCAGTCAGGTGCTTGGGAGTTGGGCGAAGAAAATCTTTGGTATTGCCAAAGAACGTAATTTACCCCAATTTGCGCATCCCTTCGATCAAACACAGGGCAAGCACGCAACACGCATCAGGCATCGCCCTTCACTGAATACTGTTTTATTCCTCCCTGATCCCTTCACGCGCTACTTTGAACCTGAGATTGAGGCTGCCGCCCTTCAAATCCTCCGCGCAGCGGGGTTGCATGTGATCCGGCTGCCTGTTTTGGGCGCAGGGCGGACGCTTATTTCCAAGAGTTTTCTGGATGCGGCAAAAATGCATGCGCAGAAGGTGCGCGATGAGATCTGCAGAATCGACCCCGAGG
>CAZASG010000080.1:0-8251 GCA_964487745.1 uncultured Anaerolineaceae bacterium | reverse complement strand
GCCATCAAAGGCGACCGACGCTCGTCGCGGCGTGGGCAAAGCATCGAATTTGCGGATTATCGAGATTATGTTCCGGGCGATGACCTGCGCCGCCTCGACTGGAATATCTACGCAAGGCATGAGCGCCCCTTTATCAAGTTGATGGAGGATGAGGAAGATCTGGCTGTCTACGTCGTGCTGGATGGCTCCGCATCCATGGATTGGGGCGAAAGCGACGAGAACAAGCTCCTTTTCGGCAAAAAGCTGGCGGCTGGGCTGGGCGTGATCAGCCTTTTTACGGGCGATCTGCTAAAAGTCGAAGTTTGGGGCAGCGAAACAAGAATTGGGCCAATGCGTGGGGGCGCAAATCTGATTCGCCTACTAAATGCCTTTGGCACGGTAGCAGGCGCGGGCGAGATCGACTTCGCACAGCAGGCTCGGCAGTTCACAGCTGTGAACAAACGTCCCGGGTTGCTGATCATTATCTCTGATTTTCTGTATCCCAATGGCTATGAAAAGGGACTGAAACATCTCCAAGCGCAGGGGCACGAGATCATACTGCTGCACACGCTGACCGAAGATGAGCGCCATCCCGACCTGAACGGTGACTTGCGCCTTGTGGATGTCGAAACGGGGAATGCGCAGGAAGTCAGCCTGACGCGCTGGATGCGTGAGCGCTATATCGAGCGGCTCGAAGCATGGCAGGCAGATTTGAGAGCCTTTGCCCACCAGCGGGGGATGCGCTACTTCGACCTGAGTACGGCCAGCGAGTGGGATCATTTTCTACTCTACGAACTGCGCCGAGCGGGGGCGTTGGCATGATGCAAACACAAAGAGCACAAAGGGTCTCTAAGGAAAAACTACTTTTTGTTAAAAAAGGTTGTCGTTGGTTGAGTAGGCGATGCTTTTCGCCGTTTCGACATCGTGCCCTTTGGGTAAACCAACAGTTAAAAATGCTGTTTCGTGGTTTCGATATGCCCCGACGTGTGCCCTTTAGGGTAAAAAGCATTCGGGGCTACTCAACCACCACCGAAATTAAAACTTCCCAACTTTCCCCTTCGTGCATCTTCGTGCCCTTCGTGGTTAAAAAACAGAGGGCAAAGCGATGAGCTTTCTCACCCCCCTCTTCGGCTTACTGGCTCTGCTCGCCATCCCAATCCTACTGCTCTATATGCTCAAACTGCGGCGGCAGGAAGTCAAGGTCTCGTCGACCCTGCTCTGGCAGATGCTGCTCGAAGACCGTCAGGCGAACGTGCCCTGGCAAAAGCTGCGCCGTAATCTGCTCCTTTTCGTGCAACTGCTCATTTTAGCGGCACTGATCTTCGCCCTGCTGCGCCCCGCCCTGCCTAGCGACACGATCGGCAACGCGGAAGTGATCGTCGTGCTCGATGCATCCGCATCCATGCAGGCAACGGACGTTTCGCCCAACCGTTTTGATGTCGCGAAAAATGAAGTCGAGCGCATCATTGCCAATCTGCCGCCCAAAAGCGAGCTGACCCTCATCGAAGTCAGTGCCCAGCCGAGAATTTTGCTCTCGCACAGCGCCAACAAACAGGAGATGCGGCGTGCGCTCGCCAGCGCCCAAGTCACCGCATCTGCCGCCGATTGGGGCACGGCCGTGGCACTCGCCAACTCTGCAATCACCAAACCCGACCATATTCTCGTCCTGCTCTCCGACGGTGGGCTGGGCGAGCTATCTTTGCCGCTCTACGCCGAAAATATCCGCTATCTGCCCATCGGCGAGAGCGATGCAAATCTCGGAGTGGCCGCTTTTTCGGTCAACGCCGATCAAGGTAAGGCTGAGCTTTTCGTCAAGGTGCGCAGCTATGGATACACGCAAAACAGCGCCATTCTCTCCATTTACCGCAATGACGAACTCCTTCAGGCAGAAAATATCAGCCTCGCTGCGGGAAGCGAAGAAATCCAGATCATCCCCAACCTGCCCCTCAGCGCCGCCAATTATCGCGCCCAACTCAGCGGCGATAACGATCCCTATCCTTTCGACGATGCCGCCTTCGTCGCCTTCCATCCCTCCTCGAGCCAGCGCATTCTGCTCGTCAGCGAGGGCAACTTTTTCCTCGAGCAATTTCTGGGCGCGCTCCCCAACGCTGAGGCCTACCAAATGTTGCCAAGTGAAGCGGGAATACCTGCGGCGGGATATACCACGACGATCTACGATGGATTCTTCCCCGAGACACTGCCCGATGGAAGCATTTTACTGATCAATCCGCCGCCGAATTCGCTCATGGACGTTGGCTTGGCCACCGATCAAATTGGCGAGTTAACCGTTCCCGAACATCCCATCACCAACCACGCCAATCTCGAACAAGTCTCCGTACTCCGAGCAAAACCCATCACCCCGCCCCTCTGGGCAGACGTCCTCCTCGAAAGCGATGCGGGTGCCCTCGTCTTCGTCGGCGAAACCCAATCCCGCCGAGTAGCCGTCCTCGCCTTCGACCTGCTCGATTCCGACCTCCCGCTCCAAATCGCCTTCCCCATCCTCTTCTCCAACCTGCTCGACTATCTCAATCCCCCCGCCATCTACGATGCCCCACAGGGATTCGTGGTCGGCGACCCCGTCGCCCTGCATCCCGCTCCCGACGTGAACGAACTCCTCATCACCGCCCCCGATGGCACGGAGGAAACTCTCCCCGTCGACGAAAGAGGCGCAACATTTTTAGATACCGATCAAGTTGGGTTGTATACAATCACATCCCTGCCAAGTGGAGCGGGAGAGACCTTTGCCGTCAATTCCTTCTCCAATTTAGAATCAAATATTGCCCCGCAAGAGAATTTATCTATTCTCAGCACAGAACAGGAAAGCAAAACGAACGAAGCGACAGGCTTATGCGAACTCTGGCCTTATGCCGCGCTGATCGCCATCGCTCTGCTGATGTGGGAGTGGTGGCTTTATCACAGGCAGTCGAAAGTGCGCTTTACATGGGGGCAGGAAAAATGACCTTCCAATCCCCCATCTACTTGCTATTGTTGCTCGTTATTCCGTATTTTATTTGGCTCGCAAATCCTCGTCTAACTGTCATTGCGAGGAGAGCGTTAGCTCGTCGCGGCAATCTCAAAAATAATGAGACTGCTTCAACAACTTTGTCGTCTCGCAGTGACATGTCTGGGCGTGAGAAATTTTCTCTCACCCTCCGCATCCTGCTACTGCTCTGCCTGATCTTTGCCCTCGCGGGGCTCTCCATCGCTTCGACGAGCGAACAGCTCTCTGTACTCTACCTGCTCGACATCTCCGACTCCATTTCCCAAAGTCAACAAGAAGAGGCGCTCACCTTCATCGAGCAGGACATCGCCTCCAAGCCGCCCGATGACTTGGCAGGGCTGATCGTCTTCGGTGGAAATGCTCTTGTCGAGATACCACTTTCGAATGCGCCGAATATTGACGGCATTCGCTCCATCCCCCCCACAGGACAAACCGACATCGGCGAAGCGCTGATTCTCGCGCAAGCCCTCTTCCCCTCCAACACCGCCAAGCGGATCGTGCTCTTCAGCGACGGCATCAACACACAGGGCGATGTTGCTGAAGCGGTGCGCATCGCCTCCACGAACGGCATCGACATCCTGACCCTGCCGCTCGCCGCAGGCACACCGTCCGATGTCGCCATCACCGAACTTGACCTGCCCACCCAGCTTTTTGAAGGTGAACGTTTTGAGCTGGCTTTCAAACTCTTCGCCTCGGCAAATGCACCCGCCACCATCCGTCTGCTTTCAGGCGGCGAGGTCATCTCCGAAGAGACGCTCCAACTTGACGCAGGCGAAAGTGCCTACACCCTGCCGCTGGTCGCTAATCAGGCAGGTTTACAGGAATTTAGCATCCAGGTCGAAAGCCAAATCGACAGCGTGGTGCAGAACAACCAGCTTTCGGGCATCACTTTTGTGAGTGGACCTCCTAAAATACTCATCGCCGCCGTACCCGCGGGGAGACCGCTACCCAACGGCGAGCCACGCCCCGACGAAGTCACGCCCCTGCTGAACGCCCTCGAAAGCGGCGGCTTCGACTACGAAATCACCCAACCCGAGCTGATTCCGCCCGACCCTGCTCAACTGGCGCAGTACAGCAGCATCGTGCTCGTCAATGTGCCCGGGCGCAGTCTCAACCCCGCCCAGATGCGTTCGCTGCAATCCTATGTCCGTGATTTAGGCGGCGGGCTGGTCGCCATCGGCGGACCAACGAGCTTCGGCTTGGGTGGCTACTATCGCACCCCGCTCGAAGAAACCCTTCCCGTCAACATGCGTAACGATGATGAAGTTCGGCGCAGTACGCTCACACTCATTTTCGTCATCGACCGCTCCGGTTCGATGTCCGACAGCGCAGGCGGCCCCACAAAGCTCGCCCTCGCCCGTGAAGCCGTTATCCGCTCGGTGGAGCTGCTCCTGCCCAAAGATAATGTCGGCGTGGTGGCTTTCGATGATGCCGCCGAATGGGTCGTCCCCATTCAGGAGGTCGAAGACGGGGCGACCATCAGCGAGACGGTCAGCAAGTTGCAAGATGGCGGCGGTACCGATATTCTGATCGGGCTGCAAACCGCTGCCGACCAACTCGTGGCAGACGATGCTCAGGTGCGGCATATCATCCTGTTAACGGACGGCGGTGCGGATGAAACGGGGTTGGCGGAACTCGCCTCCTCACTGAATCAAGCGCATAATATAACGCTCACCAGCATCGGTGTCGGGAGCGATGCGGCGCCCTTCCTGCAAAGTCTGGCGGATGTCGGCGGTGGTCGCTATCATTTCGTCGCCGACCCGCAGTCCATCCCCAGTATCTTCACGGAAGAAACCACGCTGGCGACCCAATCCTATTTGGTGGATGAACGATTCACGCCGCTTTTGGGGAATGCTTCGCCGATTCTCTCTGGCATAACGAGTTTGCCACCGCTAAACGGATATATCACCACATCCCCGAAAGATGCGGCGACAACCGCGCTCCTGACGCATTACGGCGACCCGCTGCTGGCGCACTGGCAATATGGTTTGGGGCGTGCGGCGGCGTTTACGTCGGATGCGAGCGGCGGCTGGGCAGGGAGCTGGGTGCGCTGGAGCGGATTTGCGCAGCTCTGGGGGCAGGTGGTCAGCTATGTGACGCCGCCGCCGACGCCCTCGAACGTGACCCTGAACGTGGAGACCACCAAAGGGACGACGACGCTCTCGGTGGACGCCCGTGACGAGGCGGGCAACGCCCTGAACGGCATGGACGTGGTTGTGAATGTGGTTGCGCAAGGCAATGAAGTAACGCAGGTGGAATTGGCACAGGTCGGCGCGGGGCTGTATCAAGCCAAGCTGGATGCGCTGCCCGCAGGCGCTTATGCCATCGGCGTTTCAGGGACGGGCGAAACGGGCGAGTTCGTTGAGAGATATGGCTGGGCGCAGAGCTATTCCCCCGAATACCAGCCCAGCGACGAACGCCAAAGTGTGCTACCCGAAATCGCATTCAGCGCCCCGCCAAGCACCACACCCGACGAGATCTACGCCCACAATCTGCGGGCGCAAAGTGCCTTAAATGAGCTTTGGCAGGAACTGCTGACCCTCGCCGCCTTCCTGCTCGTACTGGATATTGCCTCGAGACGCTTGCTACTCTCGCAACGTGATTTTGTTCAAATGTGGAATTGGCTAAAAGCTCGTTTTACGATCAAAGTAAAAGAACCTGTGGTCGTTGAAACGCCCACGAGACTCTCGTCGCTACAAAAGGCGAAGGAACGGGCGCAGCGGGATACGGTGGTTGAGCGGGAAGAGCCGATCATTATTGAGAAGAAGGTGGAAGAGAAACGAGTTACCGAGAAAGAAGGGGATGATTCGACGGTGTCGAGTTTGTTGAGGAGGAAGAGGGAGAGGCGGCGGGAGGATTAACCGCCGAGACGCAGAAAGCGCAGAGTTTTTTTGGACACGGGTGGCACGAAAACAAACTACGAGCGGATAAGATTAGCTCTCCAATACTATGTTCAGAGGGCTTTGATAACATCCTGTAATCTAGCTATTTCTTCTTTTCAATATCATTCATCACCTAAATATGATAATTGTTGCGTGCCATCACTTTCTTTGTTTGCTCTAGTTTTTTTTCGTTGTTTTGCAAATCTTGTTATAAGATCACCTCGTAAAGCTTTGAAGTAAATACGATAACGATCTTTATCAATCACATCAGCAACCCCAACTCGAACAAAACCATTACAAGCCTTTTTAATCCATGCCTTACGAGGAAATTGGACTTCTCCTGCTGCATTTCCTTGTGAGCCATAAAGTCTTTGAAGCTCTTTTGTTAGAGCATTTACATCAACTTCAATAATATAAGCCTTTAATGCCTTATCAAATTCTGCGGATTGGGCAAAATCAGTAAATATATCTTGCCAGAGGACAACCATCGTAAATTCTGTTTCGGGCTCAACATCATAAAATTTCTTTTCCCCATAAGTCCCAACAACATCTTCTCTGACAATCTTCAGGCCTTTTCGCAAAGCATCTTGTATAACGTTATCATCTATATCACCCCAGCGAGTTCTCAACATGAAATAAGATCTAAACTCATCAGCACGATTAAACTCAACAACAGATGTCTTTCTTGCAAATGAAATTTGGTTAGATTGCAAATACTGCTTCAGATAATCTGTAAACTCCACTCCCCTCGATATTTCCAACAACAATACAACACAATGATTATCAATATACCCCGTATCAGTCCACCACCCTGTCAAATCGTCATCATACTTCAGTAATTGCTCAATTACCTTATCCCATTCTTGTCTGGTGTTGCTAGGCAAGTTCTTTTTCGCTTCAACAACATATCCTAGAGTTGGAGTTCGCTGAATAACAGCATCAGGAGTGATTCGATTGTCAGAAGAAATTCTATTATTTAAGCTTGTATGCATCCTTCGACCAAGACTATGAAAAGCATCCTTCATCTTCCCATTATCCCAAGTCGTCATACTAACAAATGCTTGTAAAGCATGAATAGTGCTGTAGTAATCTTCTATTTTTTGTTTGATAGCAACAACAGCAGAACTCTCACTATCTTTGGAACTCATTTACTCTCCCCTCACCAAAATTAGAGAAAATATGTGAAATTAGGCGTTCAAATCCTTGAACTGATGATTTTGCTTGAGGGATTATAACTACTTTAGTTGGGGATAATACCCAAACGTCAAAAGATGACCCGTCTAGAAAATCAGCAACACTAGCATGGTAGTATGGGTTTGAATGGAAAACAGCTTTCGTCGCATTTGGATAAGAAGATATTGCTTTACCAAATCGGCGAACCTCTTCAATTTTCTCAAAAGCCTCATAGCTATAAGAAATTTCTATTGGTTTTCCTGCTTTATATCCTCGCTCCCGAATACCACGCTTATCTAATAAAGCTAACCTTTGAAAAGCGAACTCCTCTAACTTCCCCAACAGAATAGATGTTATTTCTTCATAATGAGAATCAAAACTTATCTGCCCATATTTGCTTAATCTGCCGGCTCCAACTTGATAATATCTGTTGGAATTTTTCTTTTGCTTTTGAACAATAAAACGCAAACCAGTAAACCACTGTTCTCTCTCCTGAGCGCTAATAAAAACATTTTTAATAGACAAGTTTGTCCATCTGCGTTCTGTATCAAGAGACCTTCGATTTGGTGAAGAAGCAGAACTAGGTCTTTCAGCCTTTGCTGTTACATCAGCAATTCTAACTCTGTAACCATCTGGAAGTGCTTGTTCAAGTGAAGTTAAAGCATTTTCAATTTCATCTTGCTTGAAAAAAACGGGCATACCTTGAGGGTACATTTTTCGTACAACTCTTGAAACTCCTCGATTCCAAAAATTAGAATAGGATACTGTAGTAATTCTAGAGAAATTTGGTTGGCTACTTGGAAGAGCAACTATAATGCCTTTTACTGCACTTTGTGATGCTGTCTCAAACACATCAATTTCAAATGCAGGCAAATTGCTATCTAATGGGATAATATCTAATGTTGGTATGTACTTTCCAAGCAATGCATTATCGATATTTTCTCTGTGAAAAACAACATACTGCCTTATAAAAACATATTGAGGCAAAGAAGGCATCATAGATAACCAACTCTCAACAGATTCGGAAGAGTCAGCAGCATAAACTATGCCCTTAAACATTTCTACAAAACTTCTGTTTTTCTTGTTTACCTTTGCCATCTGAGCCACCTTGGAAGTGAATTAAGTATAGCAGAATTTATATTTTTTAGCGTAAATTGTTCAAAAAGAGAGTACTCAAATCCGCAGACAGAGATAAAATGTTGGAATGACTTGTCCA
>CAZASG010000079.1:0-9275 GCA_964487745.1 uncultured Anaerolineaceae bacterium | reverse complement strand
GCGGACATTGCATCATGAAATATTTATATCATGCCTAATCAATTAGGCACTTCTCAAAAGAAGCAGAGATTTGTTTAATGATATACTTTTGAAAATCCACACATTACACTAAAAGAGGTCTGGCATGAGAGTAACCGTCCTTCAAGAAAATCTGGCTCGTGGCTTAGGAATCGTCTCCCGCGCTGTTTCACCACGCAGTACCCTTCCAGTTTTGGCGAATGTTCTGATCGCCAGCGATGAAGGGCGTTTGCGTCTCTCAGCAACGAATCTGGAATTGGGTATCACTACCTGGATTCCCGCAAAAGTTAGCGACGAGGGTTCAACAACTGCTCCCGCGCGTACCTTCTCTGATCTTGTGAACACCTTGCCCGGCGATCAGGTTGAACTGAATCTTGATCTGGAAACGCAAACATTGCATGTCAAGAGCGGTGCATCAAATAACGATGTGAAATGCATTGATGCACAGGAATTCCCTCCTTTGGCAGTGCCCGATATGGACGGCGCGATCCAGCTGAATGTAGTCGATTTCAAAGAGATGATCCAGCAGGTCGCCTTTGCTGCATCCACAGATGAAGCCCGCCCCGTTTTGATGGGCGTTCTAGTCACCGTTACCGGCGACGAGATCGTGATGGCTTCTGCGGACGGCTTCCGTTTGTCAGTCCGCAAGGCAACTCTCTCGGCACCTGTGGCGGAGCCGATCCACGCCATTATCCCTGCCCGCGCATTGACCGAACTCGCTCGCATCGCTGGCGACGGGAATGAAATGGTCTCGATGGTTGTCCCGAAAGGGCGTGGACAGGTCATCTTCCGCGTGAAGGATGCGGAACTCGTATCTCAACTGATCGAAGGCGCTTTCCCGGATTACGAACAGATCATTCCTCGCTCGTACAAGTCGCGTACACTGGTTTCAACTGCGACATTGCTCAAAGCCTGTAAACAGGCTGAGATCTTCGCCCGCGAAGGGACGAATGTCGTCCGTCTGGATATCAAATCCGCAGCGAACGATATGGAGCCCAGCGAGGTCGAGATCTCAGCACAATCAGAAGAGACCGGCTCGAATGAGACCATCGTAGAAGCCACTGTAGACGGCATCGGCTTGCTGATCGCCTTCAACGTAAAATTCATGCGCGAGGTTTTGGAAATCGTCAAATCTCCAAACGTTGCCATTGAGACATCAGCACCAAACGCCCCCGGAGTGATCCGCCCGGTTGGGGAAGAAGATTTTACCCATGTCATCATGCCGATGCATTTAGGATAAATCTGGCTATCAAATTTTCGAGTAAAGTGTCAGGGTAAATCATAGCCCTGGCACTTTTTGCATCAAACAAAAAACTGACGGAAATTCTTCTATGACCTTAGCAGCCCCATCCAATGATCGAATTCTAAACATCTACCTGACACTTAATCAATATCCTGTGCTCAGTAGCCGCATCCGCGCGAGAATGCGACGAGAGCTTTTCGACCGTGGCATTATCAGCCGCGAAGCTTTCAATGCAGAGGCACGTGAGAAAGCTGTCCTTTCCCAAACACGCGAGGGCTTGCACGATCCTTTTGCAGAAGAAACATCAGAGATTTGGGAGTTGCGCCTATCACGCATACGCGATTCGCTGACCGATTTCTACTTTGCCTATAATTTTCCCTATGAACACTTCGAAGATATTATCGTCAACATCCTGGCCGAGCGTAGCGGCGCAATGCCCGATCTCGTGACCTTTAATCCTGAACTGGCACCACAAGATATGATCTTCGACCAGGCGATTTCCATCGAAAAGATGCCGCTCGAAGAGCGCGGCCCACTTGAAGCACGTCTGCAAGAGATCAAGGTCGTTTTGATTCGCACCATGATCAGTGACCAACTCGCTTATATCAACATCGCGAAAAAATGGTTCAGGGTGGCTGACCTGTATAAGATCCGCAAGCGAAAGATCGGGCAGGGGAAGATCGGCGGCAAGTCCGCAGGTATGCTGCTTGCTGCCCGCATTCTCGCAGAGGTCGCACCTGAAGAGATCAGGGAAAATATCCGTACGCCAAATTCCTATTATCTTGGCTCCGATGTGATGTACGCGTTCATGTCAACGAACGGGCTGATGAAGTGGGCAGATCAAAAATATAAGCCAGAGGAACAAATCCGAGATGAGTATCCGGCACTGGAAAAAGAATTTCGCGCAGGGAAATTCCCTGAAGAGATCATGGAGGCACTCCGTGATGTGATCGAAAAAGTTGGCAAACAGCCCCTCATTGTTCGCTCATCGAGCCTGCTTGAAGACAACTTTGGTAATTCCTTTGCGGGAAAATATGAAAGTTATTTTTGCCCGAATCAAAAAAACACCGAGGAAAACCTGGCGAACCTTACGGATGCCATCGCCCGAGTTTACGCCAGTGCTTTACGTGCTGAGCCCATCGTTTATCGCGGGCAAACGGGTTTGCTGGACTATGACGAGCGGATAGCCGTCTTAATTCAATTTGTCGAAGGTGAAGAATTTGGCGACTACTATTTGCCACACGGTGCAGGTGTTGCCTTTAGCCGTAACCTCTATCGATGGTCTGCCGATATTCGACGCGAAGACGGATTTCTGCGTCTCGTTTGGGGAATGGGTACGCGCGCGGTCGACCAGACGGGCAACGACTATCCACGCCTCGTAGCTCTCAGCCGTCCGCTCCTTCACCCGGCTGACAATATCAAATCCATTCGACGCTATTCACAGCAATATGTTGATGTAATCGACCTGAAAGCCAATGAACTGAAAACTTATAATACTCAGGATCTATTTAATCCCCGTTACGCCCCGCTTCGCTACATTGCCCAAAAGGTGGAAGATGGTTATCTGTCTGCAATACGCACCAACATAATCGACAAGGAGAATCTGGTCATTACCTTTGATGAACTCCTTCGCCGAACCCGTTTTGCAGAGCATATGAAAGAATCTCTCCAGCTTTTAGAGAAGTATTACAAAGCCCCGGTCGATACCGAGTTTGCCATCAAAATACTGGATCCCCGTGCACTGCAACCAACCATTGAAACGACGATTCTTCAGTGCCGCCCGCAAAGCCATATCGAAGAGAACAGCGATGTTCGCCTGCCCCCCAAGATCGACGAGGAAGAGATCATCTTCTCCACCAGGCGCATGGTGCCGCGCGGCAGCGTCCCGAGAATCGATTACGTCCTCTTTGTTTCACCAGAGGGATATTTCAGCATCGAATCTCAGGCAGAGCGAACAAAATTGGAAAGAGCGATCGGTCGCCTGAATGCGGCTTTGGAGGACGAGAATTTCATCGCCGTTGGACCGGGACGCTGGGGAACATCGAGCCCGGACTTGGGCGTGCATATCAGCTACGCAGACATCTATAACACCCAGGCATTGATCGAACTATCCGGCGAAGGAGTCGGTACCGCTCCCGAGCCTTCCTTTGGTACACACTTCTTCCAAGACTTAATGGAAGCCAAGATATATCCATTAGCAATTTATCTGGATGATGAAGACGTGATCTTCAACCGTGAATTCTTTTACGATACCCCCAATCATCTTCAGGACTGGATCAGCGCCGACAAGAATTTGCTCAAATGCCTACGACTGATTGCTATAAACGATTTCCGGGAACATATGCACATCACATTGACGATGGATGATGAACAAGGACGTGCGGTGGCATACCTGCAAAATAATGAGTAAAAAGAAGAGCCCCTAAAGATTTCAAAATCTTTAGGGGCTTATCCTTTATGGATTTTTAGTCGATCTCGTAAAGAATAAAGCGTCGATTCTTGAAAAGTTCTGTCAGAGGGACTGGACAGGTTGTGATCTCTTCGGGCGCGATCTGCCCCATATCTTCCCATTTTTTGTTGATAACTACATAATCTCCCTTTGAGAGATTTTCACATTCCAGCACGAGGATTGCGTCTCGATCTGTCATCAGGCGCATGACACGTGGTTTGAAGAAGATGATACGGCTATCTTCCGGGGTGACCTTCTTGATATATTCAAACATCTCAATGCTGACTTCGTCAAAAGGACCGTGTATCAAACGTCCGTCTGAAAGATTTGTAGAAATATTTTGTCCTGCCACAAAAAACATTGAGACCGAAGTATAGACCAATACGCCGCGATATAGAATTATCCAGTATTTAGCGGCATTGTTAGAAAATCTGGAAATTGCTTCACGAAAACCTTGTGCGGCAATATAAACAAAAATTGGTAATATCGGAAAGAGGAAACGGATTCCTTGCAGATGGGGCCAGGAGAGATATGCCAACAGTGTGCTGAAGAAATATAACAAAAAGAGCAAGTTTTCTTTGAATTTTAGAGTGACACCTATGATGAAGAAAATTCCAAAGACAGGGTAAAGAATTTGCGCAGCAGGAATTTCAGCAAAGAAAGACTCTCCCAGCTTCATATAAAAGATCAGGTATTCCCATAACTGAGAGAAACGGAAATTTTCGTAATGTGCAAGGTGGGATGCTTGCCCGTCGGGGAGGAAGAGCATACTAAAACCCCATAACACAACAAAAGCTAGCGCTGGGAGTAATAGAGGGAGGATGTATTCTTTAAATGACTTAAAGCTTTGGCGGCGCTCAACGAGAAAAAATATCTCGTAAACGAGCAAGCTTGGGAGCAGTAGCAAGCCATTCGTCCGCGTGAGAAAGGCGGTGAAGATCGCCCCGCCTACGAGAATCCGCCGGATGGTTTTGTCTTGCGTAGTTGGCGAGTTCAATCCATCCATCAAGAAGAGGGCAGAAGTGGAGAAGAAAAGGAAAGCTAGATCGGCGAGAATATGATCCTCGGCTTGAATGAAAACCGGATTGAATGCAAAGAGAGCTAGGAGCAAAAAGGCATCTAAACGATGAAGGCGCTTACGAAAGAGCAAGAAAAGGATAAGCAAAAAGGCAAAGTAAAGAAATGTATTCAGCAGCTTCATGCTGAGCGTGCTGATTCCCATAAAGGCAAGAATTGGCGTCAGTAATAACGGATACCCCCAAGGATATGCAACCGGACCAACAGGCAGGTCAGACTCGTATACTGTGATCGCATTGTGTGTCATGAAGCCGGAAATATCTGAATCGAGGATGCTTTCAGCCTGCATGATATAGCCAGCGAAATCGCTATATGCCCAGTTATGCCCACTGGTCAAACTCCCATATCCCATAAGGGTGGAAATGAGCAAAATGATAATCAGCAATGCTTTCTCTAATTTTGTCATGGGGTATTGAATTTTTAGGAGGGCATTCGGAGCTGTCGTATAGGTAAAGAAATCTTGAATGTGGCCCCTTTTCCTTCGCCTTCACTTTCAGCCCAAAGTTTCCCCCCCTGCGCTTCCACCAAGCCTTGAGCAATGGTCAACCCCAAACCCATCCCACCGTAGTGTCGAACATTGGGTGCTTCAACTTGATAGAATTTTTCAAAGATACTTTCCAGTTGATCTTGGGAAATACCAATGCCGTGATCCTGTACCCAGCATAAGATCTCATCCTCGCTACGGCTCAAGCCAAGAATGATTTTCTCCTTTTTGGGCGAGAAACGCACGGCATTATGAAGAAGATTGACAAAGGCAGCGGTTAATTTCTTTCCATCCACCAAGCTCTCAATTTGCTCATCAGCAAAATCAAAGACCAGTTCTTGCTCTTTGACTTGTGCTAACTCTCGTATTTCTTCTGCCGCCTTTGTCAACAATTCCTGAAGATTTGTCTTGCGCGGAAGGAATGTTGATTCATCTGATTCCAGCATGGTCAGGTTATTCATATCTTCAAGCAAGGTGCGCATTTGCAATGCGGCATTCAAAACCTGCTCAGCGTGACCAGAGGCTTCTCCAGCTGATTCCTCACGCAGGAAGGTTGCATAACCGATAATGATCCCTAATGGCGTACGGAGCTCATGAGACGCCAAAGCCAGAAAATTGCTCTTCAGCGTATCCGCTTTACTCACATCATCATAGGCCTGTCGGAGTGCCTGAATAAGCTGTGCATTGTGGATGGCAACTGCTGCGTGAGAAGCAACGACCC
Source organism: uncultured Anaerolineaceae bacterium (assembly GCA_964487745.1). Lineage (GTDB taxonomy): Bacteria > Chloroflexota > Anaerolineae > Anaerolineales > Villigracilaceae > Desulfolinea. Next base: position 3,283 of record CAZASG010000079.1, on the reverse strand, counting down.
CGAGTGTCTCTTGATCTTCTTTGGAAAAATTGCCCGCCTTTTTATTTAGTGATTCCAGTACCCCGATCGTTCTATCCCGGATGTGCAAGGGAACCCCTAAAAGCGAACGTGTCTGAAAACCAACATGTTCGGAAGCCTCTTTATTGTGGCGAGGTTCGTTCTCAAGATTATTTAGAATGATCGGCTCGCGTGTCGTGAAGATCGTTCCCGCCAGGCTGTGATCGATCGGTACAGGAATCTCTGCCAACTTTCCTGCATCCTCCCCTGTGGCGGCAGCAAAAAAGAGTTTCCCTGTATTCTCATCATATAAAAGGATCGAAGCAGCTTCACAATCCAAAATATCGGCAGCCGTCTGAATGATGATCTTGAGCAGGTCATTCAAATTCAAGGTCGAATTCAATGACACGCTTAAGTCCACGAGGCGCTGTAAGCGTTCAGTTATCTTCTCCAATTCGGAAGAAGCCGCAAGAGGATTGGTTTCTAGCATAGCGGATATAGTTTAGCTAAAAGGATTGAAAACGACAATCCCCAATTTACACCAGAACAAATGTTCTGGTGCGGGTTTGACAAAAAAAGAGAGAGCCAGCGACTCTCTCCTCGATATTCAACTTGCTTCCACTTACAAAACTTCTCCTATTATTTCATCGTCTCCGCCAACCGGTACACGATGAGTAGCTACCAACCATAGAGCAAAAAGCCCTAAGGGTATCCATCCCATTACGCTCGCTAAGGTTCCGCCGATTGCCAGATCAAACCCGGGCATCAGGAACAATACCGACAAGCCAGCAACAGCGTTGACCGATCCATGTGCAAGGGCTGGCGCCCATGGACTTTTGGTTTTGAGGTATAGCCAGCTAAAAATGATGCCCAACAAAACCGTGAATACGATCATCATAAAAACACCTGCGATGGGATAGCCAGGATAGTTATGTCCCAAGATGATGGCAGGCGCGTGCCAAAATCCCCAGATCACGTTGCTGATGATAGTGGCTTTCCACTCGCCGAGGGGCAAAAGCTTCGGCAGCAAAAATCCACGCCAGCCAATTTCCTCACCCAAAGCAAATATGGTATTGAAAAGAGGCGCAAGCGTAAAGGCAGCCAAAATCTGAAGACCTACGATCATAGTAGGAGTCAAGCCGCCTGTATCCGGCATCCCAGAGAGGGATTCGGAAATCAGTGTGAAGTTGGGATCGAATTCTGCGACGCCAAATAAAACGGTCACCACGCCCGTCAGCAAAGACAGGATCGGGAAAAGCAACCAAGCCCAAAGGTAGAAGCGTTTCGGCCCTAGCCGCTTGAGGTTCAAAGTCCCTAGTGATTTGCCAGAGGCTTTTACTGCAACGATCGCGCCTATCCCGGGCGCCCACATTGCGAGGGAATAAAAGACCGTGGTCAATATCTGGTTAAGTTGGGTATCCATATTTCCAAGTCCCAACGGCGTTAGAAAGAGAGGCCAAGCCAGCAAAAAAGTAACGATCAAAAAAATGGTCAAAGATTTACGTTCAAGCATGGGAGCTCCTATTCTGTTTGTGTGTTTATCTCACGTTGGTAGAGCACGTAAGAATAGACATAAAGGAAAATTGACGTAGCAAAAATCGGCACAAGAGTAAACCAAATGGCAAGAGACCTAAAGAAAACTCCCAAAAGCGTAATAAAGCCTGAGAGCATAAATAAGGTTCCTCCAATGCGATGCACTTCATCCCAAACGGTCTCGCTACTAAGTGTCCAGGGCGTACGAATACCAACGAACCAATTACGCTTGGCTTTACCGACCATATATCCGATGAAGATAAAGAGTAATCCTAATGCGGGAAGTATAGCTTGGTTCATATTGAAGGTTTTGCCGAGGTTCCAGGCTAAGATGATCGCCCAGATGTAGGTCATAAAAAGCATCATCACAAAGATGAAGGCATTGAAGATCTCTCGAAATTCGGCGATATTTTTCTTGAGCGGGTCAATATGTGGGATGACGAGAAAGAGCGCCAACATCAAAAGTGAGATGATGGGCATCATAAAAGTGCCCCAGAATTTACTCATATAATCATCGACTTCACCCTTCTCGTTCCAGTGCGATGCGACTTGTTCCGGGAGCTGATCGTAAACGAGTACGCCAAGGACGATGGAAGTGATGATGAGAAGAGATGCCAATATAAGGGTAAGTTTTGTGTTCATCTGAATTTCCTTTCGACATGTTTCATGTGAAACATGTTCTTACGAATACCGCCTTGCAAAGCAAAGACTGCGAGCACAAAGGTGTTTTAAGCTTTTCTTCGCTCTACTCCGTATTCTCGTCCTGCTTCCACATCCAATAAGAGTATCCAAAAAGTATCGGCAGCGACAGGAAAAGTCCACCAAACAATATGCTGAAGGTCAGCGAGCCTGAAAGGTAAAATCCGCTTAGGAAGGTCAGCAAGCCTGTAGCGAAGAAGAGCCAGCCGCCGAGACGATGTGTCCTGTTCCAGGAAAGTTCACTGGAAAGCGTCCACGGCGTGCGGATACCGAACATGAAGTTGCTGCGGATTTTGCCTAAATAGTTGCCGATCGCCATGAAGAGAGCACCCATCAGGAATGCCATCAACATAGGAACATTTTCTTCGTGTCCCAGCGCTGCAGAGATCGTGATCAGATGCAGCGCCAGCATCATCACCAGGACACCGCCCCAAACAATCCTGTATGCTTTTTGGGATTGCTGTAAATTCTCAAGGCGCGGCTCAATGCGAGGGACAATTGCCAGTAAAAGAGTAAGTGCGACAATCAGCCCGGGGGAAAGCAGCAACCCTACAGGCTTGCTGGCGTAGTTATCCACTTCGCCCTGGATGTTCCAGTGGAAAGGAATCTGTGCATCATCCGGGACTATTCCCCATGCGTAAACGGTGACCAAAAGCGCGAGCAAAAAGATCACACCGCTAAAAATCAAGATACCTTTATAATCAAATTTATTTTTCATCATCATTCTCTCGAGGTTCTAATTTGAACATATCCATCATCGCCCACATCGCCTCTTCGAGGACGGTAACATTCAGGCGGTAAATAATAAAGTTTCCCTGCCGATTCCCTTGAATGAGATCGGCTTCTTGCAAGACGGAAAAGTGCCGTGAAAGGGTGGGCTTCGTCGAGTCGAAGTACTCTGCTATCTCACCGGCGTTCATATCCTGTTCTCGCAGGAGTTGCAATATTTTTCGCCTTGTCGGGTCAGACAAGGCTTTGTAGACCGTTGTTGCCATGTCGCTCCCCAAGCGAGATCGAGTATATCGTTACCTTCATGCGTTACTCGTGGGATGAT
>CAZASG010000078.1:0-9868 GCA_964487745.1 uncultured Anaerolineaceae bacterium | reverse complement strand
ATAATTTTGCCAAATCAATAGCTTATATCTTGTGAAAGTGCATAACAGCTTCTAGCGAGAAATTATCGTATCAAAAAGTGTGAAGCCCTCTTGCAAAATCCCCCTAATCTGTTATCTTTCCTCACATGCTCACCCAAAAAACCGCTCTTTTAATCATCGACGTCCAACAAGGCTTCGACGACCCAATGTGGGGAGAAAGAAATAATCCCGACGCTGAAGCAAATATCGCGCTCTTGCTCAAAATATGGCGAGAAACCAAACGGCCCGTTATCCACGTACAACATTGCTCGGTGAATCCAATTTATCCACTGCACCCCGATAACCCAGGCAACGCCTTCAAACCCGAAGCAATGCCCATCGACGATGAACCGATCTTCCAGAAAACAGTCAACAGCGCCTTTATCGGCACGAACCTTGAAGCCTATTTACGAGAGCAAGGGATTAACGATCTCGTCATCGTCGGCTTGACGACCAACCACTGCGTCTCGACATCCGTGCGCATGGCAGGGAATTTGGGTTTCAACGTTCTACTCGTCTCTGACGCTACAGCGACCTTCGCCAAAACAGGTCCCGATGGCAGGGAGTGTTCTGCGGAGGAAATCCATGCGGTTAATCTTGCAAGCTTGCATGAAGAGTTTTGTCAAGTTGTAACAACACTATCAATGATGCAACAATCATAAAAAGATATTTTCAAATGAAAACGCTCAAACAAAACCAATCTCAACATGAAATTCTTCTTGTACATTGCAAGAAATGTTCAAATAAGACAAAGCACTTAGTGCTGCAATCCGCAGATCAAAACGCTTCTCAACTTGTTGATATTTATGATGAAAGCCTTGGATATATTGAATGGCTAGATCAATACCAACTTATTCAATGCAAAGCCTGCGATAACATTTCCTTCCGTCATCTAGAATGGTTTTCAGAAGCTCAAGATGAGTTTGACAGTGGAAGCAGGGAACACTTGTATCCCAAAAGAGAAAACAACCCTCTAACAGCAAAAAGATTTCGTTACTTGCCACCTTCCATACAAAGGATATACCAAGAAACTATTACTGCCTACAATTATGAAGCCTATACACTTTGCGCGGGTGGGTTGCGCGCCCTCGTTGAAGGCATTTGCGCTGACCAAATAGAAGTCAAAAGAAAAGCATCTTTACCTCAAAAGATTGCTGGTTTGTCTGAAAAAGGCGTGCTAACAAATCAAAGCGCACAAATCTTACACGAACATCGCTTTCTTGGAAATGAAGCCTTGCATGAATTACAGCAACCATCAATAAACGAACTCTCTTTAGCAATAGAAATTATTGAACACACATTACAAGAACTATATGAAATAAAGGGAAAAGCAAACGATCTAAGACGCGCAAGAAATGAAAGACAAAAACCATCATAACCTTCTAGTATCCAACCTTCAAAATATGAAAAAATACATCTACTTCACCGTCTTCATCTCCGGCATGACCACCCTGGCTGCCGAGCTATCCGCATCCCGCCTGATCGGCAACGTCTTCGGGACGAGCAATCTCGTCTGGGCAGCGATCATCGGCTTAATGCTCTTCTATCTCACGTTGGGATATTTTCTCGGCGGCAAACAAGCCGATAAAGCACCCTACGCCAAAAGCATGTACAACGTGCTGGCATGGGGGGCGTTTTCGCTTGGTATCGTACCCTTCATCGCCAACCCCGTTCTGCGGGCGGCGGCAACGGCTTTCGACGGGTTACAGGTCGGGGTTATGGTCGGGGCCTTCGTGGCAGTGCTGGTACTTTTCAGCATCCCCATTACATTGTTCGGCATGATCTCACCTTACGCCATTCGCCTGAGCATAGACGATGCCGAAAAAGCCGGGAAGGTTTCGGGCAATATTTATGCCATCTCCACGCTCGGCTCTTTCGTCGGCACCTACCTGCCCGTGCTCGTGCTCATCCCGACGATTGGGACTACAAAAACTTTTCTCTTTTTCAGCCTTTTCCTGCTTTTTGTGGCACTGGGCGGCATCGCCAAAAGCGCGGGGACACGTGCCATGCTACCCTATCTACTGATGGTCGCTGCCATTGCTGTGCTGGCTTTCCTCGGCACCGGGAACAATATCAAAAAGACCGCAGGACAGCTATACGAAACCGAATCGGCATATAACTATATCGAAGTTTTGCAGCGTGGCAGCGAAACGCATCTGCGTCTGAACGACGGGCAGGGTGTGCATTCTGTCTACGACCCTGACAATCTTGATTACGATGGGCCTTGGTCGCAATTTTTGGTCGGTCCCTTTTACAACACGCCGCCCCACAACACAGTTGACGTGCAGCGCATTGCCATCGTCGGCTTGGCAGCGGGAACTTCCGCTCGGCAGGCGACCGTTGTTTTCGGCGAGATTCCTATCGACGGCTACGAGATCGACCCCAGAATCATTGAGATCGGCAACGAATACTTCGGGATGGCAGAACTCGACAATCTGAACGCCTACGCGGAAGACGGACGCTGGGGTCTCGAACACAGCCCTCATCAATATGACGTTATCGCCGTGGACGCCTACCGTCCACCCTACATCCCCTGGCATTTGACGACGGTGGAATTCTTCGGGATCGCGCACGAACGCTTGTCCCCAGCTGGCGTATTAACCATCAACGTGGGGCGTCTCCCCAACGACCGTCGTTTAATTAACGGATTGGCGACCACCATCGCCGAGATATTCCCCTCCGTCTACGTGATGGACATCCCCTACACGCTCAACTCGATCATCTACGCCACCAAGCAACCCACCAACGAAGAGAATCTCGTTGTGAACATCAATCATCTCTACGAGACCGGAGAGACCCATCCCCTTTTGCTGGATGCGATGCAAACCACGTGGACGTACAAACAACCCGGCTACGAAACCACGACCGTCTTCACCGATGATCTCGCCCCCATCGAATGGATCACAAATGACATGATCCTGGGCTTTATGCTGGGCGGGGATGTGTCGAGTTTGCAATAATCTATCGTAGTAGGGGCAGGTCTGAGACCTGCCCCTACTACACAAAACCTTATGAACAAAACCCTTTCTACTTTCCTATCCTTTATTGTCACCCTCCTCACCCCCATCTTCCTGATGATGCTCGGCGTGCGGATCATGCTAACTCCTATCTTTCCCGAGATCGAATATCGCACCCCGAACTTCCCGGATGATATGTATGGCTTCACACAAGAGGAACGCCTGCACTGGTCGAAATACGCCATCGAATATCTCGTCAACGACGCCGGGGTCGAGTATCTCGGCGACCTGACTTTCGATGATGGTTCTCCGCTTTTCAACGAGCGCGAGCTGAGTCATATGGTCGATGTGAAGGTACTCGTCCGCTTTGGGTTGCGGCTCTGGCTCATCGCTACGGGGTTACTGATCGCGCTCGGGGTGTGGGCAAAGTTCGGGGAATGGTGGCAAGCCTATCTCCTGGGGGCGAAGCGGGGCGGCTGGCTGACGCTGATCCTGACTGCGAGTCTCGGCATCATCGCATCCATCGACTTTTGGGAATTCTTTACCCAATTCCATCATCTCTTTTTCGAGGGCGATACGTGGATATTCCTCTTCTCCGACACCCTCATCCGCCTTTTCCCGATGCGCTTCTGGCAGGACGCTTTTCTGATGGAAGGCATCATCGTGATCGGCGGCGGTTTGGCTCTCGCTTTTGGACTGAAACCACGCACCTAAACTGGTGTTATAGGGTGGTGTATAATTCCAATTCAAGGAGATGAAAATGTCCATTTTAACGTTAGAAAATCGTGTTGCAGTTGTCACCGGTGCCTCGCGCGGGATCGGCCGTGCTGTTGCCTTTGAACTCGCAGCACAGGGTGCCGCCGTGGTGATCAACTACAACAGCTCCGCAAAAAACGCTGAAGAGGTTGTTGCAAAGATCGAAGCCGAAGGTGGCAAAGCAGCCGCTTTTCAGGCTGATGTTTCAAACTTTGAAGAGGCGCAAAAGTTAATCAAATTTGCTATAGACACATTCGGCAATTTGGATATACTCGTCAATAATGCCGGCATCACCCGTGATGGGTTGATCATGATGATGAAGGAAGATGATTGGGATGCCGTACTGGACACCAATCTCAAAAGCACCTTCAATTGTGCTAAAGTTGCTGTACGCCATATGATGCGCAAGCGCTACGGACGGATCATCAATATCGCTTCGGTTGCCGGACAAATGGGCAACCCCGGGCAAACAAATTACTCGGCATCCAAAGCCGGGCAGATCGGCTTCACCAAAGCCCTCGCACGTGAAGTTGCCTCCCGCAAGGTGACTGTGAATGCCGTTGCTCCGGGATTTGTAGATACAGAGATCCTCGATGCGCTCCCCAAAGAAACGCTCGAGGCAGCCCTGAAACTGGTACCGCTTGGACGGATGGGCACACCCGAAGAGATCGCCCACTCCGTCGCCTTTTTGGCAGATGAACGTGCCGCTTATATCACCGGTCAGGCGCTCGGCGTTGACGGTGGTATGGCAATGATGTAAAAAGACTTGCAACAGCAAGATAAGGAGAAAGACATGACAGAAGATACTCGCCCTCCCGGAAAAACCACCGTCGCCCCCGATGTTCTCGTTGAGATCGCGCGTATGGCGGCATTAAAAGTATCAGGCGTCCACGCAATGGCACCTGTATCGGGCGGTGTCAACCGCCTTTTTGGGCGTGGCATCAGCGATGGCGTCCGCATCAGCATTAACGATGACATCGTCTACGCCGACATGTACATCATCCTTGATAACGGTGTCAATATCCGCGATATCAGCCGCACTATCCAACAAAAAGTTACTCGCGCCATCACCGAGATGGTCGGTATGGACGTTGGCGAAGTCAATATCCACATTGAAAATGTCGCCTTCGAAAACGAAGAAGAGGCATAAGCTGCATGAAGCAACGCACCAGAGCGCGCAGTCTCGCTCTGCAAGTACTTTACGAAGTTGATCTGAGCAATCACCCTCCAGGACAAGTTTTTACCGAACGCCTGGAGGATGCTCCCTTAACAGATGCCCTGGTCGATTTTGCACGCAATATCGTCTTTGGTGTTCTCCCCCTTACAGAAAGCCTCGACAACGCAATTGCGAAATATGCCCCCGAATGGCCGCTAGATCAGATCGCGCCCATTGACCGCAACATCCTGCGCATCGCCTTTTGGGAATTTGGCATTGAAAAACAAACGCCGGTAAAAGTTGCCATCAACGAAGCTGTTGAATTGGCGAAAACCTATGGGTCAGATGCTGCACCCGGTTTCGTTAACGGTGTCTTGGGCAGCCTCGCCAAACACCAAAACGAGATCTATCAATCCATTCAAAAAGAAATCGCAGGCTAATATGGAAATACTCGGTATCGGCATCCCCGAACTTGTCTTCATTCTTTTAATTGCTATTGTCATCCTCGGCCCCAAAGAGATGAAAAAAGCGGGCAAGACCATCGCCACATGGTTGAACAAAATCGCCATGTCCTCTACATGGAGGGATATTCGCGGCGCATCACGCAAGATCAGCACACTCCCCAACGAACTGATGAGAGAAGCGAACCTGGAGGAATATCTGTCTGAAGAGGCTCTTTCCGGGGAATCAGAGAAACGCGGTAAACGAACACAACCCAAAGGCGACTATGGTGCCTGGAGCAACGGAGAAACTCCGTATCAGGAGAATAGCATCGCCCCACCCGTAGACGATGAGCCTGCTTCCGTCAATGAGGCGGATGGCAGCCCTGAGCAAGATCCCGATAACGCCGTCTCCACAGAAGAAAACAATGCCTAAATCTCGCAAATCCGTAAAAGAAATCATTACCGCCCCCTTCCGCTTTATCGGCAACATACTTGGCGCACCATTTCGCGGGATAAAGAAATTCCGTGCGTTCTTGAACGAAGAACCCGAAAGCAGCTCGTTGCTGGATGCTGCTACAGGTGTCATCCAGTCACCGGAAGCCCGTGGCGACTTTTTCGATCATGTCGAAGCATTGCGCAAACACCTTTTCAGGATCATCATCGTTCTTGCCATCACATCATCTGCTTCCTTTGCTTTCACACAAAAATTGGTGCAGTTCTTTGCTCAACCAGTCGGTGGTCTTGAAGCCTTACGCGCCATTGAAGTAACCGAATCTATCGGGGTTTTTATGCGTGTTGCCCTCATGAGCGGCTTTCTTTTTGCGCTCCCGTATATAGCCTTTGAATTTTGGCGTTTTTTTGCTCCGGGGTTAAAATCTCGCTCCAAGAAATCCAGCCTGATCAGCATTCCGCTTGCCAGCATCCTCTTTCTCGTTGGAGCAGCTTTCGCCTATTTTGTAATGATGCCCGCCGCGTTACCTTTCCTACTCAACTTCATGGACATTCAAGCTGAATTAAGGCCAGCTTCCTACTTCAGCTTCATCATCGGCGTGATGTTTTGGATCGGCGTTTCTTTTGAGTTCCCGCTAGTGATCTACGCACTCAGCTCGGTCGGGTTCGTTAAACCAAATGTATTGAAAGAACAATGGCGTCTGGCAATGGTTATCATTGCCATATTGGCTGCCGCGATCACCCCCACCGTAGACCCCATTAACATGGCCTTGGTAATGGGACCAATGGCACTGCTTTATTTCTTCAGTATTAGCCTAAGCAATATTGGCTATCGCAATTACCTGAAAAATCAACAAGACAAAGAAGAGAAATAGCCCTTCTATTGAAAGAGCCCTATCCAAATGACCGGAAGGGGAGAGAGAATATGCACAAGAAAAACGCCCTATCTAAATTTGCTATCACTGCGCTGGCTCTAGCGGTACTCTTCAGCGGGCCAGCCTGTACGCTCTCATTGCTGGATTTTGAATTCCCTGGTGGTGGAGATAATACATCCCCAACGCAGCCAAACGAAGGGAGTGTCCCGCCAACACAAACGCCAGTTCCATCTGCCGAGATAAATTTCACTGTTCACATTCCCGCACCGTTAAACCCGGGGGAAACTCTGGCAGTCAGTCTCCTCGACGAAGTGACCGGCCTTGCGCTCAACGCGACGAACTATCCGCTGCAAGCTATTGATGCGCAAACTTATACAGTCGCCTTGCCTCTGCCCTTAGATGCAGTCATCAAATATCGCTATATCATCGTAGGCAATACACGTTCACAAGAGATCGCCAGCGATAATCTCCCCGTGCGCTATCGTCTCTACAAGGTCGACGGCACAGGCTCCATTCAAGACAATGTCACCGGCTGGACCGGGCAAAACTACACCGGGCCTGTTGGACACATTCAAGGCCTAGCAATTGATTCCGTTAACGGAACCCCCATCCCAAATCTACTCGTTAGCGCAGGTGGTGTTCAAACTCTCACCGATTCCGCCGGGCGCTTCTATCTCGAAGGCGTCTTGCCGGGATTACACCTGCTCAACGCATATGCTCTGGATGGCGCTTTTCAACCCTTCCAACAGGGCGCACAAGTCGAAGCTGACCTGGTCACCCCTGTGCAAATCCATGTCGCGCCCGCGCCGCTGGTCAATGTCACCTTTATCGCCGACCTGCCGAATAACACCGTCGATGGTGCCCCGGTCCGCATTGCAGGCAACTTGCTCCAGTTGGGCAACACCTTCGGTGATCTGGGCGGCGGCTTTAGCGCCATCGCTGATCGTATGCCTACTATGGATACAATGACCGACGGGCGACGCAGCATCACGATGCAACTTCCGGCTGGCACAGATATTCGTTATAAATATACCCTTGGTGACGGCTTCTGGAATGCTGAACACAAAAGCAATGGGGAGCGTGTCTTGCGTCGGCTGGTGGTTCCCCAAACAGATATAGTTGTCGAAGACAATGTTGAAACCTGGCAAACAGGCCCTTCATCCCCGATCGTCTTCGATGTCAACGTCCCTGCAAACACCCCGGCTGGCGACATCATCTACATTCAATTCTCACCCTATGCCTGGACGGAGCCTATCCCCATGTGGGCGATGGGCAATAATCGCTGGACATACAAACTCTACGGTCCTCTCGACATCATCGGCAGTTTTGGCTACCGCTATTGCCGCAACGCTCAATGTGGTAGCGCGGACGACCTCGCCACTCCCGGCAATGCCACTGTGGGACGTCAGATCACAACCAGCATCGCTCCTCAAGATATTCGCGATACGATCACCAACTGGGCATGGCTTGAAGAAAGCACGCCATACACCCTCGTGGCTGCTCCCATTCAGGCACGCAGCACTAAGTTTGTAGCGGGCATTGAATTTCAATCCAACTATACCCCCAACTGGACAAGCTTCTCATCGCAGGCGATGCAAAATGTGGCAGCCCTGCATGCAAACTGGGCAGTACTCACCCCAACCTGGAGCTTTACACGAACGCAACCCCTTGTTTTTTCTGCGCACCCCGGGGATGATCCGCTCTGGGATGACACAAAGTTGATGCTCCAGCAAGCCAACGCTCTCAATTTAAATATCGCCCTTTTCCCCATGCCAAACTTCCCAGCTTCTGCGGATGATTGGTGGATCAGTGCTCCTCGGGATTTTGGCTGGTGGAATGAATGGTTTGAACGTTATCATCAATTTGCCCTGCACCACGCTGATATTGCTGCTCGTAACAACGCACAAGTATTGATTCTTGGCGGAGATTGGCTTGCTCCCGCCATGCAGAACGGAATGCTTGCTGATGGACAGGCTTCCGGCGTCCCCGCCGACGCAGAGTTACGTTGGAGCACTATCCTGAACGATGTCCGTACCCATTTCAGCGGCGAAGTTTGGTGGGCGATGCCTTTTACATCAGGCAGTCTTGCAAGTGCTCCTTCCTTCATCAAAAGTGTAGATGGCGTCTACTTGCTCTGGGATGCCCCACTCAGCCCGCAAACACCTACGACCAAAGAGGCTATGATCGCCGAAGCGATCCGCCTATTGGACGAAGAGATTTCCCCCTATCAAGTCAGTGTAGAAAAAGAGATCATTATTGGCTTGGCCGTTCCTTCTGCCACGGGCGCAGAAAATGCCTGTGTTCCCGATGTGGTCGGTGGCTGTCTCGACTGGACAGCACTTAACCGTCCCCGTGCAGATATTCCCTCCGTTGGCCTGAATCTACAAACCCAGGTAGATATATACGAATCCTTGCTGAACGCAATCAATGGGCGTTCATGGATCAACGGGATCGTCAGCCGCGGCTACTATCCCCCTGTAATGCTTAGAGATAAATCGGCTTCAGTCTACGGCAAACCAGCTGCTGACCTGCTCTGGTACTGGTATCCAAGATTACTGGGGTTGAGTCAATAGAGAATAAAAACGCCGCTTTTCCAAGCGGCGTTTTTATTCTCAGGGTGTATTAGTTGGAGATGGTGTCAGGCTTGGAGAAGGGGTCGCTGTAGAAATCACAAAAGGCGACGGAGTCAAAGTCGCAGAAGGAGAGGGTGTTGGTGATGTCGTCAGATGTGGATAATAGAATTCCAAAGCTACTGTAGGATCCGTATTATCATCCCCTTCATCCCCCCCAACCCAATAGGCTTTACCATTGGCAGCGATTACTTGAGCAAAAAGCCACCCAAAATCGTTGTTTTTGTTCATAATCCCTGTTAAAGTTAGGGCAGAGCCTCTTACCTCCATAGGCCCACCGATCGCCTTATTGGGGATATCCCGCAACGTAACCCCATTCTTTCGCACAACAAGCACTTCTACATTTCTCAATATACTAAACATCTTATTAGAGCCAATATTTTCACCTGAGCCTTTTGGCATCGTTACAATATTGCCCGTTTTCCAGTCGGGCCATTCAGTTAAAGGGGCTGGAGTTCTTGTAGGAGAGGCTGTAAGTGTCGGCGTGCTACTCGAGGTCGGGATATAAAGAAAAGAGGTTGACGTTGGAAAGGCTGTAAAGGTCGGGCGAAGCGTTGCATGCGTTGGCGTTTTAGAAAAACTA
>CAZASG010000077.1:0-9975 GCA_964487745.1 uncultured Anaerolineaceae bacterium | reverse complement strand
TTACAACAAGAAGCATGTTATTGAGTTTGTATGCCTATAAACTTAGCCACTGCCCTTTTCCGTATTCGACTTGGATATCGATATAATCGTGTTCTGAGTTACGCACTTCATTAACAGCAAGTCCGGGTCCGCAAAGACCATGTAATCCAAGTATTGGAGCAAAGCCATCTTCTGGTGGCTCGATAGTGTTGCGCTCAGCCACCGCATCCTGAATTTTGTGGGCGTGGAAAACAGCCCGAAGAAGGTTTCGAAATTACAACTGATTTTATCAATGCGATGGATGTGGTTTAAAGTACAAAACCCAATGGATAAATGATAGACTATCCATATGAATCCTGTATCTTCTCAATATGTAGAATACTTAATTGGGGTTGAATTCTTCAGAGGGGTTAATGAAATAGAATTACGCGACATATTATCGCATGCGTTTATAAAAAACTATAAAAACGATGAGCCCCTTTTTTTTCAGGGTGACCCGGCAAATGCGTTTTATGTCATCATTGAAGGCAGGGTAAAATTAACCCAACTTAATGATGAGGGGGAGCAAATTATCCATCACTATCCCGGCGTTGGGGAAGCATTTGGGATTATTGCGGTCTTGCGACAAACAGATTACCCAGTCGCTGCTCAAGCTGTTGGAGAAACAAAACTCCTGATGTGGACAGAAAAAGCTTGCAATCGAATTTTGTTTGACCACCCACAATTGGGGCTAAACTCAATCAAATTACTTTCAAAATATATTATCGACTTTCAAGACCGGATAAAAGAATTATCTACTGAGCGGGTTGAACGCCGTATAGCGCGCACTCTACTTCGAATTGCTGACCAAGGTGGGAAGAAGGTGGATGGTGGCATCAAAATCGATTGGAAGTTGACGCGTCAGGATATTGCTGAAATGAGCGGTACGACACTTTATAGTGTTAGTCGAATTATCAGTCAATGGGATCGGGATGGAATTGTCGATGCTTCTACTAACCACATCCTAATAAAAAAGCTTCGCCACCTAAAGGAGATTACCGAAACAAAGGAAAGATAAGAAAATCATGCAGAGAGTAGAAAGGTCTGGGAGAGTGCGCCAGACCTTTTTTTGTTTTCTGTTGCGCTAGCGCAAAGTAAAGCTCGCTAATATCTTTACAATAATTCTAAGCAATAGGCATGGCTAGATGGTTTGAATAAATATGCTTTTGCTAAAGAATCGTGGCTAAATATCCACAACCAATATTCTAAAAGGAGCTTGCTATGACACAAAATCGTACAGGAATTATTGCCATTGTGCTTGCCGCCATTGGTATCGCAATAGGGGGATTCAGCTTATACCGTGCCGCTGGGTTACAAAACGAACTTAAAACATCAATGGAGGAGGTAGCTGAACGATCCAGAGTTGCCAATGAACGCATTGGGGCAACCCCGCTTGAGCCTGCACATCCTACTACCGTTGATAACGTAGCTCTTGACCCTTCTATCTTACCGCCACCGATCACCCGTACCGAGCCAACCACTGTCAAATACACAATAACCGTAGAAGAGCACACCGCTGAGTTAGACAATGGTGTCACCTACGAGTTCTGGACATTTGGCGGCACCGTACCCGGCCCAATGTTGCGCGTCATGGTCGGAGATACCGTTGAACTTACCCTTGTAAACCCGGCATCAAATAAGAATAGTCATAACATCGATCTGCATGCAGTTAATGGCCCGGGAGGTGGGGCAACGGTCACCAAAGTCGCCCCCGGCGAATCCAAGGTAATCACCTTCAAAGCCCTTAACACTGGCGCATATGTCTATCATTGTGCCTTTTCTCCACCCATGCGACATGTTGCACAGGGAATGTATGGAGCAATCATGGTGGAACCAGTAGGAGGTTTACCTAAAGTTGACCGTGAATTTTATGTAATGCAAGGAGAATGGTATACCAGTGGCGTGATGGGCAATCAAGGACACCAATTCTTCAATGCGGCTAAAGCTCTGGCTGAGCAACCTGAATACTACACTTTTAATGGTAATGTCGATGCGCTAACACAACTCTATCCTTTAGATGCCAAAGTAGGCGAGACCGTGCGCATTTTCTTTGGTGTCGGTGGGCCAAATATTGGAGGCAATTTCCATATTATCGGAGAGATCTTTGATAAAGTTTACACTGGCTCCCCCGACACTTATATAGCTAATGAAGAGACATGGTTCGTTCCCCCAGGCTCCGTTTCTGTATTCGAAATGAGCTTAGATGAACCAGGAACATATTTATTGGTCGACCATGCTCTGTACCGCGTTCTTAAAGGCGCTGCAGGCGCACTAAATGTGACTGGCGAGTGGGATTCGGACGTTTATTTACCAGAGGTAGAAATAGAATAAGAAGTTGAATGGACTAGAGAATGGGGCCTGTTGAGAAATAGCAAGACCAAGATAATGAAATATAAAGACAGCTTGGTAACAAAATGACCAAGCTGTCTTTATATTCTACAGGCAGAAATTCGTAATTACCCAAAGATTACATACTGCTGCAAGAAAGCGACGACCTCTTTATAAAAATCTTCGATCGTCTCCGCCTTGCGCCAGCCATGCCCCTCCCCCTCGTACATCCTGAAAATATGCGGTACCTTATTCGCTTGCAACGCCGCCGCGACCGTCTCCGACTGCTCGGGGTCAATCGCTTTATCCTCCGCGCCGTGGAAGAGAGCAACGGCATCCCGGATCTTATCGGCATGAAAAACGGATGACCACTCACGGAAGAAATCGGCATCTTCGGGCAGCCTGCCGACCATCGTCGCATTGTAATCACGCTCAAATTTGTGGGTATTCATCTCAAGCGTGAAAAGATTCGTAACGGGGTAAAGCACTACACCCGCTTTGAAGAAGCTCGGCTTTTTGACCAAGGCATTCAAAACCGTATATCCACCTGCGCTGCCGCCCATAATAACCAAACGCTTCGGGTCGGCCAGCCCCTGCTCCACGAGCGCCTGCGCGCCACCGACAGCATCTTCCACATCCAGTGGCCCCCACTTCTTGCGTAGTGCCAGCATATAGCTGCGACCGTATCCTGTGCTGCCACGATAATTGACCTGCAAGAAACCAAATCCACGACTGGTGTAGAAGAAGGCTTCGTTCCGTGAATTGGCCTGATGCTGCTCATATTTCTGCGAAGTCGGCCCGCCGTGAATATCGACGATCAATGGGGGCAAGCCGTCACCTTCATATTGGGCAGAAGAGGGCGGGTAATAAAGCCCATGCACGGGCGTGCCATCCGGCGCTGCCCAGGTGATCTTCTTCGGGGATGGAAGATACTCATCTGAGAGATTATCCGCCATCGAACGTTTGATGACCTTGATCTCACCCCTCTCCCAAACCACGACCTGTGCCGCGATCTGTGGCGACTCGCCGATGAACGCCAACTTCCCATCGGTGGGCGAGGCTGCCAACTGAATGATATGTGTATATGGGGTCTTGATCCGCGCCGACTTACCCGTCTCCACATCCACGACCCAGAGCGAATGAGTGCCCATCTCATTGCGGACGTAAAAAATATGGGATGAATTCCACGCCCATGCGTGCATCCGCATGCCCTGGATCCAGGCAGGCATCGACAAAGCAGCCTCCGAGACGAGAGTCCGCACCTTGCCCTCTTCCATGTCATAGAGGAAGAGACTCTCCCATTCCCCATCCAAAGCGATATAGCTCAAATAACGTCCGTCCGGTGAAAAGGCGGGCTGGAAAACCGGCGTATCTTCGCCGCCCGTCAGGCAGGTCTGCGTCTTGAAATCCGAGAGCATCAGGCGCGTGCCATCCCAGGGCATTTGGGGATGATCCCACTCCACCCAAGCGATCTTTTTACCGCTCGGATGCCAAACCGGCTGCATATAAAAATCTGCACCCTGTGCCACTTTTTGCGGGAAATTCTCCCCAGCTAGATCAGCTAAAACGAGCGCATCCTCCCCCTCATAAGAATGGACGTAGAGCACACGCTGGCTATCGGGCGAAATGACCGGGGATGCCAGCTCACCAAAACCGGGGATGATAGGACGCGGCAGCCCCTTCTCGACGGGGATTTCGTAAAGCCGTCCCTTGCTGGCAAAGACGACGCGTTTCGCTCGTGCATCAAACTCGCCACCACCATATCCGAGCGTAGGTTTAACCGGAATATCTCCCGTTAAATCGCGTTCGGCATCATCGCCCGTTTTCGCAACGAGTACGCCGTGCCCCGAACGCCCCTCCACCCAGATGAGCGTTTCCCCGTCACTGTCCCAACCCACATCATCGAGCCGAATTTTACGTCCCAGCAGTGAGGGCGTGATGGGTGATTTCCAAAGACCATAAGGGGCGAATTTTTTAGACATAGGATTTTCCTTAAATTGGATTTTGAAGTATTTATATTTAACCACAAAGACACAAAGTTTGTGGAAAACTTTGTGTCTTTGAATTATTTCAAGTGGCTGTCACCTTGTAGGTGACAGCCACTTCGCTAGATATGTTTTTCGAACTTCTTGACCAAATTCTTCTTCGGCTGGAAACCTGTCACGCGTTCTTTCACCTCGCCATTGACAAAGAACATCAGGGTTGGGATGCCCATCACACCATACTGCATCAAGATATTCGGGCTTTCATCCGCATCTACTTTGACGACCTTGACCTTACCCGCCCAATCCTCTGAAAGCTCGTGAACAATGGGATCGACCATTTTACAGGGACCACACCATTCCGCCGAAAAATCGACCAGAACGGGCAGGTCCGCGTTAATCACTTCCTGCTGGAAGCTTTCTTCATTTGCATTTACTTCAGCCATTTCAAAACTCCTTATATTTCATTTCCCCGATTAGATGGGGTTGCATAATTTTCTATTACTTCGTTGACGTAGAATTTAGAGCATGATAGAATGTCATTCGCTCTGGGCGAGTAGCTCAATGGCAGAGCAGTGGCCTTTTAAGCCATTGGTTGAGAGTTCGAGTCTCTCCTCGCTCACAGTCAAAGCCTTCCATTTTTTGGAGGGCTTTTTTTATTTCTCCCAATCAGTTTATAAGCCATTGATCGAGAGTTCCCCCTTCGGGGACAGGCGAGTCTTCTCGCTCATAGTTGAAGCCTTCCATTTTTAGAGAGCTTTTTTGTTCCATTTTGTCAACCAGGCGGGATTATAACATTGAAGAGATCGGCAAATATTAAAGTTTTGCTAGAAGGTTACTAGAACTACATTTGCTCCCTTTATCTCTTTAGACTAAGTGTTTTTCAGAGCATCTTCCGCCAGCGCGATCGCCCCCAACATCCCAGCTTGGTTACCAAGTCCGGGCGGAACAATAAACGAATTAATTCCCTTCGTAATCTCTCGCACAGCCAAATAATCATTCAGGCGTTCCTGCACCTTTTGTCGGATCATGGGGAAGAGTTGCCTCTGTTCCATCACGCCGCCACCCATAATTATGCGCTGAGGAGCCAGAGACAAGGTGAAGTTAATGATCGCGTCTGCTAAGTAGCTGGCTTCAAGTTCCCATGCAGGATGATCTGCGGAAAGACGCTCCGCTCGTGACCCCCAACGTGCTTCCATTGCCGGACCGGATGCCAGCCCCTCGAGACAATCCCCGTGAAAAGGACACGCCCCATCAAATGGATCGGCATCCCGATCATGTGGCAGGCGAATATGCCCCATTTCGGGATGCATCACGCCATGCAGCAGATTCCCCTCCACCATCGCGCCGCCGCCAATGCCCGTACCGATGGTCAAATAGATGAACGTGTCCAAGCCTTGCGCCGCACCCCAACGGTATTCGCCCAATGCTGCGGCGTTGACATCTGTGTCGAAGGCGATGGGCACGTCAAATGCTTCTCGCAAGGCACCCACGAAATTGGTCTGTACCCAGCCCGTCTTGGGTGTGGTCGTGATGTAGCCAAAAGTAGGGGATTTGGGGTTTGGGTCAACGGGGCCAAAAGAGCCGATGCCGATCGCATCCACTTGATCCTGTGCTTTGAAAAAAGCTATCACATGCTGGAAGGTTTCTTCAGGCGCAGTCGTCGGAAAGCGGACCTCCGCTCTAATATCATCTATTCCCGTGCCCACAGCACAAACGAATTTCGTGCCGCCAGCTTCAATACCACCAAACAAGGTCATTCGTGCCTCTTTAACTCGCGTTCATAACTCTCAGATCAAGGTTACCCTAAATATCTGACCAAGGAGACACTCCCGAGTCATGTGACTATTGAGGAGGTACTACCCAGCCTGAAAAGCACTGCCAATTATTTTGCAACTACGATATTGTCTGTTCTAATTCTATCTTGCCTGTGTTAAAATGGACAAGCTAATTTCAACCTTCAAAAGACAAAGTCATGAGAATTATCGACAAAACCCCATTTCTCGAAGAAGACGGTTCGATCAGCTTCATCAATCGCATCCAGGGAACCCTGCAAAACGGTTTTTCCTGGTATTCGAATCTGCAAGCCCAACAAAAAGCTTTGGCGACCTTCAACAAACGTCTTGATAAAAAGTTCACGCTCATCCGCAATCACACTCTTGGCGCATCGAAGATCACCGTCCCTTTTATCCTGATCGGGCCTCCCGGAATCTATGTTTTTTTCATCACTAATATGGAAGGCGCATACCAAGCCAAAGCCGATAGTTGGGGCACCATTGAAGGGGAACGGGTCAAAGAAGCAAGCATCAACCTACTCAAACGCACAGCCCAGCTTGGTAAAGCTGTACAGGTTTATCTTAAAAGACAAGAGATCGAATTACCAGAAGATGTGGATCCTGTTTTGCTGGCGCTAAATCCTGGCATGCATATTGACTCCATTCGCCCTCTGGTGCGGGTTGTAATGAGCGATGCCATTGATCGTTTTGCCGCATCTCTCAGCCAGGCGCCCCCTATTATGGTAGTCGCCGATGTACACCAAATATCCGAAGCTCTCATCAACCCTGTCCGTACGAAGACAAAGGCTCCTGCGCATCAGGTTGTTGAAGCTCAATCTAAAGAAGAAACCTTCGCCACAGAACCTCCATCCCAAAGCACTGTAAGCGACCTAGGCTTCTCCTTTGATGATGAACCCGAAGAAGAACCCCTTATTACTGCCCCATCCCCTTTGGAACCCGCCCGTCCCGGGCCCAAAAAGAAGCGTAAAGCATCAAAAGCAGAAACTGCTTTGCTCGGCATGACCCGAAGCCAGTTGATCATCTTGGCTGTTATGGGCACAGCTTTGGCTTGCATATTAATTCTTTTCACCTTTGCAATTCTATTTTTTCGCTAATTAATGAACTCTATCTCTCTCTCGATCATCATCCCCGCTCACAACGAAGAGAAAACCCTGCCCCAAAGTTTGGGGCAGGTCTTCTCTTTTTTAGCTGAACAAGATTACACAGCAGAAGTCATTGTCGTCGAAAATGGCAGCCGTGACCGCACCTTTATAATCGCAAATGAACTCAGTGCAACTTTTCCAAATTTGCGTGTCTTGAAAAACAAAATTGCAGGAAAGGGCAGAGCTGTCCAGCGCGGCATGCTCGAAGCCCGCGGGGAGTATCGCATCTTCTGTGATGCAGACCTTTCCATGCCAATTGAAGAAATTGCTCGTTTTATCCCTCCGCATCACGATGAGGATATTGTCATCGCCTCGCGTGAAGTTGAAGGAGCTATCCGCTACAACGAGCCACACTTGCGCCATCTTACCGGGCGCATTTTCAATTTTCTCATCCGTCTTCTAGCTCTGCCAAAAATTCACGATACACAGTGCGGCTTCAAGGGTTTTCGCGCCAGAGTTGCCGAAGATCTTTTTCAGCATCAGAGCATCGAAGGCTGGGCATTTGATGTCGAAATCCTCTATATTGCAAAAAAGCGCGGCTATGAGATCGTCGAACTCCCCATCCCCTGGTATTACAACGATGACAGCAAGGTTAGTGTCTTGCGCGATTCGTGGCGCATGTTCTGGGATCTCTTGAAGATCAGGCGCAATGCTCGTCGTGGAGTTTATGCCCCGCAAAAAGTTTGATCTGAGTACACTTCCAAAATTTCCCGATCTGTCCATCGAAAAAAGATTATGGGATACTGGCCGGGCGCAAATCGCCGGGATCGACGAAGCCGGGCGCGGCGCGCTGGCTGGCCCCGTTTGTGCAGCTGCCGTTATCCTGCCCAACTTGCCGGAACTCTCCCGGATTTTGGCTGGCGTACGTGATTCCAAACAGATGACTCAACTCCAGCGGGAACGCTTCGAGCCGCTCATCAAAGAAGTCGCCATCTCCTGGGGCGTTGGCTTCGCCACCGCTGCCGAAATCGATGAGTTGGGCATCATCCCCGCTACGCGTCTGGCTGCTCAACGAGCGGTTGATGCCCTTTCGCCAAAGCCCGATTACCTCATCACCGACTACCTAAAACTCCCCAAAATCGACATTCCCCAAGAACACTTCGTCAAAGGCGATATGCGCTCGTTGACCATCGCCTCCGCATCGGTGTTGGCGAAAACGGCTCGGGATGCCCACATGCGTTTCCTCGACGAGCAAGTTCCGGGCTATGCTTTGTCTCGCCATAAGGGGTATGGAACCAAAGCGCATCGCGCAGCCATCCGAAAACTTGGCAAATCATCCATCCATAGGCAAACATTCCATCTTAAAACAAAGTAGGGGCTGGGTAATCCAGCCCCTACTGATTCCTGATCCCTAAAATCTAAATCCAGTTTGGCTCTTCGTAGCCGCCGAAGACATCCTTCATCACGTTGATGATCTCGCCGAGGGTGGCATATTCGCGGACAGCGTCAATAATGAAGGGCATCGTATTCTCGCTGCCTTCACAGGCATTGCGGAGACGTCCGAGACTCTTTTTGACCTGTTCATTGTCACGCGTTTTGCGGATATCGTTCAAGCGCGCGATCTGGCGATCGTAGCCATCCGGGTCAAATTCAAGAATCGGGATAGTGAGCGGCTTATCGTCTTGATAGGCGTTCACGCCAACCATGCGGCGAACGTTCTCGTCAATCTCACGCTGATAGCGGTAGGCGGCATCTGAAATCTCACTCTGGAAGAAGCCTTTGTCGATGGCGGGAAGCATACCACCCAGATCCTCGATGCGACGGAAATAATCATACGCCTGTGCTTCGATACGGTTGGTCTGCGCTTCGACGAAGAAGGAGCCGCCCAGTGGATCGATGGTATTCGTCACGCCCGATTCTTCTGCAATGATTTGCTGCGTGCGCAAGGCAATGGTCACCGCTTCTGCGGAGGGGAGTGCGAGGGCTTCATCAAGACTGTTGGTATGCAGAGATTGTGTTCCGCCGAGCACACCAGCTAACGCTTGAATGGCAACGCGCACGACGTTGATCTCAGGTTGTTGTGCTGTGAGCGATGCACCCGCCGTTTGCGTGTGGAAACGCATCAGCCACGAGCGCGGATTTTTCGCACCGAAGGTTTCTTTCATCTCACGTGCCCAAATACGGCGCGCGGCGCGGAACTTGGCGATCTCCTCGAAAAAATCGTTATGTGAGTTGAAGAAGAGCGAAAGGCGCGGGGCAAAATCATCAATGTCAAGGCCACGCTCAAGTGCCCAGCGGACATATTCGAAACCGTCGGCGAGCGTGAACGCCAACTCCTGTGCGGCGGTGGAGCCAGCTTCGCGGATGTGGTACCCCGAGATGCTGATCGTATTCCATTGCGGCAGGTCGCTGGTGCCAAATTCGATGGTATCCGTCACAAGGCGCATCGAGGGTTCGGGCGGGAAGATATATTCTTTTTGGGCAATATATTCTTTAAGAATATCGTTCTGGATGGTGCCACGCAACTGTCCGCGCTTGACGCCAGTCTTCTCGGCTGCAACGATATACATCGCCCAGATAATCGCGGCGGGCGAGTTGATCGTCATACTCGTGGAGACTTTATCGAGCGGGATGCCGTCGAGCAAAATTTCCATATCACGCAACGATGAAATGCCTACGCCGCATTTCCCGAACTCACCCAGCGCTTCAGGCGCGTCGCTGTCGTAGCCCATCAGGGTCGGCAGATCGAAAGCGATGGAAAGCCCCGTC
>CAZASG010000076.1:0-10028 GCA_964487745.1 uncultured Anaerolineaceae bacterium | reverse complement strand
CGGTGAGATCAGCCTGAGTCAAGAAGACCGGCACATCCAGCGCGCGCAACTCCTCTGCGGTCGCCTCCGCTGCATCCCGTGAGTGGTTGTAATGAAGCAGGATGGCGTATCCCTGTTGAGCGAGGGTTTTTGCGAAGATGCGTCCAAGACGGTGGGCGCTGCCGGTGATGAGGGCTAGAGGTCTTTGCATAAAAAAATCCTTGCGGAGTACATCGCAAGGATAACAGATTTTCGCCCCCCTGCCCTAAAGGGCATCCCCCCAAATTCTTCGAATTTGGGGGGACAGAGATGAGTTATTTTTTAAAGAAGTTCGAGATGAAGAACCACAAATTCGCGGGGCGTTCGGCGAGGCGACGCATGAAGTAAGGATACCACTGAGTGCCAAAGGGAACGTAAACGCGAACGAGATAGCCTTCGGCAGCAAGTTGATCTTGTAGATCGCGGCGGATACCATGCAGCATCTGGAATTCAAAGGCTTGTTTGTCGAGATCAATCTTTTGAGCATATTGCTTCGCAAATTCGATACGCTTTTCATCTTGAGTGGCAATAGCAGGAATAGGCGGTGTGCGTTGATCCTTGCTGATCTTTGATTTTTGCGCGAGGGCAGCGTCCATCAGGATCTTTGTAAGCAAGTCAAAATTGGCATCCACATCCGCTTTTTTCGGGTAAGCCAACTCTGGCGGCTCTTTATATGCACCCTTGATAAGCCGGAAAGTCGTACCCTCTTCGAGCATTTTTTTTGTGTCTTCTTCGGCACGGTATAGATAGGACTGCACCGCCATCCCGACTGTTTTGGGCGTGATGGCGGCTTCAAGCATCCCATAATACGCAGCGATGGTCATATCGGTGTAGGGCGTATCTTCGATGTCGATACGAACGAAGTTTTTATATTCTTTGGCACGCTCCAAAATACGGCGCAAATTCTGACGGCAAATGGTCGAATCAAGCCCCATCCCGATCTGCGTTAGTTTTATGGATACCCCGGAACGCACACCCGATTCTTCGATAGCATCCAGAATATCCAAAATTTCATTGGTCGATTCAGCAGCTTCTTCAGCAGTGGATGTATGCTCCCCCAAATGATCAAGCGTGGCATTGATCCCCTGCGCGTTCAATTTACGAACGACTTCCAATGCTTCTTTGGTGCTTTCCCCAGCGATAAAACGGGAGGCAACTTTCCAGGCGAAAGACCAGCCCGTCACCATGCGTTGTGCCCAACCCGCTTGAGATAAATAGATCAGAAAAGTACGAAGCATCTTTTCTCCTTTGGCATAAATATGGGATTTTTCTGTTTTTTTATTCTAGCAATTGTCAAAGCGGAGCGTGTTATACTCTGCGGGTGACTTAAGTCACTAATTCAAGCTAAAAAAGAGAAGCAAAAACTCTCTCGGAGGCTCTGTGAGAACCCGTAACACATCCTTTCTTATTTTCCGATTTATCTCTCTCCTCTTGATCGTCGCAGCCGTTGTGCTAACCATGTTCGAACTGGTCGGCTACAGCCGTGAGCGAAACAACTATCCATCTGGCATGACCATTGCCGGCGTTGCTGTCGGTGGTGTGGACGCACAGCTTGCATCAGAACGTGTACTACAAGTTTACTCGCAACCCGTCGAAGTGCAATATGCTGGCGAGATCATTCATGTCGAACCATCGGTAATCGGTTTCAGCGTGGATATTGAAAGCATGCTCGCCGCAGCAGACCTGGCACGGACAACTTCGTCCTTCTGGGGCGGATTTTGGGACAGCCTCTGGAATCGCCCGCGCCCCGCATCTGCTATTCCCCTTCGAGCGACTCTCGTCGATGAGCAGCTTCTTGCCTATCTCGAAACCGAGATCGCTGCTCGCTACGACAAACCAGCGTCTGCCGCGCAGCCCATCCCGGGCAGCGTCATTTTCGAGGTTGGTGAGCCCGGTCAGGAACTGGATTTAAATCGCGCCCTAACGCTCATCGAAGACGCCCTGCGTTCCCCGGCAAATCGCGTGGTCACATTAACCTATCAGCAGACTGCGCCTGCGCGCCCTACCCTTGAAAATTTGGAGATACTGCTCAAGCAGATCATTGAACTGAACGGCTTTGACGGCGTGATCGGCTTCTATCTCGCTGATCTTCAAAATGCGCAGGAACTCCACTTTGCACTGGATAACGGAGAAGAACTAATTCTCGAGCCTGATATTGCCTTTACCGCATCCAGCACGATCAAGATCCCGATCATGATCTCGAATATTCTGCGACGGGGCACTCCTGATGAAAAAACCACCGGCTACATGGAAGATGTCTTCCAGCAATCAGATAATGCTGCCGCTGATATTCTCATGTCACAGATCGATGCTTTCCGCGGTCCGCTTTATGTAACAGAAGATATGCAAGCCATCGGGCTGGAGAACACCTTCATGGCTGGATTCTTCTGTAGTCCGGCAAACCCGTGTCCATTACTGGCGCGCTATACGACCCCGTCCAATCAACGCACAGATGTCTTCACCAATCCGGATGACTACAACCAGACCACTGTTTCGGAGATGGGTATCCTGCTCACCGACATTTATCAATGTGCAGAAACAGGTGGTGGCGCGCTGATTGCGGCTTTCCCCACCCAGATTGACCAGGCAGATTGCCAGCTTATGATCGATTACATGGAGCAGGATAAATTCGGCTCGCTGCTTCAGGCCGGTCTCCCTGATGGGACGAAGATCGCTCACAAGCACGGCTTCATCCCCGACCGCTTTGGCGTCGTCCACGATATCAGCGATGTGGGCATCGTCTACACTCCAGGCGGGAATTTCGTCATCGCCATCTATACTTATCACCCCGTGCAGGGCATCTGGGGCGAGGTCAATCCGCTTTTTGTCGAGTTGACACAGGCGGTTTACAATTACTTTAATTTGAGCAATCCCTAAAACAAACTTTCGTTTATAATTCAGTCATGAGCGCAACTTTTCACCTTTACCGTTTGCAGCAAGTAGACAGTCAAATCGACAAGGTACAAAAGCGCCTCGATGAAATCCAGCGTATCCTTGACGACAACACCGAACTCAAACGCGCAAAGGCTTATCTCGCAGATTGCGAGAGTAAGCACCAAGCAACGGAGAAAGCGTTGCGTCAGGCTGAAAACACTGTCAAGCAACAGCATGTCAAAATCGAGCAAACAGAAGCTACGCTCTACGGGGGAACGGTAAAAAATCCGAAAGAAATTCAAGATCTACAAAATAAATCCGAATCGCTCAAACGCTATCTCAGTACCTTGCAAGATGAGCAACTCGAAGCCATGCTGGCTCATGAAGAGGAGAGCGAAACTTTCGAGGCTGCAAAAAGCACATTGGACGAGATCAACACAAAGCTTGTACAGCAAAACAGCGAACTTGGTGGTGAGCAAAAGACCTTGCGCCAGGAGAAAGAGCGCCTGCACACAGAACGCAGTGCAGCTCAACCCGCCGTTCCTGAAGAGATGCGTGCAAAATACGACCAACTCCGTAAGCAAAAAAACGGCGTTGCCATCGCAGCCATTCTTGACGGAAGCTGTTCAGCTTGCGGCGGTATGCTCACCCAAGCCCAACAGCAACAAGCGCGCTCCACGCTTACCTACTGCCCATCTTGCAGAAGAATAATCTACGTTAACTAAAAGGCGATCATGTTCCCACGCAACCAAGGCATTGATTCTCTATCTTTCTGGGTCGGCTTTATCGCCGCGTCGGCTTTTTGGTTGCTGCTGGGATGGGCACGCCCCCTGCTAAAGCAAATCCGAGAAGGCTGGCAAAATCGCCGCGAAGAAAAAGCTATGCGCGGAACAAGCAATATCGAGGAGAACCATCGCCAAACTGTGCTGAAATATGCTCAAGGAATGCATTTGGCAGCGCCTCTTTTCTCGTTAGACGAGATCATTCTCCCGCCCAGTTTGATCGCCCCGCCACCGCAAGTTGAACCCGGCGAACCACCTGCCAACCAGGACCAAACCAGTTTTACCGTTCCTTATATCCCTCAAGACCCCGAACTCGCATCTTTCTATCAAACCGATACTCTAACCATCCCCGAAGCCCTTTCCGGCAATGCACACCTTGCCATTATCGGCCATCCTGGAGTCGGGAAAACGGTTACGCTGGCACATATCGCCAGCCTGGTTGCCAAGCGGGATCCACAGCTAGGCATGCTCAGTGATGCCGTACCCTTTTTCCTGCACATTGCTGATCTAGATCTGCCGCACAAAGGGAAAGATAATATTCTCGAGCCATTGATCTCCTTTGTCACAAAAGATGCTTCGCTCTTCAATGCCCCTCGCCTACCGGCCTTTGTTCGCCACAGTTTCAATAGCGGACGTGCGTTGTTGATGCTGGATGGTTTAGACGAAACGCCTCAGGAAAAAACTCAGGAAATCGTCGCCTATCTATCTGAAGTGCTGGAGGCATACCCCAATATCCGCATCATCGTTGCCGGGGCACCAGAATACCGGGATGTTCTCATAAAATTAGGTTTTGAAACACTCACGCTAAAAACATGGAGCGCGCCTAAAAAGCAGGATTTTCTCAAGAAATGGGGTTACCTCTGGGAAACTATCGTAGCGCTCGAAACCTGGATACAGGCAGGTCCCGAGCAAGTGGACGCTCTCCTGCTCAACGAATGGATCAGCGTTGGCTCCGCATCTCTTACGCCTCTTGAGTTGACCCTGAAAACCTGGGGTGCCTACGCTGGTGACGGGCGGGGTGACAGCGCAATGGATGCCATCGAAACACATCTGCTTCGCCTCTCACCAAGCGGGATGCCGATCGCAGCCCTCGAAATGCTCGCCATGCAAGTCAACCTGACCATGACACCGATCTTTGACTCCCGCAAAGCCCGCAACTGGATCAAATCCTTTGAGCCTCCCGAAGAAATGCCTGTTGAAGAAGGTGAAAGTGAAGATTCCGGCGAGAAGAAAAAAGAGAAAGTTGCCGCCCCCACATTGGGCTTGCTTGCGAAAATGGCACAAAGCGGACTCCTTTCCACCCATCGCGATGTCCACATGCGCTTTATGCATCCTGTATTTAGCGGCTACCTTGCAGGGCTGGCTCTTAGCAGCTACAGTGTTGACGAACGCCTGACCGGGCAACCCCTCTGGAGTGGAAAAAACCTGGCTATGCAATATCTCGCTGCCAAAGGCGATGCAACCAAACTCGTCGAAGCGCTCATGGGGATGCCGGACCCCATTCTTGAACGTAATCTGCTTTCTATGGGCAACTGGCTACGAGATGCCCCTCGTAAATTTACCTGGCGCGGGAAGGTGCTCACAGCCCTTGCCACTATATTACAAGACGATGCCTTGCCACTCGGCTTGCGCGGACAGATCGTCACATCCATTGCGCGCAGCGGTGACCCCAGCGTTGCGGCACTTTTTAGACAGCTTATGCAAACACAATCTGCATATGTAATGCAATTGGCAGCCCTGGGAAGTGGGCTCATGCAAGACAGAAAAGCTGTAACTCCGCTTGCCAATCTCTTTCAGTCTGTTAGCAACTCTTACACACTAACCGCAGCCTGTCTTGCTCTGAGTGCTATCGGTACTGACCCCGCACTTGAAGCCATCGCAGGTGCACTCCTACACGGTGACGAAAATCTGCGCCGCGCAGCTGCAGAAGCGCTTGCCAACCATCCCGGCGAGGGCTGGGAAATGCTGCGTGAAGGCCTGGAGATGGACGATATCCTCGTCCGGCGTTCGGTCGTTTACGGCTTGGCAAGGATCAGCGCTCCCTGGGCAACAGAATTGCTGTCAAAAGTACAGGTTGAAGACAAAGAATGGGCAGTGCGCGATATTGCGTCTAGCATCTTGCAGGAAGCCGCGGCTCCCAGTGCCCGCATCCCTCGCAAATTATCACCGCCTTCAGAAACTCCCTGGCTGATCGCCTTTGCCGGCAAACAGGGCATGGGTATCTCGCCCGGAGCACCTGCCACCGATGTTCTCTTACTCGCCCTCAAAAGTGACGATCTTGAAGAACGTCTCGCTGTTCTACCTTATTTACGTAACGTCCCCAGCGAAGGCGTGATCAACGCCCTTTATCATGCCATGAACGCAGGTAATATCGAGATCCGCGAGGCGGTTTTCCTTGTTCTGCTCGAGATCGCAGCCAGCGGTGCCGCCCTACCTGACCCTCAAACCTACGGACTTGCCTAATTTTTCTCGCCATTCAACATCCCTGCTCAAAGCAGGGACTTTTTATCGGAGAATCTTATGATAATTACAAATGCAAAATTGATTACTTGGGGATCTGAAAATCAAATCCTGACTGGATACGCGATCTACATTGAAGGGGATAAAATTCTCGAGATCGCCCCTGAACCTGAACTTGTTCAGCGTTACCCAAACGTTGAACGCGTAGATGCAGGTGGTCAGTATGTCATGCCCGGCAACATCTGCGGGCACACCCATTTCTATGGGGCCTTTGCGCGTGGCATGGCGATCCCCGGAGAAGCTCCCAAAGATTTTCCGCAAATCCTCGACAGACTCTGGTGGAACCTCGACAAAGCCCTCCTTGAAGACGATGTGCGCTACTCTGCTCTCGTCTGCCTTGCGGATGCGATCAAACACGGCACCACGACACTCATTGACCATCATGCATCACCGAATTTTATCGACGGCTCCCTCGATGTGATCGCGGACGCGGTCAACGATTCGGGGTTACGCGCTTCGCTTTGTTACGAGGTAACCGACCGGGATGGGGACGCCAAGATGCAGGCAGGCATTGACGAGAATGTCCGCTTTATTAAGCGGTTGCAAGCCCAACCTGAGTCGCGTCTCGGCGCGAGCTTTGGCTTACACGCCAGCTTGACTCTCTCCGAATCCACACTCGATAAATGCGCGGTTGCCCTTCCCAGCGGAAGCGGTTTCCATATCCATGCTGCTGAAGGTCTTGCCGATCAGGACGACAGCCTTGCAAAATCCGGTTTACGCGTGATGGATAGACTCGAAAAACACGGCATTCTTGGCGAGAAAAGTATCACTGCTCACGCCGTGCATGTGGATGCGCGCGAGATCCAGATATTGGCAAATACAGGTACATGGGTCACACATCAGCCGCGCTCGAATATGAATAATGCCGTGGGCGTGGCTCCGGTCGAATCGATGCTGCGGGCGGGCGTAAATGTAGCCCTCGGCAATGACGGTTTTTCGAACGCGATGTGGATGGAATGGAAAGAAGCCTATCTGCTACATAAATCTGCACACGGCGATCCGCGCCGAATGGGCGGCTATGATGTGACCAAGTTGGCTGTTGAAAACAATGCCAAACTGGCGAGCGTCTTCTTCCCCGATGCCGCACTTGGTGAATTAAGCGTAGGTGCTTTTGCCGACTTGATCTTTGTCGATTATCACCCCTTCACCGACATGACTGCGGGGAATCTCCCCTGGCATATTCTCTTTGGTTTCCATGAGAGTATGATCACGACCACAATTGTTGGCGGGAAGGTTTTGATGAAAGATCGTGAACTACTCACGCTCGACGAGGCTGAGATCGCAGCAAAAGCACGCGAGGCTTCAGCAAAAGCATGGAAGCGTTATCAGGATATGTTTTAGGGAATGATGTCCGATTCGCTTCTTCTCACCATCGCTGTACTTGGCGGCACCGGCAAGGAAGGCAAAGGTTTAGCCTATCGCTGGGCAAAGGCAGGATACCGCGTCATCATCGGGTCGCGCACAATTGAAAAAGCGGGGTCTGCCGCCAATGATCTGAATGAGATGCTTGGTAACGATATCGTTGAGGGGATGCTCAACCCTGATGCCGCTCAAAAAGCCGATATTCTTGTACTAACCGTGCCTTATAGCGCGCACGCGTCCACGCTCGAAATGATCCGGGATGCAGCACAGGGAAAAATTCTCGTGGATGTGACCGTTCCACTTGTCCCGCCGAAGGTGACCAAGGTACAGATGCCCGAAGCGGGCAGCGCAGCCCAGGAGGCTCAGGGTATCCTGGGCGAGAACGTGAATGTAGTCGCCGCTTTCCAGAACATCTCCCACGAGCATCTGCTCAGCGAAGATCCTATCAACTGCGATGTGCTCGTCACTGGAAAAGGAAAGGCAGCTCGCCTTGAAGTCTTGAAACTCGTTGAGGCAGCTGGCATGAAAGGCTGGGATGCAGGTGTGATCGAAAATTCTGTTGTAGTAGAAGGTTTGACCAGCTTGCTGATCCACATCAACAAAGAAAATAAGGTCAGATCAGCGGGCATCAAAGTGACAGGTGTCTGATCAATAGAATCCATTTAATAAAAGGATGTTTTAGGGATCTTTATCTCAAAACCATCCTTTTTTCTTTAATTTTCCATACTTTTTATGCGAACTAGCGCCAAAGGGGTATTATAATAAGAGAGACGTCCAGATATTCACCGGGAGTGTTCCATGACCAAGCTGAGTTTGACCACAGAGATACAGGGGCTATATGCGCCGTCTGCTCGCGTTGTAGAGATCGTGGATGTGCCTGAATTTAAATTCCTGATGATCGACGGTCAGATCGAAGAAGGCAAAGACTTTACGGACTCAGAAAATTTCCAGGAAGCACTCAACACCCTAAACGGCGTTTCTTTCACATTGAAGTTTATGTCCAAGCTGGACAGAAAAAACCCCGTTGATTACTACACCATGCCCATGGAAGGTTTGTGGCACACAAAAGCAAAAACATCTTTACGAAAACGCCCTGCCTGGAAATGGACTTTGATGACCATGCTGCCCGATCACATCAATGATGTGATGGTCTCGAACGCAGTAGAAAGTTTGCGCAAAAAACAAGGCAAGATACCAACATTAGATCTTGTACGCCTCGAAGCTTATGATGAGGGCTTAGCCGTACAGATCATGCACGTTGGCTCAACGGCGTTGGCATCCTTAACGCTGGAGCGCCTGAAAGATTTTGCCAACGAAAACGGATACAAAACTCATGGCGTGTATCATGAAATTTATATTAGTGACCCGCGCCATACCAAGCCAGAAAAAGAGCGCACGATCATCCGCATCCCCATCAAGAAAAAATAAACGGTATGAGTGAAGATAAAATCCCCTATCGCTTCGAAGTCGAAGAAATTCTTGCAGCAGAATACGAATATATTGCCCAGACAGCTTTTCAGGCACAGGAAGATCGTGCTCGTGTAACAACCTTCTATCTGGTCAGTGTGGGCAGTCTTTTTGGTGCCTTTTTTGGTACAAACTCACCAGATACTGATTTTCTCTTCCCGGCATTTGCAGTCGTTTTTCTTTTCCTGACCTTCTTTGGCTTCCTGACATTACGACAACTGGTCTCCTTGCGTCTCTCTTGGTTTGAATCTGCAAAAGCAATGGATCAGATCAAGGATTTTCTGATCACGCAGAACTCATCCCTTTCATCAGCTTTTCGCTGGCGCACCCAAACACTCCCGCCAAAGCACCATAATACCAGCGTTGCTTATTATCTTGCCCTACAGGTCGCCATGCTGGGAGGAGTCACTTTCGGCGCCGCAGTTTTCTACAGCATACTCGCTATCTGGAAAAACCTGGAAGCAAATAATATCTATCTTTTCTTGGGCGCAGCCATTGCCGGGATTACTTTCCTGCTTTGGCAAATGAGCTTTTACAAAAGAGAACTCAACAAATAAGACCTTGTCTCCATCCGCTAACGCTTGTACAATAATCCGCATTGTCAGCACTGGAGTTCAGAGCATTGCCCTTGGGCGAAAACTCCACAACAATTCATCATGGAGCAAGAGCCTATGGGCACTTTTCTTTTAATTGGTATCGGGGGATTTATAGGCGCGATCATGCGCTATGCACTGAGCGATTTCATTCAAAGTTGGTCGAAGGTTTCTCAGTTTCCCATCGGGACATTGGTGGTCAATCTCGTTGGTTGTCTGCTGATCGGCGCACTTGCTCAACTTGCAGAATCTCGCAACATCTTCACCCCCGAAACAAGCTCGTTGATCTTTTTGGGTTTCCTGGGCGCATTCACGACTTTTTCCACCTTTAGCGCAGATAGTCTCAACCTGATGCGAAACGGGCAAAGCCTGCTCTCCTACCTGAATATCGGCGCCAGCGTTCTGCTCGGTC
>CAZASG010000075.1:0-10759 GCA_964487745.1 uncultured Anaerolineaceae bacterium | reverse complement strand
GTGATGACGGCTGTCTCGAGGGTGCCGATCGCGCCGGGCAGGGAGGGGATGGCATTTCCAAAGGCTGCCAAGCCGAGGGTAAAGAGACCCCAGACGGGTGTAGCGTTGGGGACAAAGGCGTAAACAATGAGGATATATTGCAGGATAGCTATGCCCCAATTGAAGAGATGCCAAAAGATGAAGCGTAAGAAGAGCCAGCCATCGGTGAAGACGGAGAGCCCCGCTAAGAGTGATTCGACCAACTCACCGCCGATTTCCTGCAATTTGGGGATGCGCTCAGAGAGTTTGTTGAAAATGCCCAATGCCCATGCCTGATTTCTGGCGATGAAATAGAGCACGACAATCGCCAAGAGGATGATACCGCCGCTGGCGAGAGCGCTTTGCTGCATCCATTTGGCGTCGGCGACGTAGGAAAGAGCCGTAATCAGGATGGCGGCTGAAACGATCAGGTCGAAAATGCGCTCAACCACAATGGTAGGCAGGATTTCGGTAAATTTGAGATCGGTCTTTTCGGCGAGGAGGAAGGCACGTCCGAGTTCGCCCAAACGGAAGGGCAGGACGTTATTCATCAGGTAGCCTTCGCCGATGGAGATGAGCGTATCGCGATAGGTTGGACGATTTTGGAGCAAGGTCCGCCAGACGATGCCGCGTACCAACAGCCACAGGGCGCTGATGATCCCGGCAAGTGCGATATAGGTGAGATTTGCAGTTTTGAAGGCTTCGGCGATCTCATCCAAATTCACAGCTCGCAGAACGAGGATGATGAGGCCGATGCTGATAATTGCGCCGGGGAGCCAGCGTTTGGCGTTTTGAAGGAAGGTTTTCATCTTAAAAAAAATTAACCACAGAGTACACGGAGAGCACAGAGTTTTTTAAGCTTTTCTCCGTGATCTTTATGCTCTCTGTGGTGAAGCTCTAATCGTCGTCGAGTTTCAGGACAGCCATGAACGCCGCCTGCGGGATCTCCACGTTGCCGACCATCTTCATGCGTTTCTTACCCTTTTTCTGTTTCTCGAGCAATTTCTTTTTACGCGACACATCACCACCATAACATTTTGCGAGCACGTCCTTGCGCAGGGCTTTGACGTTGGCGCGGCTGATAACACGTCCCGCCGCGGCAGCCTGGATCGCAACATCAAACATTTGGCGCGGGATAGTCTTGCGCAGCTTGGTGATGAGTTTTTGTCCCTTATGATAGGCTGCATCGCGATGAACGATGGCTGCCAGCGCATCGACGGGTTCGCCGTTAACGAGGATCTCGAGTTTCACCAGGTCGTCTTTGCGATATTCGGCGAGATGGTAATCGAGGGAGGCATAGCCGCGCGTGCGGGATTTCAAGTCATCGAAGAAATCGACGATCAACTCCGAGAGCGGGATCTCGTAATTCAACTGTACGCGGCTGGGCGCGGGATACTGCTGCTCGAGGAAGGAGCCGCGCCGCTTGGTGACCAATTCCATAATCGGCCCGTAATAATCGGTCGGCGTGAAAATCTCGATATTCATCCACGGCTCACGGATCTCTTCGATATCCCCTTCTTCGGGGAGCTCGGCGGGTGAATCTACGAGTACCGTTTCGCCGCTCTTCATTAGTACTTCGTATTCCACTGAAGGGGCGGTGAAAAGCACATTCAGGTCATATTCGCGTTCGATACGCTCCTGAATGATCTCCATGTGGAAGAGACCGAGAAAACCGGCACGGAAGCCAAACCCCAGCGCCTGGGAGGTTTCCGGTTCGTAGATCAAAGAGGCATCGTTCAGTTGCAGCTTTTCGAGCCCATCGCGGAGTTCGGAATATTCTTCCGCCACAACGGGATAGATACCAGCGAATACCATCGGCTTGGGGGTCTGGTAGCCCGGTAGCGGATCGCTCGCGTGACCCCGTGCTTGCGTAACGGTATCCCCGACGCGACAGTCCTGTACCGTTTTGAGTCCCGTGGCGATATAGCCGACTTTGCCTGTGCCGATCTTTTTTGCTGTCTTCATTACGGGGGCGAAAATGCCGACCTCGACGGGTTTCAACGTCGCATTCGTGGACATCAGCTTAAAGGTGTCGTTGGCGCTGATCTCCCCGTCCACGACGCGGACGTAGGCGATGACGCCTTTGTAGGAGTCGTAGTGGGTATCAAAGATCAGGGCGCGCAGGGGGGCTTTCGGATCGCCACTGGGAGGTGGGACGCGTTCAACAACACGTTCCAATACAGCCGGGATGTTGATGTTATTCTTCGCCGAAATGCGCAAAATATCATCGGGATTCCCACCGAGCAGGCTGACGACATCGTTCGCGACTCTATCGGGGTCCGCTGAAGGGAGGTCGATCTTGTTGATAACGGGAATAATTTCAAGGTCCGCTTCGAGGGCGGCGTAGAGGTTGGCGAGGGTTTGGGCTTCGATGCCCTGGGTCGCATCCACAACGAGGATGGCACCTTCGCAGGCATTCATCGCGCGGCTGACCTCGTAGCCAAAATCCACATGACCAGGAGTATCGATCAGGTTGAGGTCATAGGTCAATCCGTCCTCGGCGACATAGTCCATGTAAACGGCCGAGGCTTTGATAGTGACGCCCTTTTCGCGCTCGAGGTCCATGTCGTCGAGCACCTGCGCGGTCATGTCGCGGTCTGCGATGGTGTTGGTAAGTTGCAGCAGGCGGTCGGCGAGGGTGGACTTGCCGTGGTCGATATGGGCGATGATGGAAAAGTTTCGAATATTCTTGCTCATGTTCAAAAAGGCTCTAGGCGCCGTCCCCGCCGCCGCGGACGGCGGCGAGAGCGTTTTTATAGTTCAGATTTTATAGCGGGGGAAGTATACCATTTAGTTAGAGATAAAGAAGTAGGGGCGAAGCATCCTTCGCCCCTACACACTTTCCTGCAATCCTTGCATTTTACAGCGCGTGTTTGCGGATTGCGTCGATGATCGACTCGGTATTCCACCCAACCATCTCGGTGGCGGCGTCACTCACCACACGAGGAATTTGCTCCTGCCCCCAGGGCACGATGCCGATGATCGGTTTGCCGGTTTTGACAAAGGCCACGATCTCTTTTTCGATCCAGTAGCTGTGTGTGGCGTACATCCCGGCGAGGACGAGAACACAATGCGCACCCTGAATTTGCTCGGAGAGTTCCTGCATGAGTTCTCGCTTGCTGGCATCTTCATTGGGTTCGAGGATGGGTTTGTCTTTAGGAACAGAATGATTTGCCCACTTGAAGTTGGGCGCAGAATCGAGGATATTGACCAGTCGTTCGTAGCACTCGTGGTAATCCCAGGAATGGCTAATAAAGAGACGGTAGGTCTTGAGCTTGGGCATTGCATCCTCCTATCTACATGTGGTGCCGTACTGATAAAATTACGTAACTTGTATTCATCTTACATGAAAGGGATGAATATTCAATGAGGAAAAGAAAAAGCTACGAAATTTCGTAGCTTTTGTGATTTTATGTGCCAGCAAATTGAATACTTTGTGGCATTTGGCTCCACAGTTCCCCTTGCAATAGGCGGCCAGTTTTTTTCTTTTGCACGCCCCCCCATTGTTTGAAGAAAAAGGGGACATTGGACGATAAGCATTGATCTCGAATATCAAGTACCCATTCCTCTTTTATGGGTCTTGATCTTGGACCCGATTCGCCACCTACGATGACCCAATCTATTCCCGATAAATTCATCTTGGGAATTTCACCTAACAAAGGTTCCAGTGAAAGGAATTTTGTTTTTGCGCCAGTTTTTCGCAAGTGATCAATTCTGAATTTGTAATCGCTGTTTTCCACGCTGACGCCCATCCAGATATTTTCTGTCCATTCGAGCTCGGAGCTTAATTCTTCCAGTCGTTCAGCACGTTTTGTGAGTACCTGAAATTGATGCCAATGAGCTTCTTTCATTACATTAAAAACTTCTTTGATAAAGCTTAAAGGAACATCTTTGTGGAAAAGATCGCTCATAGAGTTAACAAAGATGACTTGCGGTTTTTTCCATGATAGTGGGTCTGCGAGAACAGAGGGGTGTTGAGTTAATTTAAAACCGTTAATGTATTTTTCCTGCCCCATTGCTTTTAGCCGTTTTGACATGCGTTCAGCATAGCAATTTTTGCAGCCGGGGCTGATTTTGGTACATCCCGTGAGGGGATTCCAAGTGGACTCTGTCCACTCAATGCTTGAGCGGGTTGCCATAGTATCTCCTTTGAAAATAAAGCCATTAAAATACTAGCTCTTTTGTTCTGTTTTGTCTACAATTAAAATAACCTACTTTGACCATTTATGTCAGTCTGAGTGCCTTGCTGCCAGAACTTATGACCTAATTTATGTTTGCTTGCAAAGATTAATCTGTATAGTGGAGCATTAGTTTGAGATGTTTTCATGAGAGGCTCAGGGGAATCAACATCAACATATCCTAATGCTTTTAATTTTTCCTGATAATAATCCATCAACTCACGATGTAAGCCCTTTTTAGATGCTTTATCGCGCCATTCTTGATAAATTCTTCTCCATTCTCTGTCCCCAAAAAATCTATCAATAACAGTCTCGTCATCGACTTTATAGCATAGTTCAAAATTTCTCGTAAGACCGCTTTGTGAGTAGTGAATGACCATGTCCATTTTCCCCACTTGTGCTAATTGTTGTACGGTTTTCCACTCTAGTTCTAATCCGTCAGGGTCAAGAAATGCAAGATTTAAAGAACGCCACTTGCCAGGAATGTATTTGTTGTCAATTTTCCTAAGCTCTTTGACAATTTGTGCGACTTTCGTGTTTGCATCCCCTATATAAAACTTTTTTTGAAATGGCAATGACTGACTACGTTGTTTGAGAATACCTAGATTCTCTTCTGAATATTCTACAAAATAGTAGTGGGTAAATGGATGTTCTGTCGTAAGAGCAAGAAGAGGTGAGCCGAGATGCACATCTCCGCTACCTTCAACTTTGAATTTCCCTGTCCCAGCAAACAAATCAATATAGCTTCGTTGACGCCAAGGCTTTCCTTTCATGGCAGTTTCGAATTGGGTAATATAATTCTTGAGATATTCGACTTTTTGAACTGTCCAGAGACCAAAATCTCTAATTGGTAATCCGTCGCTAATAGGCAATAAATATTTTTCTTGCATTTCTTTCTCCCTAACTGGAAAGTCCCACTTTATTTATTTTTCCCCAAAAGTATATCATTCGAATAATTTCTCTACCACTCTCCAAACCCATCCTTTGGATGTACTCCATTTAGATAATCTTCGATTCTTCTCCCAATACCGGGAGCGACCTTTTCAGGCAGCGCATCCAGCGGGAAGAGTTCGATGCTTTCGATCTCCCAATCTTTTGTTTCGCCAAATGTGAAGTCTTTACAAATGAAGACGGTGATATGGTCTGTGCGCCTTTCGATGAAATTGGTGTAGACACCGAAAAGTTCCAGATCACCGAGTGTGGCACCGGCTTCCTCCATCGCTTCGCGGCGAGCAGCCTGGTCAAGGGTTTCACGACGTTTTGCCCCGCCGCCGGGGAAATACCATTCATCCTGATAGGAGTGTTTGACGAGCAATATCTTGTCGCCGTCGATGAGCATGATCCGCACGCCGATGGAGATCGGCTTGACGATGCGAAAGATGCGGATAAAGATGTAGTAAAGGGTTTTGAGGAAGGTGCGTTTCATAAGCCCCCCTGTCCTTCACTCCATTCAGGACATCCCCTCAAATGCTTCACCTTTGGGGGGAAGAAAAGGGGGATCACTTCAAGATTTCCAGATTCGCCAAGCTGGCGACCAGTTTTTTGATCCCCGCGCTCTCGAAGACGATGGTCACGGTTTCGTCGCCGTCTTCGATCTTGGAGTTCAGGACGATGCCTTCGCCAAATTGGGCGTGGCGGACTCGCTCTCCCATTTTGTGTTTTGTCGAGATAACGGAAGCAGACCCTTCATCCGCGCGGCTCGCTGAGCCAAATGTAGACCAGCGCGCCTGCGAACGGCGCGATCCACGCGAGGGGCGTCCGCCAGCTCGCGCTCTTCCCAATAGCAAATCTTCAGGGATGTCATCCAAAAAACGGGAGGGGTAAGTCGCCTCGGCGTAGCCACGTCCGCCGCGCTGAACAGAGCGCACCAGATAAAGATGATCTTTCGCGCGCGTGATACCGACGTAGAAAAGACGTCGTTCCTCTGCCATCTCTTCGGGATCATCAAAGGAGCGGTTGTGGGGCAGTAAGCCATCGTCCAAGCCGACGATGAAAACTACGCCAAACTCCAGCCCTTTTGCGGCGTGCAGCGTCAGCAGGGTGGGGGCATTCTTGCCCTCGGCGAGTGTATCCTGATCCGAAATGAGCGCCACATTCTCCAGAAACTCGGTCAGCGTGCGCTGGTCGTATTCCTCGGCAAGGCGGCGCAACTCGCGCACGTTGTCCTGCCGGTCGGTGCCTTCTTCGGTGCCGTCGTCGAGATATTCCATATAGCCAATATCAGCAACGACCTTGTCGAAAAGCTCACTGATGGTCAGGATTTGGGACGAGGCGCGCCAATCGGCAAGAAGACTACCAAAATTGGACAGGGGAGCCGCGGCGCGCGCAGTGAAGGATTCCCAGTAAGGCGAATTGGATCCGCGCGAAAGATCGAGCAACGCGACTCCGGGAGGCGTGCTCGCTGCCCGAGCCACATCGTAGAGAGTCCCGAGCGTTTTCTTGCCGATCCCGCGTGGGGGCGTGGAAATGATGCGAGCGAGCGATACCTGGTCGTTGGGGTTGTGGATCAGACGTAAATAGGCGATCACATCTTTTACTTCGCGCCTGCCATAAAATCGCTGGGCTCCAACAAGACGATAGGGCATATTTGCACGCAGGAAAGCTTCCTCGATGAGGCGGGATTGTGCGTTCGTACGGTACATTACGGCGCAGTCGCGTGGCTCGATGCCGTTGCTGGTAACCTGCGCGATGGTATCCACTATAAAGGAAGACTCGGCATAATCATCTGCGGCTTCGAAGTACGAGAGCTTATTCCCCTCGCCGCGCTCAGTGAAGAGCTGCTTATGCGTACGATTCTGGTTTTTCTGGATGACTGCCATCGCGGCATCGAGGATATTTTGCTTTGAGCGGTAATTTTGCTCGAGGAGGATGGTCTGTGTGTTGGGGTTATCCTGCTCAAAACGGCGGATGTTGCGATAATCCGCGCCGCGCCAACGATAGATGGATTGATCGCTATCACCGACGACAAAAATATTGCGGTGGTAAGAAGATAAATGTCTCAGGAGAGTGTACTGCGCCATATTCGTGTCCTGGAACTCATCCACGAGAATATGGTGGAAGCGCTCGGCGTACTTCTCTCTAATGGAAGGCTCTTCCTCTAATAGGCGTGCCGTGACCATAAGCAGATCGTCAAAATCGAGGGCGTTATTTTCGATGAGCAGTTCCTGATAGCGGGCATAGACGCGTTTGACAACTTCGTCGCGGTAGGTCGTGGTGGGATATTGATCGGGGCGAATGAGTTCGTTCTTGGCATTGGAGATAGAGCCATGCACGGAGCGCGGGCGATAGCGTTTCTCGTCAATATTCATCTCACGTAAGGCGGTCTTGACGACGTTCTGCTGGTCGTCGCTGTCGAAGATGATGAAATTTGTGTCGTAAGGGAGATAGTCCACTTCACGGCGCAGGATGCGGGCACAAACAGAATGGAAGGTGCCGAGCATCAGACCCTGGACGAACTGTGGTCCGATCAGGTTCTCAACGCGTTCCTTCATCTCCCGGGCGGCCTTGTTAGTGAATGTGACAGCAAGAATCTGGTAGGCGCGTACACCCTGCTGTCCTATCAGGTGGGCGATGCGTTGAGTCAGAACGCGGGTTTTGCCGGAGCCGGGTCCTGCAAGAACGAGGATGGGGCCTGTGCCGGCGATCACGGCTTCTTTTTGTTGGGGGTTCAGAGAATCGAGCATAAGTTAAAAAAGTAGGGGCGGGTCTCAGACCCGCCCCTACAGGAGGGTTACTACAGTTCCGATGTACAGTTTGGGCAGCGGGTCGCTTTGATGGAAATCTCGGTGAAGCAGTGCGGGCACTCTTTGGTGGTTGGCTCTGCAGGTGCGGGAGCAGGTTCTTCTTTTTGCATCTTGTTCGCGCTTTTCACGATCATGAAGATGACGAAGGCGATAACGAGGAAGTCAACGACAGTTTGGATGAAAGCACCATAGGCAACGACCGCGTCACCAACGGTGACACTTAGCGCGCTAAAGTCGACGCCACCCATCATGAGTCCAATTAACGGCATCAGGATGTCATTCACGAGCGACCCGATGATCTTGCCAAAGGCACCGCCAATAATGACCGCGACAGCCAGATCGAGCACGTTTCCGCGCATTACGAATTCCTTAAATTCCTTAAGCATTACTATCTCCTATGATTACATATGTAATAGATAAATCGGAACGATTGTACCGTTCTGCAATATGGCTGTCAACGTGATTGACGCTATAATGATTTCGTGTATAATCTTGAAGCTATGTTTATTTCTGATGACATGCAAATCACCCCCGCTTTCCTTCAAAAAGCCCTTGTTTTTCAGAATTAGTAGCAACACTAATGGGCATGAAGGGAAGTTCCCTTTGCCCTATATGTAAAAATACTATAAAATCATCAGCAGAATTTATGTTTAGATTTTAGTTTGGAGGCAACGTTGGTTGTAAACGGGAAGTCTGTTATTTTGCAAGTTCAGGATCTGCAAACGCAGTTCAGCACCCCTGATGGAACTGTTCATGCAGTGAATGGCGTTTCTTTTGACCTCAAAGAAGGGGAAACGCTGGGGGTTGTTGGAGAGTCTGGTTGCGGCAAAAGTGTGACAATGCTTTCTGCCCTGCGCCTAATCCCTATGCCGCCTGGAAAGATCGTAGGCGGGCAGGTTCTTTTCCAAGGGCAAGATCTGCTGAAAATGTCGAAAGACGAGATCCGCCATGTACGCGGTGCTCAGATCAGCATGATCTTCCAGGACCCGATGACTTCGCTCAATCCGGTTTTGACGATCGGTAGGCAAATGACGGAGCCCCTGTTGCTGCATCTAGGCATGAGCCAGGATCAGGCGGAAACACGAGCCGCTGAACTGCTGACGATGGTTGGTATTTCTGATGCCAGAGATCATCTGAGTGATTATCCTCATCAATTCTCTGGCGGTATGCGCCAGCGTGTGATGATCGCGATGTCGCTGGCATGTAACCCGCAGATCTTGATCGCAGATGAACCGACCACTGCATTGGATGTGACCATCCAGGCACAGATCGCGGACTTGGTAAAACGCCTGCGTGACGAATTGGGCATGGCAGTGATTTGGATCACTCATGACCTTGGCGTGGTTGCCGGTTTCGCAGAGCGAGTCTTGGTGATGTACGCTGGTTTTATCGTTGAGAACGCTCCCGTTGTTGAGTTATATGAAAACCCGATGCATCCTTATACGGCTGCATTGCTCCGCTCCCTGCCTCGTGTAGACGGGAGCAGTTTGGGACAAAAGCTGGAAGTGATCGAAGGTTTACCTCCTGCGCTACTCGAAAAGCCGGTAGCTTGCCCATTTTCCCCTCGTTGTAAATTTGTCCAGGAGAAATGCCTGGAAGAAAATCCGTCACTGCAAGAATGGTCTCCAGAGCACCATGTAGCTTGTTGGGTAGACATGAGCACAGGAGAACTTCGATGAACGAAATGACACCCCTAATCCGTGTAGAAAACCTTACAAAACATTTCCCGATCACACGTGGTTTGATCGTTCAGAAACAAGTTGGTGCCGTTCAGGCTGTTGATAATATTTCCTTTGATATTTTAAAAGGCGAAACACTTGGCTTGGTTGGCGAGAGTGGTTGTGGTAAATCGACCACAGGGCGTACGCTTTTACAATTGCACAAACCCACCTCTGGCAAAGTTTTCTATAAAGATACTGAATTATCTTCTGCGTCAGCAGCGACCATGCGCGAAATGCGCCGTAATATTCAGATCATCTTTCAGGATCCCTATGCATCTCTCAATCCGCGTATGACGGTTGGCAGCATTGTTGCCGAACCTTTGGATATTCATAACGTGGGCACGCCCGCTGAACGTCAGGAGCGTGTGAAAGAATTGCTGGAACTTGTAAGTCTGAACCCCCATTTCATCAATCGTTATCCCCACGAATTCTCTGGTGGACAGCGTCAGCGTATCGGTGTAGCCCGTGCGTTGGCTTTGCAGCCAGATTTTATCGTTTGTGATGAACCGATCTCAGCACTGGATGTCTCCATTCAGGCTCAGGTCGTTAACTTGCTCGAGGAATTGCAGCAAGAGTTTGGTCTGACCTATCTCTTTATTGCACACGATTTGAGTATGGTACGCCACATCTCAGATCGCGTTGCGGTGATGTACCTCGGCAAGATCGTTGAATTGGCTCCTCGCGACGAACTCTACGAAAACCCGTTGCACCCGTATACACAAGCTTTGCTTTCAGCGGTGCCGATTCCTGATCCTACTATGGAACAGAAACGAAAACGTATTATTCTTGAAGGTGACGTACCTAGCCCGGCAAATCCGCCGTCTGGGTGTCGTTTCCATACGCGCTGCCCGATCGCAGAAGCAGTTTGCAAAGAAGAAACCCCGGAATGGCGCGAAGCAATAGAAGGGCATTGGGTTGCCTGTCACCTTGCAAAATAGGTGAATGAAGAAACCCAAAACCGAATATAAAGGAGGTGGTTGCCTGACACGATATAAATAA
This sequence comes from uncultured Anaerolineaceae bacterium, assembly GCA_964487745.1. Classification (GTDB taxonomy): domain Bacteria; phylum Chloroflexota; class Anaerolineae; order Anaerolineales; family Villigracilaceae; genus Desulfolinea. Next base: position 100 of record CAZASG010000075.1, on the reverse strand, counting down.
TCAGAAAGACCAAATGTAACCTTTATTATTTCGACAACTCTCAAGAAGGAGAAGAAAAGAAAATGAAAAAGACACTTTGGATGGTTCTTGGCTTGCTGAT
>CAZASG010000074.1:0-12234 GCA_964487745.1 uncultured Anaerolineaceae bacterium | reverse complement strand
GTACGGGGTTCTCTTCATACCCAGATTCTATCTCAAAGTGCATAACAGGCTCTAGAGGTAGCTATATATCACATATATAGCTAAGGAACACGTTTGTCACGGGACGGAGTGGATAAAAGAACGAGTAATGTCGTCGTGAGAAAAGCGTTAATCGACGTGGCGATCTCCAGAGGGGATTGTCGTGCTCCGTAAACCCCGATCAGTCACACTCACCTAATTACCCTCTCCAATGTCCGCAAATACTGCCAAGAAACTCGAATATATGATCAGCAAGAACGCTGATGATAAAATCACCTCTGCCGTTCAGGATCATCACTGGGCTGATGAAGTCTTGCGCGTTTACATCAGACGGTAATGGCTCTTACCGAAAATTCCCATGTCTTCGACTAAACTCCTCGAAAAAGCCTGAGAAATTCGAGCGAAAAACATCGGGGCTCTTGATTAGTATGAAGATCGTGGTGAATGGAAAAATTTCTATCGTCTCTCCAACGAAATGGTCGACTCGGTTGTGACCACCGATGTTGGGCCACGGATGATCCGCTTTGGCTTTGTTGATGAAGCGAACCAGTTTCGTGAGATGGAAGATAGATTGCGCAAGGTCTGTGCTATTCTTTCGTGGCAAATTACGGATTTCAATAACAGCAAAATTTCTATGTCTGAAAAACTTTCAACCATAAAAAACTTTCTCGGCACGCGCGGCAAAGGGCTCTTGCTTTTGATCGCAATGTTAGTTGGCATTTTTGTGCCACAAGCACATGCACTTGCTTTTCTAATTCAGCATCTTTTGATGGTCATGCTTTTCTTCGCTTTTCTAGACCTCGATCTAAAGCCCAATCCCTCTCAAAAAGGTGTCTTTTGGGTTTTGCTAGCTAATGTCGGTATTGCCTTTGCCGTTTACGGCGTGCTGGCTCCTTTTAACCTACAACTTGCTCTGGCTGCTTTTTTGACGGCTATTTCCCCAACAGCGATTTCCTCGCCTGTGATCGTTGGCTTCGTCAAAGGAGATATCGAATATATTATCGCGTCGGTGATCTTGACGAATATCTCAGTAGCATTGATCTTGCCGATCGCCCTGCCAAATCTAACAGGAACCACCATGCAGATCTCAGTACTTGATGTGTTGCAGTCTGTGGTCGTTGTTATGTTCATCCCCTTAGTGCTCACTCAATTGGTCAAAAAGCTACCAGTTGATAGTCAAAGCTTTTTGCGCAAAGGGAAGGCACTCTCCCTGCCGCTCTGGCTTTTCACCCTTTTCATCGTCAGTGCAAAGGCATCCGATTTTCTACGTAACGAAAATACAGCTTCGCTCGGGACGCTCGGAGTTATCGCCTTGGTCTCGCTGGGTATCGCCGTGCTCAGTTTTGGGATTGGCGTCTTGCTCGGTCGCCCTGATCGTTGGCGTGAATCCGGTCAGGCACTGGGGCAAAAGAATCTTTCCTTCACCATCTGGATCGCGTTGACTTTTGTGAATCCTCTTGTAGCGATGGGACCGATGTTTTACATCATCTATCATCACATCTACAACTCATGGCTGATCTATGACTTTGAAAAAAAGCGCTCCCGGCTGTAAACTCAGTCAAGATGTCAATATCAGCAAGATTATACAGCCCTTCAGTATAAGGGGTAAGCACCACTGAATCTAGCAATTTTCACTCGGTTCTTTTTGAGACTGGGGATATTGCCTTTTTTAGTTTTTTCTAACTCCCTAATTCTTGACACATCTTGTCCAATACGAGTAAACTAAACCGACTGGTCGGTCTGGTTCTGCTATGCTGACCCACATTTGTATATTTTGTCTAATTCGACCTATTCGTGATTCAAACTCTATGCATGCAAAAGCCCAAAAAACCCGCCAACGCATCCTCGATGCCGCCCTCAGCATCTTCGCTAGCAAAGGCTATCATGACACCCGCATGGACGACATCGTCGACGAAGCCAACTCATCCAAAGGCGCCGTCTACTTCCACTTCCCTGGCAAAGAGCAGCTCTTCCTCGCCCTCGTGGACGAATTCGCCAGCCGTCTCGAATCCCGTCTTACGGAAGCCATCGCATCTGAGCAGGGGGGCATGCGCCGTGTTGAAGCCGCCCTCGATGCAGGCTTGGCAGTCTTCGGTGAATATCGCCGTCTTGCCAAACTCTTCCTCGTCCAGGCCGTTGGGCTGGGGCAGACCTTCGAAACCAAACGCCTCGAAATTCTAGACAAGTTCGCCAGCCTCATTCAAACCCACCTTGACGAAGCCATTGCAGATGGAGATATTCTGCCCCTCGATAGCCAGATCACCGCTTACGCTTGGGTCGGCGCGATCAACGAACTCATTATGCGCTGGGTCCAGCAAGGTGAGCCTACGCCTGAGCGCATCGCTCCCGCCCTTCGCACCACCCTTCTTAACAGCATCCAATTCGCGCATGAAAAAATTCATCATTCCAAATTCATGCGCTACCATCCCCTCGCCCTGCTCAACGCCCTTGAAGGTCAACCCCGCTGGGCGTGGATCACGCCCAAAGAGAGTCTCATCGCCTGGGGAGAAGCAGCCATGTTGAAAGGCGAGCGTCCCGAAGATTTTCGTTCTCAATTGGATGAATTGATTCAGGATTTGGATCTCGGCTCAAAAGGCGACATTCGTCTCTTTGGCGCTTTTCCCTTTGATATGGAGCGCAAGACAGACTCAATTTGGGCTGGGTTCGAGCAACCGACCTTTGTCCTACCCCGCTATATCTACCACCAAACCCCGACCGAAACATCCCTCACCGAAATCGCTCCCGACGGGACCTTACCACCCTCCCGTGAATGGGATGTGCCCCCGCTCACCTCCGCGACATGGAAAGATGACCTTGACTACGCCAAATGGGAAGCAATGGTCAATATTGCCAAAGAGAGCGCCGCATCGGGCGAGATGGGCAAAGTCGTCTTTGTCCGTACGCGCAAAGTTTCTTTTGAAGAACGTCCTGAGCTAACGGCCGTATTCTCCCGCCTGAACGATGCCTACCCCGCCACCATCCGCTTCTACTTCGAGCCGCGCCCCGGCTTGGTCTTCATGGGCGCAACGCCCGAGCTTCTTGTCCGCACAAAAGGACGCTCGCTGGAAACCGTCGCGCTCGCTGGTTCTGCCCCCCGCAGCCAAGACGATGAGATCAACGCCCAGCACAGCGCCGAACTCCTCGCCAGCAAAAAAAACCAGCGAGAACACACCATTGTTATTGAAGATATTGTAGATGGCTTAAATCCGCTCTGTACATCCGTTGAGCACGCCGCAGACCCCCAACTCCGCCAACTCCCGAATATCCAGCACCTCGAGACCCCCATCAAAGCGATTCTCAAAGAAGCAGGTGTTTTTGCCCCCGTACAAGAATTGCATCCCACTCCCGCGTTGGCTGGTCAACCTCGCGAAGCCGCGATGGATATGATCCGCGAACACGAACCCCAACCGCGCGGTGCCTACGGCGCTCCCGTCGGCTGGATCACGCCCCACGGTGATGGAGAGCTGGCTGTCGCTATTCGTTCGGCCGTCTTCCGCCAAAAAGAAGGACTGCTTTATGCTGGCGCTGGCCTCCTCGCTGCGAGCGATCCGCAAAAAGAATGGCAGGAGACTGTGCTCAAATTCCGTCCAATGATGGATGCACTTGGACTAGTGGATCACGAACAAGACGAATGATACGAATAGTACGAATAAAAAACACCGAAAATATTCGTGAACATTTGCTAAATTTGCACTATTCGTGATCATAAGAATATGAATCAAAATCCCGCTATACTCTGGTCTGAAACCTTCATCGACGAACTCTACCGTGCCGGACTTCGCCATGTTTGCATTTCACCCGGTTCCCGCTCCACCCCGCTGACTATCGCCTGCGCCGCTCATCCAGCGCTAAAACACAGCATCCATCTCGATGAACGCAGCGCAGCTTTCTTTGCGCTCGGTTACGCCCTCGAAAAAGGTGACCCCGCAGCCCTCATCTGCACATCGGGCACAGCGACAGCGAATTATTTCCCCGCGATTATCGAAGCCAGCCAAAGTCAGATGCCCATGCTTATCCTGACTGCTGATCGCCCGCATGAACTCCGCCACAGCGGAGCCAACCAAACCATGGATCAGGTCAAACTCTACGGCGATCATGTCCGCTGGAGCGTGGATGCCCCGCTTCCCGAGGCTGACCCGTCCAAACGAACTATTCGCTACCTGCGCGCCCTCGCCGACCGCGCCCGTGCGGTGTCACTTGGACAAAACGGATTGCCTGGCTCCGTCCACATCAATCTGCCTTTCCGTAAGCCGCTCGAACCTGTCAGTGATGCATTGCATCTGGAAGATGCGTTGCACTACGAGTCGGGCGCCCAAACTCGTATTCATGCCGCTCCACGCGTGCCGAAAGCCGATCTTCTGATAAATGTTGCCAAACAGATTGAAGCCAAACCCAAAGGCCTCATCGTAGCAGGACCCCGTTGCCCCAAAGGTGGTTTTGCATCCGCTCTAGCCAAACTTTCGGCGCAGACGGGTTATCCCATATTAGCCGACCCGCTTTCTGGATTGCGCTTCGGGGAGCACGTGGGCACGGGCATAATTTTGGCGGGATACGGAGCGGCACTGCGCTCCCCGCTGTTGACATCTGCCCAGCCCGAACTGATTCTGCGTTTCGGCGTGATGCCCATCTCGCAGCCTCTGAGCGATTTTCTGGAAAACCAGCCCGATACCGTGCCCCAGCTTGGTGTCTCGGCGCACGGCTTCTGGAGTGACCCGACTTACAGGCTGACTGAGCTTTTTGTTGCCGACCCTTTGCTTTTTGTGGAGGGTTTGAGCGAGCTGCTGGGCGATGGCACGGAAAGTAGTGAGTGGGCGCAACTCTGGCGCGATGCCGAGCGTGGCGTTTGGGGTGCGCTCGCCGCTGCCCCCGATTTTGAAGGGAAGGTTGTCGTAGATGCGCTGCGAGATCTGCCCGCCGAAAGCCGCATTTTCGTGGCGAACTCGCTCCCCATCCGCCATGTCGAAGAATGGATGCCTGTGAGCGAAAAGCCGTTGCAAATCTACGCTAACCGTGGTGTCAGCGGAATCGACGGGATGATCTCGACAGCGTTAGGGGTAGCAACCGCGACCGATGAACCGACCTTGCTCGTGACGGGCGACCTAAGCTTCTTCCATGACCAAAATGGCCTGCAAGCACTCCAAAACAGTGACTTAAATATCACGATCTTGCTTATCAATAACAGTGGTGGTGGAATATTCCATCGCCTGCCCGTTGCCGAGCATGAACCGCCATTTGGAGAAGTGTTTATCACCCCACATGAATTCGATTTCTCGCACATAGCTCGTTTCTATAACTTGAAATATGAATTGATCGATGCCAAAAATTCCGCTGAGAAAGTTGCCGCTGCGATGACATCTTCTAAATCACAAATACTGGAATTACGCACCGATTCTGCACATGGTGAAAAAGTACGCAGAGAAATCTTACAGAAAATAAAAGGATAATTATGACTGACAAAATCACTCCTGCTGCCGCCTGGCAAACTGTCAAAGAATACGAAGACATTACCTACCAAGAAGCCGATGGCGTTGCTCGCATCGCCTTTGACCGCCCCGAAGTACGGAACGCCTTTCGCCCGCAGACCATCGACATGATGATCGAAGCTTTCAATCATGCGTGGATGTCACCCAAAGTTGGTACCATCTTGCTGACAGGCAATGGGCCTTCGCCAAAGGACGGTGGTTGGGCATTTTGTGCGGGCGGCGACCAACGGGTGCGTGGGCACGGTGGCTATGAAGGCGGCTACGAACTCCCGCGATTGCATGTACTCGAATTGCAGCGCATCATCCGCTTCATGCCCAAGGTCGTCATCGCTGTGGTGCCTGGCTGGGCGGTCGGTGGTGGACACAGTCTGCATGTCATCTGCGACATGACCATCGCCAGCAAGGAGCATGCCAAATTCCAGCAAGCCGACGCTCGTGTCGCCAGTTTTGATGGGGGCTTTGGCTCCGCCTACCTCGCTAAACAGGTCGGGCAGAAGCGCGCCCGCGAAGTCTTCTTCCTCGAGCAAACTTACTCTGCCGACGAAGCCTTCCAGATGGGCATGGTCAATCGCTCTGTGCCGCACGCCGAGCTTGAAAAGGTCGCCTTTGACTGGGCAAAGATCATCAACGCCAAAAGCCCCACCGCCATTCGTATGCTCAAATTTGCCTTCAATCTCACCGAAGATGGCATGGTCGGCCAGCAGATCTTCGCAGGCGAAGCCACCCGTCTTGCCTACATGACCGATGAAGCTAAAGAAGGACGTGATGCCTTCCTAGAAAAACGCAAGCCCAACTTCGACGACTTCCCTCGCTTTGCCTAATTCACCACGGAGCACACAGAGTTCACAGAGAAAAACTTTAAAAAACTCTGTGCTCTCCGTGCTCTCTGCGGTTAGCCCATGAACGATTTTCTGACCCTCGCCGCCCAAGCCCACCCCGAGCGCCTTGCCCTCTTCGATGGCGACCAGCGCATCACCTACGCCGAACTCAACACTGCTGTAGGCAGCCTCGCCGCACGCCTCACGGTGCACGGTATCCAGCAAGGGCAGCGCGTTGCCCTTCTTCTTGATCGTAGTTGTGACGCCGTTCATCTTGTCCACGCCCTCGCGCGGATCGGTGCCAGCCTCGTCCCGCTCAACACCCGCCTGACCACCGACGAGATGCAATATGAAGTGGAAAACGCCGCCTGTACCTGGATTCTGCGCACCACACAAGATGCCTATCTCGAAACATCCATCCACTTGGACGATTTGCCGCGCAACACTCGCGACCCAAAATTGGTCGGCACTCTCGAAATGGATGCCGAGTTTGGCATTCTTTTCACCTCGGGCACCACAGGCAAACCGAAAGGCGCTCGTTTACTCTGGAAGAATATCTTCGCATCGGCGAAGTCCTCCGCCCTTCGACTTGGCACATTCTCCGATGACCGCTGGCTCTTAACTTTGCCCCTCTACCACATTGGCGGGCTTTCCATCCTCCTCCGCAGCGCCCTGTACGGGACAGCAGTCGTCCTCCCCAACTTCAAGAGCGATCAATTCGACCTTGCCCAACTCCAAGAGCGGATGCATGCCACCCAGCCAACACTTATCTCCCTCGTCCCAACGATGTTACATCGTATGCTCGAAGAAGAGAGATTTTTCCCCGCGAGTTTGCGTTTGATCTTGCTAGGCGGGGCCGCAACATCGTCACAACTTTTAGAAAGTGCTGTTGCTGAAAATCTTCCTGTTGCCACAACTTACGGGCTGACGGAGTGCGCATCCCAAGTCGCCACCGCGACCCTTGGTGAAGCCCGTTACAAACCTGGCTCGGTCGGGAAACCCTTACCCGGCGTCCGTGTGGAGATCCGAGATGATGAAGGTCAGACACTCCCCTCGGGTGAGATCGGGAATATGTACGTCGCTGGGGATGTGGTGATGTTTGGGTACTTGCACCAAGCCGAAATCCAGGAGTGGCTCCGGACGGGTGATCTCGGTTATCTCGACGAAGACGGCGATCTATTCATCGTCCAGCGTCGCAACGACCTGATCGTATCCGGTGGCGAGAATATCTATCCCGCCGAAGTTGAAGCTGTGCTGATTCAGCATCCTGATGTAGTATCTGCCTGTGTCGTTGGTATCCCCGATGAGCAGTGGGGACAGCGCGTGGCTGCAGCGCTGATTTTGGAAGATGAGACCGCTTTTAAAGAAAACCAGTTTCTAACCTTTTGTCGGCAATATATGGCTGGCTATAAAATTCCTCGTAAAATTAACGTGCTTAGCGCCTTCCCAAAAACAGCTTCGGGAAAGGTGCAACGTAAGGAAATTTTGCGTTTATTTTTGGAAAAAACTAATGAACAATCCTGAAAGAAAAAATATTCGTATTGGCCCCGATATAACTGTTGGCAGCGATGAGATCGCTCTTATTTTTGGGCCTTGCTCTGTTGAGAGTTATGAACAAACCCGATCAGTTGGTGCTCTCATCCACAAACTTGGTCTGAAGATGATCCGTGGCGGCGCATTTAAACCCCGTACCTCGCCACAGTCTTTCCAGGGATTGGGTGAGGAGGGACTTGAAATTTTGCGAGCTGTCGCGGACGAATTTAACTTGCTTGTTATCACTGAAGCTCTTGGCGTGGAACAGATCCCGCTTATTGCGCAATATGCCGATATGATCCAGATCGGTAGCCGAAATATGCAGCACTTCCCGCTCCTTTGGGCGCTTGGAGAACAGGAAAAGCCTGTCATGCTCAAGCGCGGCTTTATGTCCACCGTCGAAGAGTGGCTGGCGGCTGCTGAGCATATCTCCACGCGCGGCAACGACCAGATTATCCTCTGCGAGCGCGGCATCCGCACATTTGAGACTGCCACGCGCAATACGCTGGACACGAATGCCATTGCCCTGCTCAAACAGATCAGTCCTTATCCTGTACTTGGTGACCCCAGCCACGCTACCGGACGCGCCGATCTTGTTATTCCCGCTGGGCAGGCAGCGCTTGCAGCAGGTGCAGATGGCTTACTTGTAGAGGTGCATCCAAACCCTGAGAAAGCTCTTTCGGATGGAGCACAGTCCATCACGTTGGAGCAGGCTGAAGAACTTTTCATGCAAGTCAGCAAAATAGCTGTAGCATTTGATCGAAAAATTGCATGAATTGGCATTGGCGCAAATTGGGAGATCCGGAAAATCCGTCCATCGTTTTTTTGCATGGATTTATGGGGACAGGCGACGATTGGATGGCAATTGTTGAAGGGTTATCTGACCGTTTCCATTGCCTGATGCCCGATCTGCCCGGTCATGGCGAAACACCCCTCGACGTGGAACCCGCTTATGCCGCATGGGCATCCGCTCTACGAGGTGAGCTGTCCGCGCAAGGGGTCGAGCATCTTCATTTTGTCGGTTATTCGATGGGTGGACGACTCGCGCTCTATTTCGCGTTGACCTACCCAGAGATGATCGAGAAACTTGTGCTTGAGTCGGCTAGCCCCGGTATCGTTGAAGAAATCGAGCGCTCCCAACGCGCCGTTCTCGACGACAAGCTCGCCGCCCGAATCCGTCAAAAGGGGATGAAAGATTTTCTGGACTTTTGGTACAACATTCCCCTTTTTGAATCTCTAAACAACTACCCCGAACTCAAAACCCAACTCATCAAAAAACGAGCGCAGCAAAACCCCGAAAATATGGCGCGTGTTTTGAGTGAACTCAGCCCGGGGCGACAACTAGAGCTTTGGTCGCGATTGGACGCAATCAATGCCCCGACATTGCTCGTTGCTGGGGAATTAGATGAAAAATACTGGGGTATTACGCATAAAATGGAAGGGCTGATATCTGAATCCATGCGTGTGGTATTGCCAACATGCGGGCACAATACGCATCTGGAAGAGCCTGTAAAATTTCTATCTGTTTTGAGTGAGTGGTTCTAATTAGGGGAAAAGGGGCCAGAAGAGGGGGATGACCAACAACGTCACACCCACGAGTAATAGATTCAATAACCAGCCGACCTTCGTAAAATCGAAAAATTTATAACCTCCTGGACCAAAGACCAGTACATTCGATTGATGCCCGACGGGGGTCAGGAAGCTGGTCGAAGCCCCGATGACGACGGCCAGCACAAAACTCTGCGGGCTGGCGCCTAGCTCTAGGGCGATATCAATGGCGATGGGCACCATCATCACTGTGGCGGCAGCGTTTGACATTGGCTCTGTAATAAGGCCTGCGAGGATGTAGATCCCCGCCAATACGGCCAGCGGCCCCCATTGTCCGGCAAACTCGACGATGCCATGCGCCAGAAATTGCGCCGTGCCTGTTGTTTCCATGACCATGCCGAGGGGTAGCATCCCAGCGATCAGGAAAACGCTGCGCCACTCGATGTTTTGATAGGCTTCTTCCATGGTGATACAGCCGGTGAGCACCATCAAGACCGAGCCGATGACCATTGCTGTCGAGATGTGGAAGCCGGCAAACGTGGTTAGTGCGAGCACCAAGCCCAATATCCCGAGCGCGAGCGGGGCTTTCTTCCGCCTTCTGCGGTCGATCTCCAGTGGTTCCAGGATCAGGACTTGATTATTCTCCTGCAAGTTCGTCATATTGCTGCGTGCGCCCTTCATCAAGAGCACATCACCAGCTTGCATCGTCACCTCGCTGAGACGATTGATGAGCACTTCGCCGTGACGCCAGATAGCAAGGACGGTGAATCCATAGCGGTCGCGCAGGCGGGCATTCTCGATGGTACTGCCCGCAAATTGAGAAGTGGACGGAAGCACGACTTCGAAGACATGGCTGGCTGCCGTAGCAAGATCGGATAGGCGGAATTTATAGTCTGGCTCGATGACCAGCCCGAGTTTTTCATCTGCGTCGATCAATGATTGGACATCGCCCGAAACGATCAGCAGATCGCCTTTGTGGATAATGGTTTCGCTATAAGCGTCTTCGTGATGGTCGCCCTCGTGGATGATATCAAGTACGGCTAGCTCTTCGTCAAAGAGATGTGAATCCGCCAGCGAAACACCTGCCAGGCGACTCTCGGGCAGCACGCGGACCTCGGTGACATACCTGCGAAGCTTGTCGGCTTGTTTCTCTTCGACGTTAGTGCGGTCGGGGAGCAGGAAGCGGCCGATGACGACCATGTAGAGCACACCCGCTAAAAAGACGATGATGCCGGTAGGCGCGAAGTCGAAAAAGCCGAAAGACTCAAGCCCGCGCTCGGTCAGGATGCTGGTAGCAAGGATATTCGGTGGGGTGCCGATCTGGGTCATATTGCCGCCCAGCAGGGATGCGAAGGCCAGCGGGATGAGCAGCTTCGAGAGCTTAACGCCCGACGAGCGCGAGATACCGACCACGGCCGGGAGCAGCATGGCCGTCGCGCCGATATTATTCATAAACGCAGACATGGTGCCCGATGTGAGCATGATGATGGCGATCAGGCGCGGTTCGCTATTGCCCGCCACACGCGCAATCCACGCCCCGATGATGTCAGTGATGCCGGTTTTGAAGAGCGCGGCCGAGACGATGTAGACGGCCCAAACCGTGATCACGGCGGGATTGGAGAAGCCGCTAAAGGCAGCGTCTGCATCCAGCAAGCCGGTGATGACGAGGGTCAGCAGCACCAGCAAGGCGATGATGTCGACGCGCAGTTTTTCGGTGGCAAAGAAGAAGATTGCCACAGCGATAATGGTGAGGGTTAGAGCGATCTCAAAGTTCATGAAAGCCACCAAGTTTTGAATAGGACAAGCACTGTCTTATTATATGAGATTTTTTCGAAAAGAACCTATGAGTTGGGTAAGTGTTTTAGGAAAAGAAAATAACCAGCTCCTGAGCGGAGGGCTTTACGAAGTAAAGCACGTAGACGAAGGACGGCGTTGTCAGAGAATCCGCTCTTCGACTACCGCTTCGATACGCCCCTTACTTCGTGCGGGACTACTCAGAGTCCGCTCAGAGATTGTAATTTATAGGATACCCTCATGAATCCCATCGACTACCTCCTCACCAACATCTCATGGTACGCCCCCATGTACAATATCGCGTGGATCCTCTTCATGCTCTACGCCTTGACGTTGCCGCCCCTGCTGCTGTGGATATTCAAACTCCCCATTCTGCGTGACGTGCAACCCTCCCACCCGTGGAAGGAACAGCGCCGTAGTTACGGCTATCTGCTCGGCGCAGCGTTCGTGATCTTTTCCTTTCGCCTGATCCCCTACTGGATTTTCAACGATAAAATTCTGCACTTCCTCGGCGGCGGAATCGCGATCGCGTTGGTCTATGAATACTTGGCGATCAATTTCAACGTCGCCGATGGGAGCGGCATCTTCACCTTCCGCCACTTGACTGACAACAGTGGTGCTTCAGACCGTTTTACCACGGAGAACACAGAGACCACCGAGTCTTTCTCAAATTCTTCCCCCGCAACTGCGGCTGCGGCAAACTCTGTGCGCTCCGTGAACTCTGTGGTGAATCTCACACATCTCCTCGCAAACCTGACGCTGCTCTTTTTCTTCACATCTGCTTTCAGCGTTTTCTCGGAACTCTATGAATTTGTCTCGAAATATGTGATGGGCTACCAATTCGACAGCAGCGGCTTCGACACCTGGCTTGATATTATGGCGAATATGGGTGGGGCGTTGGTGGGGTATGTTTTGTTGTGGGTTGTGAGGGTTAGAAAGTAGCAGATTGGGGATTTAACACGAAGCAATGCGAAGTCTTTTTGAAGGGAGTGCTCAAACCTGCACACATAAAAAGTCAATCAGATGGAAGGAGTATTTTG
>CAZASG010000073.1:0-13301 GCA_964487745.1 uncultured Anaerolineaceae bacterium | reverse complement strand
ATGACTTCGCCCAGAAAGATTGCGCCCAAAACTGTTCCGACGACGGGTTGAGCGACTCTACTTCCCTGCCGGACAAAATCATCTCTCCGGCGAGCAGGCGTTGACGCTAGCACGCAACCGCAAGGGCAGCGTCTTCAACCGCATGGATTATCAAAACATGGTTATCTGCACTTTGCAGGAAAAGCTAAAAAGCCCGGAAACGGTTTCTAAGATCCCCGAGATCATCGCTGCTTTTCAGGACAATCTCCAGACCGACCTATCGCCCCTGCAAATTACTCAGTTAGCCTGCTTGGGTATCCAAATGCCCAAGTCAAATATCATTTTCTCATCCTTCCCGAGCGGCACATTTTGGTCTAACAGAGTATACGATCCCCTTGCCAAGAAAGACCTCTTCATCTGGGAAGCCGATTTCAGCGAGGTCAGCGCCTATGTGGAACAATTCGAAGCGGGGACATGGCCCACCATCTCACCCTTGCCTTTGGCGGAGCCTGAGTCGGGGACGAGTGGATGTCAATGAGTTTCAACTTTTCATGTATAATCCCCGTGGACAACCTTAAACAAAACCGCAATTTATTCACCCTAGATAGGCTGGAGTAAAAATGAGCTTGTTGGGCCCAGACGATCACGACAAAAGAAAAATCCACAGTGAAGTAAATCAAATAGTCAACCAACGATTGGCAATTACAACTTTAGCAATTACAGTGTCAATTGCTGTTGTAGCTTGGCTTGTACCAAAAACTACGCCACCTACTGGAAGCGAGATAGGTTCTTTTGTCTTTATAGCATCAACACTCCTAACACTGGTTTTACTGGCATTATTTTTCCTAATGCATTTGCTATCTCAAATGCTCCGGATTTTTACTTCATACCTAGAAGTTACTGGCAAATCACAATGGGAGCAAGACTGGAGCAAATATCGGGACACCTATTCTTACTTTGGTTACACACGATCCCAATCAATTATCTTCCTGCTCTTAGGCTTTATTTCTGCAGGTTTTCCTTATCTATTGTGCTTGGCTTACAACGCCAAGATAAAGCCATTAGCCGGTGCTGCTATAACTTCTACAACTGTTGGTGCAATCTACCTTTTTCTAGTAAGCGGTATGGGCTTGATAAAATGGGGTACTAGAGAGAGTGAATTCAAACGAAGATGGAACGAATTAAAAAACCAAACAGAACAATCAGAGGAATCGCCTTCGACTTAGAGGGGACTATTGTTGATATTGAAAAGCTACACCATGCTGCTCATCTGCAGTCTGCATTAGATGTTGGCGTAAACATTTCATTAGAGGAAGCAATTAAAGTTATCCCTCACATGGTTGGTGGACCGGACGCAAAGGTTTCAATTGAAATTGCATCACTAGCAAAAAGCAATGTGTCTCCACAGCGCATCCTAAAAGCAAAACAATCATACTTCAAGGAATACCTCCAAAAGCACAACAACATTTCACCGCGAGAAGGGTTTGTTGAATTTATCGGTTGGATAAAAAAGGCCGGGTTAAAATATGCAATCGGGACGGTAACAAATCGAAAACTAGCAAGATATCTTTTGAAGCAAGCAAATATTTCTTCAGAGTTCAATAAACACATCATTGTTACCAATGATGATATTGAGCGACCAAAACCGTTCCCTGATGTATATATTGAGACCGCACACAGATTAGGTTTACAGACAAAAAAACAATTAGTAATCGAAGATTCAATTATTGGGCTGAAAGCTGCTAAATCAGCAGGATGTCGAGCGATAGCCTTACCAACCATTCATGCGCCCACTTTTATTGATTCTCTCATTAAAAACGGTGCGGAAAAAATTTTTTTTTCTTGGAATGATCCCGATTTAAAAAACTATATTGCACGCCACATTAACACCGAACTCGAATAGATATTTCATATCTTGACTCCCTCCCCCTCCTCCTGTATATTTCTAATACTTCAGGAGAAAAAGATGGCAAAGAACGTAATCCCCACCAGTTTATGCAAAACCTATCGCCGCCTCTTTAGCTGCCTGATGATCTACAAATAGCATTCCCCCTAACACTGACAATCTACTTTTAATAAAAACTTTGTTGTTTTTCAACAAAGACATCTTTTAGTTTCCCAAAGTTTATTCTTAGAGGAGAACAGCATGTTTGAAAAAGTTAAAGTTGACAATCCCGTTCCCGAAAGACCCGCTTTAGCAGAAGGGAATTTCTACGCCCCACTCGAAGATACCGCCATCGGCCCCGGCATGAATCCGCGCGTTCAGCGTTTGCGCAAACTCAGCGTCGAGACCGAGCCGACCATATCCATCGAGCGTGCCCTGCACGAAACCGCTTTCTACAAAGAGAATCACGGCAGATACTCCATTCCCGTTTTGCGGGCGCTGAATTTTCTCGACCACGTTCAGAAGAAAACCCTCTATCTCGGCGCGGACGAACTCATCGTTGGCGAGCGCGGACCGCAGCCCAAAGCTGTCCCCACCTTCCCCGAACTCACCTGCCATAGCGTCGAAGATTTCCACGTGCTCAACAGCCGCGACATGCAACCCTACTACACCACGCAGGCAGACATCGACACCTACGCGCGCGAAGTGATTCCCTACTGGGCGGGCAAAACTCAGCGCGAGCGCATCTTCAACCACGTCCCGCAGGAATGGAAGAATGCCTACCAAGCCGGGCTTTTCACTGAATTTATGGAGCAGCGCGCCCCCGGTCACACTGCCCTTGATGGGAAAATTTACCAAAAGGGAATGCTCGATTTCAAACGCGAGATCGAAGAAAATATCGCCGCGCTCGACTATCTGAATGACCCTGCCGCGACCGACAAAGCCGAACAGTGGAAGGCGATGTCCATCTCCTGCGACGCCGCCATCGTTTTCGCCGAACGCCATGCAGATTTAGCCGAAGAAATGGCACGAAACGAACCTGACCCGCAGCGGGTCATCGAACTCAAACAGATCGCCGAGGTCTGCCGCTGGGTGCCCGCAAACGCTCCCCGCAACTTCTGGGAAGCCATCCAGATGTATTGGTTCGTCCACTTGGGCACCATCACCGAACTCAACGGCTGGGATGCGATGAACCCCGGTCATTTCGACCAGCATCTCGCCCCCTTCTACGAAAAAGAGATCGCCGCAGGCGCACTCACCCACGACGAAGCCAAAGAACTGCTCTCCTGCTTCTGGATCAAGGTCAACAATCACCCCGCCCCGCCGAAAGTCGGCATCACGGCACGTGAGAGCGGAACCTATAATGACTTCACCAATATCAATCTCGGTGGCGTCAAACGCGATGGCTCCGATGGGACCAGCGAAGTCTCCTATCTCATGCTCGACGTGGTCGAAGAGCTGCATATTTTGCAGCCCGGCAATTCGGTGCATATCAGCTCCAAAACGCCCGACCGTTTTCTCCACGCGGCGGCGCACGTCATTCGGCAGGGACATGGATACCCATCTGTTTTCAACCCCGATGTTTATATTCTTGAGATGCTCCGTCAGGGGAAGACGCTCGAAGATGCCCGCGAAGGTGGTTGCAGCGGATGTATCGAAGTTGGGGCTTTCGGCAAGGAAGCCTATCTTTTAACGGGATATCTGAACGTGCCGAAGATTCTCGAAGTCACGCTTAATAACGGTATCGACCCTGTAACTGGTACGGTAGCAGGCATCCGCACGGGCGATCCGCGGGATTTCAAATCCTTCGAAGAACTTTACACGGCGTTCCATCAGCAGCTTGCCTTCGTCATCGACCAGAAGATCCGCGTCAGCAATTATATTGACCGCATGTTTGCCAAATATGCGCCCGCACCCTTCCTTTCGGTCGTCATCGACGATTGTATTTCGACGGGCAAAGATTACTACAACGGCGGGCCGCGCTACAACACGAGCTATATCCAATGCACGGGGCTGGGCACGATCACCGATAGCCTGACGACGCTCAAGAAGCACGTTTTTGAAGAGAAAAACTTCTCCATGCAGCAAATGCTCAATGCGTTGGCGAAAAATTTTGATGGCGAAGAGATCATGCGCCAGACCATCATGAACCGCACGCCCTTCTTCGGCAACGACGATGATTACGCTGACGATGTTGCGCAGCGCGTTTACGGCGACCTTTTCGACCTCATCGACGGGCAGCCGAATATCAAGGGCGGCGAGTATCATCTGAATATGCTCTCGACCACCTGCCATGTTTATTTTGGCAAGGTCATGGGCGCATCGCCGAATGGTCGGCTGGCGGGCAAATCCATCTCGGATGGCACATCGCCCTCGCATGGCGCAGACACGAATGGTCCCGCCGCCGTCATCAAATCGCTCACCAAGATCGACCATACCAAATCGGGCGGCACGCTGCTCAATCAGCGCTTTTTACCCAGCCTGCTCAAACGTGACGAAGACATCAAAAAGCTCGGGCAGCTCATCCGCACCTATTTCACGCTTGGCGGGCATCATATTCAGTTCAACATCGTCGATACCGCCACGCTCCTCGCTGCGCAAGAAAATCCGGATGACTACAAAGACCTGCTCGTCCGCATGGCTGGCTATAGCGATTACTTTAATGATATGAACGCTGACCTTCAACAGGAAGTGATCGAACGGACGCAGAACGAGGCGTTTTAGCTTACAGGATTTACCACAAAGACACAAAGGGCACGAAGAATCTCTTTGTACTCACAAAGAAAAACTTTGTGTTCTCCGTGCCTTTGTGGTGAGTTTTTAAATTATGCAACCACTAATCTTCGATATAAAACGCTACGCTATCAACGATGGCCCTGGCATTCGCGTCACTTTCTTTACCAAGGGATGTCCGCTCTCTTGCACTTGGTGTCACAACCCCGAGAGTATTTCGCCACACCAGCAAAAAATGTACACAGCGGATAAATGCATTGGCTGCAATAGCTGCGTGGAGGCCTGCCCCGAAAATGCGTGTGAGCTAACGTCACAAGGCATTGTCACAGACCCTGAGCTTTGTATGCTCTGCGGCATCTGTGCCGATGTTTGCCCTACGAAGGCAACCGAGATGACTGGCGAAACGATGAGCAAAGCCGAGATTATGGCGAAGATCGAGAACGAACGCGTCTTCTTCGATCAATCGGGCGGGGGCGTGACCTTCTCGGGCGGTGAGCCGCTCCAGCACGCGGACTTTCTGATCGAACTGCTCGATGAGTGCGGTGAACGCGGCATCCACCGCACAGTGGACACAACCGGGCTAGCGAAAACCGAAACCTTGGTCGAGGTGGCAAAACGCACCGACCATTTTCTCTACGATCTAAAGTTGATGGACAGTACCAAGCATAAAGCATGGACGGGAGTTCCCAACGAAGTCATTCTTGAAAATCTGAAGACACTTTCAGCAACGGGCGCGACGATCAACATCCGCATCCCGCTTATCAAAGGCGTGAATGCAGATGAAGAGAATATCCGCGCGACGGCGGCTTTTGTCGCGGGACTGGGAGGCGAGAAGAAGATCGTGAATTTACTCCCCTATCACAATATCGCCGCGCGGAAATATCAGAAACTCGGCGGAGAATACGATCCCGGAAAAATGCAAGAACCTAGCGAAGCTGAGCAGGAACACTGCATTAAGATTTTCGCTGAATATGGGCTTGAAGCGATTATTGGAGGTTAAATGAAGCAGACTTCCGAAGTTTTTAGAAACTTTGGAAGTCTGCTTTTATTCTACTGATATGCTTCTGGCTTTAGCTCTGCCACAAAGGGGAGCGTGCGGTAGCGCTCTGCGTAATCCAGCCCATAGCCGACGACCCAGACATCGGGAATATCAAAGCCCAAATAATTAATGGGGACAGTTAGTTTATCGCGTTTCTTTTCAACAAGCGCGCAAGTTTTCAGGGATGCAGGCTGGCGACCTTTGAGGGTGTGGATGAGATAGTCGAGGGTATGACCGCTATCGACAATATCTTCTACAACGATGACGTGCTCGTTCTTGATCGGCTCACGCATATCCAAAACCATTCGGACGGCTCCTGCCACAGAACCGGATTTCCCATAGCTTGAAACTGCGATGAAATCCACGATATGTTCTTTGCTTAACGCACGGGCTAAATCGGACAAAAAGATGAATGCACCTTTCAGAACACCCACCAGAATGATGCGTTCGGCATCAGCATAATCTTTTTCGATCTGCGCTGCCATTTCTTTAACACGTCTTTGAATATCTTCTTCTGAAACGATGACTCTCGCCAGGTCAGGGTGTAGTCCGCTCATTTCTCTCTCCTCGATTTACAAAGTTGCACAAGGACAACTTGCACGCCGCATGATAACACAGTCAACCACGGGGAAATATAAAAACACAATCATCGTCCTAATCCAAAGAACCTGTACAAAGAACAACCTGATTCCGTCCTTTGCGCTTGGCATCATACAGAGCCTGATCAGCTTTTTGGATGACCTCTTCAGAATTGTCTCCGTGTGCGGGATAAGATGCAACACCCACAGAAACTGTCAGGTTGATCTTTTTACTTTCGAAGAAAACGCTTTTCTCAGAGACCAATTGCCTAAAAGCCTCTGCGCGTTGAGCAGCAGTATCTGGTTCTGAATCGGGGAGGAGCACAAGAAATTCCTCGCCACCAAAGCGACAAACGATATCTGCTTCCCGGAAAAATTCCTTTAGTAATTGAGCTAATTCTATTAGGCACTCATCACCGGCACGATGCCCATAAGTATCGTTAATTGACTTAAAGTGGTCAATATCAAGGATAATAATACTTAGCGGCTTTGAGCGACGTTTGGCAAAAGAAAACTCCCGATCCAGAACATCCACAAGAAAACGACGATTATATAGTTGAGTAAGTGCATCTCGAGTTGCCTGCTCGCGCAGCGAGCTTTCCAACTTTTTAATCTCGTCAAGTTGCTTCCCTAATTGCCGGTTTGCCGCTTGAAGATCTTCTTCGAACTTCTTTCTTTCAGTAATGTTCTGCTTCACGGCAATAAAGTTAATGATCCTCCCGCTCGCATCACGAAGCGGAGCGATCACACTCCACTCCCAGTAGAGATCCCCATTTTTCTTTCTATTCAAGAATTCTCCACGCCAAGTCTCCCCTGAAAGAATAGCTTTCCACATCTCCTTGTATAGAGAGTCTGGCGTTTGCCTGGACTGAATGATATTTGAATTTTTCCCAATAGCTTCATCATAACTGTAGCCCGTCAACTGTGTGAACTGGGGGTTCACGTATACGATATTTCCTTCGGGGTTGGTGATCATTACTGTCGCAGGACTTTGCTCTACTGCCTGAGTAAGCTGTTGAAGGTGTAGTTCATTTTTCTTTAGCGCAGTAATATCACGAAAGATCAACAAGCGCCCCAGCACTTCTTCAGACTCCTTCTGTAACGGGGAAATAAGCATATCGACATAGCGTTTTTCAGGAAGATCTATGGATAGCTCGGCCTGTATCTCCTTCGCTAAAGACCCTGCCAGATAAGGCTGAATTATTGGCAAGATATCCACAATATCTTCACCGATCATATTTATCAGTTCGTATTCAACCATGTCCGCAGCAATTCGATTGATGTCAATAACGCGATTCTTCTCATCAAGAACGATCAAACCGTCGCGCAAACTTTTAATCAAGATATCACGAGCAACAGGGATGAGATTCAAAAAATGTGTACCATACAGAGCAACGACAAAAATCAGACCTGTTGCAGAAAACAAAATGGAGGTCCAATCGATTCCCTGCATACCTTCTAGTTCCAAGAGATACAACACATTCCCAAACATAGGAATCAAGGCAGCCCAAAAAAGTAAACGCGCCTGTTTCCGCATCAAGATTCCCCCACCTCGTGACGCGGACCACAGCCCTGCGAGAATAACACTCATTGCCAAATATCCTGTCCCTGTTGTCCAAATAAAACCAGGCCCATGATGAAAGACTAGCACATTATTCCCTGTGGGGCTAAACGTAAACCCGATCCACAACCATTCATGTAATTCATTTGTCAACGCCAAGAAAGCATTAGAGGCGGGAACACTCCACAATAAGAAATGCGTCCACTTTGACCTTAGCCATTTCCCATGACCTGCATAATAAATTGTAAAAAGAACCATAAAAGCTAGCGCACTGTTATAAGCAATGTATTCCAGTTTCGCAAAGAAAACCTTTACAGGAATAGCCACTGCAGCATAATCCAATCCCGCCAAAAGAGTCCAGAACGATAGCGCAGTAATCCCCAACGCAAAATAAATCCCACTTTTTGTTCTTCTTCGTTGCCAGCTAATAACAGCAACAAAAAGATTGACTAACGTCGCAAGAAATAAAATCGCGCTCAAACTTGTAAATTCAAAAGTCAAAAAAACTCCGCTCGCTTCTCAAGAAATCATAAAGAGAATGAAGCATAGTGTACTTCATTCTGGCTAAGTTCAATACTATGAACGTCCATAATATCTAAAGCCATTCGTCTTGATAAAAGATTTTCGCAATCAAAAAATGGCGGGGACTCTATCATCTTTTATCGTTCAAGGGAGAGATTGTCGAGAGAGCTATATGGCAAACTAGGATCAACAAGTGAAAAGGAGAATAAAATGAACCACAAAAAATATTTAGGACTTGTTTCATTACTCACCATCGTGATCCTGGTCGCATGCGATCCCCGGGTACCTGGCAGGGAATTTCCTGACACCAACAACCCACCGCCCAGCAATTCCGGCTCAGAAAGATCAGTAGCCCAAGACCCGAATGCCAAATATGTTGAAATGAGCAGTGGGGAAACCATTGATATGGATTTCAATGGTGGCGCACACGAAATGCACTATACCGCCCATGATAATGGAGGTCAGGTTGCACATGTTTTTGGGCAAAATGTCTCTCAAGGTAGCGGCATTGGACTGGCTCCTGTTTCATCTATCCCAACACATGCAGACTGCAAGACAATTACAAGCTGGAACCCCGGCCCTCCGGCATTCAACCTAGACGACTTCTTCTGCTTCGAAACCTGGGATGGGAATTACGGTTATCTCCACGTTGTCAAACTTAAGCAAGAGCAGATCAATGGCGTAACAATCTGGACAGTCGGATTCAATTACGAGGTCTGGGGACCATAAACAGCAGTTTTCCCAAAACGCTCAAACCCCAAAACACTTTACTATCTTAGCAAAATTATGATTGCAAAGTATCCATAAAAAAAACACCATCAAAATGATGGTGTTTTTGGCGCACCCGGAGAGACTCGAACTCCCAACCAACTGATTCGAAGTCAGCTACTCTATCCATTGAGCTACGGGTGCGTGGTGGGCAGATTATACCCTTCTTGGGCTTTATCCTCCAGCGATTTTCACCTTATATCCCAGCTTCTCCAGCGTCTCCGCCATCTTCTGGCGATGCTCGCCCTGGATTTCGATCATGCCATTTTTCACCGTCCCGCCGCTACCGCAAGCCTGCTTGAGCTTTTTCGCGAGGGTCTTCATATCTTTCTCCGTCAGCACCAGATTCTTGATCAGCGAGACACCTTTCCCGCCACGGCCTTTCGACTCGCGGTGCAGGTAGGCCATCTGCTGGTTGGGCGGCAGGGATTTGACGGGAGCGGATGCGCCCTGTTTTTTGCGTTGATCGCCAGCGGAGGATGACCAGACTACACGATTCTTACCCTTGGGCATCATCCATCTCCTCGGGCGCGTTATCGGACTCAGGTTCAGCTTGGGCAGCTTTGCGAAATAACGGAAGCCTGCCGAAGAACGTGCGTACCGTTTCCAGTATCTTCAACGGGGGTGCCCCCTTCCGTCGACCCAGATCATGCCAAGGATCGCGGTCCAGCATCTTTCGCATCATATAACGCCCGAAGAGCACAAAGGTCGCCAACATCGGCGCAGCGATGATGATGCCGAGGATGCCGATCAGGTCTGCAAAAATCAACGCCGAGACCAAAACCGCTGCCGGGTGGACGCTGAGCGCATCTGCCAGAATACGCGGGGTGATAAGCCCATCCAGAATTTGGTCAAAGATCAGAGCAATTAGAATGACGAGAACAGTGTATATCCACGGCTCCATGCCAAAGAGCTTGTCCGGCTGAAAATAGCTGACCAGCGCCAACGCCACCCAAACCATCGCCGGGCCGATATAGGGCAGGAATTTCGAGAGCCCCGCCAAGAGCGCCAAACCAATGGCATAGCGGACACCCAAAACACTGAGTACGAAGAAATAGAAAATGAACGCCAGTGAAAAGATGATCATCTGCCCGCGCAGGAAGGCATTCCAGATGCGCCCTAGTTCCTGCCCAAGACGTTTGAAATCTTCGGCGTAACCGGGGACCTCGAACTTGAGCAGATTCTCACGCAAGCCGCCGCTTTCAGAAAGAATAAAATAAGAGACCAATAACACAAAGGCAAACCAGCCAAAGAAACCCGCCGCACCCGAAGCAAAGGAGCCAATCACCTGCCCCGTGCTGCCCAGCAAAGGCTGGACATAGGCGAGCAGATCCTGAGTAATGGTCTCGAGATCAATACTGCTCAGATCAATGGTCGGGATGGGGAGAGCCTGCGTCCTTTCTGTGACCCACATGGCTGAATCGTTCAGCAATGTGGGCACTTCATCAAGACTATTTTGCAGCAAGTTGATCAGGCTCTGAGTTTGCGTGACGATACCCAAACCGCTCAAAGTGATCAGGGATGCCAGGATCAAAATGAGCAGGATGTAGGTAAGCCCCACCGACAAACGCCATGAGATACGCGGGATACGATCCACTAGGGAAGCAAAAGGCTGAAAGAGGTATGCTAAAACAAATGCGAAAGCAACTGGTATGATCAAGGTCTGGAAACGGATCAAAAATGCAGCGACGATCACGATTGCGGTAAGGGAAACAACCAGCTTGGTCGTTGCGCCCCAGCGCGGGGATGATGAGGGGGTATATTCAGTCATAGTCTTTTTTCCATTAAATTTCTACTCAACACGAATAAGTCAAGAATACTCCAGCGAGGGTCAAAAAGCAAGATTCTTTTCTTTCTAAAAAAAACAAGCTACGGATAAGCTTAGGCAAAAAGAGTGTTTCTTCTCCATTTCAACTTGCCCATCCCATTGAAACCCCTTACAATCAGGCTGGCTCAACCCACACTAAGAACGAAGAGGATAATAGCAAATGAACCTACAGGCTTTCGGTGAACGTCTCATCAGCAATCTTGAAAAAGTTATTATCGGTAAACGTCCTACACTCGACTTAATTACCATCGGTTTGCTCTCCCAGGGACATGTTCTGATCGAGGATGTGCCCGGCGTTGGGAAAACCGTTCTCGCGCGCACACTCGCCAAATCGGTTACATCTACTTTTAGCCGCATCCAGTTCACGCCCGATATGCTCCCCAGCGATGTGACTGGGGTTTCCATCTTCAACCAGGAAACACGAAAATTCGAATTTCGGCCGGGTCCTCTTTTGGGGCAGATCGTCCTCGCCGACGAGATTAATCGCGCTACGCCCAAAACGCAAGCAGCATTGCTTGAAGCAATGGAAGAAAGACAGATCACCATTGATGGTGTCACACACATCCTGCCGCAACCCTTCATGGTGCTGGCCACCCAAAATCCCATCGAATACGAGGGCACCTTCCCGCTTCCAGAAGCTCAACTCGACCGCTTCCTGCTCCATCTCCAATTGGGCTATCCCGCCCTTTCCAGCGAGATCGAAATCCTGGAACTCCAGCAAAGACGACATCCGCTTGAGAGCATCGAAGCAGTGCTCAGCAACGAAGAAGTTCTTGAAGCCATTGGAGCCGTCAAAGAAATCTATGTTTCTGACGCTGTCAAGCGCTATATCGTTGAACTGACACAGCATACCCGCCGCAGCCCGGATGTTCATCTCGGTGCCAGCCCTCGTGGTTCTCTGGCGCTCTTCCGCACAGGGCAAGCCCGCGCTGCCCTGCAAGGACGCAACTATGTCCTCCCCGATGACATCAAGACATTGGCTGTACCGGTGCTTGGACATCGTATCATCGTCGGCCCCGCAGCACGGATGCGCGAACTCAGCGCGGATCAGATCGTGCACGAGATCGCACATAGCCTTCCGGTCCCCGGCGGAGATTTCCAGCCCAACGCAAGCTAAAAATGAAAAAAAGCCGCATCTTTGTCCTTCTATTATTCATTCTAGGGCTGGCAGGCGCATTAACCACCAATGCGTCTCTTTATCTGCGGCTGCTTTATCTTGGCACTCTCATTGGCATCGTAAGCTGGCTCTGGGTGCATTTCGCTTTGACAGGCATCCAACTCAGACGACGTTCACGTTCACTGCGTGCCAACATGGGAGATTTTTACGACGAATATTACGAAGTCGAAAACGAAAATCGCATTCCCTGCCCCTGGCTCGAGATCGACAACCAAACCACTCTCCCTAATGCAACTGGTTCCCGGGTTTTGGTCAATATTGGCAAGGGTGAAAAACGCTCCTACAATGCCCGCTCCTGGCTGACCCAACGCGGTGCATTTCCGCTCGGCCCCACGAACGTGACATCTCGTGATCCATTGGGGCTTTTCAAAAAAAGCAAAACCTTCCCATCTACAGCTGAACTGATCGTCCTGCCCATGCTCGTGGATATAGAATCCTTCCCTTCCCCACCGGGTTTGTTACCGGGCGGAAAGGTGCTGCGTCGCAAAGCCGCTGGTATCACGCCTCATGCGGCAGGCATCCGCGAATATGCCCCGGGCGATGCACTCAGACGAATCCACTGGGCGACGTCGGCACGTCGGCAACAGTTGATGGTCAAGGAGTTTGATCAAGACCCTCAGGCGGAAGTGTGGATATTCCTCGATGCGCAGACAGAAGCGCGGGCGGAACGCCCGGATGATGGGCTTGCTACCGCCTGGGACGGTTGGATGCTCGGCACAAAACCGGAGCTGCAACTTCCCCCTTCCACGCTTGAATATGGCGTGACCATCGCAGCTTCATTAACTCATTATTTTATCCGTGAACGGCGTTCCATTGGGTTGATCGCGGCCGGAAAAACGAATATCGCCATCCCCGCTGATTACAGCGTGCGTCAGGAAGAGAAGATCCTCGAGACCCTGGCCTTCGTTGAAGCGGGAGCAAACCTTTCGATAGAGAGTCTCGTCCGCGCTCAGGCAGGGCAACTGCCTAGTGGCAGCAGCGCCATGCTGATCACCCCAACCATTCATCCCCAACTGATGATCGCTGTCGACGAATTACAGCGCCGAAATCTGCATCCGATAGTGGTATTATTGGACGCGGAATCCTTTGGTGGTGCTGCGGGCAGCGCAGCCCTCGAAGAGACTCTTAAAAATGCCAATATCCCTGTTTGCCGCATCCTTTGCGGTGCTGATCTGAGCACTGCGCTCGCCAGCTTTGCCACCACCACCTTCTCAAAGGAGAGCTATTTATG
>CAZASG010000072.1:0-15510 GCA_964487745.1 uncultured Anaerolineaceae bacterium | reverse complement strand
CCTTTCAGGAAGACTTGATTTTTCTTGTATCTGCCATTTCAATATGCTAATCTATTTAAGTGGATTAACAGCTGCGAAAGGAGTAGCTACAATGGAAGGGAAACCACTAGATAAATGGGCGTGGATTTGTATAATATTGCTTATGGCAGTGATTCTATTGGGGTGTCAATTGATTGGAGGTGAGAAACCCTCATCCGAAGAATCAGCCAAAGCAATCGAACCTACTGTGACACATACCAAAATAATAGAACCAAGTAAAACGCCCAAACCCACCTCTACACCAAAACCAAGCGCCACGCCTGATATTGTAGCGACACAGCAATACAGCGAATTTCTTTCTTTGATACAACATTTTGAAGACAAGGGCTATGTGGATTCAACGAATGGCACAGCTTATCAACTAGCTCCCTTCGAGGAAGAATGGGCACAGATCGGTTGGTTTCGTTGGTGGCCTTATGAGTTTTCAGGTGCAGATTTCGTTTTTAGCGGACATTTTGACTGGTCTACCGCCAGTGCTACCCCTGAAATATCTGGCTGTGGGATCGTTTTTGGTCTCCAGGAAAATGATGACTATTATGCCGTCTTTTTGGATAAAAGCAGAATCCTTTTCTTGAGAAAGACTGGGGCAAGTTTATACGAAGTCGGGAAAACGCGCGGCAGCGGACGGGCAAATTTCGGGAATCCGGCCGAAGCAGATTTTGCGATCGCTGTGAAAGATAAGAGCGCCTTTGTCTCTGTTAATGGTGAAGTGACAGAATATACCTTGCTGTCAACCCAGTCTACCGAGGGGACGTTTGCCGCGACCCTGCTGTCTGGAACAAATAGTGATTATGGTACACGGTGTGAGATCACAGACATGATGCTTTGGTATCCCGGGGATGGGCCCTTTGGCGTTTCTTCTCCTTCAATGGAAGTTCCTTCAGAAGAAGCTCCATCTGAAACGGGGGATCTAATATTCAGGGATGATTTTGATGATTCTCTTGCTTCAGAATGGGACTGGACTAGAGCAGATGAAGGGCAATGGAATTTAACGGACTCTCCCGGATATTTGCATGTGAATCTGACCCACACATCCGACCCCTATTCCGGCGGGGTGGATACACTCTTGTTACGCTCCATTGAAGAAGATGATTTTGAGATCATCACTAGGGTGGGATTTGAGCCTCAACGCAACTTCCAGAGAGTGGGCCTGGTGATTGCAGAAGATGATCAGAATTTCCTGGCTTTGTTGCGCGCCTATGCAGATGTAGGGAATAACCTTGGCAACGGGATCTATTTTGATCATGTTGCCCGAACTGCGCCAAATTACGATGACCCGGATTTCAGAAACTTCGCCACATCGATTTCTGATCCATCTAACGTCTATCTGAAATTAAGAAAAGAAGGCCAGACCTATACGAGCTACTACAGTCTGGACGGGCAATCCTGGGTCATGATCGGGGAACATCTTTCTCAGATCGCGCCGGTTTCATATGGCTTGTTGATCGGGAGGTCAGATCGGCCCATTTCCGCTGATTTTGATTATTTCGAGATAAATCGCCTTCCATAGTCATTGAGTTCAGCAAAATTTTAGAGCCCCAAGATTTTCAAAATCCTGGGGCTCTAAAATTTCGACTTTAGTTATCGAAGCTCATCGGTCAAGATATCTGGTAACTCAACTTGAATATCTTTGATCGTTGCAAAAAGTTCATAAGAACCATCTTCTAATGCGTAGATGGCAATAATTTCTGCTGGAGCCGTTTCGAAGGATATAACGAACACAAACTTTTCATATCCTACGGTATCAGGAATCGGTTCAACCTCTACGTAGGTCAGAAATCCGCGGTGGGTAATTTCATGAATTACCCAGGTAATCCCCGTATCATCAGGGAAAGTATCTTCTGCAAAGGTTGTTATTCTTTTACGAACCTCATCTTCAATTTTTCCATCGACAATTAATGCGTCAGCCACTTCATCACGCTGTTGAGTTACTTCACTGCTAAGTGTTTGATCACTAGCTTCAGATGTTACGAAGAAATCCCGAATGTTTGAAATCGCATCAGTTACTGATCCAATCGATATGATGACAACACTAGTCACCAAAATGATTACGATCAATGGTTGATTCTTAAACCATTGTATTACCTTATCAAATTTTGTTGGTTTGTTAGACATCTTTCTCACCTACGTATCTACGTCGATCCATCCTCTGACTGCTTGCTGTTACTAATGGTAAAACCATCATAGCTTAAATAGTATTACCCTACAACATCTTGATTGTTTTGCATGCTCATTTTCAAAACAAAACAGCCCCGTGAAAAACTCACGGGGCTGACTACTTTCTACCTTCCATTCACCATTAACTATGAATCGGCATCCCCTCCGCGATATGCGCCGTTTCCATCAGTACTTCGCTCAGGCACAGAAAGAAGCTGTCACAATAGTGTTTGCTATAATTACGTCAACTTTCAACTGGATAAAAACAGGAAGGGAATTTTTCCATGAAAACTCAGAATTTGCCAATCTTATATTTATTTTCATTCATCTTGCTCACGCTATTGGCCAGTTGTGTTGGCGTAACTCCTCTAGCCAACCTTACACCTACTCAGCCCCCCACATCTGTGCCAATCAAAACCATATCCCCATCCTTAACACCTGCTCCAACAGTTGCATTGCAAGCTACTCCTGCCAAAGCACCTGTTTGGAAAGAAGGGCAAGTCTATGGAGATGCTATTTCACCAGATCGAACAACTATTGCAATTAGAACCGTTGATGGGATCACTTTATATGACAGTACAACGTTAGAAGTCATTGATTTTTACGAAATTGAAACTCCATCAGAATATTTTCGCTTACCTAACAATCCCGCTCTGCCAATTGCATTTAGCCCGGACGGAAAATATCTTGCCTACTCAATAAACTATAAAGTTGTTGTATTCAACTTATCAACAGGTAAAGATGAAAAAGTTCTTTATTCTGCTATCCCCACCTATCATATTTCCGGAATCACAATCAGTCCTGATAATAAATACTACATTGTACACACAAGAGGGTGGTACCCACCGTGTGATGCTGCCGGTGGGAATCTTGCGATATATGAAGATCACCATTTGTATAAGAGTGGGCTATTGATTTTTGATAGCTATTTCTGTGAGTTCCCGGTGTTACTCAATTACAGATTTACAGAAACAAATAAGGCATATTTCTTTTACTGGCATCAGACAGTACCACTTCCTTATAGAATGGATGTTATCAATCTCTCAGAAAATTCATTTGATAATGTTTGGTATGAATATCCTAATTACGATCCAGAGAAAGTTTTTTATGATGTCAGCCCTGATGGAAAAACTTTGGCATCAATGGAATTTCAAGAACAAAAATATATTACTCGACTAATTGATGTAGAAACAGGTAATGTTATTGAAAAAATAGACGGTCTAATTCACTATAATCATCAAACTGACAAACCGCTTTGGGAAGAGAACTGGCTTGAACCAGTCTATAGCACTCCATGTGAAACTCTAGGGAATGGCTTTTTTCAATATGATGACTTGCTTTACAAAGAAGTTTATTCAGCTGGAAATTCCTCTACTTTTTTGACCCTCACCCATATCTGGGGGCGGATAACAGCTATAGAATTATGGGATACAGCTAGTTGTGAAAAAAAGAAAATAGTAAGCTTTAATTGATTTTTTCAAACAAAACAACCCCGTGAAATTTCACGGGGTTGTCTACTTTCTACTCTCTACTTACCATTAACTATGGATCGGCATACCTTCGGCAATATGCGCCGTTTCCATCAATACTTCGCTCAGGGTCGGATGGGCGTGGACGTTGTGGGCGATCTCGGCGGGGGTCAACTCCATCATCTGTGCCAGGGTCAGTTCGGGCAGCAGCTCGGTCACTTCGGGGCCGATCATATGCGCGCCCAAGATCTCGCCATACTTCTCATCCACAACCAGCTTGACCCAGCCGACATAGTCGCCAAGCCCAAGGGCCTTGCCGTTGGCCTGGAAGTTGAAACGCGAAACCTTCACCTCGTGCCCGCGTTCGCGTGCCTGCGCTTCGGTGATCCCGAACGAGGCCACCTGCGGTTGGCAGTAGGTCGCGCGCGGCATCATCTCGTAATTCAGTGGCGTGGTCTCTTCACCGACCATCGCTTCGGCGGCCAAAATGCCCATCGCCGAGCCGACGTGCGCCAGCATCAGCTTGCCGGTCACATCGCCGATGGCCCAAATGCCGGGGACGTTCGTTGCCATCTTCTCGTCAATTTCGACAAAGCCGTGCTCACTGATCTGGACACCAACTTCTTCCAAACCCAAATTAGCGGAATTGGGACGGAAGCCGATCGCGACCAAAGCTTGCTCTGCTTCGAGGACTTTTGACTCGCCCTCAGCAGAAACGGTCACTTTGACGCCATCCCCAACAGCCTCCACCGCTTCAACTTTGTGCCCCGTCAACATCTTGATCTTGCGTTTCTTGAAGGCTTTTTCGAGTTCTTTCGAGACTTCTTCATCTTCCAGTGGGACGATGCGCGGCAGCATCTCGACGATGGTCACGTCCACGCCGTAGGAGTTCCAGACGGTGGCAAATTCCACACCAATGGCACCCGAGCCAATGATGACGACCGATTCGGGCAATTTCTCTTGCTGGATCGCTTCAAGATAAGTAACGACTTTTTCGCCATCCACTTTCCACGCGGGGGGGACCATGGCACTCGCGCCCGTTGCCAAGATGATGTTTTTTGCCGAAAGAACGCTCTCGGCGCCGTCCTCGCCGACGACGTTAACGGTATCAGGTGCGGTCAAGGTCGCGACGCCCATGTGGACATCGATCTTATTCTTCTTCATCAAAAATCCGATGCCCTTGACGAGACGGTTGGAGACCTTGCGCGAGCGTTTGACGGCCGAGCCAAAGTCAAGAGTCAGGTTATCGAAAGAGAAACCGAATTCCTTGCCGCGTTCGCGGAGGGTATGGGCGACTTCGGCATTTTTCAATAAAGATTTCGAGGGGATACAGCCCACGTTCAGGCAGACGCCGCCCATCCACTGCTTGTCGATAATGGCGGTTTTTTGTCCGAGTTGCGCCGCGCGGATGGCGGCCACATAACCACCGGGGCCCGCCCCGATAACGATGACATCATAATTATTTTCCATGTGAAACTCCTTAGCTATGTTCACCTATGGTAAATGGATAAAATTGCTCTCCAATTGTAGCGCAGATGAAGTGACTCGGCTATGAAGCACACTGGTATTCTTATACAGTACTAAGGTTGTAAGACCATCTCGCTATTGTGCTGATCGCAGGGTAGGATTGACTCAACCAGCAACGAAAGATATATTCGGTAAATAAAAAAAGGAGTTTCTAATGGCCTCCATTTCCCCCGCTTTATTTGCTTTTCTGCGTGAACTTAAAGAGAATAATAATCGCCCCTGGTTTCAGGAGAATAAGACGCGTTACGAAGAAGATGTTAAGGAACCCTTGATGCAATTCATCCGGGATTTTGGGATGTACTTGCCCGAGATCAGTTCAAGTTATACTGCCGTTCCTAAAGCGACTGGTGGCTCGATGTTCCGCATCTACCGCGATGTGCGCTTTAGCAAGGATAAGTCGCCGTACAAGACGGCAGCCGCAATGCAATTTCGGCATGTGGCAGGCAAGGACGTACACGCGCCGGGCTTTTACCTGCATCTGGAGCCAGGCAGTGTTTTCGCTGGTTGTGGGATATGGCATCCCGAGAGCAAAGTCGCTGGCAAGATTCGCGAAGCCATTGTTGACAAGCCGGATGTCTGGCGCGCTGCAATTGGAAATGAAGCTTTCCAGAGCACATTCCAGCTTGGGGGCGAATCGCTCAAACGTCCGCCGCGTGGCTTTGATGCGGAGCATCCCCTCATCGAAGATTTGAAACGCAAGGATTTCATCGCTTCTGTCGAGCTAAGTGAAGAGATCGCCTGCGGAGATGATTTTCTCGAGCATTATGTGGCGCTTTGCAAAGCCGCCAGCCCTTTTATGCAATTCCTGACTGAAGCGCTTCAGTTGGCGTGGTGAACAAAATAATCGATGAGCGAGATGCGATTATCCACGCGGAGCAGAAACTCGCACAAGCCCATCTCACTCCTGACTTGGATATGATCGACTCTTTGCTGCATCCCGAATATGAGATCATCCAACCAGATGGGCGCATTGAAACCAAGGCGGATGATTTCGATTATGCGGCACGCTTTCTATCCATCTGGATCAAAGAGGGCGGACGCTGGCAAAATGTCGCCTATCATTCTACGGATATCTAAAAAAACATCTTGTAAGAATCAAAGAGCCGAGTGATTTCACTCGGCTCTTTGATTCTTGTTATTTTCAATTCTTCTTCAACTGAGTAAATAATCCAGCAGAGAGCGCCGTAGTCAGGATGACCAACAGGAAAAGCGTTCCCCGCAGCGTCCCGGTATTGGGGTTGATCAGCCCTTCAAGGGCTAGAAAAATGATATTAAGCCCCAGATAGGCTCCGATGGAGCCAAGCGTTAGAGACTTAATTTTCTCGCTGAGTTTGCCCAAAAGTAATAGAAAGACCCACGCCAATATAATTAGATTAGCGATGACACGTAGCGGTTCCAATTGATCTGTTACTGCATGAATGAAAATGTCAAAGAGTTGAATAAGGATTATGACAACCCCAAGAATTTTGTGTGTTTTCGTTTGTGTTTGCATTATTTATCCTTCATCTCCATCGTGGGCCATCATATCGAGGGCGACCACAATTGCCAGAATAAGCACATCGTTCTGGCCTGATTCAACTTCTACACCATAGGTATCTCTCAGGCGGAACCATTTCTTGGAAATTTCCGCAACCGTCTTGCGACCTTCACGGATCTCATAGGCATGGTCGAGGATATTTCCCTTTACGCTCAAATCTTCTCCGCCTGTAACCTTGACCGTCCAGCGGTCACGCAGGGGGCTGATGAGGGCCTTCTTGACCTTGGCGAGCGTCTTCCCGTCTGCGCCTTCAATCGCCATCGTATCTTTGATCGTCAGCAACTTTGCCTGAATTTTGCAGAGCAGGTTGCCGTCCAAGTCTTCAAAATGCAAGGTCTCGCGAATGCGCAAGGCTTTGCCGTCTACTTTGAAAACCTTTTCACCATCTGCATTTTCGATAAAGAAATCGTCGCCAATGGCGACCAGCTTCTGTTTCATTTTATAGCGTTGATTAGCCATTTCTATCCTTTAGTTTTGATCGCGATTTTATTCGTTATTTTGGTTCTGCCACAAAGATCGGGATGACACGCTCTGTTCTTTCCTTATACTCCTGATAGGGTGGAAAGGCCTCCACAGCGATGGCCCATAGGCGCTCGCGTTCAGCCGCATCCTCCACTTCCCGCACGCGCATGGGAGTGACTTCAGTCTTATCGCGGATCTCAACGTTCGGGTCCGCTTTCAGGTTGTGGTACCAAAGCGGATGTTTGGGCGCACCACCCTGTGATGCGATCAGAATGTAGTTCTCGCCGTCCACAACGCGCATCAGGGGCGTCTTGCGGATCGCGCCGGTCTTCCGTCCACGGTTGGTGACGATGATAACGGGCAAGCCCGTGTCGCGCAGAGTCGTCCCTTCCGTCCCGCCGCTACCTTCATAACGTTCTACATGCTCGGCCACCCATTCACTGCTGCTGGGGATATATTCACTCATATTCTTCTCCTATATAACTCAGTACACCTTTAAATAAGAAATATCGTATATTATACGTGTATCTTTCAGCGACTCTTGAACAGAAAGAACAAAATATGAGCAGCTATTTTATCGCCTTGATCGACATCCACGACCCCGACAGATACGACCTATATCTGGCAGGCTACGACGAGATCTTCGACCGATATCAGGGCAAGGTCATCGCCGTGGACGATTCTCCCACTTTCTTGGAAGGCAAGTGGCCTGCCCGTCGGACGGTGCTGATCGAGTTCCCGAACGAAACAGAGTTAAGACGTTGGTACGATTCGCCGGAGTATCAGGCCCTGGCCCAATATCGGCGGGATGCGGCGGATGCAGCCATCGCGATCATTCACGGAAGGGATAACTAATATGCGTGACGATATACAAAATGCACTGCAAACGGATCGCACCATCGACATTATCACGGTCGGTGCCAAGAGCGGTCTGCCGCGCCGGATCGAGATCTGGTTCAACAATATCGATGGGCGCATCATCATTACCGGAACGCCGAGTGCTACCGAGGGAAAAGGGCCCTATACTCCACGAGACTGGCTGGCGAATTTACGCGCCAATCCCGAATTCACTTTTTGTTTCAAAGAATCCCTGCAAGCCGAGATCCCTGCCCGTGCGGTGGAGATCACTGATATGGAAGATCGTCGCCACATCATGAGCGCGCCCGCGACGCAGTGGTACCGCGATCAGGTGGATTCTTTCGATGAATTAGTGGAGCAGGCCCCAATGGTGGAAGTGTTCTTCGATGATGTGAGATAACTAACAAGCTGAGAACCCTCATTTTGTGAGATGTGGACGACCAGACCTGTTAGGAGATGCAATGACCAAAAAAGTGAAACTCTCTCCAGAGCAAGAGACCATGTTGATCACCTTGTACGCCAAGTCGCAGCCAGATAACCCGCTCTTTTTTGACCCGATATTGCAGGACCTATTGACGCGTGTGGATTATGACTACGCCAATTTAAACGTCCCTTACAAAACCGTCATCCTTGTTTCCCAACGCGCGAAAAAACTGGACGCCGTTACCCGAGAATTTCTCGCAGAGAATCCAGATGGCGTGGTTGTTCAGTTAGGCTGCGGCCTGGACAATCGCTTCTGGCGCGTGGACAATGGGCTTGCTCGCTGGTACGACTTGGATATGCCGCCCGTGATCGAACTCCGTCAACAACTCTTCCCCGAAAATGAACGTTACCAATTGATCTCTTCCTCCGTAACCGACCTCGAATGGATCGATACCGTCGCGGCGAATGGGCGTCCGGTGCTGGTGATTGCAGAAGGCTTATTGATGTATCTCACAGAAGACGAAGTGCAGAAACTGGTGCTTCGGCTCCACGAGCGTTTCCCCGGAGCCAAGCTCATCGCGGATGTTTTTAGCAAGATGACAGCCCGCTCTGCCGCGAATCACCCCTCGTTGAAGAAAACCGGCGCGACGATCGGTTGGGGCATCGATGAGCCAACGGATGTCGAAGCATGGGAGCAGGGCATCCAATTTTTGTACGAATGGTACTTCTCAGATGACCCTGAACTGGGAAAGCTCAGTTTTGGGTATCGTTTGGCATATAAACTGGCCGGAGCTTTCAAGATGGCGCAACGTGCCCATCGTATCGTCTATTTTCAATTATGAGTGTGGAGAATTTTTATGAGTAGCACGTATATCGAAACGAACGGCATCCGTTTACACGTTTTGCAGGATGGCCCCGAAGATGGGGACTTGGTCATTCTATTGCACGGCTTTCCCGAATTCTCTTACGGCTGGCGGAAGCAGATCCCTGCGTTGACATCGGCTGGGTACCGCGTTTGGACACCGGACCAGCGTGGATATAATCTCAGCGACAAACCCGACGGAATCGCCGCCTACAATCTCGACGAGTTAGCGGCTGATATTGTCGGACTGATCGACGCCGCTGGACGTGAGAAGGCCTTTATCGTCGGGCATGATTGGGGTGCAGCAGTCGCCTGGTGGCTGGCAGCCAAATACCCCGAGCGTATCTCGCGGATGGTGGTGATGAACGTTCCGCACCCGGACGTGATGCAAAAACATGTTCGCAGCAGTTTCGCCCAAATGCGCAAGAGTTGGTACATCGCTTTTTTCCAGATTCCTTTTATCCCTGAGATATTAAGTGGTATCGGAAATTGGAAGGCCGCTACAAAAATGCTCGAAAATAGCAGCCAAGCGGGGACTTTCAGCACAACCGATCTCGAATACTATCGCGGGGCTTGGTCTCAGCCAAAAGCCTTCCGTTCAATGTTGAATTGGTACCGTGCCATGCTCCAGAAGCCCCCGAAACCGCTCGTCAGCCCACGCATAAAGATCCCGACTCTCTTGATCTGGGGCGTGCAGGATATTGCCCTTGGGCGGGAAATGGCTCAGCCCAGCATCGACCTTTGCAGGAATGGGGAGTTGGTCTTCATCGACGAGGCCTCCCACTGGGTGCAGCATGAGGAAGCCGAACGAGTGAATGAATTGATACTTGGGCATTTGAGCAAATAGCTTAAGCCCCCTCTGTCCTTCGGACATCTCCCCCAAATTCCAAAAGCGTGGGATTTAGGGGAGACCAGACGATGATTTTATTTCTTCCCCCTATTTTGCTTGCAAAATGGGGGGATGTCCCTTTAGGGACAGGGGGGCTAGAGATATCAGATTACCATGCTGCCTACGGCGGCTCGTAATGACATTTCTTCTTCACTTTGTAATAAACTCAACCCCTTTTGTTACTATTTATTGTAGATCGATCAATTATTGTTATTGGAACCAAATCTATGGATGAGATTAAACGGAAAGAAATATTCAGCGAGTGGATCGCCCAACATAAGGGAATCATCTTCAAGGTCTTGCGCGCCTACGCTTTTCAGTCCAATGACCAGGACGATCTCTTTCAGGAGATATCGCTCCAGTTGTGGCAGTCGATCCCTGAGTTCCGGGGTGAATCCAAAGCCTCGACGTGGATCTACCGCGTGGCGCTCTATACCGCGACCGTTTGGGTGCGGAAGGAGAAGAAGCATTTGCCGACCCAGCCCCTCGCGGATGTGGAGCACGCTCTCTCCGTAAAGGATGAAGAGCGGGATGAACGCACCGATTGGCTGTATGAGCAGATCGCACAGCTTGAAGTGGTAGACCGCTCTGTTTGCCTGCTGCTCCTGGATGGGTTCAGCTACAAGGAGATGGCGGGAGTACTCGGTATTTCGCAGAGTAATGTGGGCGTTCGGGTGCATCGGATCAAGCAATATTTGCAGAAAATTGCAATGAAGGAGTAGATCATGGATTTTGAAGAGTTACAGGTGATTTGGAATAGCCAGAATAACGAGAAGTTGTATGCCATCAATGAGACGGCGCTGCATAAATACATCAAGAAAAATCTGAAGTCGGTAACGAATACGCTGAGGCTTTTTGAGTTTGCCATCACCGTGTCGAATCTTTTTGTCGGCGTCTGGTTATTGATCGAGTCGTTGGATAATAACTTTCCATCCCCGCAACATTTTTTGTCGGTCTTCTATTTTGGTTTCGGGGTCTATGCCCTGGTCCGTGTATTCATGCGCAAAAAAGAGGAAAAGCCCTTTGCGCATACGATGCTCGGGGAGATCGATAAAGCCATTTGGCGGATCGACTATTTGATGCGCCAAGGCCATCGTCTCATCATCTGGTATTTGCTGCCTTTGGTCTTGATCTTTGGCGTGATGGCGATCTTTGATGCACGTTTATGGCTAACATTTGGTTTACTCGTGCTTGTTACCGTTGCCTCCTATATCGGCTATCGCTGGGAATATAAGAAGATTCATCTGCCCCGCAGACAGAATTTTGAAGCCTTGAAAGAAAAGCTGACGATGAACGAGGCGTAGCATTGGCTAGAAAGGCACATCTGGTGACTCGATTCTCCAATTGGTTTTGAACCCTTTGTGGTCACGCAGCAGGACGGACTTTCTATCTGCGCGAAGCCCATAGACCTTATGCCCAAATAATTCGTATTCGATGACCTCCGTTCCATCATCCAGGGTAAAGGGTAATTTAGGCCACAACTCCAAATATTTAACAGGGATCCACATATCACCATTATTTATTTTTGGATTGGATATGAAGGGGGTATAGCAATCACGGTCGTTACCAATATTTATCATGATCTGGTTTTCCATTGCTGCATTGAATTTGTGAAGGACCAGGCGCATATCTTTATCAAAGAAATCGCCGATCAGGTCTGTTTCATAACAGCTGATGGCGTGGACGTTGGCGTATTCGACCCCATCTTTTGTCTTGATCTCCTTAACCACGACGTGATTCGCAGCCCATGAAAGCATTTCGATCGTCCCCGGCGCTGTGGGGACATTGACCCAGCCTGAGCCGGGGGTCAGAATAACATCTTTTGTCCGCTCACCGTTTATCCGCGTCACGTAATCTTCCATCTCCTTTGTCAGCGGGATCGTATCCCCTTTTTGTTCTGTGAGAACGGGGCTGAAGGTAACCGTTGCGGGATAGGCTTTGAGCTCTCTTCCAAGTTCAGCGTGGCGCGGTTCATACGACCATTTTGGATTTTGCCAATCGACGAGCAGGGTTGCGATGCGCCCTTTGCGTTTGATCTCGGTGATCTCCCAGGGTTCTCGTGGAGGCGGCGGAGTAACGATGATGTCAATTTCTTTTGGTGGCGATGGGGTATCGGCGGGAACGGATACGACTTCCCATTTTATATACTGTTGTTCTGCACCGGCATTGACCCAGCCACCATCCATAAGATGAAGCCATTGATACTGATTTTCGCTGGCAGTGAGCTCTGTGTCGGCTTCGATGAACCCGTATTTCTCCCCACGGGGTTTGTCGAAGAGAAACCGTTTCACCAATGTTTTCCCTTTGATGATCTTTTTCACTTCCTTTGGCGGGGATGGGGGTTCTTCAACGGGCTCAATTGGGACCATGACTTCTTCCCATTTGATATATTGTTGTTTTGGCCCGGCACTGACCCAGCTGCCACTCACCAGATGCAGCCACTGGTACTGATTTTCGCTGGCTGTGATCTCCTTGTTTTCATGAATGAGCCCGATCTTTTTTCCATGCGGTCGGTCGAAAAGAAAGCGTTTTACGATGGTTTTGCCCTTGATGATCTTTTTTAGTTCCACTGGCGGGGGTGTTGGCTCATCAACAGGCTCAATGGGTTCATCTGTTTCTTCCCATTTGATATATTGTTGTTTGGGTCCGGCGCTGACCCAACCGCCATCTACAAGATGCAGCCATTGATATAGATTTTCACTGGCAACGATCTCCTTATTGGCCTCGATCTCGCCGATCTCCACCCCGCGAGGTTTGGTATAAACTTTGCGTTTTACCAGGGTTTTGCCCTTGATCATGATCTTGTCTCCGTTCACCAATCTCCCAAAACAGATTTGAATGAAATTGTAATCGAAGATATGCTCTCTGTCTCTAAAGGGGTAAAAAACACTGCACATTTGTTCTCTTTTTCCTGTATAATAGGAACGTTGATTACCGGTACTTTAGAGAAAAGGACAAAAAATGAAAACGATGACTTGTAAACAACTCGGCGGCGCATGTGACCTGAAATTCCACGCAGAGACCTTCGAAGAGATGGCGGAGATGAGCAAAGCCCACGGCACGGAGATGTTCGAAAAGAAGGATCCTGCTCATCTCAAAGCGATGCAGGAAATGCAGGCACTGATGTCCGAACCGGGAAAGATGCAAGCCTGGTTTGCAGGCAAGCAGAAGGAATTTGAAGCTCTGCCGGAGAAGTAGAGATAAGCAAAGAGCCCATCATCTGATGGGCTCTTTCTCTTATAAACATGCTTGTTAGGAAGGGAATTTGCCTATTCAATGGCTGTGATTTTTCGCAAATTGTTTTCAATAACTGTTGAAAGTTTCTTTTCAAGAGTCATAATGAACTCATTTATTGTAGTTCCTTTATATGAATTGGCAATTGCAAGAATAAATATTACTATTTGGAGTAGAGTTAGAAAATACTTGGCTGGCGCTGATGAGAAGTTAGGGAAATTCCAAGGAAATGTTGACCATGTTCCGATGATTAGCAATGCTAATACCAAAAACTGTAGAATGCTCGATATGCTTTTAGAAATTCTAGAAGCTCGAGAACGAATTACCCGCTCTTGCTTTTGCTGATAAGTGTCGAGGGAGATTTTACTTTCTCTTGATTCGTTTTTATATCGTTCTTTTTCATCTTTTTCAGACGCAAGTTGTTCTTTTAGGTCGCGTTCCATATTTCTACGAATAAGAGCCAGGATTTCTGGAACCGTGCCTTGAGCAAAGGCATTTTCAGATCCGAGAGTTTTATCCATAAGCGCTCCTCTTGCCTCAAGTGAATATCTAAGTAGGTAATAGTCATCAGATGAGACATCACCACGTTGTTTAAGTTTTTCTACCTCTTTGATATATTCACGCCAAAGACGTTCAGTGGGTTGAACGGCTGCATAATAATCTGCAATAAGGCGTTTTCGAGGTAAATCAGGAGCATCTAAAGGGTTCTTTAGCCAAAGCAAGTTCGTCAGAGTTTTGTCAATAATACAAGGAGGCACATCAAACTGCCCCTCTGTTTTCTTTGATGCTCGTATAAAATCTCTTGAGATCCGAAACAGCAAAGTGTTCATAGTCACAAATATTGCCCGGCTCTCTTCTATTTCATTAGATGTCCTGCCTTTTCTTTCGCGCATAATTGCAGCAACCGAATCAACATCCCTGTTTAGAGGCTCGTCAGTTCTGTAATTGATTTTTTCGCTGAGTATTTTTCGTAAGGAAGCTTCACCTATTACGTGTTCATGTTCTTTATATGAAGGTCTATCTACAACCTCTATTCCAAGCGATTCTAGGTCTCGCTCGAGTCTGTTCGATAAAATAAAAATATCTGTCGATGATGCCCCCATTTGTAGAAAATATTCAATGCTTGGACCATATGCATCGGATAGTTGGCCACGTTCAATTCGATAGGCGCATGCATCTAGAATTCCGCGAGCTTCTTCATAAGTATGGCGAAAGCATTTTTGTTCGGCCCCAGAAGTATCTAGCATATCCATAAGCTCAATACAAGGGGTTTGCCTTTCTTTACCTGCATATCCTAATGCGTAGATTAGAAATGGCGCATCAAAGAACAACTTTGTTTTTCTGAATTTTTTTTGCTCTCTTCCTGGAGTTGTTAGAAAAAGGGCATTGGCAAGCATGTTGCCTTCTACAATAGTTTCAATATAACTAGCTGCACTAGAATGTGAAGTGTAAAGATAGCTGATAAACGCACCAAGTATGTATCTGTTTGAAACTTTTTCTTGAATTTCAAAATCACGTTTTTCTCTATCAGCCTTTAGAGATAAAATGTCATAATCCTCTAAATATTGCTCTAACGCATTTTCTGCATCGGAATTACTCCAGGATAAAGAAAACTTTTCCTTACAAAACAAAATCAAGTGTGAAATCAATGCATCATGCATTTCCAAAACTTCTTGTTGTATTTTGTGGAATTTTAACTGGGAGAGTCTTTGATGTACTGGCTTAAGTACACCGTGGTCTTCTCGCACATATCCTTTTTTCTTTGCTCGTTGTAGTATGGAAGCTATCGAGTTTTGTGGGATTTTCAAACCAAATTCCGATTGCAATAAATTACTTACTTCTGGGATTGATACTACATCTTGGTTTAGTCGCCGAATACATTCAGCAACAATCGGAATAAAATTTTCGAGATAACTTTTTTTTCCTTCTATTTCCCAATTGAGCTTTATAATCGCTAGGCTAATTACGGTTGTACGAGTCATTTTCCACTCCTTATTTAAAAAAAACAATGCCTTAGAAGGTACTCTCGACAAAAATTATACATTAGAAAAAT
>CAZASG010000071.1:0-15629 GCA_964487745.1 uncultured Anaerolineaceae bacterium | reverse complement strand
AAAGTCCATGCC
Organism: uncultured Anaerolineaceae bacterium; assembly: GCA_964487745.1. Classification (GTDB taxonomy): domain Bacteria; phylum Chloroflexota; class Anaerolineae; order Anaerolineales; family Villigracilaceae; genus Desulfolinea. The sequence continues at coordinate 15,617 of CAZASG010000071.1, read as the reverse complement.
CCATTCGATCTCGAGGAATTCTTTTTCTTCGGGGTCTTCTGTTTTTGCCTGAATTTCCTTGATCATCTCGACAGCTTTGTCATAGGAAATACGCGGGAATTCGCCATCCACTTTTTCGAGGGCAGAGATGTCGCGTCCGAGAGATTCGAGTTCGGGGCGGTTTTTCTCCAATACCTTTTTGACAATATGGGTGACGAATTGTTCTTCGACATCCATCAACTCGTCGAGATCGCAGAATGCCATTTCCGGCTCAACCATCCAGAACTCGGTCAGGTGACGGCGGGTTTTGGATTTCTCGGCGCGGAAGGTGGGACCAAAGCAGTAGACTTTGCCAAAGGCAAAGATATTGGCTTCATTGTAGAGCTGTCCCGTTTGGGCAAGGTAAGCTTTGCCTTCGTCGAAGTATTCGGTCTCGAAGAGGGTCGTTGTCCCTTCGGCGGCGGCAGGCGTCAGGATCGGTGTATCTACGAGGGTGAAGCCGTTGTCATCGAGCCACTCACGCACAGCAGAGATGATGGTGGCACGGATGCGCAGGATAGCCCATTGGCTCGGCATTCGCAGCCAAAGGTGGCGGTTATCCAGTGCGAAGTCGGCACCATGTTCTTTTAACGCCATCGGATAATCGTCGTCGGCTGACTGGATGATGTTGAAGGACGAGATCCCAATTTCGTAGCCCCCGGGCAAGCCGGGGGCACGGTCGTCTTTCCGTACGGTTCCTGTGATGACAACGGATGATTCCTGCGGGATCCGTTTGATCTCTTCGAAGATTTCTTCGTCCAAGTCGCCCTTGAAAGCTACACACTGGGCAAAGCCAGAGCCATCGCGGACGAGCAAAAAGGAGAGTTTGCCTTTGCCGGTGCGTTTATAAACCCATCCCTGGATGGTCACTTCTTCGCCATCGTGGGCGTGAAGGTCTTTGATGCTGGTGATTGTCATAATTCTTCCTTACTCTTTGATATCGATATGTAATTCTACCAACTGTTGTCCTTCGACGGGGGAGGGCGCGTCGCCCATTACGTCGCGGGCGTTCTGATTCTTCGGGAAGGCGATCACTTCGCGGATATTCGGCGCGTCGGCAAGCAGCATCACGAGACGATCCATGCCGATGGCAATGCCGCCGTGCGGGGGGGCGCCGTAGGTGAAGGCTTCGAGCATGTGTCCGAAACGTTCTTTGGCAACTTCGGGATCAAGCCCGATGAGCTTGAAGACCTGTTCCTGTAGCTCACCGTCGTGGATACGGATCGAGCCGCCGCCAACTTCGTAGTTGTTCAACACCATATCGTATTGCTGACCGCGCACTTTAGCGGTCTCGCTTTCTAGCATAGGAATATCTTCAGGCATCGGCGCGGTGAAAAGATGATGGGATGGGTCCCAGCGCTCTTCATCTTCGTTCCAGAAGACGAATGGGAAGTCGATCACCCAGCAGAAACCGAGCACATTGGGATCACGCAGTTCGAGCAGATCGGCAACGTGGACGCGCAACTTCCCAAGGGCGTCGAACGTGGTTTCGGCTTGGTCGGCGACAAAGAGCAACAGGTCGCCAGCCTCGGCTTCTAACCGTTTAATCAGCGCATCTTTGACATCTTCCGTTAAGAACTTCGCAAACGATGAGCGCATCTGGCCGTCACTGGTCAGGGCAATATAGGCAAGCCCCTTCGCCTTGCTGCTTTCTTTAACAAAGCTGGTCAGAGCGTCAATTTTCTTGCGGGAGTAGTCGCCCAAACCCTTGGCATTGATCGCACGGACTTCACCGCCCGAAGCAATCGCACCCTCAAAAACGCCAAAGCCGCATTCAGCAACCAGGTCGCCAACGTTGACCAACTCCAACCTAAAGCGGATGTCGGGATTATCCTTACCGAAACGTTCCATCGCTTCCTGATAGGTGATGCGTGGCCAGGGTTTCTGCATGATCTTCTTTTCAGGGGTGACCGTTTCAGCCAATTCGGTGAACATAGACTCAGCCAATTGCATGATATCTTCGCGCTCGACGAAGGACATCTCGAGGTCCATCTGGGTGAACTCGGGCTGGCGGTCGCCGCGCTGGTCTTCATCACGGAAGCAGCGCGCGATCTGGAAGTAGCGTTCCACGCTGGCGACCATCAGCATTTGCTTCAATTGTTGCGGGGACTGCGGCAGTGCGTAGAACTGACCCGGATGGACGCGCGAGGGGACAAGATAATCACGTGCGCCTTCGGGCGTGGTTTTGAATAGGATCGGGGTCTCTACTTCAAGGAATTTATTGTTATCAAGATAATCACGGATGAACTTGATGGTCTTGTGACGGAGTTCAAGATTGTGGCGCATGGTTTCACGGCGAAGATCAAGATAACGATATTTCAGGCGTAGATGTTCGTCCACTTCTTCATCTTTGTTAATGAGAATGGGCAGCATCTGGGCTTTATTCAAAACCTTGACTTCTTTGACATCCACTTCGATCTCGCCGGTAGCAAGATTTGGGTTTTCAGCGCCTTCAACGCGTTTGCGAACTTCGCCCGTCACCTGCAAGACCCACTCAGAGCGGGCGGCCTTGAGAGGAGCGAGCTCAACATTCACTTCGGGGTTGCCGACGATCTGCGTCATGCCGAAGCGGTCGCGCAAGTCGATAAAGGTGACCCCACCGTGGTTGCGGAAGTTGTGCACCCAGCCAGCGAGGGTGATCGTTTCACCGACGTGGGAGGCGCGTAGTTCGCCGCAAGTATGTGTTTTGTACATAAGTACCTCCGTGATCTAGGACCGCTAATATCAGCGGATAATTTGCTGTATAAAAAAGAAATCGCCCGAGCTTTATGCTTTGGGCGAAGGGGTTGTCCGAAAATGATTTCGTACTCAGGCAGCACTTACCGCCCGTCCCGACGCCAGTCGGTCGAATTATCATTATCGTTATTATTGTTTGTGATAGCTTGAAAAAACATCATTTTCTCCAATGGCGGCTATTATAGCACAGGGTTGGGGATGTGGGAGGGAAAACGACACTAATCTGGTTTTGTTATCTGGTTATTGCAGGAAAAATAGTTTTTTTGACCATATGGCTATACCCGTTTAACTGGGTGAAGGACTTTAATGATTACGGGTTATTCTATAATGAGAGGTATTATCCTGTCTTATTCTTTATAAAGGAGCAAAAAATGTCGAAACAAATTTATTTTAATTGGCAAAATGAGTTTTTATGCAAGACGATCTACCCCATGCGGGAGATTAAATTGCGAGATTTTTTGCGCTTCTTTGCAGAAATTGATATATGGACAGAATATAAAGACAAAGCTGATATTGAAAAAGAGAGCAAAGCTTATCTTGCAGCCCAGGAAAAACTAGCCTGCGCGGCTTATGATACGTATATAGAGCGAAAAGAATATTTCATGCAGCCAGATGCCCGCGCCGGTTACGAAGAATTTGATCCCATTGATGAAGAAGAATTGGCAGAGATCAATAAAATGCATGCTGTTTTTATTCATCAATGGCCCAAGGATATTCGCGGAGAGAAGAATTTTGTGCAACTGACCATTCAAAATTGGCGTAATCATCGTAAACGGGTTGCAGACAAGATCAAATCCCGTAAACGTCGCCAGGCAGCGATGGATCCAAATCATCCCAAATTCGAACTGGAGAAAAAGGAACTGGAGTTTTGGGAAGGCAGCACCCTTCCCATGCTCGATAAGGAACTCGACCTCCTGAAAGCCTTTCTCAAAACCTATGACAGCATTGAGAAACCAAGGCTGGATTGGTATTGGATGGCAAAACGCGGTAAAACCCCCGAGGGCATGACCGAAGAAGATTTTCTGACCCAATTCGAGCCGGAAGGTGACCCGACCGTGCGCGATATCGCACTTTGGAAAGTTGCCGAATATGAAGAATCGCTCAAAGGAAAAGATCAATTTGAACTTCTCGCTCTGATAAAAGAGCATTTTGACAAAGAACCGGAGCGTTATCCATATTGGCTTCAATATATGGTCGTCCACTTCTCAGGGATGCGCTACGCCAGCGCGCACGGCTCCTGGGCAGATGCGCGCGATTTATTGGTTCGTCTTCGGGAACCTGAACTGGAAAAAGAACTCAAAGCCCTTGATAGCGAAGCAGTTGCCAAACTTTGCGAAGAAAAGATCGCCGCTTACGAGAGAAAAGGAGGCGAGAGTATCCCTGCCCTCGCGAAAGCAACTGAGAAAAAATGGACACAGCAAGTTGAATGGTATCTTCCCAATGTAAAGGCAAGGGGCACCAAGACGCGCCGTCTGGGGCTGACGCAATTGGGCAAAGCAGAAGTTGCCTGTGAATATATGAGCAAGACCGAGCAGGAAGCCTTGGATATTTTGATGTCCAGGAAAGACGAATTCCCAGGCTGGGCGTGGAAACAAATTATCATGCTAACGCCTCTGCGCCTGACCGAAGTGAAATCTGATAATTGGGAGAAGCTCACTCCCGAAGAAGAGCAGGAAAGCTATGCGTATGAAAATTACGCTCTGCGCAAGATCATCTCGGAGTGGAAGAATTTCAACACCGTCCTCTGGCGTGACGAACACGGACGTTCGCATCAACTCATCGTTACACGCGCCGTCTGTAATGAGACAGCTGAACATTGCCAGCACATGCGCGGACATCTGCCTCCCGGCGGTCTGACGCCCAAACCCAACTGGTACATCGATCACGAAAAGAAACAGACCATCAAAGGCGATCCCGCCCCCTATTTCACCAAAGCGACAACAGCAGAAGAATACACCATCGGTGCCAGCGTACTGTGGCTGCGTTTCGTAAATAAAAAACCAAACTCCTGGCAGGTCGCCAAGCCAATTGCTACAAAAAATGGCGTTGGCTTGCTCCCTGGTGGGGCTTCCGGCAACCGAAAAAATAAAGACAAGAAAAAATCCAAGAACAAAAATAAAGGGAAAGGCAAGAAGAAAAATCAGGGGTTGGTTACCACGCCCTGGCAATATAATGTAGGCGAAACTACCACTCGCGAACGCACCCTGACCTATGACGACACCGAAAACCCAGGCAGAAGGGTCACATCCAAGCAGCGGCAATGGTTACGCTGGATCCACGAAGCAACCGTCATCCAGGCTGCTGAAACCGCCGAAGGGATGATGATGTATACTTTCGAAACCGCTCTCCCTGATGATGATAAGGGTACATCGTCCATTGGAACTTTTAAGGCGACCCTCAACTTCTTCCTTTCGGATGGCGAGGAAGATAACTACAACCGCTCATTTGTCGGCTACGTGCCCGAAGGGGAACTGCCGATGGGGCATATTAAGGAAATGCTGGATTGGAAGAAACTGCTTCCGAAAGGATAGCAATGATCCGCTCGTGATTTAGGCTGGTTCTCGTTTTAACGAGAACCAGCCTTTTGCTAAATGAGTTTGGATTCTTCAGCTACTTCTACACGATTCCTTCCCCCAGATTTTGCGCGGTAGAGCGCAATATCTGCGCGGTTGTATATACTATCAACTTCTTCGTTCATCAATATCTCTGCTGCTCCAACACTAATCGTGATATAAAGCTCTCTTTTTGGTGCCCCCATATCATTAGCTTTTACTGTTTGACGAATACGTTCCGCCATCACTCGCGCCTCTTCTTTTTTAGCCTCGGGTAGCAAGATGCAAAATTCCTCTCCCCCTGTGCGTGCAACAATATCTTGTTCTCTAGCAGTTTTGCATAAAATTTTCGCCAATCGCTTTAATACGACATCGCCCATAGAGTGACCGAAGGTATCGTTGACTTTTTTGAAATGATCAATATCGATTAAAAGTAAAGAAAAAGGTCTCTCATTGCGTTCATAACGGGATATCTCACGTTGAATGCTGCGAAAAAAACTACGCCTGTTGAAAAGCCCCGTCAAACTATCTGTATCAGCTTGTTTTCTGAGCTTTCTTTGTGCATTCAACAGTCTGTGATTTAGTCCCTCTAATTCAGCTTTTGTTTTTGAAACCAGAAAATTTTGATAGAAAATAATTGAAGAGGCTATGAAGGAGGCAAGCCCCGAAATAAAGGTTGTGCCAACAATATCAGACAGAGCAAGCGGAGGGGAGTAACTTGCCTCGAAAATGCAAACCAGAATATTTGAAAAAACAATGCTGATAAGGGTTGTTATGAAGATTGCTTTGATGAGATCCCTCTTAGAGCTAATCTCGATTTTCATGAAATGATTCTACAACACCTTTAGAGATTAAGTCCGTTTCGCACGGAATTTGAAATGGTTTCCCTTATATCAACACCTGCCTAGCCTGGAATTTCTGCGATGCACTCGATCTCGACCAGCGCATCAAGTGGGTTTTGGCGGATCGCGATTGTAGAGCGGGCAGGAGTATGCCCTTCAAAAATATGTGCATAAACGCTGTTCATGCCCTGAAAGTCATCCATACTCTTGAGAAAAACTGTCGTTTTGACTATATTTTGGAGCGTAAGCCCCAAACCGCCTAAAACAATACCTAAGTTTTGTAGTACACGTTCGGTTTGCTCCTCAATAGTTGCTCCGAACAATTGCATAGTTTCAGGGTTAATCGGGGTCTGCCCGGAGCAAAAAACAAAATTTCCGCTCTGGATAGCGTGTGCGTAGGGACCGATCGCTTCAGGGGCACCATCTATATTATGGATTTTCATCTCTTATTCCTTTGCAAGTTCATCGCTGGCTTCATCAAGTGTTGCAACCTGATCGTCTGTTAATCGCCAGCCGAGGGCGCCGGCGTTGGCTTCGGCTTGCTTGGCATTCTTCGCTCCGGGGATGGGCATGGTCCCCTTGCAGATGAGCCAATTGAGTGCAACTTGTGCATTTGATTTTCCACCCTGATCTTGTCCGATCTGGGTCATGACTTTGAGCAAGGTAGGGAGTTTGGGAAGAATACGTCCATAACGGCGACCGCGCATACCAGGTGGGGGCGAATCGACATTATATTTACCGGTCAGCAAGCCCATTGCCAGGGGGGAATACGCGATCAATCTCACATCCAATTCTTTGCAGCGGGCGAGTAATCCATTCTTTTCAATGCTCCGATCCAGGAGATGATATTCCACTTGATTGGATGCAAGCGGAATATCATGCCGTGCCAGGGCGGAATACGCTTGGAGCATCTGGTTTTGGTCGTAGTTGGAAACGCCGACTGCGCGCGTGAGCCCCTCTTTTACAGCAGCGGCAAGCTCGTTCATCCACGTTTCAATAGGAACGGGCGGGATTGGCCAATGGATCTGATACAGGTCTACGCTTTCCAGATCCAGGCGTGCAAGGCTATTTCGCAAAGAACGTAGCAGGCTGCTGCGAAAAATGCGCCAAGGGTAAGGCATAAATTTTGTTGCCAGCAAAACTGGCACATCGGTTTCTTTGAGAAATTCACCGATCAGTCGTTCGGAGCGACCACGCCCATAAACTTCGGCAGTGTCGATCAGGCGGATGCCTTTTTCAAGCGAGATGTCGAATGCGCCACGCACATCCTCATCTGAATAACTCCCCCCGTAATTCCAGATAATGCGATCTCCCCATGCCCACGCGCCGACCCCCATTTCGGTCGCATGTAAAAAACGAGTAGATGAGTCCATTGATCCCTCCGATGATATTAGCCCCCATTTTACTGGCTTTTTCAGTTTTGTGTAGGCCAATTGCCTTTGTGTTGCGAGCATCCCCCAAAAAACATTGAATTTGGTGAGGCACTAAAACGAAGCGAATGAAGAGGAGCAAGGACTGGTCAGCTAAGCCAATTCAGGATAAAATCGGTGAACAAAATTAGATAAGGAACTGATGGAACGCGAGCTACTGACCCGTTTGGGTGGTTGGCGCTCCCTGAGTTCCGGGAGGTTTTTTATGACGCAACCCAAAGGGCGCGGGGAAATCGAGTCCCCGCTCGAACTGGCGCAACGGCTTTCGTTGCCATTTCTCGATGATCCTTACCTGCTTACCCGTGCATTAACCCACACATCCTATCTTAACGAAAACGACGATGTGCTAGATGATAACGAGCGTCTCGAATTTCTGGGAGATGCAGTGCTCGATTTTGTCGTTGGGGCGTGGCTTTTTGATCGCCGTCCTGAAATGCGTGAAGGGGAATTGACGCGTGCCCGCTCGGCATTGGTGCGGACAGAACAATTGGCAGAGTTTGCCCGTCAGATTAATCTTGGGCGAGCCATGCGCTTGGGGAGAGGTGAGCTCCGCACAGGTGGATATGACCGTCCTGCATTACTCTGCGCAACCTTCGAAGCCCTGATCGGCGCCCTCTATCTCCAGGCCGGGTTCAAGGCGGTAGAAGAGTTCTTTAATCCCCTTTTGGATGCCGTCGATGATGCGATAATTGATGGTACAAAAAATAACGATCCAAAGAGCCGCTTACAGGAATGGACACAAGCCCGCAAGATGGGCATACCGCATTATGTGACCATTTCCGAAGCCGGGCCGGATCACGCCAAGGTGTTTGAGATCGAAACCCATATCAATGGAAAAGTTTATGGCAAGGGCACAGGGCAAAGTAAAAGTGTTGCCACGCAACTTGCCGCCAAAGCAACCCTGAAAATGCTGGGAATTCTGTAACTGAGATTGAACTATGCCTCTACGACTAAAATCGCTTGATCTTCAAGGATATAAAACTTTCGCGGGCAAAACCGCCTTTGAATTTGCGGAAGGGATCACTGCCATTGTCGGACCGAATGGCTCCGGCAAATCGAATATCGCGGATGCGCTGCGCTGGGTATTGGGAGAGCAATCCTATAGTCTGCTGCGTGCAAAGAAAACCGAAGATATGATCTTTGCGGGTTCCGAGCAGCGTGCTCGCGCGGGGATGGCCTTGGCTACGATCACTTTTGATAATGCTGATAATTGGCTCCCCGTAGATTTTTCAGAAGTTGCACTGTCCCGTCGGGCTTACCGCGATAGCGGGAACGACTATCTGCTCAACGGACAGCGTGTTCGCTTGAAGGATGTGAACGAACTTCTCTCACAATCCGGCTTGAGCGAGCGCACTTATACCATTCTTGGGCAGGGGTTGGTTGATGCCTCCCTTGCTCTGAAGGCGGACGACCGTCGGCGTCTCTTTGAGGAAGCTGCAGGGATCGGCCTTTATCGTGGACGCCGGGAAGATGCGCTTCGCCGTCTTGAGAAGACAGAGCGCAACCTTGAGCGGGTCCTCGACGTGATGACTGAGTTGGCACCCCTCATCCGCCGTTTGGGGCGTCAGGCAAAACGTGCCCAGGAACATGCGCAGGTACAAGCCGATCTTCAAGTTCTCTTGCGCGATTGGTATGGCTACCACTGGAATCGTGCACAAAAGGAGTTGGCACAGGCGCGTGAAACCTTCCGTGAACAGGATGCCAAGCTCCGCGAAGCACGTGGCTCTCATGAAGCGCAATTTAATGAAGCTACTGCATTTCGCAACCGCATTCAGGAATTGCGTGCCCAGCTGAATTCCTGGCATCGTGAATCGTCTGAGCTTCACAATCAACGTGAATCCGTTAGCCGCGAATTGGCGGTTTTAGACGAACGTCGTCGTTCGTTGGAAGCCAGCCAACAGAGCCTGCTTACCGAATATGAACTCAGCCGCGATGAAGAACGGATCGCGCAAGAGCGCCTGGATGCCGCCAAAACAGACCATGCGCGCCTGAAAAGCGAAGACGAAGAAGCCCGTGCTGAAATTGAGAAGGCACAGAGTGCCCTTTCCGCACGTCGCACAGAGCGTGCTGAAGCCGAAAAAGAATTACAGGATGCCCGTCGCCAGTTGAATACTTTTGGTGGCAAACGTGCCCAATTACAGGCGCATCTCGATAGCCTTGAAAGCAGTATCGCTGCTCAAAAGGACAAGATCGATGCCAACGAACGAATGCTCAAAGGTGTCGAAGAAAAAGCCGCCCAGGCCGAAAAAGAAGCCGAGCGCGCAAAAAAAAACCGCGAAAAAGCAGAAGAAGCCCATCAACAGGCGGAAGAAGCCTTCACGGCGCAACAGAAAAAAACTGAAAAGCTCGAAAATGATCGCCGTAATTTGCTGGCGAGCCAGGCAGAGCGCGAAACTTCGCAGTCCAAACTCAAAGCCCAGCTTGAAGTGCTGGAACAGGCAGAAGAATCCCTTTCGGGCTATGCCGAGGGCGCACGTTTCCTGCTTGAAGCTGCCCGCAAATCTCAGCTAAAAGATTCTCGGGGTGCGTTGAGCGCAGCGCTTGATGTCCCCGCCGAGATCGAAACCGCCGTTGCCGCAGCGCTGGGCGAATATGTCGATGCAATCCTGCTCGTCAGCGAGGATGATGCCGAAGCCGCCCTGCAACTGCTCGAAGATGAAAAAGCCGGTCGCGCCGCGCTTTTGCCCCTCGCCTGGTTGGCGGCGGCAAAGCCGCTCAAAGCGCCGAAGGATGATGCTTGTCTTGGTATCGCATCCGAGATGTTGGCCGCACCGGATGGCTTGCAGGAAGCCGTCGATCTTTTGTTGGGACAGACCCTGATTGTGAAGGATCGTGCCGCTGCCCGTCGTTTGTTGAAGAAATTGGATGGACGTGCCCGTGCCGTGACACTGCGTGGAGAGATATTCCGCGCGGATGGTTTGGTACTGGCTGGAGGCACGAATCGCTCCGGGACGCTGAGTCGCCCCCGTCAAAGACGCGAATTGCAAGCCTCCCTGCAGGATGTCGTTAACCGTTTAGCGGAAATCGCCAAAACATTGACAAAGCTGAACGCTGATCTGGATGCTGCAAAAGTCGAAGAATCCCGTTTGGGTGAGGCAGCGCGAACTGCCCGCGCCAAACTCGAAGAAGCCCGTAAGGCCGAGCAGCAAGCCACGTTGGATGCGGAGTCCGCGCGCAGGCAGGCGGAGTGGCAGCTTGGGCAACGGGAGCAACTCAAAACAGAGTTGACTCGTGCGGAAGCCGATAAAAGGGAATCCCTTCAGGGGCGTGAAGATGTCGAAAAAGAGGAAAAAGAACTCCAGACGCGCATCCGCACTTTATCCACAAAACTGGCAGAACTCTCAGTGGATGAGTTGCAGACAAAGGTGACTTATTGGCAGACGCGCGTGGCGGTTTCAGAGCGTGCCTTAAGCGATGCCGATGCGCGCTACCGCGAACGTGAAGATGAATTAGCGCGTTTGCAAGCCGGGCAGGAAAGTGTGGAGCGCCGTAGAAAAGAAACCGTAGGTGCCTTGCAAAAACTGGACGAGCAAAAAGAAAAATCACGTGCTGACGAAACTGCAATGAATGAGAAACTAACCGCTATTCAGGAAAAGCTGGAGCCTGCTGAGATCGAGTTGCAGGCAGCCGAGGCTGAGGAAGCGGAACAGCGTAGCAAGGAAACTGATGCTTCACGCCAGATGACGATGGCCGAGCGCCAGCACGGACAGATGCAACTTGACGTGACCCGTCGACAGGAAGCGATGGAGCGCTTGCGCCAGCAGATCGAGGATGATTTTGGTTTGGTGATGTTCTCGTATGAGAGCGATGTTTCTGGTCCGATGCCTTTGCCTTTTGATGGGATGGTTGAACAACTTTCCGATATTACTGAACTCCCTGAAGGATTGGAAGAGCAAGTAAAGCAACAAAGGGCACACCTGCGCCGTATGGGGCCTGTTAACCCCGAAGCACGGGCAGAATTTAAAAAAGAGAGCCAGCGTCATGAGTTTATGGAACAGCAGATCGCTGATCTACGTAAGGCTGAATCTGACCTGCGTGAAGTGATCCGTGAACTGGATGACCTGACTGAAAAAGCCTTTGTTAAAACCTTCAAGGTGGTGGCACAGGAATTCAGCGAGATCTTTGTTCGCCTATTTGGTGGCGGCGGCGCCAAATTGAGCCTGACTGATCCTGATAATCTGGTCGAGACCGGCATCGAGATCGAAGCCCGCCTGCCGGGACGCCGTGAGCAAAGCCTGGGTTTGCTTTCAGGTGGTGAGCGTAGTTTGACTGCGATCGCTCTTGTTTTTGCTTTGCTGCGTGTTTCCCCGACACCTGTCTGTGTCATGGATGAGGTGGACGCGATGCTTGATGAAGCGAATGTAGGGCGCTTCCGTGAGATGCTTACCGAATTGAGCAAGGATGTACAATTCATCGTGATCACGCATAACCGGAACACTGTTCAGGCAGCGGATGTCATCTATGGTGTAACAATGGGGCGCGATTCATCCAGTCAGATCATCAGTTTGAAGCTGGACGAGGTCAGTGATGAGATGTTGGGTGGGCGATAATTTTTAGAAGCTTTTGTTAATGCAAAAAGGACAGGCCTTAGCCTGTCCTTTTTTTGTGCTAAATACTTGCTTTTATTGCTGTGCGAAAATCTCTTCCAGAGTTTCCTGCAAGTCAGGTTCCGTCGGAACATTGCTCTGCCAAATATCGAAAGTTTCGATATCACCAGATTCGCGGATCGCAGAAATCCATTCCATGAAGGCTTCATCTTGTGCATTCTGAATAGCGGTTGCATCAAGAGGGCGCATTTCACGTCCGAGCAACTGGATGATGTGATATCCAAAATCGGTTTGGATCACTTCGCTGATATCGCCGACTTCCTCGAGAGCAAAAGCAGCCTCTTCAAAGGGGACGATCATCACGCCTGTGGTGAACCAACCAAGATCGCCGCTATTGGTGGCAGCACTGGGATCCGTGGAAACTTCTTGTGCAAGTGCGCCGAAATCTTCACCGGCGAGAACTTTTTCACGTACAACGTCTGCAACAAGGGGATCATCCAGCAAAATGTGGCGTGCCCAGATATATTCACCCTCGGCGGAGACATCAACAGTCACAATATCGTAGAGTGCTTGGTAATACAGACGAGCTTCGAAGAGGAAACGATAATCTGCTTCACTTAGCCCATATTCGGTGTAGACGGCAAGGACATCACTATATGTTTGTTGGTAGCCTTCAAGCGTGTAGGCCGTTGCTGTCATCGTGGGAATCGGCTGAGGTGTTGGGGCAGGCTCTTCTGTTGGTTCAGCTTCTTCTTCCTCCTCTGCCGGGACCACGGTTGCTTCAGGGGTTGCTGCGGGGGCTTCCGTGGCAGTGGGGGTAATGGTAACAAGCGCGAGTTGTTCGGGCGAAAGCGTCGAAGCCTCTCTTACAATAGCGGTCGGCTCCAGGGTCGGGGTGGGGGTTCCGTCGGGATAGTAATCCAAGAATCCCTGGATTTCTTCCTCAAGTTCCTCGGCGCCGAACGAGATGCCTTGAGCATTGGCTTCCTGACGATAGAGCAACTCATAGATCATGGTCTCAAGTACATTTTGCCCAATAAGTTGTGGCTGTGCAAGCTGCGCTTCGATCGCTTGAAGCTGGGTGCTCATATCCATGCCAAAGGATTGGGATATTTGAAAATACTGGAGATATTGATCGATGAGACTGTCGCGTTCGAGCTTGACCCGGGCTTGAAACTGCCCAAGAGTGATCTCTTCGCCGTTGACGTTAGCGACCGTACGCTGCTGTTGAAGAACAGCCTCGTCGAGATAACCATAGCCGATCAGAAGGACAACAACGAGCACGATCCCCAGCGCGATGTTGCGGATCAGGGCAGATTGTTGGCGTTCACGTTCCCGGCGGGCAACGAATTTTCTGCTAATGGTTTTTTCTTTCGGTGTTCGTTTTGACATAATTCACCTTCAAAAAAGACGGGGCATGGGATTTAGCCATGCCCCGTCTTGTGAGCGTTTGGGTTAGCGTCCCTCTTCCCAGTATTTGCCTGTATAAGGCAATAATGCGATGTGGCGGGAGCGTTTGATCTCGCCAGCAAGCGCACGCTGGTGACGGGCGCAACTGCCGGTTTGGCGACGGGGGCGAATTTTGCCTTCGTCGGTGATATAGCGGCGCAACAATTCTGTGTTTTTGTAATCGATCACAAGACTTTTATCGGTACAAAACTGACAGACCTTGGGGCGCGAGTAATAATTAGAACGTCGTCGGAACGAACGTCGGGGTGCTGGTGACATTACTTACTCCAAATAATTTTGATTTAGAAAGGAAACTCATCCTCGTCCAGATCGGGTGGCATTTCTTCAACAGAGTCGTCGTTGTTTTGGCTGCGGTCACGTCGTTCGCCGAGCATGGTCATTTCGTTGGCTACCACTTCCACAGAAGTGCGATTTTGTCCCTCTTTATCTTCCCAGCGGCGGGTTTGGAGACGACCTTCAATGTAGACCTGCTGTCCTTTGATAAGGTATTTCTTACAAATTTCAGCCAGATTGCCCCAGGCAACGACCTTGAACCATTCTGTTTCAGAGCGGCGTTCACCATCTGAACTGTTCCAGGATCGACTGACTGCGACAGAAAAGGTCGTTACAGGACGCCCGGAAGGGGTGTAACGCATTTCTGGATCACGACCAAGATGACCGATGATCATAACTTTGTTCAAGCCTCTACTCATGACAAACTCCTTTTGTGTAAAGAAAACCCGATAAATTAATTGACAAGAACAAGCATGTAGCGCATAACAGGCTCAAGAAGACGCAGTTTGCGCTCCAATTCTGCAGTCGCGCTGGGAAGCATGCTGGCATTCAGCAAGACATATTGACCTTCGAGCTGCTTACGGATCATATAGGCCATCTTGCGACGACCCCAGTTATCCACACTGTCAACATTGCCTTCTGATTCGCCGACCCAACCTTTGATTTTTTCGAGTGCATCGTTAAATGCAGTCTCGTCCAAGTCAGGATGGAGAATGCAAACCAATTCGTATTTACGCATGAGGGGAAACCTCCTTTCCCTGGGATTGCCCCCGATCGACACCGTCAGCGCGCCGGGAGCGGAAAGAAGCGTACCGCACAGGATACACTTTCGATTAACGGCTCGGATTTTAGCATAAATCGGGCGTTTTGGCGAGGGATGCCTTCAATAGGCACAATATAAGAACGCATCAAGATTTACATATCTTGATGCGTTCTTGGAATTGAAAGTTCTTTTTGTTTTAATACTGATAGAATCCGCGTCCCGTCTTTCGTCCAAGATAGCCTGCATCCACCATCTTGCGCAGCAGGTAGGCAGGGCGATATTTGTCTTCGCCGAGATCACGCTGGAGTACCTCCATGACGAAGAGTACCACATCCAGACCGATCAGGTCGGCGAGGGCGAGCGGACCCATAGGGTGATTCATGCCGAGCTTCATCACCTCGTCGATAGCTTCTGGTGTACCGACGTTTTCCTGTAGGGCGAAAACGGCTTCATTGATCATCGGGCACAAAATACGATTAGAGATGAATCCGGGGGAATCATTTGCTTCGACCGGGGTCTTGCCCATCGTTTTACACACTTCGACAATCTCTTCGGTCACTTCATCTGTAGTCGCAATGCCGCGGATCACTTCAACAAGCTTCATCAATGGCACGGGGTTCATAAAGTGCATCCCGATCACTTTATCAGGGCGGGAGGTGGCGGCTGCGATCTTGGTGATGCTGATCGAGGATGTATTCGATGCCAAGATAATGCCCTCACGGGCTTTCTCATCCATCTCTTTGAATATCTTGAATTTCAGTTCGGGGTTTTCGGTTGCGGCTTCGATCACCAGATCGGCGTCACTCATCGTGTCCATATTGCTGACAAAGTTGATTGAGTCGGCAGCGGCTTTTTGTTCAGGTGTGATCCGCTCTTTGGAGAGCAGTTTAGCGGTAGATTTTTCAATGACAGCTTTTGCTTTTTCAAGGGCAGCAGGTGCAACGTCCATGCATGTTACGGTATATCCCGAAACAGCAGCGGTCTGG
>CAZASG010000070.1:0-16128 GCA_964487745.1 uncultured Anaerolineaceae bacterium | reverse complement strand
AAAATACTCCTTCCATCTGATTGACTTTTTATGTGTGCAGGTTTGAGCACTCCCATACTGGCCTTACTGCTAACATCAGCAAAATTTGGATATTCAACAGCTCCACCACGTTTCACACGGATAACATTGTCAAAAAGATGTTGATGGTATTTTTCACGAAGTTCAGATATGCTCATTTATCCCTCCAAGTTCATGGTTTATAGAAGCCAATAACGTACTCTTTGTGCATTCGTTGTTGAATCTGTGAAGCTTTATTCACCTTTGCCCCAGCAGGCAACATGCGACGGTTTCTATCTAAATTACGCACACCTATTTTTGGAACTTCAAAACCAATCGTTTCACCAATTTCAGAAAGGCACAGATGAGTTTCTGTATCAACCCCTCGGATAATAGAGCTACCGACAACAAAAAGTGCTGCCTTTCCTGATTTCAAAACACGGAAAGTGTCCTTTAGGACCCTTGTCATTTCTGAATAATAGCGATGAACAACTAGCCCTTTCTTTTTATCCTTGACTGATATTTGTTCCAACAAGTCAGATGTTTTAGGAGGCAGTGTTTCAAAGGTAATATTGCTCGTAGCATCACCACCAATATACTCTTTTCGCTTATTACCCAACTCTTCAACTGAATACCACATCCAAACAAGTGAAAACTTATGTGCTCTCATATAATCAATAGCATTAGAAGCATAAGGCGGAGATGTGACGATTAAATCTACACTATTGTCAGCTAAGGGGATAGATTCTGCATTTCCAAAAGAAACATATCCTTTACTACTCATGTCAAGCAGATTTCTCATATTAGCTTCACATCGTTTCCCAAATTCATCAAAAGTTGAACGAAGTCTTTTAGTTACATAAGGTCTTCTTTTTTCCTTAACTTTTTCTTCGTGAATTATTTTCCCGTCAAGGTCAAGCACAATCTTTGCTCGATGCGGCCTAGTATGACCCAAATCCAAGGCCATCGAAACACCACCAGATTTTGTAACAATTACAGATGAAAACACCAACTCAAAAAAAGAATGCAAATCTACGTCTGTTATTTTTTCTATCTCCAGCATCAATGCTGCTAGTTCTAGCTGCGCTTTTTTGTCAAACCAGTAATCAACAAACTTAGCCGTTTTGCTATCCCAACGTGAAAGAAAAACATCGAGGGATAATTGAGGATTCTTCTCAATTGCTTTCTTTGCATTTTTAAGAATTTTTCTCGCCAGAACACGAACAATATCAACATCTAAGGACTGTACTTTTACTGAAGAAATTTTTAAGGCTAATGGATCTATGTCAAATCCAATGCCTCGTCGTTCTGCCAAAACCGCTTCGATTAAAGTTGTTCCTGAACCAATCATAGGATCAAGAACAATCTCATTCTTTTCAGTTAGAGCATTAATAATTTTGCGAGGTAATTGTGGTGGAAATTTAGCAGGAAAAGAGTGAAAACTATGCGATGAGCCATTACTTTTTTCCGCATGAAAATCTAAATCACCAGAAAGTATGTCAATTAACTCTCCTCGATAAGATTCTATAATTTGCTGGGATTTATTCTCAACCTCTGTTGAAATTTGTCGCAAAGTCATACACTTTCTACCTCCAAACAAGTGTTCTGATTTTATCATACCGCTTGACAAAGCCCCCTACCTCCTATACCCTCTTTTCATGGAACCTACACTCATCCAAAACGGCACCATCACCGCCGCTGCTGACGCACGTATTTTTCTCTCCGGCCCGGCAGGGAGCGGAAAAACGACCGTCGGCGTAGAACGGATGATCCACCTGCTTAAGCAGGGTGTCCCCGCCGAGAGTATTCTCGTGCTCACACCCCAGCGGACACTCCAAGACCCATATAAAGAGATCATCCAAAGCCCCGCCATAGGCGCGGGCGGCGAAGTGACCCTCGCCACGGTCGGCGGTCTTGCACGCCGCATGGTCGATCTTTTTTGGCCGCTGGCTGCTGAAGCCGCTGGCTTCGCGCACCCCGACCAGCCCCCCATTTTTCTGACCCTTGAAACCGCCCAATATTATATGGCGCATCTCGTCCGCCCACTGCTCGACGAAGAGGGCTATTTCGAGTCGCTCACTATCAACCGCAATCGCCTTTACAGCCAGGTCATCGACAATCTCAACAAGGCCGCCGCTATCGGTTTCCCGCATACGCAGATCGGCGAACGCCTCGACCAAGCCTGGATGGGTGACCCCGCCCAACGTCGCATCTACGCCGATACGCAGGATTGCGCCAATCGTTTCCGTCAATATTGTCTTGACCACAACCTGCTCGACTTCTCCCTCCAACTTGAGATCTTCTGGGAGCATCTCTGGGGCGACCCCACCGTGCAGGATTACCTCAACCGCACCTACCGCTACCTGATCTACGACAATGCCGAAGAAGATATACCCCGCGCGCACGACATGATCCGCGAGTGGATGCCCGACCTCGACTCGGCCCTCATCATCTACGACGACAATGCCGGATATAGACGCTTCCTCGGCGCAGACCCCAAGACAGCCTATCGACTATCGGAGTTGTGCGATACACATACTACCCTCGCCGAATCGTTCGTGACCTCGGCTGGGGTGCAGAACTTGAGCTTCAATTTGGCGAGAATTATTGATCCATTAAATACCCCCTCCCCAGCCCTCCCCCATTTCGAAGAGAGTGAAATAGGGGAGGGAGTGCTGTCGTATGCCGACGCACATTTCTATCCTGAACTGCTCGACTGGCTGACCGACGAAATCACGAATCTGCTCGAAGAGGGATTGCCCCCCTCCGAGATCGTTGTGTTGGCACCCTATCTCTCGGATGCGTTGCGCTTCTCGCTGATGCACCGTCTCGAAGAGCGGGAGATCCCCATCCGCTCGCACAGACCTTCCCGCTCGTTACGCGATGAGACTGCGACCCAATCGCTGCTGACCATCGCGGCGTTGGCACATCCGCAATGGAGCATTAATCCATCCGAATTTGACGTGGCCTATGCCTTCATGCAAGCCATCGACGGGATGGATCTCATCCGCGCCAACTTACTGACGAAGATCGTCTACCGCCCCAGTTCGGACGAGGCACTCAGTCCCTTTGACGGGATCAAGCCGGAGGTTCAGGAGCGCATCACCTATGTCTTTGGGGGGCTTTATACTGAACTCCGCAACTGGATCCTTGCATATCGGGAGCAAGCCGATATTCCTCCCTTCGATCACTTTTTACGCAAACTATTTGGTGAAATTCTCTCGCAACCCGGCTTTGGCTTCCACCGTGATCTGGATGCTGCCCGCGTGGCCGCCAGCCTGATCGAATCGGTCAAGAAGTTCCGCTGGGCGATGGCCTCCAGCGAAGCCGATGCGCTGACTTTGGGACGCGAATATATCGAGATGCTGAACGAGGGCGTGATCGCGGCGCAGTATTTGGGCGCGTGGCAGATGGAGAGCGACGAGGCCGTGCTGGTGGCGCCCGCCTATACTTTCTTGATGCAAAATCGCGCGGTGGCGGTGCAGTTCTGGCTGAACCCCGGCTCGGACGGTTGGGTGGAGCGGCTCTTCCAGCCATTGACGCACCCTTATGTTTTGTCACGAAGCTGGGATAACGCCGAAGGTCATTATTGGACAGATGCAGACGATGTAGCCGCCAACCAAGCTACCTTAGCGCGCCTGACAACGGGCTTGCTGCGCCGCTGCAAAGACAGGCTCTATTTGGGCTTGTCAGAGTTAGGCGAATCGGGCTTTGAGCAGCGCGGGGTTTTGTTGAAGGCCTTTCAGCGGGTGTTGCAGGAGAGCAGAGAGTAAAGTAAATTGTCGTATCCCCCTATAGCACTACCAAAATTGACTCTGCCTGGCGAATCCTATAAACTTTATTTATAAGTTTCCATATATTTTTTTGTCTTGTTCAAAAGGATTCATCTCATGAGCCAAGTCACCGTTCTCATTATTGACGCGGAAGAAGCCAGCCGAACCTTTCTCGCCAGCATACTTCGCAATTATGATTTCAATGTTATCGAGGCCGAAAATGCCCGGGAAGGATATCAACGCATAAGCAAATCGCTGCCTGATATTATCTCTTGTGATACGAATATCCCCGAACTCCGCGCACATGAATTTATCGAGCATCTACGGAGCGAGAAACGTTTTATGACGATCCCGATCGCCGTTTTCAGCGCTAATCCTGACCCCGAAGAGATGCAAAAATGTACGCAAGCGGGAGGAAATGAATACTACGCCAAATCCGGGAGTTCAGCGAACACCTTTGCCAAAAATATTATGGGGCTGACCCTGAAGATGAAGCAAGCTCATCCTGAAGAGGAGAAAAAAGGTGTTTTAGGCGTTTTTATTAGCGCAAAAGGTGGGACAGGCACATCCTCGATCTGTGCAAATACAGCGATGAGTCTGTCCGAGGTGATGAGCAACTCCACCGTCGCAGTGGCGGATATGGTTTTACCGATCGGTTCGCAAGCTCTGATCACCGGCTGTGAAAGTGATTTTGATATTGTTACCGCATCCAACTTGGAGCCGGGATTACTGAGACCCGAGTATTTACGCCAGAAGATGGCACGCCCTGCAGGCTGGAAATTCAGCTTGCTAAGCGGTGCACCAAACCCAGGAAAAGCGGGGGAATTCAATGTGCAACATACACCCTTTATCATCGATGCACTACGCAAAGCCTATGATTACGTTCTGGTAGATTTCGGACGTTCTCTCTCGCGGATCAGTTTGCCCATCATCCAGCAAGCCGACGTGTCTGTGATCGTATTAAGTAATGATCTCAGCACGGTCACATTGACCAAGCGTACGCTGGATTATCTTCGGGAACAAGGTATTCATCAGGATCGTCTTTATCCGATGCTCAATCGCGCTGTTGGGCTGGAGGGAGTCACAAAAACCGAAGCGGAGCAGATACTTGGCATTCAGATCCGAAACACTGTCCCCTATATGCAAAGTAATTTGACCCTGGCAAATAATCAAAACACGCCTGTCGAGGCAAAATTCCCCACAGACACGGTCAATTTCGTCTTCAAACAGACAGCTATTGAAATTTCAAAACTTGGCATCAAAACCCAAACGGGAGAACTCGTTCCCTAGTTATCGAAGACACCCAAACCCCACGGGTTGCGCAAGGCCAGCGTGACCCGTGGATTTGTTTTATGCACCAGATTACATTAAACTAAGCGGGAGATGGCTTTCGAGCCCCAATTCCACAACCGCTTAGAGTAAGGACTGGCGAGCATTATTTCTCCTGAAAAACTTTTTGCGAGAGAATTTCGAGAGATGCGCTTGATATAGTATCGTCAAGATTTTTTGTGGAAAAACTTCAACTACCTTTGGCCATTTCTTGTTCAAGAGATCATTCTATGAAAAAACACATCTTCTCCTTTCTTTTAGTTTTTACCTTCCTTTTTATCCCGCTAAGCAATGTCCACGCTGACACGGGGCCAAAACCGGAGATGGAATTCACTTTCATCGACGAAAATGGTGAGCCAAGCACACTAAAAATAGAATCGGGGATTCTCTACGAATGCGACCAGCCCGACTGCACAGACGCCATGCCCCTCGAGGAGATGGGTCCGCAGCGCTTTGAATGCGATGCAACATTCTGCTATGCGATGGCTTATGGATTTAGCGATTATTTCCAATTGGAAGTCACTTTCACAGACGGCACCACGCGTAAAAGTTCTATTTTTGAAAAGAAGCAATTCGCTGCAAACTATCTCGTCACCTTGCAAGGGGAAAATTCTCTCAGCGTAAAAGAAGAACGCCCAAGCATTCCATTTCTTCCGCTGGTTTTGACCTTGGTCATTGAACTCCTGCTCGCCTATCTCTACGTGACCTTCAAAAACAAGGATATTCCCAACAAACGTTTCCTGCTTGGTATTTTGATCGTCAATCTGATCACACAGCCGATCTTCACCTACTACAGTGTTATTTGGGAAAATATGGGCATGGGTATTTTCTGTCTCTTCGCCGAGATGGTCATCTTCTTTGTTGAAGCCTTCTTCATTTACTTCTTCATAAGAAAAGAGATCAGCTTCGGCAAGGCGCTCATCTTGAGCTTTGTCTTCAACTTCGCCAGTTTCTTCATTGGATTATTCTTGCCGGTATAAATCAATATGACAATCACCTACCGCCCCTCACAACAGAAAATTCTCCAATACACCCACGGAACAATGGGTATCGCCGCCGTGCCAGGTGCTGGGAAAACCTTCACCCTCTCCGCCCTCGCCGCCGAGATCATCGGACGTGGCGACCTCGGACACGATCAGGAAGTGCTCGTCGTGACCCTCGTCAACTCAGCGGTCGACAACTTTTCCAGCCGCATCAACGAATTCATCACTTCACGTGGATTACTTCCGCGCGTCGGCTACCGCGTCCGCACGCTGCATGGACTCGCGCACGACATCGTCCGTGAGAAGCCGGGCATGGTCGGTCTCGACGAACGTTTCGGCATCATCGACGAGCGCGAAGCCACCTACATCCGCCGTGAAGCCGTCAACGCCTGGCTGGGCGTCAACCCCCAAGCCCTTGATGATTATCTCGACCCCGATATGGAAGAATCCAAAAAGGATTGGGTTCGCAGACAGCAACTACCCCAAGCCCTCGAAGGGATCGCGCTCGCCTTCATCCGTTCGGCAAAAGATCGCCGCATTTTGCCCGATCAACTCCGCTATCGGCTCAACCAGCAGCCCGCGCCCCTGCCCCTCGCCGAGATGGGTCTTGCCATTTACACCGACTATCAGCGCGCCCTCGCCTATCGCGGCGCGGTCGATTTCGACGATCTCATCCGTCTCTCCCTCGATCTCCTCGAGCGCGACCCCGATTTCCTCGAGCGTCTGCGCTATCGCTTCCCCTACATCCTCGAAGACGAAGCTCAGGACAGCAGCCAAACCCAAGAGAAAATACTCCGACTTCTTTCAGGACAAAACGGAAACTGGGTGCGCGTCGGCGACCCCAATCAGGCCATCTTCGAGACCTTCACCACCGCCAATCCCGAACTTCTGCGCACCTTCATCGCCAGCGAAGCCCAATATCAACGCGAACTCCCCGAATCAGGACGTTCGCAGCCCGCCGTGATCGAGCTGGCAAATCAGCTCATTGATTGGGTGATGGATGGACATCCGGATGTGGAGGCCCGCTCAGCTTTGGCACCGCCTAAAATTGAACCTACCGCGCCAGATGATCCACAACCGAATCCGCCCCTGAATTGGGATGGGCTCCGTTTAATTAACCGTAAGTTCAGTCCCGATGCAGAAGTGGACGCCATCGTCGACTCGCTCAAACGTTGGGTACCTGAAAACATGAATAAGACCGTCGCCGTGCTCGTGCCGCGTAACTCACGCGGGGCTGAGATCGCCGATGCGCTCAAGAAAGAAGGTTTGGAAGTCGTCGAAGTGCTTTCATCTACTCAGTCTACGCGCCAGACGGCGGGTGCTTTGGGGAATGTAGTCCAATATCTCGCTGATCCACAATCGGCAGCAAAACTCGCCACTGTCTATCGCGTTTGGCGGCGGGAATGGCGTGAAGATGAAGAGTACGCCGAATTCTATAAACATGTCGCGACGCTCATTCGCAAGGCCGGGATGACCGAAGCCTTTCTCGCCCCATCCCCTGATGAAGATTGGCTGGCAAGTTTACAGGAGAGCGAATCGGACGATGTTTTGAATGAATTGGCCGACTTCCGCGAAAACGTCCGTCGCTGGCTGGACGCGGTCACCCTTCCCATCGATCAACTCATCCTGACGCTGGCGCAAGACCTCTTCACCGAAGCAGCGGATCTGGCATTGGCACATAAGTTAGCCATCGTTTTACGACAAGCAGCCAACGACCACAGCGACTGGCGGCTGCCCGAACTGACGGGCGAACTCGCCGTGATCGCCAAAAATCAGCGGAAATTTATCGGCTTTTCGCAAGAAGACGGCGGTTTTGACCCCGATTATTATGCGGGCAAGGTCGTCATCACGACGATGCACAAGGCGAAGGGGCTGGAGTGGGATCGGGTTTATCTGACGGCGGTGAACAGCTATAACTTCCCCTCGAACCAGCCGAACGACAGCTATATCGGCGAAAAATGGTTTGTGCGTGATAATCTAAATCTCGAATCCGAAGCCATCGCCCAACTGGACGCGGCCACCCAAACCGGCGAATACGACTGGTACAGCGAAGGGCAAGCAACGCAAGATGCGCGCGTGGATTATGTGCGCGAGCGACTGCGGCTCTTTTATGTGGGGATTACGAGGGCGAAGAAGGAGTTGGTGGTGACATGGAATACGGGGCGTCGCGGCGATGCGACGATGGCACTGCCCTTTGCGGCGTTGACTCATGAAGAGTGATGCGTGAAACGTGATTTAATGCGAACAGGCGAATGATTTTGTTGTACAATTAATCAATCTTGTCGGGAAAACAGTAAGGGCTGGATGATATTGATGGAAAATCAGCAAAGAATCCAATACGCAAATCAGGCCATTATGCTTGATTTATCTTTATTTATTGTTGATTTACTTGATACGGAAAAAATAAAAAGGGGAAGTTTAGCTCCTGACCATATTCTCGAGGTACCCAGCTCTCTTGTGTTGATGATGCGAGATTCAAATTCTGGCAGCCCAATTCTTTTCTTGTTTATGTATGCCCTGTTAAAGAAACTTATTAAAGAACAAAAACAAAGAGAAGACAAAAACAAAGACCAACGTATTTTGGAGCTTATATCAAGCTCCGACCAGGAAATTCGACAAAAAGCTTGGAAGGCATCCACAAATCTTACTGAATATTTTTCGCCACTTATCGCTAAGGAGGAAATAACCTTTACACCAGATAAGAATTCACTACCTATCAAGCGCTTCGATGATATCAGATCTCTATCTCCACGAGAACAAGAAAAACTCAGAAGCATCTACACAACAGAAATTGAATTACCCGTTCATCCATTATACGATCTGTATTTTGCACAAATTTACGATGCTCTATCAGCTAACTATCAAAACTTTTCATACCTAGAGCATAAAAACATATCTTTAATCAATTCCACTTTCAATGTTCTTAAGCAGTGGAAAAACATAAACTCACTACATGAAGAAAAGAACCGAGATATTATCTCTGTCAGCAGAGAACTCATAAAATGGTTTATCTTTTCTTATGTAAGAGATGATTGGAAAAATATGCTTTTCGACACAACACTATCTTTGGCTGTTGATTTTGTACAACACGGGCATATTGGCATTAGTTCTATTACTTTAGCCGCCGGAACCATAATTCCGAAAGTAATTACTCAAATACCGCCGCGCATACTTACCTCAACAGAACGTATAATACTTTTTATCATATTCATGGCCTTCTTTTTCATCTGCGTAGTGGTTATCACAAGACCTGAATGGTTGCTTCCCCCTAAAACATCAACACCTTCCCCTGCGGCTACATCGGTAACAGAACCCCTAAGCACTCCCACGACAATTAGCATCACAACAGAACCTACTACTGTACCAACCCCTACGCATACTCTAACACCAACACCTACTCAATTCCCCACTCCAGCCCCTACTATTTCTAGTCTTAATTCTTGTCTTT
The DNA here is from genome assembly GCA_964487745.1 of uncultured Anaerolineaceae bacterium. GTDB lineage: Bacteria > Chloroflexota > Anaerolineae > Anaerolineales > Villigracilaceae > Desulfolinea. The sequence goes on along the minus strand of CAZASG010000070.1, from coordinate 6,598 downwards.
ACGTCACACAGCTTGGCGACACAGCGCAAAGCATTTCAGCTTGGTTTGGTATTTCCGAAACACTTTTCAGGCAGGTAAACAATCTACTTTCTGGCACAGAGTTTACAGAGCACATAATGGTTACTATTAGTGCACCATGTTGTAATACGCGATACCCAAATGGGTCCACATATTCCGTACAAAAAGGAGATACTGTCGCCAATCTCTCACAAAACTTGAACATTTCCCCTGAAGCCCTTGCAGGCGCGAATAATCTAAGAGAACCTTGGTATATCCAAGAAGGGCAAATGCTGTGTCTGCCATAATCAGTCTAGAAATTTCGCGTAATTCACCTGTTTTCGCCATTCTCGATAAAAAAACATCTCGCCATAAAATCACAAGGAAAGAAAAGTGGACCCATTATCAAATCTATTCGGCTGGCTAACAGGCACATGGACTAATCAAAGTTCAATTGGCAAAGCCTTTTTGAGCTGCACGGTATTGCTCATCATGGCTTGTGTGTGCGGGATTCCGCTTTTGATCATTTCGATGATAGACATCTAGAAGCAGCAAAATCGCCATATAAACATTTATAATCATTGAAGTCTAGGCAAAGATGCCTATCATTGAAAAAAAACTAAGGAGAGACATCATGGAAAACACCCAACCCCCAACAGAGAAAAAAAGCAATTCTAAAATCATCATTTTTGCTGTCATAGGCATCGGCATCCTTTGTTTAATTTGCGTTGTCGCCATCGTGGGTTTTGGCTTATTTGCGCTGCCCAGTCTCGATGATCTGGTTGAGCCACCTACTGCTACACCCTACCCCACCAATACGCCGGTACCTCCGACGCCTGTTCCACCGACTGCCAGCCAGCCGGAACCGGAGACCAACCCTTCCGGTTCGTCCCAACAGGAGGGAAATGACTGTGTCTTCTGGAAAGATATTACCCGCGCAATGGAAGGGGAAAAACACTGTGTCTATGGCGAGGTCTATAAAACCTACAATACCAACGAAGCCTGGCGCATAGATTTCGGTCCCGAAAAGAATTCCTTCTTCATGTACGACACCAAGTATTACTATAATGTCGAAGTAGGCGACTGCGTGATGGCAGAGGGTACGATCAAGTCGATCTCCGGCGTTCCTTATCTGAATATCGAGAATCAAAAGCTCTACTACTGCGAGTAAAGTATTCATCACAGCCCCATAGAGAAAAGGAGTTTTACATGATGTAAAACTCCTTTTCATAAGCGCCCATCTCTGCACCCTGATAGTTTTTTCTTTGCAAAGCATTATAATCATCAGTAAAATCTAAGTGGAGGTAAATACCATGTTCGAATATCTTCATTTAATCCCATTTGGTATCATCTATGGCTTTCTTTTTTGGCTGGCTATGCCGCGGATCGAGGGGAGAGGGCTCAAGTTTGCCGTCGCCGTGCTGCTGATCCCCATCGCCTTCTACTTAACAGGTTTCGTCGATTCCTATCTTCCCAAATTTCTCTATAACTTTACACGATGGTTCCAAAACACTTTCTAAACTCCCATGCCTGATCGTATTCTTCGCTCTCCCAACGACCTGAATAACGACGAGATCCGCACACTCTATGCGAACTTCGATGCACCCATCACAAAAATAGACTGCGGCGAAAAATGCGCGCCGCATAATCCTTCCGGGAAGCCTTTTTGTTGTGATATTTGCGAGGCGGTCCCGGCTGCGTATGAGAGTGAGTGGTCTACGCTCCAAAAGACGACCAAACTCTGGCATCCCTACCGCGGGGATGAATGCACCGCTCAGACCCCACAATTTGATAGCGAAGAAATGCCCAAGGGCATGCTCCCACTGGCTTGCCTAGGGCATCTGGCCTGTGAGCGAGAAAATCGTCTCATTAGTTGTCGGCAATTCCCCTTCTTTCCTTATGTTTCATCCGATTATGAATTTTTGGGGCTCGCCTATGATTGGACTTTCGAAGATAAATGCTGGATAATGAGTCATCTTGATCTGGTTACAAATGAATATCGCACAGAATTCATAAAAACCTACGATCAGATCTTCGCCCTTTTTCAGGACGAATTTGAGGGTTACGCCATCCGCTCGGAGGAGATGCGGGAGGCTTTCGCGGAAAAAGGGCGAGGGTTTGTCATCCTGCTCCGGGATGGGAGCTTTGGGAGGATCGATCCACTAACGGAGGGCATCCAGCCCGTGGAGCGGAAGCAACTTCCACGTTTTGGGGTGTATCGGGAATAGATCCAAAGGAGAGATTATGAGCAAAACCATCGTTATGATCCACGGCATGTGGGGCACGGGCGCGTTCTGGGAGAATTACAGAACCTTCTTCGAAAGCAGGGGCTATCGCGTTATCACGCCAAATTTGCGCTATCACGATATCGCCCGCAAGGATGATCCCGATCCGCGCTTGGGAAAAACGCGCCTGCTGGATTACGCTGACGATCTTGAAAAAGAGATCGCTCAACTCGACGAGAAACCGATCATCATGGGGCACTCGATGGGCGGGCTGCTAACGCAAATTTTGGGAAGCCGCGACTTGGGAAGTGCGCTGGTCGCGCTGACACCTGCCGCTCCATTCGGAATCATTCCGACCACGCCATCCGTTTTGCGGAGCTTTTTCAGCATCCTGACGACGTGGGGGTTCTGGGGGAAGCCCGTGCGACAAAAGTTCAGCGAAGCGCGCTACTCAATGCTCAACTTGCTACCGCCAAAAGAACAGGATGCCGCATTTCAGGCATTTGTCCACGAATCCGGTCGCATGATCGCTTCGGTCGGCTTGTGGATGCTGGGCGGCGGCACCGACAGCCGCGTGGACGCCCGCAAGGTGACTGCCCCGATCTTGATCGTCGGCGGGCAGCAGGATCGCATCACGCCAGTCTGGGTGGTGCGCCAAAACGCGAAGAAATATAAACACGCTGACTATAAGGAATTCCCCAACCATGCGCACTGGATCGTCTCCGAACCCAACTGGGAGGAGGTTGCTGAATTTGTGGCAGCGTGGCTGGAAAGGCTACATTGATCTTTTGCAAAAAGCACTTTAGCCGTCAGGGATATGGGGAGCGTCGAAAGGGAGAGGGCATGTTCAAAAAGGTTTTCAATGACCATACCGCAGGGTGGATCGCCAAAACACTGCTGATCGTCATCACGTCGTTTTGGTGCTATTGGAGTGTGGGGGAAATGTATCACGAGGGCTGGTGGGGGGCATTCTACATCCGACTGCTCTATCTTATCCCCGGAACTGCTTTTTTGGTGCTGACGCTGGTCGGCATTAAGTGGCCGCGTGTTGGCGGGTGGTTCATTGTCGTGCTTGGGGGATTGTTCACATTATTCTTTCTCGACATCGAATTCACAAATGGAAAACTTTCCATCGGGCGCGATCTGGCGGGGTTTCTCGTCAGTGGTCCGCTTCTTTTTCTCGGCATCCTGCTGCTCGTCGAAGGGCGCAACGCGAAACGCCGTCGCGAACAGGGCTGGGAACCCAGTCCCATTTGGTGGAAGCAGAATGGGTGGATGCTCGCAGCTATCACCCCTCCACTCTTGATCCTGCTCGGGCTTTCGATCTATTATCTTCCCATCGTGCTAACCCGCGTTGATGACGGAGAGCGCGGCGCACGCCTGATCGAGGGGAATGGCGTCACGTTGATCTGGGCACCCGAAGGTCCCGGATGGAATTGGCGGCAGGATTTCGGCGGCTTCCCATCGTGGGACATGATCGCGCTCTATGGCATCCCGCCTGTTGGTATGGGCGACAAACCCGGCTACGGCTCCGAGATCGGCGTCTTTGCCTCAGCGGAGGAGATGGAAAAATATAACGTCTGTCTTTATCTAAGCGAAGATGGTCTCACGCTCGAAGACGAACCCCAAAATATCTGGCGGATGCCAACCATCGATGATTACGTCCGTTCGCTCATGCGACATGGAGAAAATGCGGGCTGTATCTGGCAGGGCGAGAGCCACGACCAAATGGATTGCGAAATTTTACCGGACAAAGAAACCCCGCTCTGGGCGCCTGATCTCGACCCGATCTACTACTGGGCAACGGAAGAATACGACGAGCGGAACGCCTATTTCGTCTCATTCAATGGCTGGGTCAACACTGCCTATAAACGCGGCGGCAATCCGAGGCACAGTTATCGCTGTGTGCGCGATCCTTAGAAAAAGCAGTACTGCTTGCAAACTCACCATATAACCTCCATGAAACAAAGACTTGTATTTCTGGGAATGATCGGGCTGTTTTTAACCGGTTGTAATGCCAGCTCTCAAGTGCCAGCACCTACAAGTGAAACACCGCCATCATCTGTCCCGACAGATAACTCTCTCGCATATCTCCGATCTATTGACCCTCTTGCATCAAACGATTTCTTCGAAGAAAATCGACATTTATTCGAATACGATGAGGGCGCTTCATTGGATATTCAGGAGGTCTCAAGTCAGACCGAAGACGGCCTGTCGATCATCAAAGTCACCTATGCCAGTCCTAAAGGAGGGCGTGTACCGGCGACATTAATTATCCCCCAGGGAAAAGGTCCTTTCGCTGGCATCGTGATGCAAAACAGCATGGAACTCGAATTTGGGATGCGCTATGCGCGTTATGGCGCGGTGGTGATCTATGTTGATCCACCATCATTCCGCCCTCAGGATGCAGGAATGCGAGGCATTTTGACCTTTACCGAGCTAGATCGCAAAGAGCAGATACAACTCATCATCGACCTACGCCGAGCAATTGACCTGTTAGAGGAGAGGCCAGATGTCGATCCGGAAAGGATCGCTTATCTGGGCGTTAGCTATGGCGGCGCGATGGGAGGTTTGCTTGCAGGCATCGAACACCGACCCCAAGCATATATTCTAATTGTGGGCGACGGCGGCTTGGTGACCCATGTGACGAACTCGGAGAATCGCACGGGGTCATTGAATGAGTTTGCTGAAGAAAACCAGGCATGGATTGAGACAATGTGGCCGATCGAACCTATCCATTATGTGAGCCATGCCTACCCTACGCCAATCCTATTTCAGAATGCGATCCAGGATCAATACACGAACGTTCAAGATGCGCTCCGCTATCAGGAGGTTGCCAGTGAACCCAAGCAAGTCATCTGGTACAAATCGGAACATTGGCCGCTACCCGAAAAAGCGATCACGGACAGCGCCAAGTGGCTGCAAGAATTTATCGGAACAGACACACTTTATCTTCTCCCAACACCAAATTACAGACAGTCGGCAGTCTTGATGGATCGCGTACTTTTGGCTTTGCTATCTTTGACTGTCATTGCAACAGTCATTTTTTCTTGGCAAAAAACACAGTGAATGTCCAAGGAATAATACGATCCACCATTGAGAGCGGTGGAAACCCACGTCATAGTTATCGTTGTGTGCGTGATCCCCAGGGTCAATATGACAGAAAGAACGGTGATACCAATGAAAACCATAGCAACTGTTGGCTCCATCACAGTGCTTTCTATTCTGCTTATTCAGGCTTGTGCTACATCAGAAGTCTTTTCCAGCGCACCATTGCCAGAATCAACAATCTTTGCAGCAGATGGGATAAAAAATGAAAAAATAGAATTTATTTGGCTGGAATTACCAACACCAACAGAGCCAGGATGGCATGATGTGCGCCTTTTTCTGGCAAAGACAGAGCCACCCGAACCAACTATACCGAATCCGAATGAGTTACGCTGTATATTATCATCAGAAGAAAAAGCAATTTTGGGGCCAGAGAGAATACCTTTTGAGTTCAAAGAAAACGGAGCGTTTTCAGGCAGTTACACTTATAAAGCCTGCCCCGCCTGTATCGAATGTTATATGAATTGGGATTACACATTGGAAATAACAGGAGTAGCCCAGCAAGAGACTGTTTTGCTCCATATTGCCATAAAGCATATTGGACATAACGTTCAGGGAAGTTACTTAAATGCTGAACTTGAATTAGTGAACAATCCAGATGAAGAGCCTCGGATAACCTGCAATCAAATACTCGCGTGTAAAAAAATCCAATTTGTAGCCAGGGAAATTCGCTAATCACCACATTCTGGGTAATTAAAAAAATATAACGAGTGGAATGCTTACCCCATTTTACTCATCATTGCGTATGCTAGCCATAGATAGCAAAAGCGCGATGATTTTTCACCGCGCTTTTTTATCGTGACTGAAGCAAGCTATTCTTTCTTCAGCTTTCCTCGAATAAAATCAACCAAATACCAAACGGCGACAACGATCAGCGCTAAAAATCCCAACACAGAGAGCAATGCGCCAATTGGCATCAGGATGCTATCCTGTACTATCACGGCGCCATCGCCGGCGGGGACAACGGTTGACATCGCATCCCCAATTCGGGCGGTGATAAAGCCAACTACGATCATGATCAGGCTGGTAATTAGAGTTTTTCGTTTCATCTTAGGGTGTCTCTCCTCTCCAAAGTGGTTTGATATGCTTTATTCATTGTACAGGGTCTGTCAATAATATTGTCGCCTAGATGCAGCAAAAAGGGTTGATATTTTTATCGTCGCAAGCACTGAAATGATACAATTTGAACGTGGGCTATTTTGATGTAGATAGTTAACCTGAGTTGCTACCTAAAACAGGTTGAAAGATGCAGCTAAGACAAAGAGAGC
>CAZASG010000069.1:0-16155 GCA_964487745.1 uncultured Anaerolineaceae bacterium | reverse complement strand
GCCGAAACGCGGGATGCCTTCATCGAAGCCATGAACGACGACATCAACACCGCTGGCGCTCTCGGACACATCTTTGAACTTGTCCGTCTCATCAACGCCTCGCGTGATGCGGGCGCCACCGATGAGCAACTTCGCCCAGCACAGAATACTCTCCACGAACTGACCGCCGTGCTCGGCCTCGAACTGAAAGAAAAAGAAGGCTCCGGCGATGCCGACAAATTCATCGAGTTGCTGCTCGAAGTGCGCAGTGAAGTTCGCACCCAAAAGCTCTGGGCGCTCTCCGACCTGATCCGCGACAAACTCGCCGAGCTCGGTGTGACAGTCGAAGACAGCAAGGACGGCTCCTCCTGGCGCTGGGAGTAAAAAATTAAAAACCCGTTTGTAGGGGCGAAGCATGCTTCGCCCCTACAGTGTTAAAATACCCCTATGAAAGAATTTATCTACGGACGCAACCCGGTTTACGAAGCACTGCGTGCCAAACGGCGGCAGTTTTTTCAATTATTGATCCGTGAAGGTGCTCAGGAAAAAGGTCGCCTGGCAGAGATCACCCAGATGGCGCGCGCGCAGAGGGTGAAAGTCTCTCATGTGCAGCGCAAACGGCTAGAGAAGATCGCTTTCAATAATCAGGGGATTGCGCTTGAAGTAAGCTCCTATCCCTATCATCACGTTGCAGATATTCTCGACCGTGCCAACGCACGTGACGAGCCGCCTTTTGTGCTCATCCTTGATACCCTCCAAGACCCCCAGAATTTCGGCACGCTCTTGCGCACAGCGGAATCAGTTGGCGTGCATGGCGTGGTCATTCCCTTGGCACGCACTGCCCAAATAACCGCATCGGTTGTGAACGCATCGTCCGGGGCGAGTGAACATTTATTGATCGCCCAGGCGAATCTCGCACAAGCGATCGGGAGTCTGAAAGAGGCCGGGGCGTGGATCATCGGTCTGGAGGGCAGCGACCAAGCCCAAAGTCCGGGCGCAATCCGCTTGGACGGCGCGGTGGGCATCGTCGTTGGTTCCGAAGGCAAGGGCATGCGTCCGCTGACCCGCAAATCCTGCGATCTATTAATGAAGCTACCCATGGAAGGTCAGATCGAATCGTTAAATGCCGCTGTGGCGGGCTCTGTCGCACTCTATCTGGCATATTTGGCAAGAAATAAATAGATACTGAGCATTTTAAAAATGCTCAGTATCTTGTTTTACAAGGAGAAAACATGGCAAAAGCAAAAATCCAATTTCCGCGTGGTTTTTTGTGGGGGAACGCGACGGCTGCGCATCAGGTAGAAGGCAATAATACAAATAATAATTGGCATGAATGGGAGGAAGCCGGTCATACCGAGCATAAATCAGGCGTGGCATGTGACTGGTGGGGCGGACGCTGGAAGGAAGATTTTGATCGCGCCGCTGAAGGTGGAGAGAACGCGCATCGGTTGTCGGTGGAGTGGAGTCGTATTCAGCCCGAGCGCAATCGTTGGGACGAAAGCGCCCTTGAACGTTATCGTGAAATGTTGCGCGGGCTTAACGAACGCAATATGACCGCCATGGTCACCCTGCACCATTTCACCGACCCGCTCTGGCTCATGGAATCAGGCGGCTGGGAGAGCGACGAAGCCCCGCAACTTTTTGCCGATTTTGTCCGTCGCACAGTTTCCGCGCTCAAGGAATACACCAATCTTTGGGTCACGATCAATGAGCCAAATGTTTATGCCTATTCGGGCTATGTGGCGGGTGTTTTCCCGCCCGGCAAGAAGGATATGAATATTGCTTTCAAGGTGATGGCAAATCTCGTCCGCGGTCATGCCCTGGCATACAAAGCCATCCACGATGTGCAGCGCGAAGCCCGCGTGGGGATGGCGCATCAATACCGCTCGATCTTCCCCAAGAATTCGCTCTCACCATTGGATCGCTGGGTGGCGAAGACCCAATCACGCATCTTCAACGATCTCTTCCCCAAAGCTGTGACGGATGGCAAGGTCAAGTTTTTGGTAAAGACCATCAACATTCCCGAAGCAGCGGGAACACAGGATTTTATGGGGCTGAACTATTACTCGCGCGATACAGTCTCGTTTGATCTACGGATGGCAGGCGAGTTATTTGGTGCCCGTTCTTATCCTGCTGATGCCGACCTGAGCGGGACAGGTTTTATCGCCAACGAACCGGACGGTTTCTTTGAAGCCCTGCGCTGGGCACAACGCTTCGACAAGGACATCATCATCACCGAGAACGGCGTTGAAGATGCTCAGGATGAAATGCGCCCACGTTATTTGGCAGAGCATATTGCCCAGGTATGGCGCGCGGTCAATTTCAACTGGCGCGTGAAGGGATATTTCCACTGGTCGCTGGTCGACAACTTCGAATGGGAGCGTGGCTGGTCACAGCGCTTCGGTCTTTGGGAGCTGGATATCGAAACCCAAAAACGCCGCAAACGCAAATCAGCAGAACTCTATGAAGAGATCTGCAAGACGAATAGTCTGTCGAGCGAAATGGTGGAGAAGTATTGCCCTGAAGTGATGGATAAACTTTTCCCGGATTAGATTTTAGGAAACTGTATTCAAAAATGCCCTGTTCTTTTGAGAAGAGCAGGGCATTTATTTTGTTAGAATCTCATTAGAAGACGCATTGTCTCTTGACAAAAGACGCTGCGTCTCGTATGATGCGTTCATCATTGAGAACCAACTACCTGCTCAAGGAGATAAAAATGCCTAAAACTTTAATATGTGACCCTAAATTATTTAAAAAAGATCTCAGCGGCCAAACCTATATCGTTACTGGTGCCAACTCTGGCTCCGGTTTTGCAACCACCGAGCAACTCGCCAAACAAGGCGCGCTCGTCATCGGTGCCTGCCGTCGTGTGGATGCGGGCAAAGCCGCTTTTGCCAACCTTGATGCAAGCGGCTCAGTCGAGATCATGGAACTTGACCTCGGCAGCCTGGCATCAGTACGTGCCTTTGCCAAGGCCTTTCAGGCTAAATACGACCACCTTGATGGCCTCGTCAACAACGCTGGCCTGATGGGCGTCCCCGAAGGGAAAACGGTCGATGGATTTGAGACCCAGTTTGGGGTCAATCATCTCGGTCACTTCCTGCTGACTGAACTCCTGCTCGACACGCTCAAAGCCAGTGCTCCGGCACGTATCGTCAACGTTTCCAGCGCGGCGCACGCAGGCATGATGGGCACAGCGGGCGAGATCAATTTAGACGATCTCAACTTTGAAACACGTGAATACGATGCAACTGCTGCCTACAATCAGTCCAAGCTGGCGAATTTGCTCCACGCGAAAGAGCTTTCCAAGCAGCTTGAGGGCACTGGCGTTTCGGCCTTCTCCGTCCACCCCGGCTGGATCCGCTCGAATTTGGTTGAAGGCGTTTTTGCCAGATTTATGCAAAACGTCGTTATGCGCCCCTTCAGCGGCATGCTCGGCACAATGAATTGGTTCGAGGGCGCACAAACCACGCTCCACTGCCTCCTCGATGATGATGCACCTAAAAACAGTGGTGCCTTCTATAGCCAGACCAGCATCCTGTATCAAAATAAAGCGGATAAAGCCGGGGCTTGGCCGATGAAGTCCCCAAATCCAATTGCACATGATGACGCTGTTGCTGAAAAATTTTATGCGATCAGTAAAGAATTAGTTGGGCTTAGCTAAGCAAATCATCGCTCAAAATAACGTCCATGCGGATATTCGATAATCACAGATTACAGGCCGCGTTACTCAAAATATCCAGCCTCTGGCCTGCGAAATATGACGCGCCCTATGTGCCTGCGCCTATGCCGGTGATCCGTCAAATGCTGGCGTTCGCCGAAGTCGGGCCAGAAGACATCGTCTACGATCTGGGGTGCGGCGATGGGCGCACGGTCATCACTGCGGCGCAAGAATATGGCGCACTCGCGGTCGGCATCGAGTTTGATCCCCTCCGCTATTTCTGGTGCCAGGTGCTGATCACCTTGTTGGGGCTGCGCGGACGTGTAAAAATTATTTTGGGCAATTTCTTCAAAGAAGATCTGTGCAAAGCTAATGTCGTCACTTGCTATATCGGGCAAGATGCCAACAAGAAGATACAAGAGAAGTTCAAGAAAGAGTTGCGGCCCAACACCCGCATTATCTCTTATAACTTTATCTTCCCTGAACTCAACCTGATCAAAAAGGACGATGAAACAGGGCTTTATCTTTATAACCTACAAAATTGATCATCACGGAGAAAGAATGAGTAAAAACTGGACAGTTAACGACATCCCCGATCTCACCGGGAAAGTCGCCCTTATAACGGGAGCCAATAGCGGGATCGGGTACGAAACGGCGAAGGAGTTTGCTCGCAAAGGGGCTGAGGTCATCCTTGCCTGTCGAAGTATCGAAAAAGGTGAAGATGCTGCATCCACCATCCGTGTCGAAATTCCGGATGCGAAACTCAAACCGATGGTGCTGGATCTCAGTAGTTTGAAATCCGTGCGCGCTTTTGCGGATGAATTCAACGCAGCCTATTCGCGTTTAGATATATTGCTGAATAATGCCGGGATCATGATGGTGCCTCTCGGCAAGACCGACGATGGATTTGAACGGCAATTCGGGACCAACCACCTTGGGCATTTCGCGTTGACGGGATTGTTGATCGACGTATTGCTTAATACCCTGAATGCCCGCGTGGTCAACGTGAGCAGTAATGCCCATCGCTTTGGGGAATTGGACTTCGAGAATTTGATGTTTGAAAATGCTGAAGCCTATACGCCCATGAAATCCTACGGGAACTCAAAGCTGGCGAATTTGCTTTTCACCTACGAAATGCAGCGACTTTTGGATGCAAAGAATGCCAATATGATCGCAGTAGCTGCTCACCCGGGCATCTCGACGACAAATTTAGCGAACCACCTTGCACATCCGCTGCTGATGAAAATCGTGATGCCATTATTCGGATGGATAATGCAAAGTGCGGCGATGGGCGCATTGCCGAGCATGCGTGCTGCGGTCGACCCTGATGTGATTGGCGGGCAGTATTTTGGTCCGGATGGTCGAAAAGAGCAGAAAGGGTATCCGACCGCGGTCTCATCGAATCAAGCATCTCAAAATGCGGAAGACGCACGAAGACTTTGGAAAGTTTCTGAAGAACTGACAGACGTGTCCTTTCTGAGCACATAAAGTTCAAAAGCTAAAAACTTTTCTCGGAGAAAGAAATGACTTGGGAACGCGCACGCAGCGAAGAGCAAATTGAATATCGCGTGAACGAGATCCTTGAAGCGACGGCGAAACTCTACAAGGAGCATCGCTTCGAGGAGATCACTTTTGTGATGATCGCCAAGGAAGCGGGTTTCACGCGTTCAAATCTTTATCGCTATTTCAAGACCAAAGAAGATATCTTCCTGAAGTTGCTAGAAAATGACATAGTTGCATGGGGCAAGGATATTGCCGCAATCTTCACGACAGAAGTAGAAGCCCTGCCAGATTTTGCGAAAGAATGGGTAACTCTGATGCTCAAGCATGAGCGCATGCTTGAAATCTACACAATCTTGTATACCTTGCTGGAAAAGAATGCTACGCTGGAAGCGCTTGTCGATTTCAAGAGAATGATCACGAATGAGATTGGCGCAGGGATGATGGTGCTCTCGAAAATTCTCCCCTTTCAGGCATCAGAACAGGCTAGAGTATTCCTGCACGCCAGCATGTCTCTGGCAACGGGAATATATCCGCTGATGCACTTGACCCCAAAGCAACAAGAAGCCGTCGAGATCGTAGGGATTGAAATGTCGCAAGATTTTGCGAGAGCGACACTGGAAAAGAGCACATTGGCCTTGCTGAAAGGAATGCTCAATTAAAAAAACGGGACTTCATCGAAGTCCCGTTTTTTTATCTCAATACTTCTACTTGGAAAAGATCCCACTGTAAAAAATCGCATATTTATTAGCTTTATTGTCCCAATTGTTGTATACTCCTTCCGTCCATTTTTGGCATTTATTCTCTATATAAAAACAGGAAGGATTTATGAAAACACAAAAGAAACTTATTCCCATAGTAACCGGCCTTTTTCTCACGCTAATGCTCGCCGCTTGTGGTGCCGCTGCAACAGAGCCCCCGCCACCCCCCGCTACAAACACCCCCATTCCCCCAACAGAAGCGCCGACGGAAACACCGGAGCCTACATCCACGCCAACTCCTGAACCAACTGTGGATACTGGCTATAATGCTGCTCTTGCCTATGCTGGTACTTGGGAAGGTCAATGGAATAACACGACTTTCGGCTCAGAAGGTCCCATTGAAATTATTATTGAAGTAAATTCCGATCAAACGATCACTTTTTCGATGGATGTAGGAGGCTTTGTTTTTGGTTTGCTTGATCCACAACCTGTAGTATATACAGGAAGTTTTGATGCGACTAGCGCAGAGATCACAATTCTTGAAGATCCCGTTTGGGGTGATGCGACCATCACTTTTTCAGAAAAGGGCGAATTTGAATTCAACGCTGCTATAGTGCCCGATGTAGAGATCGCTTCGATAGTGATCAATGGCGTTTTTAGCGAAGACAAGGCTGATGGTGAATATCTGATCAAATTTACCGGTAGTGGCTCTGCAGATGGCACGATCGAAATGGAAAAGGTCACCGAATAAAAAACTTATTCCACTCGTTAAACAAAGACGGGACTTCAGCGAAGTCCCGTCTTTTTATTTCAATCGTTTCTCCATCCGAATATCTGTCCACATCTTTCCATCCCAATAGGTAAACTCTTCTATCCGCCCGATCTCCTGATAACCCATCTTTTTATAGAGCCTGATCGCGGGAGCGTTATATTCGAAAACGCCCAATTCGATACGATGATATCCCGCCGCACGGATCTCGCCTTCGAGGTGCTGCATGGCTTTTACGCCGATGCCCCTCCCCCGCACAGAGGCCGGGCCGATACTAATGCCGATCCACGCGCTGCCTTTTTCATGTCGCATTAATTGGGGCGGATCAACGACGTAATTAATCTCTCCGATAAGCTGCTCATCGCCATAGATCAAGTAAATCACATATCCGCGGTCGATGCGTTCTTCCAAACTCTCGACAGAAACCACAGTTTCAGCTTCCAACTCTTCCGGGCTGAAGCTCGGTCGCATCAAATGGACGATCTCACGGTCATTTGCCCAGTCGTTCATGTGCATGGCAATCTCGGGCGTAGGGATAACGAGCTTTCTGAAGTTAATTTGCATTGCGTTTCATCTCCCGCCGATACCACCAGTAGACGCCCAGCAAAATGAAGGGAAAGATCATATCCCAGTAGAGGACGAGTCCCGCGTTGCTGGGATGGAAATTGCCAAACTCAATAATATGCAGGATGTGGGTCAGCCCCGCGCCCCACAAGAACGTGATCTTGGTGATGAGAAAAGGTTCCCAAAATGACTTGCTCCAGAACCCTACAAACCCGATCAGACCGATGCCAATGGACGCAAAGCCCAGCTCCATCTGGAAGCCGCTATCGAGGGGCCAACCGATACCGCGGGCCACTTCGTCCGCGTAGATGATATGACCGAAAAGCCCGCTCATAATCCCAAACCAACCCGCCAACCCGATGGTGTAGATCGCGACGATCTCTGCGACCGATTCTTTGCGCTCTTTGTTGCGCGTGGCAAAAAGATGAACGCCTATTGAAATAAGCGTTACCACGATCTGGATGTAAATATTCAAACCTGAGATTTCAAAAAATGCGCGCATGGGTGCTCCTGTAAATACCGATAAAGTAATGTCACTGCGAGGAGGGCGGCAACCCGACGTGGCAGTCTCTCTTACAGATTGCTTCGTTAGCCTGAACCTTCAAACTTCGTTGATAGCATTCAGCCACTCGTAATGACAAGGCTAAAATTATACTTCTTGCTCTTCACTTCTACCTAGCCACCACCAGAGGGCGAGCAGAGCGAAAGGCGTCAGGGCAAAGCCCGTGAAGATGATTAATTGAAGATTATATTTCGGTGCTGCTTGTATTGTAGCGAGCCAGCTTTCATCCAGCGGAACCAACACATCAAAATCGTTGAAGATCAGCGTTTCCTGTCGGTTATATTCGAGCAGGCGACAGTCGCCACTTTCGCGACAAAGAGCGATACCAGCCAACGGACTATCAGCAGAATCATAGGTTAGCAGCATAGATTCGCCGGAGTGTAGTGGCAGGTCTTTGTGGAGGAGAGAGCGGTTCTGCGAGATGACACGTGGGTCGCCGTAAGTGGTCGTGATCGGAGTCAGGTAGATGAGCTCAGTGGTCTGATTTTCGACACTAATCTCCGCACCGAAAAAGCCAATATCAAGAAAAGGCGAGCCCAGCGCATTCGCTCCCAAACAGGCAAAAGGAAATGTAAGCAAGGCAAGAGCAAGTAAGAGCGAGCGGAACATATTCGTCTTTCTCACTTTTTCGGGCATCAGCATTGGCATGATCTTTTCCTATTTCACTTCACCTAAAGTAACGAAGCGACTGCGTTCCACGTCCTTGGCCACATTGCCACTCTTAAAGATGCGGCCGTTCATCGTGATATAGGCCCCCGGTCCCAGGGCCTGAACGGCAGCAATGGCACAGCCGATATTGAACATCGCATCACTGGTTTTGAAGAGGGCGGGTTCGAGGGCGCCAGTCAGGACGATGGTTTTGTCGCCAGCTACTTCGTGCAGGGCTTTGGCGGTCGCCACCATCGTGTCGGTACCGTGGGTAACGATGATCTGCTTCTCTTCGGCATCCTGTACGGCTGCAACGATCACGTCCCGGTCAGCGGGCGTTATCTCCAGGCTATCCTTCCGCAAAATGGATGTGACCGAATAGTCGATATGGATGGGCAGTTCTGCGAGAACTCTTTCCACATTTGGGGCACCAACTTCATAGGTGCTTTTGGCGTCAAAATAGATCTTGTCGATGGTTCCGCCGGTGGTCAGAAATTTAATGGGTTCCATGGTCTATTCTCCTGTAGGAAATATGCCCTGATTATACGATTTATATTTATTCTTGGCACTATTTAACATGCCTTTTGACCATAAATATTCAGACCCACTTTGTGATAGACTGTGCATATCCTGGAAGATAAAATCTCTCACTTAGAGAAGGAGAAAAAATGTTACCACCGAATGGCATGAGCAATCTCCCGATGATCGACGACAAGATCGTCACGATCGAACGCTTTTTGTTGGACACACAACCGGAAGACGCGGGCGGAGATTTGACCGCTATTTTTTATGATCTGGCAGTAGCAGGGAAGATCATTAGTGCCCAGACGCGAAGAGCAGGCTTGCTCGATATGCTCGGACTGGCAGGCAAGGTAAATGTACAGGGGGAATCGCAGCAAAAGCTTGACCTTCTGGCAGATGAGGTGATCGTAAAACTGAATGACCATACCGGCAGGTTGGCAGCTATGGTCACAGAAGAGCGAAAAGATTGGATACGAATTCCCGAAGGGTTCAAGAAGGGTAAGTACGTTTTGGTTTATGACCCTCTGGATGGTTCATCGAATATTGATACGAATATAAGCATCGGCACGATCTTTGGCATCTACCGTGTTGTTGACAAGAAATACCGTGGACGGATCGAAGACTGTCTCCAACCTGGGAAAAACCTGATCGCTGCTGGATATATTTTTTACGGAACGAGCACGATGCTGGTCTACAGCGCTGGAAGAGGCGTGCACAGCTTTACACTCGAACCTTCGATGGGGGAATTTTTGCTCTCCCAGGAGAATATCCGCATCCCTGAAACCCCGAAGTACTACAG
This sequence comes from uncultured Anaerolineaceae bacterium, assembly GCA_964487745.1. Classification (GTDB taxonomy): domain Bacteria; phylum Chloroflexota; class Anaerolineae; order Anaerolineales; family Villigracilaceae; genus Desulfolinea. Next base: position 6,450 of record CAZASG010000069.1, on the reverse strand, counting down.
TTTCAATCACTCCGCTGGCAGAGAATGGTGTAATGGCATGGCGCAATATGTAAATTGGCTGCAAAACGATCATCAACCGCCGCTATCTTATCGTTATATTGGCTCTATGGTGGCTGATTTCCATCGCAACTTGATTCATGGCGGATTATTTGCTTATCCGGCGACACCCTCGAAGCCAAACGGAAAGATCCGCTTGCTTTATGAAGCTGCTCCTTTGGCTTTCCTTGCTGAGCAAGCTGGCGGTTACGGCTCTGATGGCAAACAGTCTCTTCTGGATATTGAGCCTACAGATATTCATCAGCGCACGCCCGTTTTCATTGGCAATCGGGAGTTGATCGAAAAAGCGGAACATTTTCTTCAGCAATGTGAATAATATTTGAGCGATCTAGGAAACTCTCCCCTCCCAAAAGAGGGGAGAAGGGAAAAGGAAGTTCACCACCCGCTATCTACGCCTTGCATAGAAGACGTAAAGGATACCCTCTTTTTGATGACAAATGATATTGCGAGGGGATTCTGGCATAGGTAGAATGATAGAGTCTGATCCATCAATCTCATCCAAGACCGGAGGTCTTATGTCCATTAGCCTGCAAGCACGCGGCATTGCTCCCTCCCCAACTTTTGCGCTGAGCGAAAAAGCTCGTCTGCTGCGCGCAAAAGGGGAACCTGTGATCAACCTGGGCATCGGCGAACCCAAGAACAAAACACCGATCACGGCTGTTTTGAGTTCGGCTGCCCGATTGCGCGAGGGAGATGTGAAATACACACCCGTGGACGGCATTCCTTCTTTGAAAAAAGCGATCATTCGCTACACTGAAGAAAATTATGGAAGAGTTGTTGCGCCCGAAAACGTAATCGTAACTACAGGGGCGAAACAATCCCTTTTCAATATTCTCTACACCCTGCTCAACCCACAGGATGAAGTTATCCTGCTTGCTCCCCATTGGGTCAGTTACCCCGAAATGGTGAAAATGTGCTATGCAAATCCCGTCGTGGTCGTACCCGAAGACGGGACTTTTTATCACCGCATAGAGGAGATCGAACGCGTGGTCAGCTCCTACACGAAGGCGATCATTCTCAACAGCCCGAATAACCCATCGGGCGCGATGTACCCAGCAGAGTTTCTTGCTGAGATAGTCGAATTCTGTGAAACAAAGGGGATCTACCTGATCATGGATGATATCTATCATCGCCTTGTTTACGAAAATCAGGAATGGGTGCCTGCCTGGAACTTCACCAATAAGGATATCGAGAATACGCGTGTGATCGTCGTCAACGGCGTCTCCAAACTCTATGGGATGACCGGCTTCCGCATCGGCTGGGTGATCGCGCCGCGTAAGTTGGTAGAGATCATGGCGAACGTCCAGGCACAGATGACATCCAATCCATCCATCGTTCTGCAATCCGCTGCCGAAGGTGCCTTACGCGGGCAACAGGGGTTGGTCAACAACTTGCAACTGAGCTTCGAGAATAATCGCCGGATCATCATGAATGAATTGAAAGCCTTCAGCGATTTGAAAGTTATTCCCCCCGATGGCACCTTCTACATCATGCCCGACTTCCGCGCTTACGGAGAAGACTCGACCAAACTCTCGAATTTCCTGCTTGAAAAAGCGCTGGTCGTAACTGTGCCGGGCAAGGAATTCGGCATGGAAGGCTTCATCCGCTTAAGCTATGCTGGCTCGGTCAAGGATATTATCGAGGGCGTGGAACGTTTACGTTGGGCGCTCGACCCGAACGCGCCAAATGAGATCTACATCGGCGATCGTAAATTGATCCGCGATTGGCTATAGGACAGGATGTGAAGAATGAATAACCTCCTCAATATCAAAACCCCGGCGGAAGCTCAGGCAAATGCGCTAAAAAGTGATTACAGTCTAGGAAATCAGGGTTTCCGCAATTTACGCAAAGTCTATTGGAATCTTCCCACCGAAGCGCTCTATGAAGAAGCTGTTTTCCGCGGCGAAGGACAGATATCCAAAGATGGCCCCATGCTGGTCAAATCGGGCAAACATACCGCCCGCGCTGCGCAGGATAAATATGTTGTGCGTGAACCAACCACCGAAGCACATATTTGGTGGGGCGAATATAACCGACCGATGAGCACCGAAAAATTCGACGAACTCTTCAGCCGCCTGCAAGGCTACACTCAGGGGCGCGATCTTTTCGTCCAGGATTGCTACGCCGGCGCTCAACTCGATCATCGCATGAACGTGCGCGTTATCACCGAATTGGCATGGCACAGCCATTTCGCACGCAATATGTTCATTTTGCCAAAAAATGCTGAAGACTATCGCACCCACGCGCCGGACTTCACAGTCATCTCCATCCCATCCTTTAATGCTTTCCCAGCCATGGATGGGACACGTACCGAGACTTTCATCGCCCTTAATTTTCAGCAGCGTATCGCCATCATCGGCGGTTCCGGCTACGGCGGCGAGATCAAAAAATCCATTTTCACCGTTATGAACTACTTCCTGCCTCTCGAAGGCGTGATGACCATGCACTGCTCCGCCAATCAGGGTGACGATGAAGATGTGGCACTATTCTTCGGGCTTTCCGGCACGGGCAAAACAACTCTTTCGGCAGACCCCAATCGCGGTCTTATTGGCGATGACGAGCACGGCTGGTCAGATGAAGGCGTTTTCAATTTCGAGGGCGGCTGCTATGCAAAAGTCATCCAGCTCTCACCCACAGCAGAACCACAGATCTACAATGCCGCTCATCGTTTTGGCGCCATTCTGGAGAACGTGATCTATGATCCGGTGACGCGTCTGCTGGACCTGGATGACGACGAGATCACCGAAAATACGCGCGCATCCTATCCATTGGAATTTATCGAGAACGCTCTCCCTTCAGGCGTGGGTGGGCATCCAAAAAATGTGATTTTCCTGACATGTGATGCCCAGGGTGTCATGCCGCCCATCGCCCGCCTAACTCCCGAGCAGGCAATGTATCATTTCATATCGGGCTACACTTCGAAGGTCGGCGGCACGGAAGTGGGTCTCGGCGAAGAACCGGAGATCACCTTCAGCGCCTGCTTCGGCGCCCCCTTCATGGTGCATCATCCCGCCTATTATGCCGATATGCTCGCCCGCAAAATGGAACGCTACGGCGCGACCGCCTGGCTGCTGAATACCGGCTGGGTTGGCGGGGCGTATGGCGTGGGCAAACGCATCAGCATCCGCCACACCCGCAACCTGCTGACGGCAGCACTCGACGGCTCTCTCAAGGATGTAGAGTATTACACCGATCCCGTCTTTGGCTTTGAAGTGCCGAAGACCTGCCCCAACGTCCCCGAAGATGTACTCTATCCCGCCGAAGCGTGGCATAGCGAAGAACAATATAATGAAAAATACCGCCAATTGGCAGCCCGCTTTGCCGAGAATTTTAAAAAATTCGCCGACGATGCTCCCGCAGAAGTAAGCAAGGCAGGACCGAAGATTTAGTTTTCTATGGGATTGAAGAGGGCAAAGTTGTATACTGTATAGAGGTTTTTATGCCGTGTCTTTCTGTATATAAAGTGATATGGAATATTATGCGGAATTATTCGGTTATGTATAGCTATGCCAGGAGAATCTGATTTCATGCCTAAACCCGACGCGCCTAAAATGATGACCTTTAAGTCACCAAAAGAGCTGAGCAAGTGGCTGCAAGCGAACCATGCCACCGAAAGCGAACTTTTGATCAAGATGTTCAAGAAGGGATCTGGGATTCCGAGCGTGAACTGGAACGAAGTCGTGATTGAATCGCTGTGCTGGGGGTGGATTGACGGTGTCAAGAAGTCGCTCGATGACCAAGCCTACCTTCAACGGATTACTCCCAGGAAAACGCGAAGCAACTGGTCAAAAAGGAACAGAGAGCATGCGGAGCGTTTGATAAGCGAGGGTAGGATGAAGGAATCAGGGCTCGTGCATATTCGTGCCGCCAAAGCGGACGGCCGGTGGGAGAACGCCTATACAGCAAGTGAAATGAAAGTGCCAGCGGATTTCCTAGCAGCACTGGAGAGCAAGCCGAAGGCGAAACAGTTTTTTAAGACGCTCAACAAATCAAGCCGTTATGTCATCGCGTACGGATTGACAAGTGCGAAGAAACCCGAAACCAGACAGAGGCGATTTGTAAAATTCATGGACATGCTTGTCCGCGAAGAAAAGCCGGGTTCTGGCCTCAAAAAGATGAAAAAGGCATAACAATACAATGCCCCGGAGCCGCGAAGCCGGACGTTTGCCAATGAACAATCACCCGTCGCGGCCCGGTGATTGCGGGCGTAAACGTCGATAAAAAAAACGCCAAGAGTTTCAAACTCTCGGCGTTTTGCTTTTTATGCGAATTACAACGATATTCTTTCGCTTTCAGCCGTCTAAAGAACTAACTTGCCTTTTTTGTGTTTCTTTCCTTATAATGAAACAACGCTTTGCGTCCCCGAATTTTTTTCTACAAATTAATAGTCGCCAACCTGAGGAGGTCTCCATGTCTGATAAAGAGCAATATGAAGGCGAAGTTTATTTTCCTTCAGATGAAGTTGTTAAGAACGCCAACGTCCAGGATTACGATACCTGGTATAAGCAATCCATTGAAGACCCCGAAGGTTTTTGGGCAGACCGCGCCAATGAACTTGAATGGTACAAGAAGTGGGATAAAGTCCTCGATGATAGTAACGCGCCTTTTTATAAGTGGTTTGTGGGCGCAAAGACCAATATCGTCCACAATGCCATTGACCGCCACCTAACAAATTCTCATAAAAACAAACTCGCCCTGATCTGGGAAGGCGAGCCCGGCGATGTGCGTACCTTCTCCTACCATGCTCTTGATCGTGAAGTCAGTAAAATGGCAAATATCCTCAAGAGTATGGGCGTGGAAAAAGGTGATATTGTCACTATTTACATGCCCCGTATCCCTGAACAGGTTTTTGCAATGCTGGCATGTGCCAAGATCGGTGCCGCACACAGCGTCGTTTATGGCGGCTTTAGCGTGGAAGCGCTCGCTTCGCGCATTGAAGATGCCAAGAGCCGTGTGCTCATCACCGCCGACGGTGCCTGGCTACGCGGGAATATCATCAAGCTCAAGGATATTTCTGACGAAGCGATGGCCCGTCAGGCGACCATCGAACATTGCATTGTCGTAAAACGCACAGGGAACGAAGTGTATATGGAGCAGGGACGTGATTTCTGGTACCACGACCTGCTCGAACTCCCCATCGCCAGCCCGAAATGTGAAACCGAGCAAATGGATGCGGAAGACCTGCTCTTCATCCTCTACACATCCGGCACGACGGGGCGCCCGAAAGGCATCGTCCACACGCACGGCGGTTATCAGGTCTACACCCACACCACGCTCAAATCCGTTTTCGATGTCAAGGATGATGATCGTTGGTGGTGCGCTGCCGACCCGGGCTGGATAACGGGACATAGCTATATCGTCTATTCCCCGCTCATTGCCGGAGCGACCAGTTTCATGTACGAGGGCGCCCCGACGCATCCCTATCCCAACCGCTGGTGGAAGATGGTCGAAAAATACGGTATTACGATCCTCTATACCGCACCGACCGCCATCCGTGGCCTAATGCGTTTTGGTGACGCATGGCCTAATCGCTATGATCTCTCCTCTCTGCGTTTACTCGGCAGTGTCGGTGAACCGATCAATCCCGAAGCATGGAAATGGTATTACGAAGTGATCGGCAAGGAAAAATGCCCGATCATGGATACCTGGTGGCAAACTGAAACCGGTGGTTTCGTCATCACTCCGCTGCCCATCACGCCCCTAAAACCCGGCTCGGGCACCAAACCTTTCTTCGGACATGAAGCCGAAGTTGTGGATGATGACGGCAAACCCGTCGCGGCGGGCGAAGAGGGTTTCCTCGTACTCAAACGCCCGTGGCCCAGCATGTTGCGCACCATCTATGGCGACGATGAACGCTATAAAGAGCAATACTGGGGCAAGTTTGGGAATATGTACCAAACCGGCGATTCTGCCCGCAAAGATAAGGATGGTTATATCTGGATCATCGGGCGTATGGATGACGTCCTTAAGGTCAGTGGCTACCGCTTAGGAACAGCGGAAGTGGAGAGCGCCATTGTCAGCCACCCGAGCGCAGCAGAATCGGCAGTGATCGGCTTGCCGCACGAGATCAAGGGAAATGCCGTTCACGCTTATGTGATCCTGAACGCGGGTATCAGCGGCAGCGACGAACTGGCAGCCGCCCTGCGCGATCACGTCGGCAAGGAACTCGGCCCCATCGCCAAACCGGAAACAATCACTTTCGTGGATAGCCTGCCAAAGACGCGCAGCGGCAAGATCATGCGACGTCTGCTGAAGGCACAAGCCCTTGGCGAAGATGTCGGTGATACCAGCACATTGGCGGATTAGGAAATTCTTTTTCACCCCCACCCTACCCTCCCCCTCAAGGGGGAGGGTATTTTTATTGGGGATAGTGGAACAGCTTTGCTGTTCCAC
>CAZASG010000068.1:0-16576 GCA_964487745.1 uncultured Anaerolineaceae bacterium | reverse complement strand
GATTAAACAGTACAATTCCACTAAAAAACTGTATCAGTACGGGGGTTCCGGCCATAGAAAAAACCAGCCAAGGCAAATCTGCTTGGAGATGAATCGCAAACAACAAACTTCCCAACCCCAACAGACTCCCGCCTACGCGCCATAATCCATTTATATATCCCTCCTGATAGCCATCATATATTTTTTGAACAAGCCCAAGTGGCAAACCCACTAAAGCACACCAAACTAAAACTGAAATCGCTGGGCCTGCTTCAACCGTTGCTTTAGGTGTTACCACATTGAGCACCTCCCCCCATGAAACATAAGGATATAGAACAATCCAAATTATTCCAAATAATGAAGCCATTCCAACAAGAGCGTAAAAAATGCTAGACACACATGCTTTTGCTGTATTGCGATCATCTCTACCATTCGCGTCTGCAATAGCATTGAGCAACCCATTTCCCATTCCCATATCTGCAAAACCAAGGATTGTAATCAATGAGCTAATGATCATCCAGAGCCCGTATCGTTCGGCACCAAGATAATTTAATGTCAAGGGCACAGAAATTAGCACAGTCATTACGTTAATTACATAAAAAAGAACTGATACTAGTGATGTAAGGATAGCCCTGCGAAATCGTTCATTCGAACGCCCTTCAACAGTACTCACATCAAAAGGCATAAGTCGAATGAACGAAATCCATTGGCGAGATTTCAATAATAACAGCCTCACAAGGTTGTCAACTTTTTATTTGGTTTCTTTTTTTGCAAACACATCAGTGGATTATAAACGCAAAGGGCACGCCTAAAACAAGGCGTGCCCTTCATTGCATCAAAAAAATCTTTACTACTTACTACTCTACCGCCATCTCAGGCGCAGTAGCCTTTGAGCGTTTGATCGCCCAAACAAGCACACCTACCAAGACAATCACGGTCACCCAAACACCAATGGCCTCACCGCCTGTTGCGTCAGCGTATTTCACAACCACAGGAGCAATAATCAGGGAAACCAGATTGGCCACCTTGATCATCGGGTTGAGCGCGGGACCAGCAGTATCTTTCATTGGGTCACCAACGGTGTCGCCAACGATAGAAGCTTTGTGACGCTCAGAACCTTTGCCTGAATTATTAGCAGGATCAGAAGGTTCGTCTTCAATGAGCTTCTTGGCATTATCCCATGCGCCACCGGCATTATTTAGGTAGACGGCCAGCAGCTGGCCGGAAAGGATCAAACCGGCATTGAAACCACCCAGCGCCTCAACTTGCAAGGCAAGACCGACCACAATCGGGGCAACAACACCGATCACTGCCAAAGAGACAAGCTCTTTCTGAGCAGCAGTGGTGGAAATGGAAACAGCCTGACGATAGTCGGGTTGAACAGAACCATCCAGAACGCCCAAACCAAACTGGCGGCGAGCTTCTTTTACGATCAGGGCAGCAGCACGGCTAACAGCCTGAATAGCAAAAGAGGAGAAAAGCCATGGAATCGCACCACCAATGAGCATACCTACAAAGACTTGCGGCATGTCAACACGGATACCAATGCTCTGGATCTGTTCAGCAAGAGGAACACCCATGCCTTGCTGCGTGCGACTGACGTCCACGAGGAAAGAGCCGAACAGCGAAACAGCTGCAATAACAGCGGAACCGATTGCAACACCCTTGGTGATCGCTTTTGTGGTATTACCCACAGCATCAAGGTCAGCCATGATCTGCTGGGCATTGGCATTCTTTTCTTTTTCTTCACCAGTCCAAGACATTTCGCCAATACCATTTGCATTATCAGCGATAGGACCAAAGGAGTCCATCGCAACGTTGTTGCCAGTCAGGGTGAGCATGCCAATACCGGCCATAGCCACACCGTAAAGGATGAAATGGACTCTGTCAGCACCTTCAACACCAGGGATGGTACCGAAAATGGCGATAGAAGCCATGATGGTAAGAGCAATGATCAAAATCGACCAAACAGAAGATTCAAAACCAACGGCTGTACCCTGCAGGATTAAGGTCGCAGAGCCGGTGTCAGCACTCTTCTTAATATCATTTACAGGTTCTGCGTGTGTACCCGTGAAATATTCTGTCAGGCGGTCAATGCCGATGGCAAGAGCCACACCGACAAAAACAGCGGTTGGCGTACGCCACCAGCCACCCCAAGCGTTGATACCATCATTATTCATATAGAAGAAAGCTGCCGCGTAGAAAAGAGCAGATGAAATGACCGCAGAGGTGAAGAAGCCTGTGAAAATCGCCTTCATTGCATCGCCACCTTCTTTAGCATCGCTTTTTACAGCATAGGTGCCAATGATGGAAGCCAAAACGCCAATACCACGAACGATAAGAGGGAAAATGATCCACTCAAGACGACCGGTTTGGTGCCAGAGCGCCAGCGCAAGAATCAGACCGGAAACGATGGTAACTTCGTAGGATTCAAAGATGTCGGCTGCCATACCGGCACAGTCACCGACATTATCACCAACGAGGTCAGCAATAACAGCAGGATTGCGGGGATCGTCCTCCGGCAAGTTTTGTTCCACTTTACCGACGAGGTCAGCGCCGACGTCAGCAGCTTTGGTGTAAATACCACCACCCACGCGCATGAAGAGCGCGAGAAGCGTACCACCGAAGCCGAAGCCAAGAAGCGCATCAGGAGCAGCGATACCAAGCCACATAAAGATGACCGTACCACCGAGCAAACCAAGACCATCCGTGAGCATACCGGTAATCGTTCCAGCGCGGTAGGCGATACGGAGCGCATCACTAAAAGACTCACGTGCAGCAGAGGCAACGCGCACATTGGCTTGAACAGCCATACGCATACCGATCTGACCGACCGTGAGAGAGAAGCCAGCGCCCATCACAAAAGCGATGGCGCGCGCCAAACCAAGTGTGAGGCTGATCTGCCCAGGGTCCATTCCTTCGAAGCGCATCAAGGCTTCTTCAGTGGGTGGGACAATATAGACAGAAAAGAAAAGAGCAACTGTCAAAATTGCGATGAAAGGCAAAATTGATTTCAGTTGCCGCTGCAAGTAAGCATCTGCTCCATCCCGAATCCAGCCCCAAACTTCCTGCATTCGTTCCGTGCCTTTGTCTTCACGCAGAATTTGGCTGCGCAAAAGAATGGCGTAGAGCAGACCAATGATCGCAACTGCAAAAACTGACCAAATTGCAGCTGTCTCAAACATTGAAAGACCCATGTGGCTCATAAGAAAACATTCCTCCCGAGGAAATAGATTAAATAAACTTTAGGCATTATCTACCTAAAGTTTTCAGCAGGGAGATTTTACAGGGGGGAATGGAATGTGTCAAGCCACCTTATTTGTATTTTGCATTAAGTAGGAAAGAAAGAACGGGTTTATATTGAAACCCCGTAAACGAAATTTTTCTTCCTACAATGATCAAGAACCAAAACATGATTGACACGTAGGAGCAATTCTGATAATATCTGTCCAATATAATTAGACAGGAGCTTCTAAATGGAATTCACTTTACCGAAAGTTAATGAAGAAGTTATTACAATCAGCCCAGAAGCAACTCAAGCTGTTCTGGATATTATGAACGAAAAGAACTTGAAGGAACACGCCTTGCGTATCTATGTTGCTGGCAGCAGTTGTAGCGGCGTCCAGTTTGGGATGGCAATTGACGACAATATCAACACTACAGATACAACGATTGAAGCCGAAGGCTTGAAAATCATTGTGGATCATCAATCCATCGAATATGCGCGCGGCGCGACAGTCGAATTCATAAATGACCCTGAAAAAGGGACCGGATTTGTGATCAGCAATCCGAACGCCCAAAGCGGTGGATGCGGTTGCGGCAGCGGTGCTGGCGAAGCCAGTGGTTGCGGCTGCGGTGATGGTCAAGGTCATAGCCATGGCGGCGGTGGGGGCTGCGGCTGCGGACACTAAATACCAAGCAAAAGAGCCTGTGAATACAGGCTCTTTTTTTTTTGATTCTAATAAGTTTTTTTAGCGACGCACGAGCGAGATCAGCGCTCCCAATAAACCGATAAAACCCAAACCGAAAATCACCAAGCCCATCGGGATGCGGTTCGTATCCACTTGCGCTTCATCCACAAATGTTGGGATCGCCAATGGCGCGGGTGGTGTGAAGGTCGGTAATCGCGTTGGGGTCTCGGGCACAATGAAGGCGGCTGCCAAGGTCGGGTCAATGGTAGGCGTTACCAGCGGCGTTGGAGTAGGCGGTGCTTCTACAATAGGTAGAAAATTTTGAGAGATCAATGAAACATTCGGCGCATAGATCCAACCCACGTTGCCAGGTGCACCCGTATAGCCGATCATGATCCAGTCACCACCAGGAGAACGCCCTAACGCCGGAGCGGATTGTCCCGACACGAGTACACCGACACGCGGATAGAAATAGGAGCTGGGACCAGAACGCACATTGACAAAGTCCTGATCCAGGTTAACGGTAACAATTGCCCCGGAGGGCGTCCCGGTCACGGTCGGGATGGCACCCGTCGGCTGTTGTGCCTGCACCCGTCCGGGAGCAGGGCTTGCAAAGAGCATCCCTACTACCCCAACCAAAACAAGTGTCCATAACGATATTTTGAGCCAAATTCGAGCCATAATCAGTACAACTTCCTTATGGGATTTTCGTAAATTCGATAAATCGGATTATAATCGAAAAGATGGAACAAAAAGTTTTTCACGGAAACCTATCCCCTCGCGACCTGGCACGTGCCCTTGAGGCAGCCTTTACTCGTACCAATCTATTTGCGCAAACTGGCGGCTCTGGCAATAAGATGGCTGTGCAGATCTCCTCACGCCCCAATGCCCGTTCTGGCGGTCACACGGCTTTAACCATACATATCCTGAAAGTACCGGAAGGCGTTCTCGTGCAGCTTGGCAAACAAGCGAAGATGGGGATTGCCGCCAGCCTGGGACAAAGCGCTGTCGCCGCGATACGCAACCCTTTCAGCTTGCTACACCGCCTCGACGATATTGCCCAAGATATACAGAATCTACAACTCGACGAAGATGTGTGGGATGTGATCACCAAAGCCGCTCATGCGGCTGGCGCCTCGCATGAGCTTTCAGAGAAACTCCAGCGCCTGACCTGTGACTACTGCCTGACGGCAAATCCCGTTGGCGAATCTCACTGTATAGCCTGCGGCGCGCCGCTCGGTGAGATGCAGCCGCGAACGTGTAAATCTTGCGGTTATGTCGTGACGGGGAACGAGAGAAATTGCCCGAACTGCAAGGAGGTTCTTTAGAGATTATCCAAAATCTCCGCCACCTGCATCATCCCTTCGACACAATCCACACCATCTTCATCGCACCAGATCGCGGAAAGGACCGCCTGCGACATCGCCCAACCCAGCACACGCTGACGGTCGAAATCTAAACGCTCTACGATCATATCCACGCGACGCTCCAAAAGCCCGCGTGGATTGTCTTTTTTTAACAGATCAGGGAAAGGGTTGCGCAAAAAAGCCCCCACTTCATAACAAGGTTCACCCAAGACACCTTTAGGATCAATCGCCAAATACGGCTCTCGCTGTGATGACAGAACATTATCATGATGCAAGTCACCATGCAACAGAACAGGCTCCGCGCTAGATGCCTGTAACTCGAAGAAGATATTCTCCGCTTTATCGACCATGCGCTCGTCCAAAGGCCCCGTTCCGCCATGATGGCGTTCACGCAGACGGGAAAAACCACGTCCCCAATCGGCGGTTGAGGGAAAAGGATAATCGTCGAGATAGGGTTTCCAGAGTAAGGGCATCATGTTCAACAGGTGAGCGGTCGCGGTCTCATCGTCTATATCCCAGAGGGTGTCACCGGGGAAAACTCGCTCCAATAGCATGGCGCAATTTTCTTCCTCCGCTTCAAGTAGATGCACCATGCCCCGTCCATCAAAATGGCGCAAAGAATTGATCTCCGTACGCAATTCGTCGTTCGGAAAGCCAAGCTTGAGCACAACCGGCGTGCCATCCACACGGCGAGCGGGCATGACATAGTTATACGAGAGATTTTCAAACGGGGGGAAAAGGGTCAGGTCCCAATGTTTGGCGTAATGATCCAAACGCGCGGAAAGTGAATCTAACCATTGGCGACCCTCTTCGCCGTAAAGAGCAAGGATAACTTTATCAAAATTCATTTTGCATGTTTTTTCTAGAAAGTAAATAAAAAGGTCAGATCGTTGACATTTGTGCCTGTCATGCCAGGTTTGAGAAGGTCATCTAAAGCGCCAAAAAAAGGATAGGCGTCATGGTTGCGTAGATGCTCATCCACATCCAACCCCAGGGCTTGTGCCCGCGCGAGCGTTTCGCCTGTCACAACTGCACCAGCTGCATCGGTAGGGCCATCGTCGCCATCGGTGGCAAGGGTGACAAGCATCCTGTTTTTAGCTCCGGCCAATTCTTTGATGGCAGCGAGAGCGACTTCCTGATTGCGGCCACCCAATCCTTTTGCATCCCCGATGTTGACGGTAGTTTCACCACCAAGGATAAAGCAAAATGGACAAGAGATATTGCCTGGGTCATATTGTGTAAAATCTTCTTCAAAGAGCATCCTGCCCAACTCAGCGCCAACAAGAGATGCTTCCCCTTCCAAAGACGTGGTCAGAACTTTGGCAAAAAACCCTTCCTTTTCGGCTTGCCTTTTTGCAGCTTTGGCTGAGAGGGCATTACTGCCGATGATGGCAATATTCTTCCTCGGCGCTTCGGATTTAAGGGAAACCCCCTCTTCTAGAAAAGCGAGAATAGAATCTGGAACTTCATTCATCAAATCATATTTCCGCAAGATAGCAAGAGCGTCAGCGTTATCGGTCGGATTGGGAACGGTCGGCCCCGAGGCAATGGCTTCAAGGGGTGAATTGACCACATCTGAGAGGAGCAGGCTGAAATGCTGTGCTGGCGCGGCAGCTTCTGCCAACCCGCCACCCTTTACACGGTCGAGTGCGCGGCGCAGGGTATTGATCTCGTCGATAGGTGCGCCACAGCCGAGCAGCAAGGATGTAAGGTCGCTCATATCTGCGAGAGAAACACCCTCTACGGGCATGGTCATTAGTGCAGAGCCACCGCCAGAGACAAGAAAAATGACCAGGTCATCTATCGTGGTTTTGGAAAGTAGCCCAAGAATATTTTCACTAGCCGCGAGACTGCGCTCGTCCGGGACAGGATGGGATGAAGGAATGTACGCCAAGCGATTGCGCTCCCCTTTGGTCGCATCGTTCAGGGAGGGGGCGGGTTTGTACACTACAACGCCTTCTGTTAGATATTTTCCCAAGATATCAGCTGTAGCCTCTGCCATCGGGATGGCAGCTTTTCCGACCGAGACAAGATATAATGTTGAAAAGTGGCTCAACGCATATTCCTCTTCGTTAAACCGAAGCAAGCCCGAGGTTCGCGTCAGGGTGCGCCGCACCGCAGCAGCAGGGTCTGCAGCGTCGATCCCGGCGGCAAGGATCCGCTTGATCGCGTCTGCCGCTGGGCGTTCATCCAAACTTTTTGTATGAAATCTTTGAGTCCAATCCATATTGGCACCGATGATAGCACTGTAAAAGGCACTTTGCAATAAGCCTACAAATCATACTTGCTTTTCTAGAAAGCCACTTCTATAATAAAATAATTCAAAAAATATCGAGGGTATCTTTTGTGAATTTGAATCTGGATCAATTGGAAAAACGTCTGCAAGCGCTTGTGGAAGTGCATCTTCTCAACTATCTGCCGATCAAAAAATCGGAGGGCTTGGTTGCCCAGCAATTGGCAGTAGCATTGCAAGCGAGTATCGAAAAAGAAACTGAGCTGAATGTTGCTTCCAATAGCTATACCCTTACGGCACATCCTGATGTTGTGGACGCATGGAAAAAAGAGCCAGCATTGATCGAAAGATTTAGACGTGTTCTTGAAACAGTTGCTGAAGAAGCGGAAATAAAATTCGACGCACCGCTCTCCTTTTCGCTTGCTTCTGATCCCGCGCTTAAGCCTGAAGAGATCAAAATTCTTACTTTTGAGCAAGTGGAGAAAATTTCGGAGACTCAAGGTATGGAAACGAAAAAAGATGAGGAGAAAACCCCTTCTGAAAAGATCCCGGCAAACGCTTTCCTAATCGTACATGGCACCAAAGTTTTTCCGTTGACAAAAGCTGTTGTAAATATTGGGCGGCGTATGGAAAACGACCTGACCATTGATGATCCGCGTGTTTCGCGCAACCATGCCCAATTACGAGCTGTGAACGGGCGTTATGTGATCTTTGACCTTAACTCCACAGGCGGCACCTATGTGAACAGCCAACGTTCACACCAGTCGGTACTATATCCCGGCGATGTGATCTCTTTGGCAGGCGTCCCCTTGATCTTTGGGCAAGATAATCCGCCCCGCCGCGCTGATCTGCGCGAGACGGCTCCTTTTAACTCAACAACAGGCTCGGAGCGACCGACCGCTATCCTGCCAAGACATCCCGAAGACAAAAAATAATGAGTGCGCCCTTTTTGCTCTTTTTGCGCGTCATCATGACGCTCAGTCTATATGCTTTTATGGTCTGGGCATTTTTACTGTTATGGCGTAATCTCAAAACTCAAGGCGAGTTGCTCACAATCCGAAAAACCCCTCCACTGGCGCTCACTTACCATGACGCTGCATCCAACTCGTTGACGCGGCATTTTCGCCACCCCGAGATCACGCTGGGACGTGACCCGCATTGCGAAGTTTATCTCGATAACGAAACGGTCTCTGCTCAACACGCCCGCCTGAGTTACCATCACGGGCAGTGGTGGCTGGAAGACCTGAACTCAACCAATGGCACGACATTGAACGGTGAAGAAGTGGACACCGCTACGATCGTTATCAGTGGTGATGAGATCCATTGTGGCAAAGCCCCTCTTCAGGTACGTTTTGCCTTGGATGAGCTTTCCCCCAACACACGCGAAATTAGCAGAGAATAGTATCGGAGAATACTATGACGGATAAAATCTCACTCGCTGTCATCGGCGGCTCTGGCTTATATGGCATGAAAGGGCTGGAAAACACCGAAGAACGCACGCTTACAACTCCCTTTGGCGAACCCAGTGCCCCTATTGTCGTCGGCACGTTGGAAGGACAGCCTATCGCCTTTCTAGCGCGTCATGGGATCGGGCATCATGTCAACCCAAGCGAGGTGAATTACCGGGCAAATATCTACGCCCTGAAATCTCTCGGCGTGGAGAGGATTGTCAGCGTAAGTGCTTGTGGCTCGCTGCGCGAGGATTATGCCCCCGGTGATATCGTCGTGCCCGATCAACTCTTCGACATGACGAAAGATCGTAAGCGGACCTTCTTCGAGGATGGGCTGGTTTCGCATGTCAGCGTTGCCGACCCCTTCTGCCTCGATCTCTCCGACCGGATTTTGGCATCCGTACAGAAAACGGGAGCAACTGTCCACAAGGGCGGTTCGTTCATCACGATCGAAGGACCGCGCTTTTCGACGCGCGCCGAATCCAATATATATCGCGCGTGGGATATGTCCATCATTGGTATGACCACATCACCCGAAGCCTTTCTCGCGCGAGAAGCAGAGGTCTGCTATGGTGTTATGGCTCACGTGACAGATTACGATGTTTGGCATGTTAGCGAAGCGCCCGTAAGCGTGGAGATGGTCATCAAGACCCTGATGAAAAACACCGAGGTTGCGCAGGATGCGATCCGCAATTTGGCACGCAGTTTTACCTCTGCGCGCCATTGCGATTGCGAAAATGCTCTCGCCGATGCGCTCATCACCCAGCCGCGCGTAATCCCTTCTGAGACACGTGAACGACTGGATCTGTTGGTAAAGAAATATCTAAACTAATTTACAAAACAAATTACGACCGCTAATCTATGCAAACCTACACGGAAAGAATATTAGTGCGATTTGCGATGATTAGCGGTTTAGCTTTTTGAAAATATTGTGAAGATCTCTTTTGAAAATACTCCGCAGGAAATTGAAAAGCGCTTGCTTAGGTTGGCGGCGCTTTTTCTTGGCTTATACAGTCTAATCCTGACTCTCTCACCGGCTGTGCGCGCCCGCTCATGGGATGCAGACTATCGCTGGGCACATTGGACGGGTTTCGCGATCTGGGGTGCGCTGGTCGCTCTCACACATCTTCGCCTACGCAGAGATGCGCCCGACCGCGACCCCTATATCTTCCCGATCGCAGCGCTTTTCAGCGGCTGGGGCTTGCTCAATATTTGGCGATTGACCACCCTTTTTGGGCTGCGACAAAGCCTTTGGTTGGCAGTCAGTGTGATCGCGCTGCTTTTTGGGTTACGCTGGCGAGAACTCTTGCCAACTCTGCGCCGCTATAAATATCTCGCACTTACCAGCGGACTGTTACTAACAGCCCTCACCCTCATCTTTGGCTCAAATCCACTTGGCGTGGGCCCGCGCCTTTGGCTCGGATTTGGTGGTTTTTACCTGCAACCCTCCGAGCCGCTTAAGCTTCTACTCGTCATCTATCTCGCAGCTTATCTCGCCGATCATATTCCCCAACGCAGGCAATTCATCCCCTTTATTTTCCCAACCCTCTTTTTGGCTGGCATCGCCCTTTTACTCCTCGCTGTTCAACGCGACCTCGGTACCGCCTCGATCTTTATCATGCTTTACGCCAGCATCCTTTTTGTCGCTACAGAGCATAAGCGCGTTTTGCTTATTAGCGCAGCGATCTTGCTCGTCGTCAGCTTCCTGGGTTATCACTTTATTCCCACCATTCACCTGCGTCTCGCCATCTGGTTCTCGCCCTGGGATGACCCCAGCGGGAGCGGATACCAGATCATCCAATCGCTGATGGCGATCGCCAACGGTGGTTTCTTCGGACGTGGACCCGGGCTGGGCAGCCCCGGTTTTGTGCCGGTCACGCATTCCGATTTTATCTTCTCCTCTTTGGCGGAAGAAACGGGACTCGCGGGGACCCTCGGCTTGCTCACGCTTTTGGGCGTTTTTCTCGCCCGAGGCATGAATATCGCCTTCCATGCCCCGAACAGATTCCGCCGCCTACTCGCCGCTGGGCTGACAGCCTATATCGGCATCCAGAGTCTGCTTATCATCGGCGGCAACTTGCGGATGCTGCCCCTGACCGGCGTGACGCTACCCTTCATCTCGTATGGCGGCTCATCGCTATTAACATCCTTTATCGCTCTGCTCATTCTTCTACGCATCAGCAACGAGACCGAAGAAGCCGCCCCCCTGCCCCGCCCGCAAACCTATCATTTTCTAAGCGGGCTACTCGCGCTGGGATTGGTCACATCTGCCTTGGTGAACGGCTGGTGGGCTATTGTTCGCGGTCCTGATCTGCTAACCCGCTCCGATAATCCGCGCCGTGCATTGGCGGATCAATACGTCCCACGCGGGGCATTGCTTGATCGAAATAACGCTCCCATCAACAGAACCAGCGGAGAAGCAGGCACATTTTCACGAGAATACCTCTATCCCGATCTTGCGCCTATTATTGGATACACGCATCCTGTTTACGGGCAGGCGGGTCTCGAAGCGGAATTGGACGATTATCTGCGCGGGTTGGCAGGGAACCCCGCTACACTGACCTGGTGGAACCATCTACTCTACGGGCAGCCCCCCGAAGGGTTGGACGTGCGCTTAAGTCTCGATCTTGATCTTCAAACAAAAGCCGATCGCGCCCTCAGCAAACATATGGGGGCGCTCGTTCTCGTCAACGCCGAAAGCGGCGAAATTCTGGCGATGGCGTCCCATCCAACTTTTGATCCCAATCTGCTCGATGAAATCGGCGCATCCCTGCTAGACAACGAATATTCTCCCCTTTTAAATCGCGCCACGCAGGGACTTTATCCCCTCAGCCCGGAGTTGGATGCACTGGCGCAAGGTATCGTTATTCCAGCGATACGTTTGCCCGCTGCTGAAAAAGTGGAAGGCTATGCCAGTCCGCTCCAGATGGCGATACTGGCAAGCGCCCTGAGCAACGAGGGGACCGCCCCAGCGCCACGTTTGGCACAGGCTGTCAACACGCCCCAAAGCGGATGGGTGATCCTGTCCGCGCTTGGTCAGCCACAAACGCTTTTTAGCCCTGCTGAAAATGTGCAACTCAACGCAACTTTTACAGACGAGACTGCTTATTGGCAGATCATTGCTGCAGGCAACGGCGAGGAAAATACGCTCTGGCTCCTGGCTGGCACCCCGCCAGATTGGAGCGGCACACCGCTAGGGTTAGCGATCATCCTGGAAGAGGGAGACACAGTATTTGCAGAAGAGATCGCACAGGATCTGCTTTTGGCCTCAGAATAAAAATGCATATTCGCTTCTATGCTCCAGATGATTTTGATGCGGTCACTACGCTCTGGCGACGTGCCCGCGAGGTTGCTTTTCCTGAATTCATAGCAACGAAGGGATATTCCTTTGCCGAAGATCGTGCCTATTTCCAAAATGTGATCCTGAAAGAAAACGATGTTTTCGTCGCTGATATGAACGCAACCCCCGTCGGCTTCATGGCTATCAAAGACGATTTCATTGACCAATTCTATATCTCACCCGATCACCAACGCCAAGGTATTGGGACGGAACTTTTACTTCACGCCCGCAAACTTTCACCGAAGAGGCTTTCACTCTACACGTTTCAGATCAACACAAATGGACGTGCCTTCTACGAGAAAAATGGTTTTATTGCGACCAGGTTCGGGGTCAGCCCTCCGCCAGAATCAGAACCGGATGTGTTTTTTGTCTGGGAAAAAGGAGCATAAAAAAAGCCGCCCTTTAGGCGGCTTTTCATTTGAACAAATACTTTCTAATGATCGCAATCTCCCCCATGACCACTGCAACCATCTTTCTGGGTCAACTCGATCATTTGGTTATTCTCAAATACGCCAAGATTTTCTTCGACCGTTTTCTTCGCAGCGGAATAGACCTTGATATTCAGCGCGCTCAATTTATTGATCGCCCCTTTGCCGATCCCACCGACAATGATGGCCTCCACCTTCTCCCCATTCAAGGCATCAACCGGGCTGCATTGTCCATGCGCATGATCCGCATCGCGATTGTTCAAGCTGGAAACGGTTCTGGTGTCTGTATCAAAAAGAATAAAAAGTGGCGCGGAACCAAAGTGACCATAAACTTTGCTACTTAGTCCTTGATCTGCCTCCACTGGAAAACATACTTTCATGAGAGAGCTCCTTTTCGTGCTACGGAAGCACGCTAGAAATAAGATTTGTAGTATGCATATTTTACCATTTGTCACAAATAAGTTACATTGTGATGATCTTTCTCGTTTGAGATGCGCTAAAATCCTTTATAATCCTCCCCATGCAACTTAACCAACCTACTATCACCACCAGCGGGCAGGTCCGTCCCACCCATGTCGAGGTAAATCTCGCCCACCTCTGCGAGAATCTCAAAGCGATCCGCACACACGTCACGCCTGCAAAGGTAATGATCGTTATCAAAGCCAACGCCTACGGACACGGGATGGATACGGTCGCCAGTCACCTCGCGCCACATGCCGACTATATCGGCGTCGCCGTCCTCGAAGAAGGCATTCTACTGCGCAAGATGGGCATCAACACCCCCATCCTTGTGCTCGGTGGCATTTGGGAAGAGCAGATCCCTGAATTCATCAAATACGATCTCACCCTGACCGCATCCTCTGTCGAACGCCTGCAGCAAATTGGGCAAGCTGCTGAAGCACTGAAAAAGAAAGCGACTGTCCATCTCAAGATCGACACCGGCATGGAGCGCATCGGTGTTCACTATTACAGCGCTCACTCATTGCAAGAAACTGCCTTGAATTGCTGTAAACATGTTGAAGTAGAAGGTATCTACTCTCATTTCGCCAACTCGGATGCAGCAGACCTGAGTCACGCCCGCCTTCAACTGGCTCGTTTCAACGAAGTGCTCTCTTTCTACGAAAAACATTCTCTCCCTACACCGCCCCTCAGACATATGGCAAACTCCGGCGCGATCCTGCAACTCCCTGAAGCGACCTTCGATATGGTTCGCCCCGGCATTCTGCTCTATGGCGTTTATCCCTCCGATGAAGTAAAACGTACCATCGAAGTGACGCCCGCGCTCTCGTGGTCATCCAAGGTGGTTTATTTCAAAGTGACCAAACCCGATCATCCCGTCTCCTACGGCTCCACCTGGAAATCGGACGAAAATACGCGCGTCGTCACCGTCCCTGTGGGCTATGGCGATGGCTACTTCCGCGCAATGTCGAATCAAGCCAAAGTGATCATTCGTGGCGTCAAAGTCCCCCAGGTTGGACGAATCTGCATGGACCAGATGGTCGTCAACCTCGGCCCTGAGGGCACCGGCTACAATGGCGACGAAGTCATGTTGATCGGTCAGCAGGGCAAGCAGCGCATCACAGCCGAAGATCTTGCCCGCTGGGCAAATACGATTCCCTATGAGATACTCACCAATATCAATACACGTGTGCCGCGCATCTACATCTCGTAACAACAAAAGCCCTTTCCCCCTTCACTCCCGATCATGCAAACTTTTCTTATCTTCATTATCGCCAGCCTCTACGCCTCCGTTGGGCTGGGTGGCGGATCAGGCTATCTTGCCTTGATGGGTCTTTTCAATATCGATCCCACCGTGATGAGACCGACCGCCCTCGCCCTGAATATCCTTGTCACCACGATCGGGACCTATAAATATGCCCGTGCCGGTTATTTCTCATGGCAGCTCTTCTTGCCTTTTGCGATCACATCTATCCCCTTCGCATTTCTGGGTGGGCGGCTGAATCTCAACGGAGACCTCTACAAAGGCATTGTCGGGATACTTCTTCTCTACGCCGCAACCCGTCTTTTCATCACAGCCCAAAAAGCGGAAGAAAAAAAGATCTCCACACCACCTCTCTGGGCAGCCTTGCTCAGCGGTGCATTGATCGGCTTTATCTCAGGCATCACCGGTGTGGGCGGCGCAATATTTCTCAGTCCCCTGATCTTACTGATGGGCTGGGCTAGCCCAAAAGAAACCGCCGGGATCGCTACTGTTTTCGTGCTGGTCAACTCCATCTCCGGTCTGACAGGATATTGGAGCAATTCCTTCAGCCTCCCACCACAGATCATTTATTGGGGCATGGCGGTCATCGTTGGCGGCTGGCTCGGAGCCGAATATGGTAGCCACCGGCTCCCCAATCCACGCATCCGGCAGGTGCTGGCTATCATCCTTTTGCTTGGTGGCACACGAATGATTCTCTCCGCTTTAGGGTAGAATAGGGGGCGCTTGCTCCTCAGCAAGCAAACTTGAATTTCAAGGAGCAATTTTGAAAGTTCTAAAAAATTACCTTATCCTTTTTGGTATTGCCGGGCTCATCATCGCCCTCGATCAATGGACAAAAGATCTTGTTCGTACCAATATTTCGCTTGGTGGCACCTGGCTGCCTGAAGGCTGGGTACATCTCGAAAAATATTTCCGCGTCGTTCACTGGTATAACACCGGCGCAGCTTTTGGCATCTTTAAAAATGGCGCATTAGTTTTCACGATCCTGGCCTTCGTGGTCAGCTTCGCTATTATCTGGTTCTATTCCCAGATCGAAGATCAAGATTGGTTCCTGCGCATCCCTTTGGGTATGCAGCTTGGCGGCGCAGTCGGCAACTTGGTCGACCGTTTGATATTTGATGGTAAAGTAACCGATTGGATCTCGGTCGGTGATTTCGCCGTCTTCAACGTAGCCGATGCCAGCATCAGCGTCGGGACAGCTATCATGCTTATCGGGGTCTGGATCGTCGAAAAAAGGGAGAGAAATGCTCTTAAAGGGGAACA
This sequence comes from uncultured Anaerolineaceae bacterium, assembly GCA_964487745.1. Lineage (GTDB taxonomy): Bacteria > Chloroflexota > Anaerolineae > Anaerolineales > Villigracilaceae > Desulfolinea. Next base: position 881 of record CAZASG010000068.1, on the reverse strand, counting down.
AGCCCAAAGTGAGGGCGATCTCGAAAATGGACTGGAAACGGAATCACCCTCCGGGGGAGAGGCTTCCGTTTAATGAGCGAGCGGCTGGTCGAGCTACAATTTTCCGCATCTCAACCCGAGCGGCTGGATCACTTTCTCGTTAACCAGCTGCCCGAATTTACGCGTTCCCGCCTGCAGGGAATGATTAAAAAAGGATTTGTTTGGGTAAATGACGAGATCGTGGAAAAGACCGGTTTCAAGCTCGATCAGGGCGCTCATGTAAGAGTGCGCATCCCGCCCCCCCAGCCAACCGCGCTGGAGCCCGAACCGATCCCTCTGGACATTATTTTTGAGAACGATGATGTGATCGTCATCAACAAGCCGTCCGGGATGGTCGTACATCCATCTGCCGGGCATAGCACCGGGACGCTTGTTCACGCCGCACTCGCCCACGCTCCCCAAATGGAGGGGATTGGTGGCGAGATCCGTCCAGGCATCGTCCACCGCCTGGATAAAGAAACATCCGGTTTGATCCTGCTCGCCAAAAATGACCACGCCCTGCAATGGCTACAGAAACAATTTAAAGATCGTGCAGTAAAGAAGATCTACCTCGCCCTCGTAGATGGCGCGCCGCCCACGCCCAAAGGACGCATCGAAGCCCCCGTCGGGCGCGACCCTTCTCACCGAAAAAAGATGGCCATCGTGCCCGTCTCAAAAGGACGCGATGCGGTCAGTATCTACAAAACCCTTGAGAGCTTTGAAAAACATACTCTGCTCGAAGTGAATATCCTAACCGGGCGCACCCATCAAATTCGCCTGCATTGCGCCTTCATTGAAGCACCGATCGTTGGCGACAGATTATATGGTTACCGCAAACAACGTGTGAAAATTTCACGCCAATT
>CAZASG010000067.1:0-17093 GCA_964487745.1 uncultured Anaerolineaceae bacterium | reverse complement strand
GCGCGCGCTTACGCTCATTTCTGCCACCTTTAGCGCGGGGATGGTCTCCGGACCACTGATCGGTGGCTGGCTGGGCGATCTTTTCGGGTTGCGCTCCCTCTCGGCTGCCCATGTCAACAGTCTGATCGACGATGCCCAAATGGGACTAGCTTATGGAATTACGGAAACAGCGAATGCCTTGCCCTTTATCCTTGCCCCGCCCCTGGCAGGATACCTCTATTCGACATCGCCCGAATCGCCCTATCCATTGAGCTTGCTACTGATATTCGTTGGCATTATACTGACCCTTATCTTCTTCCCGCGTTCCCGACCATCAAGAGAGAAATTATGAAAATCCTTACCCTCACCCTCGGACCTGTCCAGACCAACACCTACATCGTCGCCGATCCTGAAACGAACGAAGCCATTGTCATCGACCCATCCTGGGATGGCGCTAACATCGCCAAAACCGCCGAAGAGCAAGGCTGGCAGATCAAAGCCATTTGGTTAACTCACGCCCACTTCGATCATATCGGCGGAATCGCCGATCTCGTCAAAGCTTTGCCCGAAACCCCGCCTGTCTACCTCCACAACGATGACTATGATCTCTGGAAAATGGGTGGCGGCGGTGCCCGTTTTGGCGTCAGTATCGACCCCGGTCCCGAACCGGAATCTCTTGAACATGGTCAAATTCTGAAGGTGGGAAAATTCTCCTTCGAAGCGCGACATACCCCAGGTCATCGCCCAGGGCATAGTGTCTTCTACTGTGCCGAAGCCTCTACCCTCTTCAGCGGTGACCTGCTTTTTTATCGCAGTGTAGGACGCACCGATCTCGCCGGTGGAGATTGGGCAACTCTCGAACGCAGTATCCGCGAGCAGGTCTACGTTCTGCCAGATGAGACGCGGGTCTTCTCAGGGCATGGTGATGCCACAACGGTTGGGGATGAAAAAAGAAAAAATCACTTTGTACAGGGCTAAAAAATGTTTACTAAACCCTCACATCGCTTTCCCCTGCTCTTATTAGCCATCGTTTCCCTCCTTATTGGTATGTGGAGTGGGCTTTTCCGCGTTGGCTGGCTTTTCCCTTCTTTGGCACCCTGGCGAATGGCGCACGGTCCCCTGATGATTGCCGGTTTTCTGGGGACGCTTATCAGTATCGAACGCGCTGTTGCGTTGAATAAATCCTGGCTCTATATTGGACCGATCTTTAGCGCTGCTGGTGGAATTTACTATATTGCAGGTGGCGACGATATTATTGGTGCTCTCTTCATGCTTGCTGGGAGCTTTGGTCTTGTCGTGATCTTTGCTGTCATCTTGAGACAACATCGTGCTGATTACACGGTCGTCATGGCATTGGGTGCCCTTGCCTGGTTTATTGGCATGGTCTTGTGGATCATGGGAAATCCCATTTCAAGGATTGTTCTATGGTGGAGTGGATTTCTGGTGCTCACCATTGTTGGAGAACGCTTGGAACTCAGCCGCCTTATGCCAACAACGCCTTTCAAACGAAGATCGGGCTTGATCGTTGTAACGGTCTATCTTTTAGGTTTGATCCTGACCCTCTTCTCTTTGGAATTCGGCACACGCACTGCGTCTTTGGGGATGATCCTCATGGCGATTTGGCTGCTCCGCTTTGATATCGCCCGCATCACCATCCGCAAAACGGACTTGGTACGCTTTGTGGCTGTCTGCCTGATGAGCGGCTACGTTTGGCTGGGCATTGGTGGTGCTATTGGTCTATACTATGGCTACAGCTATGCCGGTCCCACCTACGATGCTTTTCTGCACACCATTTTTGTAGGCTTCACCTTCTCAATGATCTTTGGACACGCAGCCATCATTTTCCCCTCCATTTTGATGTTGCCCGTAAAATACAGCCCGAAATTCTACTACCCCCTCGCGCTCTTACACATCTCCTTAATCATGCGCATTTTTGGCGATCTAACCTATACCCATTCCATCCGCTTATGGGGGAGTATGCTGAATGCGGTGGCGATCTTGTTGTTCTTGATGATTATGGGATGGACGATTTTGAGAGGAGATGAAAACTAAAGATAGTTTGATATTTACTTCCGAATGTACGGTAACATTAGGTATGTTGACCCCTCTAGCGAGAATAAAATTGATCCTTATGTATGGTCTATACAAAATAAACGTATGTTCTTTCGGAAAGTGATAGGATACAGATTTATTCGGAGCATGAAGATGTGACACCATACTACCCATAAGCAAAGGCATCTATCTATAAGCGTAGTTGACACCTAATTACCCTTGCTCGATTTTTTCGAAATAGGGGCTTAGCCAAAGGATGTCTTTTGAGCGTAATAGGATACGCCCTATGCTTATAACTCTCGAATTATTATCAAATGATTTATACACAGCATTTGATAACACCAACTCTATCTGATTTTCTTTATCTCCAACCCACTTTGCTTCTTTAATTAGTCCGAGACATTCATCTCCGTTTTGAAGATGTACAATCACAAACGTTACAAGGTTAGGGTATGAAGTTTGCCTTGCTTTTAATTTGTTGATTTCATCAATCCATACGGGAATATCAACAGGAAATATATTGTTTACTAAATCAGCAAGCAAAGAAGAAAACAAACCAGCTAATATTAAATAAATAGGGAAAAAAAATATTAGAATGCCTATAATGTTATATGATGTAGAAAAACCTAAAGTTGTCGAATTTAGAGGAAAAATATTAGATAGTTGGAAAAATATAGAAAGTTTCCATAAAAAAACTATTAAAAGAAAAATTAGAAAGTTTATTATTGCGCTCACTGAAACATACAGGGCAGCTTGCTCTATTGGAGATTGAGTCTCCTTATAATATCGAACAGGGTTTCGCGTTTTGTAGATTTGTACAGCAAAATATGTAGGGGCAGCGAAAAAAAATAATATAAACAAAGCTTCAAAAGATGCTGGCATTATAAAATCCTTTTTTTCCCTGTATTATTGTTCGTTTTCCCAAGGGTTAACACTATTTTGTGGTATATCGAATTTAATAGATTTCCCTTTTATAAAATCCCGCCTAACTCGCTCATACTCTTTTTTTTCTGCATTTGTAAGTTCTCGATCTAAAGATTTTTTCCATTCCATAAACGCTTCTCTGATGACGGACAGAAAATCATTTGGTTCGAAGGATTGTTTTCTAATAAAGTCATAAGCTCCGAGTTTAAAAGCTTGTCTTATTCTTTCCACATCGCCATGTGCACTTACAACAATAGCTTTACCTTGTTGTTTTTTAGTTTTTGTAATGATGCTTTCAAATTCTTTTAATAGTTCAAACCCCCCATAACTTTGTTCCTTTCCCATATCTAAGTCTAAATCGATAAGAATGATGGCATAAACCGTATTTTGAATTTTTTCTTTTGCTTTGTGCAATGTACTTGCTTGGTCAACAATATAACCATCTCTTTCTAATATGCTTGTAAGCCTGTCTAACCAAGCTGTATCATCATCAACAGCAAGAATTCTTGAAACGGTTTCCACAGAACATCTCCTTAAATAATGACAAAACATCTTAAGATGTTTTGTCATTATTGTTTAGCTAGCTAATAATATCATGTCGCTCGTTACTGGCAACTCTAATAGCTTTAGCAACAATATTTGGGAATTCATTAGGGTCTAAGCGTTTTTTGTCAATATAATCTATTATATCGTATTTTTTAAAGCCAAAGCGAACATGCTCAGGCTCTCCATATGCGGAGATGATGATAGTCTGAGTACCAGATTCTTGTTTATGTTTCTGTAAGTTTTCTAGCAGTTTAAAACCCTCGAAATTTCCCTCCTCCCAGTCTTTGAGCCTGAGATCTAAAAGTACTAGATCGTAGGTGTGATGTTGAAGTAAATCTGAAGCTTTTTGGCGATTCTCAGCAATAGTAAACTCGTATAATTCATTGGCAAGCAGGTTTTTATACTTATTTTGCCATTCTCGTTGGTCTTCGACAATTAGTATTCTTCCTTCGATGGTCATTTTGTGCCTCCTTAATAGATATTTGAATTGTTCAACATCTAGAAAAAGCTAAAGAATTAAAAGAAGAATTTGTGTATTGTTGATGGTGTTGAATCTCATCTTTTAGTTCATTATAAATATTCATTAGCGATTGTGCATCATATGGCTTTTCGAAACAATCATGTACGCCTAACTTAAAAATATTACTTATTCGATATGGTAAAAAATCCATGGGGAAAAGTACAATGATGTATAAATCTTTTATGTTCGCAATTTTTTTTACAAGAAGAGGTTCTTTTTCAGCAAATTCTAGATCTATAAAAGCAATACGAGTAATTTGAGTAGATGGTTTTTGTAGAGATAACAAGTCTTCAATATGTGTGCTTGAATGCACATTTGCTTTGGGTTCTTTGCTAATAGAAACCAAAGCAGACTTTGCAAAATTTAACCAAGCGATATCTGGATCAATAAAGAATATTTGACATTGTTTGTTAGGTGTCATTGAATACCTCCTTTAAAAGGAGCTAGTGGTAAAAGAACGGTGAATGTTGATCCCTTACCTTCCTTACTCTTAACAAGTATATCACCACCCATACCAACAACTACACTTTTGCAAAACCATAATCCAAAACCACCATTGGTCATAGAACTTGGAGGCTGTGAGGCTTTTCTTTGTGTATAAAAAAGCTCAAACACTTTTTTATATTCGTCTGGGGATAACCCGACCCCAGTATCCTCAAAGATTATAGATGCGTTATTTTTGTCATGCATCTTTGTTCTAACATTTATCTTTTGTAATCCTTTTTGAGGGAGGTGTTTTATCGCATTAAATATAATTTCACTAAAAACTTCCACTAACCAATGATTTCCCATAACTAAAGGCACATCACCTTCATGAAGAGAGAAATCGATGCTTTTTGGAATATTAGCTTTACGTACAGCGTCCCTTAGTAATTGATTTACGTCTATGGGCCTAAGAGGCATATCAGCTGCATTAGCAGGTTTGAAAAGCATATCGCTTAACTCAATTAGATACTGATTGGCATTGTCTATTCTCTTTAGAGCATCAACAGCTTGCTGATTATCAGGTGTTACGAGAGTTTCTAACTCTTTAATGTCCAAGCGTATTAACCCGCTTTTGCTGCCTACACGATGAGCCACCCCTCCAGCTAACAGGCCAAGATATTCCATACGTCCGGCATCAGCCTGTCTTTTTTCCTCTTCGCGTCGAGCTTCAATATGCCGAGCATTTTGAATAACTATAACGACTTCTTCTGCTAGTAACTCGAAAAGGGCCTGATCATCTTCATCAAAGGCATTTGATCGAGAATCTTCAATGTTTAGTACGCCAACCACTTTATCTTTTTCTATCAGAGGGGTTGCCATTTCCGATATTGTATCACTAATATAGTTTAGGTAAAAATCCACATCGTTGTGAACATCACCCACTCTGATAGTTCGTTTTTCTTTTGCAGCGGTACCTGTAATACCTGTTCCAACAGGAATTTCTTGTAAAGAATCGTTAAGATCCTTGTTATCAGCAATTTTCCGCGCTCGAATGCTCAATGTAGAGGATGCTTCATTGACTAACTGGATTGTGGCATAGTGAGCACCAAACAAGCTAATTGTCTCGGTTAGAATGTGATTCATGACAGTATCAGGTTCCAAATCGGATGAAACCGTTTTTACTATTTCACTGACTACCTGTAAATTCTTGCGCTGTTTTTCTGTTTGGCGATAAAGAGAAGAATTCGTCAAGGCAATAGCTGTTTGATTTGCCAAGGCTTGTAATATATCTCGGTCATCGCCATCATATACATATTCTTCAGTTTCATGATAGGCGGCTATTACTCCAATAATCTTCTCCGCAATTTTCTCATCAACCTTCTCGCGGATTTTCATTGGTACCCCTATCCAAGATGGAGTCACCGTTCCAATATATTCTTTGCGATCTGGATGATTATACCAAGCCTCGGCTTCTTCTAAATGTGTGATCAAGATGGGGGATTTAGAAAAGATAATCTCCTCTGTCCTCCCTTTACCAGCTTTACGTGGTTTCCATTTGGGGTCGGTTAGTACTTCTTGTCTTTCGCCATTCATATATGCCAGCCCAAAGCGAACCATGTCAGTGTCTTCCTTATACAGGGCTACATACATATTGCTTGTATCCATTAATTTTTCGGTTTGCTCGTGAACTAGATCTAATATTTCAGTTTCAGATCGGTGTACATCCGTAATAACTTGCCCAAACTGAACCAAGGCTTCACGTCTGCGATTGACGTCATTAAACAGATTAGCATTTTCAATAGCAATAGCGGCTTGATTTGCCAATGCTTGTAAAACCGTTTGGTTTTCTTCTTTATAAGCGTACTCTCGATCTCGATGATAATTTGCAATTACTCCAACAATTTTTTCTCCTATCCTCATTGGCACCCCAAGATAGGAGGCAAATGGATCTTTAGCATAATTTTTTCGTCCAATTTTTTCATACAAAGCCTTTGATTCGCTTCTAGTCTTAATCAGAAGAGGTTTTTTTGTACGGATAATTTCTTCTGATCTTCCTATTCCTCCTTGGCGTGGGTACCAAGTAGGATTGACTTTGGTGTCAATTTTTACTCCATCTACATAAGCTAATTTGAAACGCACAACGTTAGTGTCATCGTCGTAAAGTGCGATATACATGTTATCAGTATCCATTAGCTCCTTGGCATTAGTATGAATTACCTTTAATATATTAGCTTCATCTAATTCGATGCTGGAAATAAGATCCCGCCCAAAATTTTCAAGTACGCGCAATGTGCGAATGCGCCGAGCATTGCTTATTACGTTGGCAGCTTGAGATGCAAATAATTCAATCAGTTTTCTTTGTCTATTGGAAAAAGTTTGTGGGCGTTTATAGTTGGCAAAAAGCACTCCAAGAACCTCTCCACCAAGAAGTAAAGGTATTCCAGCGGTAGATTGGATATCTTCACGAAATACAAAACGCTCTTTAGGGGCATTTTTCCGTTGAAAAGGTGCAATTAGGGGAGCAGCCTTTTGCGATTCTTTTTCATACAATGAAGTTTTGCTTCTAACTATCTTCCAGATAACATCATCTTTATGCACTTTATCTTTAGGAATAGCTACCTCATTCCTTTCTCCTACTTGAATAGGAGGAAGTCTGTAAGTGTCACGACTTTCTATGTATTCATATAAATCTACTAATTCAGCATTCAGAATTTGTTGGGCATTTGTAGCAATTTCTTTTAGGACGTTTCTTAGGTCGTCTTCTAGGCCGGATATTGAGATGAGTTTTGTGCTTGCTTGCTGTAGTTTTTCTAACGCATTGGATTGAGTATTGGTATGTTGAAACAATCTAGAATTATATACAGCAATCGATGCTTGCCTGGCAAACAGTCTTATCGTATCTTTTTCTATATCTGAAAACTCATGAGGGGTTCTGAAGTTAATGTATAGAACTCCCATGTAGTCATTGCCCATTTGCAGCGCGATGCCCATAAAGGCCTTAATACTCTCACGCTTTATGAAAGGACTTTCGAACATTTCAGGTTCTTGCTTCTCTATATCGTTTCGGATCACCTCCCCTTCTCTCGTTATAAAAGCAGCCATACCTTTATTAGTTCGAGGCCTATCAGAAAGTTTTAAATTTTGCTTCAAGTTATGTGATGTGACATTGCTAATATCGAAAAATTCTTTGCGCTCCGCATCATATGGATAAATTACAGCACAATCTGCCCCGGTAACTTCACATGCGCTCTTCGTTATTTCTTGAAGCACTTGTTTTGGGGTCTTTGTTATCAATTGCTCGAATTTATTTCCAATATCAAGTAATCTCTCTATTGTATTGTTGCGGTTCTCTGCTTCAAGTGTTAAGGCAATTTGTCGGGCATAGTCATTAATACGAAGCTTTAATCCATTAAGTTCTCTAGAGCGATAGGCGTATATACTAATAACCCCAAATGCTTTATCAAAAACTTTGATAGGAACACATAATGCTGCTTGCCACCCGTTTTCTAGGGCCGCTCTTTTGTACTTCCAATGTTTATTGGTTTGTATATCATCTACGATAACTTCTATTTTTCTTTGAAAGACATCACTTACTATGCTGGGTTCGGTCAAATTTAGGATAGCTTCTTTAGTATAAGCCTTAGGTAACCCAATTGCAGCCTGGATATATAATTTTTTTTGATCTTCATTCGGTACCCATAAACTTACTGGTAATCGAACGAGGCTGTGTATTGATTCTACAATTGACTGAAAAAAAGCTTCATTTTGAGTTTCCATTTTCTGATCCCTCCATCAGACAGTGAATGTTTTAATAGCTTGTTGATATTCTTCTTTGTTGAAAGGAAGATCGTATATGCTAAGATATGAATGTGTTAGGATATTTGGGAATCCCCATTTTTTTTCAAGATACATTATTTGTGCCCCAGAAAGAGTGTTACCGTTATTCTTGCTTAGAAGGGCTTTTAATTGTTTCTCTCCACGTTCTATGGTTTTTGCAAAACGGTTTCTTTCTGTTGAGAAATATTGAATACTGCGTTCGGTTGTCCAAGATGGATATGATCCTTGAGGTAGGTTTGATGTAATAGTGTTGATAATATAGGGTAAGAAGACATCGTGGTCAATACCTAAAAGAATCTCCCTTGCCAGTACTCGCCTTATGAGAATTTTAATAATTCTTTCACGCCCATTTTTACCCGGCGAGGGTGCGCCGTCTGCTATGAGGCGAAAAAGCGCTCGTAAATGATCGGCAAGTACTTGTTCATAGATAACAACCGTGTTGTCTTCTAGATACCAGGAAGTAGAGGTTTTGAAATTATCTATTGTGTTGATAATGGGTATAAAGGTTTCTGTTTCAAAAACGGTGTCAACATTTTGTAATATTGCATCAACACGTTCAGCACCAATAACAGTTTCGGTAAATGGGTTGTCCAAGGGATGTATTTCATTTGAAAGCTCGCCTATTCTTCCGGATATAAAAAGAGAATTAGAAAATTCTAGAAACCGCCCACAATTGCATCCGGGTTTACAGTTAATCCGACAAGCTTTCTCTTTTCCTAAATCATAAAATAATTCTGTATTTGTGCCACATTTACGAATTGTTCCAAGGCCTTCTATGCCCTTACCCTGCACCCAATAATTATGGTCAGCTCCTAGCCCAATTATTCTTTCTCTAGGGATGCCCACTTTCATCCAAGTATCACGAACTATTGCATCCTCTTTTTCTTTGTGTTTATCTAAAATATAACCGCCCCCGAAATATGATGCCCATATTCTTGTTTGGTCAATTTGCAATACATCTGTTGCTAGATGCCACATGTCCTGGACGGTTTTTTCTTTATTAATTGGACCAAAAACGAAAGCCCCCGGCATTTCAAACAAACTTAGATGAAAGCCGTCTGTGCCAACTTTTTCAATATCAAAATACCGAAAGCATTCCTGTGATAATACAAAATGTTCTCCATCTTGTATGTTTTTTCGAGCTAATGAAGCTTCTACTTGCACTAAGCCGGCGCTCATGACAAAAGACATTGGAATAGAAGGATCAGTCATTGGAGATCTAGGAAGAAGCTGATATCCCATGCTTTGATAATGTTCAACGAAGTTGTCACGAATTTGTGCTACGCTAGTTGCCATAATACCCCAGAGTTTATAATAAATTGTTTATATTTGTTAGTTTATATTATTTTGTGGGGAAAAACAATACCTACAATACCCATTAGAACAATTTATTTAAGACAAAGGATGATAAAAGCAAAAAAAGAGCCTTATTTCGAGGCTCTTTTCAATTACTATTCCCCTGCCAACCCCAACTCCGGCGCGATCTTCCTCATCGCTTCGATCACGTTGCCGACGTGCTCCCATAATTCCACGCCGAATTCTTCGGCACCCTGCTCTATTTCTTCGCGGTTGGCTCCGGCGGCGAAGGATTTATCCTTCCATTTCTTTTTAACGGACTTTACTTTCAGGTCCATCAATGAGCGGGAGGGACGTACCAGCGCCACGGCGGTGATGAGACCTGTGATTTCATCGCAGGCAAAGAGGGCTTTTTCCATAACGGAATCACGTGGAATTCCGGTGTGATCCGCATGGCTGAGGATGGTACGCACGATTACTTCCGGTACCCCTTTTTCGCGCAAGATCGGTGCTCCTTTAGCGGGATGTCCCTCTAAAGTTGGATGGATCTCCCAGTCAAAATCATGAAGTAAACCCACAACGCCCCATAGATCAACATCTTCCCCTAATTTCTCTGCATAAAAGCGCATGGCGGCTTCAACCGATAGCATGTGTTTGATCAGATTTTCGTTTTTGACAAACTCGCGCACAATGGCGAGGGCCTCTGAGCGTTCCATTATTCCTCCGTAAAGATAGGTTCAAATTCGCCGAGTACGGGCAGGGGACGGGTGATATGCACATCCCAGAGTGCAGTAAGTGTAGCAAAGCTTTCACGCAGATTCCAGAAGAAGCGCGAACGTTTGAGATAATAGCGCAGATCAGCACTGATGCCATTACTCTCGACGCCGAGGGTGTTACAAAGGTAAAGCGCGCGAGGTAGATGGAATTCCTGGGTAACTAGGATAGCATTTTCAAGTCCGAAAATTTCTTTTGCCCGGTAGCAAGTATCATAGGTGCGGCGACCGGCGTAATCAAGGACGATGGCTTCCTCAGGAATGCCTAATCCGAGGGCATAATTTTTCATAGCGGTAGGCTCGTCGTAATCTTCAAAACGATTATCACCGCTCATAAGTAGTTTTTCGACTTTGCCTTGGAAGTAGAGTTCGCTCGCCGCTTGAACGCGATCCCGTAAAACGGGCGTGGGGCTGCCATCACGATAGAGTCCTGCGCCAAAAACAACCGCTGCTCGCTCAGTTGGTATATCTTCAACGGCGTAGATGCGTCCCTTGCTGTAGATGGCCGTAATCAGACGGGCAATGAGCAGGATGGCGATACCGCTGATGCCGAGAATGAACAGGATTTTGATAAGCATAATAGTCATTCGCTTTAGAAAGTGAAATAATCGTTTTAGCCAGTTTAACATTCGGCGATTTTACCATGCTGATGAAAATAATAAAAAGGGCGCATTTTGAAAAAATGCGCCCTTTTAGGTTATGCAAACGCTAAATTAAACGTATTTTTCGCGGATGACGGAACTGATATAGTCCATCGATGCAACCACTACGGCGATAGCGAGCATCTGCGCGCTGGCTGCACGGTAGTCCAGCAGGTTGATGTTCTGGCTCAGGAGGAAGCCAATACCGCCACCGCCGACGAAACCGATGATCGTGGACATACGTACGTTGATATCCCAGCGATACATGGTGAAGGAAATATAGGGCGGGATGATCTGCGGGACAACGGCGTAGACGATAGTCTGAAGTTGGTTCGCGCCTGTTGCCTGTACTGCTTCAATGGGTCCGGCGGAGATGCTCTCGACCTGCTCGGAGTAGAGCTTGGCGAGGGCTGCGACGGTGTGTAGCGCTAGCGCGAGTGAACCTGCAAAGGGTCCGATACCCACCCAGATGACGGCAACAATTGCCATCACGAGCGGTTCTACAGAACGTGTTCCGTTCAGAATTGTGCGCGTAATGCTGTAGAAGATCAGACCTGTTGGCAGAGCGTTCTTGGCGGGCAAGAGTAAAGCTAAAATCAGACCCAGAGCTGCACCTATTCCGGCGGGCCAGTAGAGGGTTTTGATCGGGTTGGCAAGTTGATAGAACCATTCCACTGCGCTTCCGAGCAATGCCAGCAATGCTGCGCCAGCGATAGAAGCAAGGATCACATTGATCAAACGTACTTGTCCAGCGGGCATCGTGTCGCTAATGCGTTGTCCGAGCTTGCTGAGGATATTACCCAAGACTGCTCCGGAAACGATGGCGATCAAACCCGGGGTGATCATGACAATGATCTCGCCAATCTGGAACATAAAATTGCCGAGGAAGCCAAAGATTCCCAAAGGTTCGATCAACGACGCACCAAGTGTGCGGAAGGAAGCTCCGAAGAAGATCAATGTAGCAAAGCCGAAAAGAGCGATTCCAAGGAAGGTAATAATACGAATGACCAAACTTGGTTTTTCTACGTCTTCTGTAGGCATTGACCAACGCAGAATGCCGTATAGCAAACCTGCACTGACGACCAAACCACCGAAGCCAAGAAGTAGATTTTCATTTACAGGATCAAATAATGCAATTAGCCGCTTGGCTGCTTGTAAACCTGCCCATACGCCGAAGATCCAGCCGATGATCGAAAAAGCGATGCTCGTTAGTGGGCTTCTGTTTTCAACCATAAGGTTGCGGGCGGCAACAAAGCTGGTCGGGATAGCGATCAACGTTCCGATGAAGGTTGCCAGCAAAGCGATGAAGATAGTCTCGATGATCTTATCCCACGTTGCAATGGCGTTATCAGACCATTTTGGGGCACCGACGTTGGTACGAACTGTTGCGCGAATGGCTTGCGCCTCGGCAACAGGTTGGCGATTGGGTAATTCGACTTCGCTGATGAAGTATCCTCTTCCATCTGTTTGGAATTTGTCCAATTGCTTTTTGACACCGCTGCTGGTGACAAAGAAGACTGGCCCGGTTGTGTAGGTGGGCATATTGAAGCCTTCAATGGTAACTGTGTCGAAAGGTTCTCCACAATACGCGCTTGCCTTGAGATATGGCTCATCAGCAGGGAACGCATCTGGTGTAGTCATTTCACCTTCAGAGCAAGGCAAATAAAAGGGGATATCAATATTGAGTTCTTCTTTTTCGTAAACAAATATGTCGGGATGTGCTAACGCACGTAAAACGCGCGTGATAGCTGTTTGACGCACTTCGTCACGCGTGGTGCCGAAGTCTACATCGGTAACTTGAAAAGCATATGCGAAGACGATGAGGGTCAAAGCTACGAAAAAACCTGTCCCGAGTGATTTTTTGAATGATTTTTTATTATTCATAATTCACCTATCCAACCCGTTCGGCTTCTTTGCCATAGATTTCTTTGAATTTTTCGTCGTCAATGCCACTTGGTGGGCCATCGTACATTAGCTTGCCATCATTAAGTGCAATGGCACGATCTGCATATTTGTGAACCAGATCAAGAAAGTGCAGGCTGCATAAGATAGTCACGCCTTGTTCTTTATTGATCTTTTCAAGGTGTTGCATAATGGAGTGAGCCAAGACAGGGTCAAGGCTGGCGACGGGCTCGTCCGCGAGGATGATGGCAGGATTCTGCATCATTGCTCGGGCAATGCCGACACGCTGTTGCTGTCCACCACTTAACTCATCTGCGCGTTGATGGGCTTTTTCAGCAATGCCGACTCGTTCGAGTTCTTTATAAGCGTTGTCGATATCGCTTTGGGGGAATTTGTTGATGAAGCTCATCGCAGGGTTTACATAACCCAGACGACCAGAAAGTACATTGGTCAACACTGACGAGCGACTAACGAGGTTGAAATGTTGGAAAACCATGCCAATCTTACGACGAATGGTGCGTAACTCATCGTCGGATGCTTCTGTGATATTGACATCGTTCCAGAAAATATCTCCTGCTGTTGGCTCGATCAGACGATTGATACAGCGTAACAAGGTAGATTTTCCTGAGCCGCTTAGCCCGATGACCGCGAGAAATTCTCCTTGAGGAACTTTGAAACTCACATCATCCAGAGCTAAGGGGCCACCCTCATATCTTTTTGAAAGATTTTTGATTTCTAGCATAGGTTTATTCCATTCGTTGGCACCCTCACGCTATTTACAAGATTATTCGAGCGAGGGATTTTACAATCTGAGAAAAATACAGCCCCAGACAAAATAGCCTGGGGCTGTAAGGTTGCTACTAGTTATAGATTACTCGCCAAGGTTCTCGAGGGTGATGCCCTGAGCTTCCATGAGCAAGCGAACGCCATCAAAGTTTTCGTCAAAGATGGGGCCAGTGCCGCTCCAGTCGTAGAAGTTCTCGTTACAGAGAGTTTCTGCACAAGCATCAGATTCGACATAAGCTGCAACTGCATCCAAAATGCCCTGTTTCAAATCTTCGGGGAAATCGGGGGAGAATGACATGGTGTCATTGGGGATTTCGCCAGAGATGGTCAAGATGCGAACTTTCTGCATTACGTCAGGAGCCTCTTCGCGGATGGCGGAGCGGGCATCCAATACGCGGTACTCACCGCAGTAGAGTTTGTCATCTTCGTTCACGGCACAGTCAGGAATGAACTCGTCGGGAATGTCAGGAGCATCGCCCAATTGCCAGCTTCCTTCCGGAAGAAGGGGAGGGCTAAAGTAAGCGGTAGCAACATCAGCTTCGCCATTGTAGACGGCTTTTACAGCCTGCGGGTGACCGCCAGCTTCAACGGTGTTGCCAATGGTGACGCCGAGATCATCAAAGATCGCGGAAGGATACAAGAAGCCAGAGGTGGAGCCAGCATCCGGGTAAGCCCAGGTGGCGCCTTCAAGGTCTTCAAGGGTTTCGTAGTCGCTGTCGCGAGCAACGAGGAACTCAGCCCAGTAAACGTTCCAGCCGTAGCGGGCGGAAGCCAAACCAGGTTGAACGCCACAGAGTTGGTTCGCAAGAGCATAGCCCATAGCAGGGATGAAACCGATGGTGTCTGTGGGGGAGGCGCACATTGCTTCGATGGTTGCAGCGTAAGAAGTAGGTACGCTGGCTTCGAAATAAAGACCAGTCGCATCATGGAGAGCTTCTTCGATCAAGTCGCCACCAGCGATCATGAAGTCAACATCCACAGAGGGGACGAAGAGAACTTTGATCGGATTGTCTTCAGTACCAATTCCACCTTCTTCGGGCGGGAAGAGGTCATCATAGGTGACATCGAAATCTGCGCCAAAGAACTTGGCATTGACTGCTTCGAGGAAGCCATTTGCCATCAACTCTGTGAGAGCGGCATCAACGGGCTCAACCAAGTCACTGCCTTTGGGGTAGATGAAACCAAGTTGGTCACTGGAAAGTGAGTCGCCAACGAGCTTAAGTGCATCGGCGCTCTCGCCCATATAACCCTGGCCAGCGGTTTCGTCCATAATGACGGCATCAATATCGCCAGCAAGCAAAGCTTGTACAGCGAAGGGGAATTGTTCAAAAGCTTCGATGCGGTCAGCATCAAGGTGTTTGAGAGCGGTCTCGTAGTTGGTTGTCCCGGTCTGGGTACCAAGTTTCAGATCTGCATCATCAACGATGCTCTGAATACCTTCAATGCGATCTTCGTCAGCGCGAACGAGAAGACGCTGTTCAATGGCAACATAACCCATGGAGAAATCAACGATTTCTGCGCGGTCTTCTGTGATGGTGATTCCATCGGCAGCAGCGTCGAATTGACCATCAGCAACAGCCTGGATCATACCTTCCCAAGCGGCTTCAACATAAACGGGAGTACAGTTAAGCAGGACACAGATCTCGTCCCAAACTTCGTAGTCCCAGCCGGCGCCTTCACCGGTTTCAGGGTCAATATAGTTGAAGGGGAGATAGGCGTTCTCGATAGCAATGGTCACTTCACGACCACCAAGATCGGGCAAGCCACCTTCTTCAACAGCGGCGGGCTCTTCAGCAGCAGGTTCTTCTGCGGGGGCAGCGGGGCTGCACGCAGCGAGTACCAATGCGCCAATAACGAGTATGGCGAAGAGCAAGTATGAAACTTTCTTCATGTTTTTCTCCTTCTTTCTGTATGGTTTTGTAGGTTGTCTTTCCAACCTTTCAAAACTGATAATAACGTGAAAAAGCATAGAAATCAAGTGACATTGTTAATGAAATGTTATAATTTTTTTATTGCACCATTTCGGTGTTTTTAGTGAGAAAATCTGACGAAAATTAAGATTTTCTTTTCTCATCAAAGGAGATTTCCCATGAAGCAAAATATTGTTCCCATTCTTTTATTGATTATTGTAGCACTTGGCGCATATTTCGTGGTTCAATCCGTGCAAGATAGTGCTGCACAGGCTCAGCAAGCTTTACAGCCCCTTTCAGATGCCAATCAGGCAATGCAGACCCAGGTTTCTGAGTTGATGAACCCTACGCCCACCGTGATTCCCGACCCGGTGACGATAATTCACGATGTGCGTGCCCTAGCAAGATTGGAAACTATTCAATACACGGTTGAGAAGGTTATTACAGCAGAGATCAGCCAAGGGACCTTTGATTTTCTTTTTGGAGATCGCCTTCTTTTCGTGGCGCATGGCATCGTGATAGCGGGAATCGATATGGAAAAACTGACCCCCGAAAATATGCAATTTGAAAATGGTGCCCTCTATGTTACCTTGCCGCCTGCAGAGATTTTCATTGCGACACTAGATAATGAAAAATCCTATGTTTATGATCGAGAAACAGGGGCACTAACACATGGCGATACCAATCTGGAGACGACCGCCCGTCAGGCAGCAGAGCAGGAAATTTATAAAGCTGCCGTTGAAGACGGAATTCTTGATCTTGCCCAGCAAAATGCAGAAAATTACCTTGAAAAATTCTTTGAAGCTTTGGGGTATGAGAACGTAATTTTTCTAGCGCCCTAATTTAAACTCGCTATCGCCTAAATACGCTCAGTCCATTCCGGATGGGCGTATTTTTCTTTAACCAGATTTGCGATGCGGATGATCTCCGAGCGGGATAAGTCATCTCTTTGGAGTTGGATGCCCAATGCCGCTTCGAACCCGTGAACAAAAGACTTGCTGGCTGCTCCCCAATCAACTGCCCGCCCCAAAGCAGATTCCAATGTGGACGCGCGCGCAAGGAGTTTCTCGGCAGCATCCTGACGCTCTTCTTCACCCGAGAAGTTTAGTACCTGAGTAATGCGGGCTAAATCTCCATATAAGGGAAGAGAGCCATGTTGCAGCACGCCACCCTTCTGACGGGCTTGCGCGCTGCCGATCAGTTTTTTGCCGTTGACCGTGATCTCGTAAGCGGATGGAGTCTCGAAACAAACGGGATTTTTCTGCGAAACGGCGCCCGCTTTTTCTTCGTTCATCTCTACATTTGCACCGAGATCTTCGAGAGCCGCCAGTAGCCCTTTTGCAAGGTTTTGATAGCTATCAAGCAAGCTCCCGCTGACGTGCTCATTGGTATCCGGTGCGATGATCGAGTAGGTCAACTCATCCGTATGCAAGATAGCGCGCCCACCTGTGGCGCGGCGTACCACTTGCCAGCCATTTGCATCGACTGCCCCCATATCAAC
>CAZASG010000066.1:0-18538 GCA_964487745.1 uncultured Anaerolineaceae bacterium | reverse complement strand
TCGACTAAGAATCAGAGAAATTTGCCCTACGATGGCACCAAGACGTTCTAATTTTTTATCAGATATGTTCCTTCGAGAAGCGAAACCAACCAAACCCAACGCTTCGTTCTCGCTAACAATAGGGATTCCTACAATAGCCCTGATATCAAGCATTTCTTGAATTTTAGGGACAAGTTTACTTACAGTATTTTTTAGATTTTCCGGTAACCGAGCATGAACAGCAAAATCTCGAATGATTTTCTGAATCAAATCCTGGTCGTATTCTCGATAGGGAATACCTTTTTCAATTAAATCTCTATAAAAACTATCCGCCTGCAAAGGTAAACGTAATTTTGGCGCAGATACACCTGCCAATTTTTCCAATTTGGTAATTAGCTCTGGGGCAAAGGGAACATTTAGAAGTTCAAGATAATCTTTATCCGGGGATATAAAGTTAAGCGAAACAGAGAAAATATCAAACTGGTTGCGCAACTTATCTCCGACAAAGTTCCCTAATTCTTTAAGGGAAATTCCCTGATTGGCTTTCTCGTAAAGTGTATTAATTAAAGCCAGGTCTTGTGATTTTTCCTCCTCGATCCGCCGCAACTCGAATTCTGCAAGAGCGCGCTTTACTGAAGGAACTAAGCGTGTAATACGATCCTTGTGAACATAATCTGTTGCCCCCTCTTTCACACTTTCAATAGCTAACTCAGCTTCCAAATTGCCCGTGACCAGAATAACGGGGATCAGTAATTCATAATCTGCCAATAAACGCAGGGCAGTTAACCCATCGAAGCTGGGGAGGTTGTAATCTAACAGGATAATGTCATAATCGGGTGTTTTGAGCGCCTCCTCAAACTCCTTTTTCGTTTGCACACGCTCCCAGACACATTGAAACCCTTCAGCTTCTAATGTCGCGACATTGAGTTCCGCATCAAAAGGGTCATCTTCCAGGAGGAGGAGTTTTAGAGGGATGGGCATAAGATAATATTTTCTTGTTGATTCCTATTGCAAGTATTCGTCAACTTACACAAAAACTATTTCTAATCACTTGCTGCGCTGCCCCCAACGCAGCCTCACATAGATAAGTTAGCGCGGCGGTTCATTCGTCAATAACCAGAAGAGCCCGAGAGATTTAACAGCTTTTATAAAATCATGAAAAATAACCGGCTTTACAACATAGGCATTAACGCCAAGATCATAACTATCCAGAATATCACGATCTTCTTTGGAGGAGGTCAGCATGACCACCGGGATCTTTTTTAGATCAGGGTCCAATTTGATCTCACGTAAAACATCCAATCCACTCTTCTTGGGCATCTTGTTATCCAAGAGAACCAAAAGAGGATGACCTTCTGGCCGATTTTCAAACCTGCCGCGCTGATAGAGATAATCGAGTGCTTCAACACCATTTTTCACAGAAACCACTTCATTTGCCAGATTATATTCTTCCAACGCCATCATGGTCAGTTCAATATCGTTGGGGTCATCTTCAGCAAAGAGGATTTTTTTTGAAAAAGGCATTTTTACTCCTGTCTCTACCCCGCTTGAGAACAAGCATGGGAATGCAGTGATGCTTCTTGAATAGTGTTTTTCTGACTACGAACCACTTGAGAAAAGCCATTTATAGTACTATCCCAAAACGTGATGATATTTATATCACAATCTTTGGTTATCAAGGTCAATAAACATAAAAAAGTTATGAAACTCGCCCAGAACTAAATATCGTTGTTTTTGGGCAAGGTAAAAAAGAAAGATGCACCTTGATCCAAATCTCCTTCTGCCCAAACTTCTCCGCCATGCCGATGGATGATACGGCGTACGGTAGCCAGCCCAATGCCATTCCCTTCAAATTCTTCCTGCTGATGTAAACGTTGGAAAACACCGAATAATTTGTCGATATAAGCATCATCGAAACCAACGCCATTATCACGTACAAAAAAGGTTTCGTATCCTTTCTGTGCCCGATCATCATCGGGAGGGAGAATACCAACTTCGATAACAGCTTCTTTACGTTGACGGGTGTATTTAATTGCATTCCCTATCAGGTTGGTCCATACAATTTTCATTAACCCCCCATCTGCGTGGGCGATGGGGAGAGGAGCAAGTTTCCACTTGATCTGACGTTCACTGACCTCATCAAATAAATCGGCACGGACGGATTCGACTGTTGCATTAAAGTCCAATGGTTTTGTATGCAGTTCTGTTCTTCCTGCACGCGAGAGAAAGAGCAAGTCGTTGATCAGGTTACTCATTCTGGCTGTTGATTTTGTAATATTACCTAGATAGCGCTCTGTGTCTGCGTCACCCTCATCCCCAAGAGTTTTGACAAGAAGCTGTGCAAAACCTTCGATGTGTCGCAAGGGCGCACGCAGGTCATGAGAAACGGAGTAGGAAAAGGCTTCCAACTCTGCATTGGCTTCTTCAAGTTGACGGGCGTTTCTTTCGGCTAGATCGTTTGCAATATTGAGATCATGCAAGATATTTGCCATACCTGCATTCAACTTTTCAACAGTACGAACCCGCTTATTAATTTCTGCTGTTCGTTCCTGAACATGTCTTTCGAGCTCAAGGTTGAATTTCTTCAGATTGCCCTCGGCTTCCCTTCGCAACGCAATTTCGGTTTGCGCTTGATCGAAAAGGCGGGCATTTTTTACAGAAAGACTAATCTGAAAAGACAGGGCTTGCAAAAAATGAAGATGCTCTTGTGTGTATATATTGGTTTTGTGACTTAAGACCTGGATAACACCAATAACTTGATCATCCAGCTTAAGGGGAGTGGCTATTAACGATCTTGACGGTTCTTCTCCATCAGGAATATCGCTAATATCTCTTACCTTTCCATCATCGTCAACATAATAGGATGTGTCGGTCTTTTCAACTTGCTCAACTAGATCATTAATGATGAGCGCTTCTCCCTCACGAATAACGAGACTTTGGGTGCCCTGCCCTTCAGGCTCCAAGGGAATTGGAGGTAAGAGACTTACATCTTCTTCTTTCCCATGATGGATAACAAAGTCACAATGGATCATTTCTTCTTCAGCATCATATTCTGAAAGAATAAATGTGTCACAATCCATTACCTTTATGATGAGATTGTATAAGTTTTTGTATAGTTCCTTCAAATCAAGCGTTTCGCTCAACTCTTGAGCTGCCCTAAATAGAAGTGCGTTGGTCTGCGCAAGTGCAACTGTTTCAGCCTGTGCTGATTGGCGTGCGAGAGTATTTGCAATGGAAGAAGAGATCAATTCAAGAAATTCCTGCTCTGTTTTCTCAAAGGCATTTTCGTTTTCGTAATCTTGAACTGCCATGACACCAATGGCGCGTTGATCTGCCATGAGAGGCACTCCCAACCAAACAGCCGGTGGTGTGCCTACGATCTCTTCTGCCTTTATATTCGGTTCGAGGGCAAGGAATTCAGCCGGAGTACAACGTAAGGATGTGGCAGTTTTCAGAACATAAGCGGAAGGGCTGTTCTCCAGTTTACGAGGCAAAGGCTTCTCATCCTTTTCATCAACAAAGTATGCTGGCTCAAGCAAACCAGTTTTCTCGTTATATAACGCCAAATAGAAATTCTTGGCAGGAATGGTCTCCTGAATGAGTTCGTGGATAAAAGCATAGAGACCCTCCATGGATGATTTTCGATAGGCTGCCTGTGAAATGCGATAAAGGGTACTTTGTATCTCCTGCATTTTATATTCGGCTTCAATATCTTCTCCGAAAGCCTGGTAGCCTATTACCTCTCCAGATTCATTGAAGAGCGCACGATTTGACCAACGTTGCTGGCGTAAGGTCCCCCAGGGAGAAAAAGCCTTATGGGTAATCACCCCTATGGGATTTGTTGCATTGATATTGTTGATCTTCTCTAAAATCCCTGCCCGTTCTTCCTCAGGAAGCAAACTTAAGAAATTCACGCCTATCATCTCTTCAGGTGTACGTTGATAATATTTAGCATAACTTTGATTGGCAAAAGTTATCTCCCCTCCCGGTAAGAAGCTGCAAACTAATCCTGGAGAATCCTCGATGGATGAACGATAGCGGGCTTCGCTTAGCGCAAGTTCATCTTTTGCTTCTTTATGACGCTCCACTTCAGCTTCAAGCGAAGATAAAGTCTTTTCCAACTTTTCCGTCATAATGTTGAATGACTCTGCAAGTTGCCCGATCTCGTCTTCACTCGTTACTTTTACACGTTGCGAAAAATCACCTGCACTGATCCCCTGAGCAGATTTTGCCAAGAGGTTGATCGGACTTACAATTTGGCGTGCCAGAAAAACTGAAAGCCAAATAGCCAATATCAAGATGATGATCATCAAAAAGATAACCAAAGAAAGGCTATCAGTTGCCAATTTAAACACATCTTGAGCAGGCTGCTCAACAACAGCAAGAAATTCTTGCTCACCAAGATCGAAAGGGTGTGTTGCAAAAAAAAGATCATCACCAGATAATCCATCCATACGAGCATCTTCTTCAGGGATTTCGATGACTGTTTTACCAATAACAACTGTCGGGGTTCCATGCGCGATCACCTGCCCTTTTTGATCAAGAATATAAATTCCCTCTTGGCTAATGCCAGGCAATTTGATCTCAAGCAAAAGATCCCAGATCACTTTAAATCTTATATCTGTTACCAAGACAGAAACTATTTTCCCTGTATAGGGGTCGTATAAAGGAAGGGAAATCGTAATTATCGGCTCACGGAGAGCTTCATCATAACGAACAGGGCTAAAATAGATCTCTCCATTTTCAAGGGGATAGAGAAACTCATCCATCTCCGCTCGATTCCCAAGATCAGCTTCACTGAAAACAGCATCGCGTGATAAGCGAATTTTCTCCTGCCCCTCTGTGTCGAGCAAGACCATCTCCTGATATACCCTCCGATTCAGGAGAAAGATATTCAACACATTTTTCTGTTCGCTTGGATCGAGCGTTCCTAAAGCATATACTTCATCCAGGAAACGCAATTCATTACTACGCTCTTCAAAATAATCACTGACTTCAAGGCTTACATGTTCGGCTAAGTTGTGTTGCAGGGTGCTGCTCTGTTCTGTTAGCGACGCATACCCAAAGGGCCCGATAATTATTGAAGCAATGAGCATCGGGCCAATTGCCAATCCTATGAAAAGCAAAGAAAAGCGAGAGCGTAAGTTTTTTTGTTTCACGGGATTGTTTTACTCCTCCAACGTTACGATCACTTCAGCAGCCTGCACCAAAGAGAGTGGAATCTCGATCCCGATCGCTTCTGCAGTTTGTAGGTTAATCCCCAAATAATACTCAGCGATTTGCACAGATATACTGCCCGGATCAGCACCTTTCAGAATCAGGTTTGCAATGGAGGCTGCCTGTGCCCCGGCTTCGTGATGAACAATGCCATATGCCATCAAAACACCGTCTTCAACCTGGATCATACTGGGTGCAGAAACTGGCAAGCCCCTCTCGATGGTAACAGCAACGAGATCATCCACTCGTGCGTTTACGGTACTATCGGGTAACATGAAAATCGCATCTATGTCTTCAGGCAAATCGCCCAACAAGGCGATCACCTCTTCATCATTATGTGCAAAGCCTTCTACTACTTCAATTCCCAACTCAGGAGCAAGCTCTACGATTTGCGACATCGCGCTGGTGGGGGCCGCATCATCAGGGTTGTAGGGGAAAAGAACACGCTGAATATCAGGGGCAACTTCCACGAGCAATTCAAGACGCCGATCTTGATTCTGGCTAAGTTTTACGCCCGTTATATTGCCTCCCGGGGTGGTTAGGTCATCCATTACACCTGCATCAATAGGATCAGCGATCACGCCAAAGACAACCGGAACACCTGTCCCTTCAGTAATACGATGGGCGGCAACCCCCGTGGGAGTGCCTGCTGTAAAGATCAAATCCACATTCTCGGCAACCATATTCTCAAGCGCCGCATCCAGATCATCTTCCTTTAGAGGCGTTTCCGAGAAAATATAGGTGATATTTTCTCCCTCGATATATCCAAGTTCTGCCATCCCGTCACGAAATCCTTGCACATTTTTCAACCCATTGGGATTATTGGTTACCAAACCAACTGTAAAATGCTGATCTTCCTCCGCACTACCACAAGCTACCAGAAGAAAGATAAGGGAAAGAAAAATCATCCATCTCAAACCAAAGTTTCTTTTTAGCATAATCCTATCCTTTCATTTGCTGATTGGATCAGACGTCATCTCGGGCTCCCGCCCAGCGCTCTCGCTTTAGCCCTGCTCGATTCGGGGACATGCCCTAACTGCTACTTAGCGGATCGTCCACAACCGGGGTTTGCCCGGCTTCGAGTAACTGTGTACGCAGCTTCTCTATGGTCTCCTTCAACTCAACCATGCGAATTTCGCGATCTGCGGTGAGCTCAACAAAATTCTGTAATTCTTCTGTGCGCTGCTGAACATGCTTTTCAAGATCATTGGCATCCTGGATCACACGCTCATATAAACGGGCATTGTATATTGCCTGAGCAACTTGTGCTGTAAGTGAGCTTGCTAATTCAGCTTGTTCAGAAGAATATACGAAATCAGTCTCATAGCTATCTAGGGTAAGGAACCCTAATAACTCATTACGAGCAATTAAAGGCACACCCAGCCAGCTTTTTATGTTGGCAAAATCAGCCCAATTTTTATAACGAGCATCTTCTTGTGGATTCTCCAAAATAACCGGTTGATTCGTCTCAAATATTTCCTTGAAAAGGTCATTGTCTATAGGGAAAGTTTGCCCTTGAACGGAGGGCGTAATCCCTTTATCCAACATAATTCGTAATTGATCACCTTCAACGAGGAAGATCGCTCCACTCCCAAAGGGGAGAACTTCTTTGATCTGCTCAAAGAACACTTCCAGGAGTTGATTCAAATCCAGAGATGTAGATAAAGCACCAATGACTGCGTTCAGCGTTCTCAACTGCTGAAGACTATCTTGAATTTCCTTATGTAACTGGGCATTGTAGATCGCCTGGGCAATCTGAGGGGCAAAAGATTCTGCCAAAGCTGCGTCTTGGGCGGAATAAGCCTGGATCTGTTGACTGTCGAAGGTCAGGTAGCCAACCAAAGTATCGCGTGCGTATAGCGGCAGTCCCATCCACCCATGTATGGTCGGAGCACCTTCCCAGTTTATAAAATGCGGAGATTGCATCGCATCATCCAGAACCAATGACCTCTGATCTTCCCCGATCCCCTGCATGAGTGTTCTACTGAGAGGCGTTGTATATCCATGAAGATCTGCAGCCTCACCAACAGCCTTGGCAATGGTGACCTTATCATGATCGCCTTTCAGGAAAATTGACGCGCTATCACACTCGATCACCTGAACAACTTGTTGAAGGATCATTTCAAGAACATCTTCAAATGCCAAACTGGTCGAAAGCACGGTGGTGATCTTGTTAACGATCTCAAGTTGGCGCGAGTGCTTTTCAAGGGCGATTTGTGCAGTAACTTGTTCGGTAACATCTAGTACCGTGCCTAGCGAACGCAATGGCCTCCCGGTTTCGTCATATTCAGTCTCACAGCGTTCTCGCACATAATGTATCTCACCATCGCTCAACAAAACCCGATGGGTAACATCATAAGGGGTTTTGTTTTTCAAAGAATCTGAATAGGCTTTATCAACGAGTTCTTGATCGTCCGGATGAACCAGTTCTATAAAAGTCTCGTATGAATTTTCGAAATTTTCAGGGTCAACTTCAAATATTCGATAAATTTCATCAGACCAAAATAACCTACCCGTTAGAATATCCAGCTCCCAATATCCCATCTTGCCAATTTTTTGGGCCTCTTTTAATTTTTCTTCTCTTTCCAATAACGCCCGATTGATTTCCAAACGCTCAGTAACGTCTTCTACAAAACCTTCGATATAGAGTGGATTGCCATCTTCATCCCGGACAATTTGTGCCTTCGTTGAAATCCAGATCAGGCTGCCGTCTTTACGGCGGTTCTCTTCAACAATATCTATGAGCTGCATCCCTTCTGTCAATGCGTCAATCAATTGATCGCGTACACTTCCATCAACATATAGCTGCTCACGAATATCGGTCACTTCGGTCATCAATTCTTCGGGAGAATCGTATCCATAAATCTCTGCAAGCGCAGGGTTTGCCATCAAGAAACGCCCATCAAAGGTTGAGCGGAACATCCCTTCAAGGGAATTTTCGACGATATTGCGATATTTTGCTTCGCTTTCACGCAAATATTCTTCAGCTTGTATTTGCTCTGTAATATCCCGCAATACGGTGACACGTACCTTACGCCCCTTGTACTCCATCATCCGTCCAACAATTTCACAAGGGAAAGTACTACCATCTTTGCGAAGAGCCTTCACCGAATACGCCTTTTCATAGCCTGAAAGCATATGGTGCATGACAGTATCACGATCTTCTACTGCGATCCATTCTGTCCCTGGTTTGCCTGTGGCTTCCTCAGGTGTATAGCCAAAGAGTTTTTCTGCGGCAAGATTTTGTTCAAGACAAATCCCTTTTTCAGAGATGAAGATCGCCTCGCGAGAAGCTTCTGACAAGCTTCTAAATCTCTCCTCAGCTTCAACACGTAAGGTTGTATCGATAATTATCCCCTGTATGGCTGGCTTCCCCTGATAGGTGATCGCCTGGCTTCGTATCTCAGCATTGAAAACGGTACCATCCAAACGCAAAGCTTCAAAGCCATACTGACTTACAGGGTTTTCGCCGGCTTCCTTACGACTCATTTCATCTTGAACAAAAGCCCAGTCTCTGGGAGAAATTCTTTCCTGAACCAGAGTTCCATACATATCTTCTGCACGCTCATAACCAAAGATGTCAGCCAATCCCTGATTGCCAAAGAGTATGATCCCATCTCGAATAATGTAGATCCCCACTAAAGAATTATCAACCAGGCTGCGATATTTTCCTTCTGATTCTTCCAGTGCAACACGGGTTTTTACTTGCTCACTAATATCATGAACTGTTGCAAAGAAAGCTTTCACCCTGCCTGAATGCCCCAAATGAGGGATATAAGATATTGCAACTGTGCGCACCTCCCCATCATAGCGTGTGATAGTATGCTGGTAATGGAGTTCCTTACCATTCTCGATCATCCATTCTAGATTGGGGCGGACTTTTTCGTAATTCTTTGGCGGCAGGATCTCCTTGATCAGCTTTCCGACTACTTCTTCTTTTGCAAAACCATACCAGGATGCATAAGAATTATCGACATAGATATAACGCTGGTCACGGTCTAAATATGAGATCATGGCAGGAATATTATCCATGATAAGCGCAAGCTCTTCCCTGCTGGAATTTATCTTTTGAGTTTGCTTTTGAACCTCTGCACGTAAGAACTGTGTAAGCCAGAGAAGAAATCCTACCAATATCAGAGCACTGCCACCTGCCCAAAAGATCCATCTGGGTAAAGGACTTTCTACAATTTCGCCGCCCTGCAACCAAAAATTTAGTGATTCATAATATAGAGAATTAGGAGAATTCTTTAATTGGATGATGGTCCCATCCAGAGTTTTGAGAAGCTCACCATGTTCATCCTTTGTTGCTGCAAAACGTACCTCAATTGGATTGAAAATGATCGTAGTTGCTCTCGCCTTATATTCTTGCGCGTGCTGTAACGAAAAAATATGATTCACTACGCCAGCAAAGACTTCTTTTCGTTCGATAGCCAGCATCACTTCTGCATAACTATCATAAAAAAAGATAGTGGGGTCAATATCAAATGAATCAAGGGTAAATAGCAGCTTTTCTGCATGGATATCACCTTGCAAGAAGGCGATATCTTTGCCATCTAAATCCAGGATGGAAATATCCGCTTCACCGCTCTGGACGTAAACTTGCCCCCAATTAGTAATCAAAGTCTCCTCCGAGAAATCGAAGCGCTTACTTCTCTCCTCCGAATATGCGATAGGCCCCAACAAGTCGATCTCCCCCTGTTCAAGTTTTGTCAAACATGCTTCCCATTCACATGCAACATAATCCAATTCCCATTTTTCTTGCCGAGCAATCTCTTCCAAAAGGTCGATAACAAAACCCTGGGCTATTCCATCTTCGTTTGTAAAAGAAAGAGGGGGATTCTCATAAACCCCGATCCGAACCAATTGAAGGGGAGCACGAGTAAGGCTTGCTTGTATGAATAAAAGAAATGGTAAGAATAAAAGAAGGGCTTTGTTCTTGGCTTGCATTAGAGCAACCAACCTTTCAAAAATTGCTAATCAGGAAAAATAACCTAACCTTTCCAAACACTAAAGATGGGGAAACTGACCAAGAATCATCATCCAATTCACTATCTTATATTACCTTATTTTACTTCCCGGAAAATTACGATTTCCCCACAAAAATGTAAAGCACAGAACTTCAGCTTATAACAAAACATCATACAAAGAAAGCGCTGTCGTATTACTCATTTCATAGCATGGTAGCAAAGGGAGATATTAGAAATTCAGAAAACATCTTGACAAAATAGATATATTAGCTATACTCATAGTATCTAAAGAAAGGAGAGACTTTAAATGACCAAGCAACCGCACTTTTACAGCCCTGAAGAAAATCATCTTGCCGTAATCTACACAGAAAAATTTGGGCAAAAACGCTTCAAAGAGTTTGTGACCGAAAAAGAACAGATCTGGTTCGGACCACTCACCCGTCGCTTTGTCTTCAAAGAAATCAATCTGGGGCCGCGAACCGCTCACATTTTTCTCTCAGATGTAATTACAGAGGATCAAGTTCACTTTGAATTGGAACTAAAGGTCTTCTATCGGGTAGATCCACGTGATGCAGATCAGGCCAATTTCATCCAAGTATTGAAAATGCCCAATGCAGCTTTTGAAAGCATAGTCTCCACCAATACAACAGAGAAAGTACGCAATGAGGTTTTCATTCAAAAAACAGCCAGCGAACTTTTCTCTTACCAACAGAGACGAGAATTGCGAAAGATGCTCAGCAAAGCTATCGCCGATCGCGTACGTGGATTTGGCATTACTGTGAATCCGCTTTACGGCGCTGCGATTATCAATTTGCAGCCGAATACGATCTACCAAAAAGCCATGCAGGAAGCCTCCGCTGCTGAAGCACAAGACCTGGCTTCAGTCAGGCGCTTGGCTGCCTCGCTGGAAAAGATACCAAATCTGACAGCAGAGCAAGCTGAACAATTGCTCTTCTTACAGATGGCATCCGCAGTCAATAAAACAGGCAATATGCCGCAGGCGATTCATACACATCGCAGTAGTGATAACGGAACAGCAGGACAAGGGCTCTCAACTACGCTCTTCAACGAGCCAGAAGGTCCTCAACTCCGAAAAGAAAAGAAAAAGTATCAATACCCCGTCGCTGCGGACTAAATAAAATCTTCTGATGCTCACTTCACCCCATCAACGGTATAGGAGTATCACAAGTCCAAAGACTGCCTCGAGCCAGAGGCAGTCTTTTCATTTCAAAAGCAAAAGTACAGCCCTGCCATTGCCATGTTATACTCGCCAAGCAGAAATGAAACTTATTAAATCCCGCGGGGTTGTTAAGGACAGCCCTGCCGATCAGGAAAAAAATCGGTGCCTGAAAAAGATAAAAACGAAGAAAAAGAAATCCTAAAAAACGCTTCTCAGGGCAGTAAAGAGGCTTTCGGTCTCTTATACGAGCGTTATGTAGATCGCATTTTCAATTACGTCTACTACAGGACGGGTAACGTCCACGACGCAGAAGATCTAACCGCTCGCGTCTTCCAACGGGCAATGAAGCATATTACCAATTATCAAGATCGTGGTGTCCCTTTTTCGGCATGGTTATATCGTATTGCACATAACCTTGTCGCAAATTGGCATCGTGACCGCAGCCGCAAACAGGAGATCACCATCACCGAAACGATGGTCATCCCTGCCAAGCACGAGCATCCCGAAACAACCTTGCTCCGCACCGAAGAACAGGATGCCCTGCTGCGCCTGATCCGCGATTTACCGCCGGATCGTCAGCAATTGCTCATCTTGAAATTTGTTGAGCATTATTCCAACGCTGAGATCGGCAAGATCATGGGGCGTAGCGAAGGCGCGGTCAAAAGCCTCTATCACCGTACTTTATTGGCATTACGCGATCAAGTTGATGACTTGGTACTTGAAATCGAAGGAGAATAGATCATGCTACATATCGTTACAGACGGCGCCGCAGATATGCCCCCCGAGTGGGCTGAAGAACATAATATCCACACCATTCCCATCAATATCCAATTTGGAGAGAAGACCTATCTCCAGTTCATAGACCTTGACTTTGAGAGTTTCTACGAAAAAGTTTCGGAAACCAAAATGGTTCCCAAAACCGCTCAGCCTTCCCCACATCAATTCGTTGAATACTACAAAAGCGTCGCAAAAGAAGGCGATACCATTTTATCCATTCACGTTACCAGCAAATTATCGGGCACCTATGCCTCCGCAGTGATCGCAGCCGAAGAGCTCAAGGATAAATACAATATCGTCGTTGTAGATTCAGCTGGCGGCTCCATGGGATTAGGCTTCATGTGCCGCGAAGTCCGCAAAATGGAACGGGCAGGAAAAAGTATGGATGATATCCTCGCCTATATCGACAATGTCAAAGACAAAGTTCAGATCATCCTGACTCTCGACACCCTCGAATACGCTCGCATGAGCGGCAGGGTCGGCGCACTATCCGCTGCGCTGGCATCTGTTCTAAATGTGAAACCCCTCGCAGTACTCAAGGACGGCATCGTCGAGATGGTCGGCAAAGTGCGCACCCGCAAAGTTGCCCTGGCACGCGTCCTTGAAATGGGAGAGGAAGCCTACGGTAACACTCCCGTTTATTTGGGCGTCGTACATGCCCGTGATCTGAAATCCGGCGAGAGACTTTTAGCTGATGCAGAGAACATCTTTAATGTGAAAGACACTGTTATTACTGATCTGTCAGTTTCACTTGCTACAAATTTCGGACCAGGTACAGTAGGGCTTGTTCTTTATCCTGCGGAGTAAACAACCATGAGCAGTGAAGAGAAAACCAGCAAAGTCGAGTCCTATCTCGATAGCGCAATGAGAACCGTCCGCCCACCGGAGGATGTTATGCAACGTCTCCGCGAACGGATCGGCAATCTTGAGCCACACTATATTGCCAAACGCCTTTCAAATTGGGAGTTGTGGCTCATCATCGTTGGCAGTGTTATGTCTGTGGCAATGGTGATCTTGACCGTTGTGCGCGCCCTGTTTTATTTCTTCGGGCGCAACGGGCGTTCTGCCTAAAAACCCTCACCTTAAAAAACGTAGGGTCACGATATATCGTGACCCTACGTTTTTTTTAACCATCCCACTCCGGTAAAAGAGCGATACAAAGTCTTTTCGCTTCAGCAATCAAGTCTATGTCCACGGGTAAACGGAACTCTTCGGTGACGCGTAAACACAAATAAGCGGAAGCCTGCCGAAGGTCCGCGGGTGTTCCGTCCATTTCCTCCAAAATTTTTAGCAAGTCATAAGCACTTGTGCTGGGCGGAGTCATCCCCTGCCGAGAAAGATATTCCCGAATAGCAACACCTGCTGCACGTCGCGCGCAAACGCGGGCTTTACCCTCGTTCTTTGCCTTTCGTGCATCTTGCGCCATATCAAATTCTTTTTTAAGTTCTTTTTTCCAGTCCATATTGATGATGTAAAAAAGCTGGCTTTGAAAGCCAGCTTTTTTTTAGTTTAGTTTACAAAACGATACTTGAGTAGCGCCCAAATCGCTTCAAACGCATCGTGGAGTTTGATCTTTTTCCCGTCGGAATAATCACGCGGGTTGAAGGAAATCGGCACTTCGAAGATGCGAACGTTCTTCTTAAGGATCTTTGCGGTGAATTCCGGCTCAAAGTTGAAACTGTTGGAGTGGATGGTAATACCATCAAGCACTTCGCGACGGAAAACTTTATAGCCTGTCTCCATATCAGTGAGAATATTATTATAGAGAATATTGGTCGCGAGGGTTAACAGCTTGTTGGCGATCATATGCCAAAACATGGTTGAGCGACGCGGACCGCCAAGGAAGCGTGAGCCATAAACGACATCGGCGATACCCTCGTCAATGGGTTTTAAAATAGCGGGGTAATCACGCGGATCATATTCGAGATCAGCATCTTGAATGAGAAAAACATCGCCTTTTGCTTCACCAAAACCTGTGCGCACAGCCGCGCCCTTGCCTTGATTTTTTTCGTGCAAAACTACGCGTATTTGGTCTGTCCCATCCAATTCTTCTAGAATATCACGCGTGCCATCGGTGGAACCATCATCGACGATGAGAATTTCCCAAGCCAGGCCCGTAGCCTGAACTCGTTTTAGGATCTCGCGGATATTTTGAACTTCGTTATATACAGGGATTATCACTGAAAGGTTCATGGGGCAGATTATATCTTAATTTGAGAAAGCCGCAACGCACCATCATCATAAAATGACTTTTCACCTAATGCAGAAGGTGACAGCCTGCGTTAGAATAAGGGGCGGAGTTGACTATGAAAAGAACCCATATTGCTATCTTTTTTCTATTCCTTTTGCTGGCACTCAGCTTGATAACAGCCTGCAGCATGGAAATTTCAAAAGTAGGCGATGATGAACCTGCCCCAACTGAGGGGATCATCACCGCAACCTTATACCCGACTTTTACACCGCGTGCGACCGCGACCCCATTGCCTGCTACCGCGATCCCGACTGTGGAACCAGTCCCGGGCAAGGCAACGGCACAGATCAATGTGCGCCAGCGGCCCAGCACTGCGAGCGAAGCGATCGGGAGCATCAATATCAACAGTGAAGTGCAGATCATTGGAAAGACCGCCAACGAGAGTTGGTATCAGGTCTATTTTGTTTTGGCTGGTGGAGAACAAGGCGAAGGCTGGGTTTCGTCGGAGTATATCCTGACTGAAGGCGATCCGGATGTTCCTGTAACATCCGGTGGAAACACATCATCCAGCGCTGATGGTCCAAGCGGCGAAGTCACCCAACAGATCAACGTCCGCAGTGGTCCTGGAACCGAGTACGAAGCGCTGGGCATGTTGAATGTCGGCGACTTTGTTACTCTAACAGGCAAAAATCTTGGCGGGACATGGCTGCAAATCGAATATGCTTCCGGGGAGAATGGAAAAGGCTGGCTCTTCGCAGCCTATATCCAAACAGACCAAACTGGCGATCTGCCAATTGTCAGTGAAGAAGGAGAGGCAATCGGCATCGCTACTCAGACAACCATCGCCGCGACGGCTTCGCCCGTATACACCCCTGCCGCTGATGACGGTGATTCTATCGAAGAGCCTGCCATTTTGGTCACCTTCTCGACGAATGATTCGCGTGCCTTTAGCTATAGCAGTGATCTCTCATCCCCCGAAGGCGACAGTGAAGATTGGATCGCTTTTCATCCAAACTCTCCTGATGAGTTGCGCGTCAACCTGTTGATCGATCTGGAATGCTCAGGAAATGGCACATTATATGTTGAAATGTGGCAAGGGAACATCGAACTAACGCAATGGGGGGCGCTTGAGTGTGGAGATAAAGACTATGAGCTAAGCATGTTTCGCGATGAGACCTATCAATTCCGTTTGCTCGCAAAGAGAGCCAGCGAGTTAGAATATATTAACTACACTTTACAAGTCCGCGTTGCACCTTAGCCTAAAATGATCCAGTTATGAAAAAAATCACCGCCTCCTTTTTGCTCATTCTATTCAGCAGCCTTGTCGCTTGTCAGGCAGAGGCAGTTCCTGTGGCAATTCCAACCACGTCACATGCTGAAGTGAGTGTTGTTGAAAAGAGTACCCCAACCGAGGCCGCTTCAACTCCTGAATTGAATGCTGTCTTGCAAGAGGTATCGGGCAGTGTGGAAGCCAAAGATATTGTAGAGCCCACTTTTTCAACAGCTGAAGATGGCAGAGTAGTGCAGGAAGAAGGACAGGTTCGCACATTGGAAGATGGATACACACGTGTCGATCTTTCGACCGGCACGTTGATCCGTATGGCACCGCTTTCTTACTTTACATTGATCTCTAATCAACCCGTGGATAATAGTCTCTTCACTCGTATCAAAATGGAATTTGGGCAAATATGGGTGGTACTCAATGGCGGCAGCCTCGAAGTGGAAACTCCTTCCGGGCAGGCGGCTGTGCGTGGCTCATACATGATGGTTGAGATCGACCCCGAAACGCAGGCAGCTTTTGTCACCTGTCTGGAAGGGAATTGCGAGCTCACCAATCCTGCTGGTATCGTACAACTTGTAAATGGACAACGCGCCCGTTTACAACCCCCAGAGCTTAGCGATGGAGTTTTTCTCCTCCCCCTAATCGAAGAAATGAATGAAAGAGATTTTGCCGAGTGGTTATTCTTTACACCGGAAGCTGAAGACATTTTCCCGCTTCTCGAAGAAGAAGGCCTTCTTCCCTGGGAAGATTGGGAAGGGCTTCTTCCTGATGAAGATGGTGAGTTGCCAGATCTCGACGAACTCTTCCCCGAACTACCTCCGCCTCCTGATGGCGACGGTATTCTTGACGGGGATGGACTTCTGGATGGTGAAGGTTTACTTGACGGAGATGGCTTGCTCGACGGCGATGGTCCGCTTGGTGGCGACGGAGACGGCCCATTAGGCGGTGGAGATGGTCCACTCGGTGGTGATGGTGACGGTGTATTCAGGTAAATAAAATTAGCCCTAAAGTTCACTCATAATGTTTCAAAAAAAGAAAACATCTTCTCGCCAATCGGCATTGCTCTTCGTGACAATATTCATCCTGATCGCGCTTGAGATCACGTCTCTCTTTCCATCGATGATCACTCCACTAGAAAGAGTTGACTTTGCCGCCCGCGATTTTTTCATCCGTTTTCGTGGGGAACAAATCCCTGATGAGAGGATCGTTATCGTCGCGATTGACGATTTCTCCTTTAACTGGACAGGCTATCAATGGCCCTGGCCCCGTACATATTTGGCAGAGATCGTCACCTGGCTCAATGATGCGGGTGCCGAAGTGATCGGTTTGGATGTTTTCCTCTTTGAAGAAGACCCCGAAGGGGACGCTGCCTTCGCAGCAGCTCTGTCAGAAACCCCCATCTCCGTTAGCGTTGTTCAAAAATATACCGATCAGCAGGGTGTCGTTTCCCTACGACGGCCACAATCTATCTATAGAAACGCCCTGGATGGGCAGGGCATCACTCCCATTCTGCTGGATGACGATGCTATCGCGCGCAGCCTGATCGCTCACGATAAATTTCTCGATATAGATTATTACAACTGGTCATTTGAACTTACTTCACTTTATCTCGGTCAAACCCACCCCCGTAATCCTGCACCAGACAAGATCATCATTAATAACGACCCGGTACCGCTGCAAAACAATCGTTTCCTGATCGATTTTCGCGGCCCCGCCGAAACCTACCCAATCTATTCGGCTGCCCGCGTTGTTCTCGGTGATTATCCGGCAGAGAACTTCAAAGACAAGATCGTGCTTATCGGGGCAACATCCGTTACTTTGCAGGATGTCTACCCAACGCCATTCTCCAGCCGGGTACGCACATCGGGGGTAGAGATCATCGCTACTACGGTCGACGCGCTTCTAAATCAGAATTATCTACGTGTTGCCCCAATTTGGGTCAACATCTTACTTATCCTTCTTGCTGCTCTGATCTCCCGCTTCATCATCCGCGTTGCAGAACCAGGGCGCGCCATCAGCCTGATGACGGGCCTCATCTTACTTTATGCCCTGACCACTTATCTTATTTTCTTGCAGCAGGGACTTTACCTGCCTTTCACGTCACCAGAATTGATGCTCTTTTTGGGCGTCATCATGCCCACGCTTGAGGAAGCTGTAACACAGGAGATCGAAAAGCGCCGTGTGCGCAATCTCTTTATGCGTTTTATTTCGCCAGAAATGGTCACGCAATTGATCGAAACGCAGGATATTCACACGCTCAACAAGCGCAGCGAAATCACTATCCTTTTTTCAGATATTCGCAACTTTACCAGCATGTCTGAGAAATTGACACCGGATGGGGTGGTTGCCCTGCTTACCCCCTATCTGGATGTAATGACGACAGTGATTCACCAGCATGGCGGCACAGTGGACAAATATGAAGGCGATGCGATCGTGGCATTTTTCGGGGAGCCGATCCGCTACGAAGACCATGCGCTCCGCGCCGCCCGCGCCGCTCTCGACATGCGGCTTGCCCTCGTCAAATTAAAAGAAGATTGGGCAAAAAAAGGGATGTTGCCAGAGCACTTCGACATTGGTATCGGCTTGAACAGCGGCGATGTTTTTATTGGCTTGCTTGGCTCCGAACAGCGTGTCAACTACACCATCATCGGCGACAATGCCAATCTCGCAGCCCGCCTGCAAGATCTGACCAAAGAATATGGTCATCACACCCTCATTAGCGAAAGCACCCACAATGCGATCAAGGATGAGTTTAGAACAGAATATATCGAGGCTGTACAAGTTAAAGGCAAAAGTAAAGTGGTACATATTTACAAATTACTTGGTAGAAAAGAGTAAAAACAAGTTTTTTATAAAAATTTCTCTTAGAATCATGTGATTTCTTGTACAACCGCCGTGTGCTGGAACAAACGCCTCCTGAACTTGTTTCCGATATTATTGACCGG
>CAZASG010000065.1:0-18577 GCA_964487745.1 uncultured Anaerolineaceae bacterium | reverse complement strand
GATCTCTACGCATCTACGCCGAACTATTTCAGCGCATCCACCGTTATTCATGAGATCATGCACTCATTCGGCGTACATGGCAATATGGATCATTTTGGTTCACCCGATTGCACAACTGAGATGCAAAAACTCGATAGTTCCTGGCAACCCAATATGGATGAATCAGAGATTTACAACGTGATGTGCCCCTATGTCTATGATAATTTCGTGAACGGCTATCGCCCATAAAACTGACTTCTTGCAAAGAAAAAGCCCTCCGCAATGCTCACTGCGGAGGGCTTTTTAATTATTTTCCTAAACGCTTGGCTTCCTGCCAAAGCTCTTCCATTTCATCCAGAGTCATTTCGGTCATTGGGCGTTCTGCTTCGCGAGCACGTTCTTCGATATAACCAAAGCGATGTTTGAAACGCATATTGGCTTCTCGCAGCGCAGATTCGGCATCCACATTTTGCCAGCGGGCAAAATTGACCAGCACAAAGAAAAGATCGCCAATCTCGGCAGCCAGTTCCTTGCCGTTGGTCGCGGTGCGGATCTCTTCGATCTCTTCCATCAGCTTATCCAGAACACCATCAATTTGGGGCCAGTCGAAGCCAACACGGGCGGCACGATCCTGATATTCCTGGGATTGATTGAGCGCGGGAAAGGATAATGGGACACCATCGAGGATACCTTTTTCTTTCTCTCCGTTATCGCGTCGCTCCTGTTCCTTGAGTTGCTCCCAATTTTTGAGCACCTGCCCCACCCCATCGACTTCCGTTTCACCAAAAACATGCGGATGTCTGCGCACGATCTTGTCGTAGATGCCTTTGATAACATCGCTCATGCTGAAAGCTCTGCTTTCGCTCGCGATTTGCGCGTTTAACACGATTTGCAATAGAAGATCGCCAAATTCTTCAGCCATACCTGCATGATCGCATTGATCCATCGCGTCGAGGGCTTCGTAGGCTTCCTCGAGCATGTGTGGGCGGAGGGTTTTGTGCGTCTGTTTTTTATCCCACGGGCAGCCATCGGGAGCACGCAGGTGAGCAACGATCTCCTGGAAGGCGGTTAGCGAGGTCCCGATCTCGAGGGGTGGGATATAGATGGCGCTGACAGGGGCATCAAATTCTTTTATGCCGAGCAAGCCCAAATTCATGTTCGTGACGTTGTCGACATCATTGATTATGCACAGTGGATGCGCATCCGTGTAAGTGGTCCCCAAAATCTGCCGAATATTCGTCAAATCCTCTTCATCAACACCCCATAAAAGCGTGGGGATGTCGGGCGGGAAAGGCGGCACATGCGCATCCTGTAATTCAGTGGCGTTGTAGAGTGTCAGTTTTGGTACATCATTAAGACCAAGTAAAGAAAGTATTTTATGAAGATTGCGCATATTTCTCTCGTATGCTTAAAAGGCAAAACCTAATGCCCGTAAAGACATTAGGTTCTGGCATTTGCATTGAAAAATCTCTAACGTTTGGTGTAGGTCGGAGCCTTGCGGGCTTTCTTGAGACCCGGTTTCTTGCGTTCCTTGACAAGGGGATTACGAGTCAGGTAACCACCTTTACGCAGGGAAGGCTGCAAATCAGGGTTCGATTTTACAAGGGCGCGAGCCAAACCAAGTACAACGGCACCGGTCTGACCGGTAACGCCACCACCATTGACGTGAACACTCACATCGTAAGATTCTCGTTTTTCACCAGCGGCGGCAAAGGGAGCCAGGATGGCATCCATATCGCCAAAGCGGGTGAAATAGGCTTCAAGCTCTTTCTCGTTGACAATGAATTGACCACTGCCATTCATCACGCGTACGCGTGCAGAGCTTTCTTTGCGACGACCAATACCTTCAAAATATCGTTCTGCCATAATATCTTCCTATCTTCTCTATTCCAACGTCTTAGGGTTCTGGGCTTCGTGCGGATGCTCCGCAGTGGCATAAACCTTGAGGCGTTTGAGCAGGTGACGTCCCATTTTGTTGTGCGGGAGCATGCCCCAAACAGCCGAGCGAATAACACGGTCGGGGTAAGTAGCAAGCTGCTCGCGCAGGGATTTTGTCTTAAGACCACCAGGATAACCTGAGTGGCGATAATACATCTTGGTATCCAACTTGGAATTGGTACGCGTACCAGTCACCTGAACACCACCAGCGTTGATAACGATAACAGTGTCACCCATTTCTACGCCAGGCGTATAGGTCGGTTTATGTTTGCCCAACAGAACGGTTGCAATGCGAGTCGCCAGACGACCCAAATTTTCACCGTTGGCATCCACCACATACCAGTCGCGCTGGATATCATCTTTTTTAGGATAATACGTTTTATACACTTCGTCTCTCCATATTCAACTTCAGATTTGAGACATCTGATTTTAGACTTTTTTTTTACAGATTATCAGGATACAACACTTCGACCAGATTCAAGCCGTTCGGAGGAGCGATCCCGCTCGGAAGTTCGGCTTGCTCGGCTAAAGCACGGGAAAATATCTCCTGTGGAAATTTGCCCTGCGCTATCACGACCTGCGTGCGAACAAGTCTTCGCACCATGTGATAAAGAAAGGCATTCGCCTGCACTTCAAAGTGCCATTCATCGCCTTGCCGCTGCCACTGCGCCTGCATCAGATGACGTTCTGTGCTGCCTCCGGGACGGGGGGGGGATCCGAAAGCGGCAAAATCATATTTACCGGGCAGCATGGCTGCCAGCGCGTGCAATATTGCATCATCCAGCGCGGGGAAAACCCGCCAAGCATAACGTTCCTGCAAGGGATCGCGCTGCTTTTGCATGAAAATGCGATAACGGTATCGGCGGGCGGTTGCATCAAAACGAGGGTGAAACTTTGCTGGCGCAACCCGAACCTGACGAACAGCCATGTCAACAGGCAAATTTGCATTGAGCGCATTGGTCAGATCTTCGAGACTGTGTTTCCAGTCCATATCGAAGGCTGCCACCTGCCCCGAAGCGTGGACGCCTGCATCTGTGCGTCCTGCCATCAAAGCAGAGTCTTCGCTCCATCCCAATTTGCGGAGGGCGTTTTCCAACTCACCCTGTACCGTTCTGTGGGAATCTGCCTGCCGCTGACTCCCGAGAAACTCGGTACCGTCATAAGCAAGGATAATCTGGTAACGTACCATTTTCAGTATTCAGTAGTCGGCATTCAGTTTTCACTGGATACTGACCACTGTTCACTGCTTACTGAATTCTATTCTTCTACCAATTCAAGCAAAACCATTTCGGCACCGTCGCCTTTGCGAGGGCCGAGCTTCAACATGCGGGTATAACCGCCGTTGCGCCCAACAAAGCGAGGGGCAATATCATCAAAAAGCTTGGGAAGCATTTTGTTCCCACCCAGACGGGATGCCACCAAACGGCGGGCATGTACTTTCTGGGCATCTTCAGCTTCGATGCTGTTGCGTGCAACAGTGATCATCTTTTCAGCTTCGCCACGAACAGCTTGTGCCTTTGCTTTTGTGGTTTTGATCCGCTCATGTTCAAAGAGCTGTTTGATCAAGGTGCGGCGCAAAGCAATGCGCGCGCCCTTTGTGCGATTTAGTTTCTTACCTGCTACTTGATGTCGCATCTTAATTACTCCGCGTTATCTTCTGTCTCATCTTCGTCGGACATATAGCCCTTTTCGCGCATCTTCTGACGCAGTTCATCGAGGCTCTTCTCACCAAAATTACGGATGGACATGATTGCCTGGTCGCCTTTTTCGAGGAGATCCAAAACGTCGCCTACCGTAATAATGCCCGTGCGCTTCAAGGAGTTGAAGACACGCACGGAGAGATCAAGAGCTTCCACCGGGGTCTCAGCGACTTCGCTGGTTACACGGCTTTCTTCATCTGCCTCTTCGATCACAGCCATCAGCGATTCTTCGCTGACGCCAGCGATATGGCGCAGATGCTCAATGAGAACCTTGCCAGATGTGCTCAACGCCTTTTCAGGGGCGAGGGTGCCATCTGTCCAGATTTCCAGAATTAACTTATCATAATTTGTACTTTGTCCCACACGGGCAGAGGTCACTTCCCAATTCACCCGTTTAACGGGGCTGAACAGTGCGTCAACAGGCATTTCGCCGATCGGCATATGTCCACCACGTTCTGTTGCCGGGGAATATCCACGTCCGCGTGCGACAGAAAATTCAATATCCAGTTTTGCGTTATTGTCATCCACGGTAAAAAGATAAAGCTCAGGGTTGACAATTTCGATCTCTGGGGGTGCGATGATATCAGCGGCAGTAACAACGCCTTCACCACGGACTTCCAAATGCATGCGTGTGCTATCGACGCCATCCAATTTCATGCGGATCTGTTTAACCTGTAACATGATCTGGATAACATCTTCGCGCACACCGTCTATATCTGTGAACTCATGTAAAACGTCCGCGATCCGCATAGAGGTAACAGCAACACCACTCAACGAGGACAAAAGTGCTCGTCGCATTGCATTACCGATGGTAGCGCCGTAGCCTCTTTCCAGCGGGCTGATAACAAACTTACCGTAATTGCGAGATTCAGCTTCTCTCTCAATTTTTGGTATAACCATATTCGTGATACCCGTCACGGTTCACCTCTCCCTGTCTAAGCAGATGAAGCACCGACTGGATGAAAAGACCATCCAAGCCTGTACTCTCTCTTCGTTAGCGTGAGTAATATTCAACAATGAGCTGTTCGTTCAAGCTGCCGTCAATTTCAGAACGTTCAGGCAAACGACCAACTTTCCCAGAAAGCGCTTTTGCATCACGCTCAAGCCAAGCCGGAGCATTGCGTTTTTCAACAACATCATTCAGGCTCTTGAAATAAGTCAGCTTACGGGAACCTTCACGCACGGATAATTCATCGCCATCTTTGAGCAACATCGAGGGAACATCGGTGCGGCGACCATTCACAATAAAATGACCGTGGGTAACCATTAGACGTGCTTCTGCACGGCTGGAGGCAAACCCCAAACGGAAGATAACGTTATCAAGGCGTGATTCAAGAATTTGAAGCAAGTTCAAACCCGTCAGGCCACGACGCTGAAGCGCCACTTTATAATAGCGGCTAAACTGGCGCTCAAGAACACCATAAACGCGACGTGCACGCTGTTTGGCACGTAACTGACGACCGTAATCGGACTCACGCCCTCTACGGCGGCTCATGTTACGACCGTGCTGTCCAGGAGCATAGTCACGTTTATCAAAAGAACATTTCGGAGAGAAACAACGCTCTCCTTTTAAAAATAATTTTTCGCCTTCACGCCGACATAATTTGCATACCGGCCCAATATATTTCGCCATACTATTCTTACCTCATTCTCAACTAGACGCGGCGTTTCTTTGGAGGCCGACAACCATTATGGGGCACCGGCGTAATATCAGCAATAGAGCGCACTTTAATGCCCGCAGCTTGTACAGCGCGAATAGCATTCTCTCGCCCAGGGCCAGGACCTTTGACAAAAATATCAACTTCCTGAATACCCATTTGCTGAGCAGCTTGCGAAGCTTGTTCTGCAGCCAAACGTGCTGCAAAAGGTGTGCTTTTACGCGAACCTTTAAAACCAGCAGAGCCAGCACTGCCCCAAGCAACCGTGTTTCCTTGCAGATCGGTCACAGTGATAATAGTATTATTGAAAGATGC
This sequence comes from uncultured Anaerolineaceae bacterium, assembly GCA_964487745.1. GTDB lineage: Bacteria > Chloroflexota > Anaerolineae > Anaerolineales > Villigracilaceae > Desulfolinea. The sequence goes on along the minus strand of CAZASG010000065.1, from coordinate 12,987 downwards.
CATAATATGCACTTGTCCAACAGACAAACTGCGTTTGGCTTTCTTTTTTACACCGCGACGCGTTGAGCGTACATTTTTAGCCATAATTCCTCGCTACAAATAACTCTATTTGGTTGCGCCACGACGACGACCACGACCAGCAACTGTCTTTTTGGGACCTTTGCGAGTACGTGCGTTCGTACGCGTGCGTTGCCCATGAACAGGCAAACTGCGGCGATGACGGAGACCACGATAACAACCGATCTCGATCAAGCGCTTGATATTCATCTGTGTCTCTCGGCGAAGATCACCTTCGAGTTTATAGTTCTTATTGATGAATTCACGCAGAGCTGCCAGATCAGCTTCGGATAAATCCTTGATCCGCTGGTCTGGGTTTACATTTGTCGCAGCCAAAATTTCTTTAGCACGCGTTCGGCCAATCCCATAGATATAGGTCAAGCCAATTTCAACCCGCTTATTACGGGGAAGATCAACACCTTCGATTCTCGCCATAATTTCAACTAACCTTGTCGTTGTTTATGTTTAGGATTTTCGCAAATTACGTACAACTTGCCTCTGCGCCGAACAATTTTACATTTCGCACAGCGCTTGCGAACAGACGGTGACACTTTCATATTCGTTCTCCTACGTTACGGCTAAGTATTATCTCAGCCAAAGCACTGGATTATACTCGCAGTTTTCTATTTCGTCTAGCACTCAATATTATTGAGCAACTAACAGCTTCTCGACTTTCAAATCAAAGGACAGTCAGGATAAGAGGTTCTCCTTTGGTTACGGCAACAGAATGTTCAGAATGCGCCGTCAATGATTTGTCTGCTGAGCTTACTGTCCACTGGTCTCGCAAGACTTTTGTCTTGTGCGTACCGACCAGCACCATTGGTTCCAGGGCAATGGTAACCCCGGGACGTAAGAGCATCCCGCGTCCGGGCGTGCCATAATTCGGCACTTGCGGACCTTCGTGCATCTGCCGCCCCACACCGTGACCAGTGTATTCTCGCGTAACGTAGAAGCCACGGCTTTCAACATATTGTTGGATTGCAGCAGAGATATCGCCAGTTCGATTGCCAGCTCGCATTTTGTCAATGCCAGCTTTTAGAGCACCTTCTGTTACATCCAGCAATTGCTGGGCTGCTGCGGAAATTTTTCCTACACCCGCAGTAAAAGCTGAATCTGCAACAAAGCCTTCATAAATAGTGCCACAATCAACGGAGACGATATCACCTTCTTTCAATTTACGTTTCTTCGTCGGGATCCCATGAACCAGCTCATCGTTGATACAAACCGTGATAGAAGCCGGATAGGGATATGGTCCCGGGTAATTTTTGAAAGGCGATACAGCCTTGTGTTTCCTCAATACTTCCTCAGCAGCCGCGTTGAGTTCAGCTGTGGAAACACCAGGTTTTAAAAGTTCTCGGACAGTTGCGTGAACTGTCGCATTAATTCTCCCTGCTTCACGCATGATCTCAAGTTCAGCAGGGGTTTTAACGTGAATTTGTCGTGCCCAGTCCATTATGATATTTTCTTTAGGGCATCAAGAAGATCGCTGGCGACCTTCTCAATTTCCTGATCTCCTCGCACTTCGACCAGAAGTCCTTCATTTCGATAGTATTCGATCAGAGGCGAGGTTTGCTCCAGATAAACAATAATTCGGTTTTTAACAGTCTCAGGTTTATCATCGTCACGCTGATAAAGTTCGGAACCGTCGATATCGCAGATTCCTTCTTTTGACGGTGGATTGAAGATCGTGTGATAGATGTGTCCACCTGCGCGGCAAGTCCAACGTCCAGAGAGACGCCCGATCAGTACTTCATCCGAAGCAGTAATATAGGGGACAATGCCGACGTCTTCGCCCATCTCGTTCAGCGTGACTTTGGTCGCTTCCGCCTGTATCGGAGTACGAGGGAAACCATCCAAGATAACGCCTGCTTCACAATCCGGGCGTGCGATACGGTCTTTCACCATCGCAATGGTGACGTCGTCTGGCACTAATTGACCTTTGTTAATATAAGTCTGTGCCAGTTGTCCTAACTCTGTTTGATTTTTAATGTGCTCGCGAAAAAGAGCTCCTGATGAAATATGTACTAAACCGGTTTGCTTTGCCAAGACTTCAGCTTGTGTGCCTTTACCAACTCCTGGGGGACCAAGCAAAACAATGTAGGTTGCCATCGGGCTCTCCTTTTATTAGCGAACGAGAATTGAATCTTGATATCCGTGTAGTTTTAGTTCTGCATCGATGTTTTGGAAAACATCTCGTACAACACCAACAACAATCAGCAAACCAGCAGAGGAAACCAGGAGCAAGCCTGTTCCCTGCGCTGTGATCGGCATCACAAGTTGCATCAGGTAAGGAAGCACAGCAACCAGCCCGAGGAATAAAGCACCTGGCAAGGTGATGCGTCGCTGTACTTTCGTAAGATAACGTTGGGTTGGCGCACCGCGGTTTACACCAGGGATCTGCGCGCCCATGCGTTTCAGATTATCGCCGTAATTTTGCTGCGCAAAGAGAACGTCGGTATAGAAGAAGGTAAACCCTACAACCATTAGGAAATAAAGCAACCAGTATACACCACCAGAGCCATCAAAGGTCGCCTGCGTTTTGAGTGCAAAATCAGCCACCCAGGCAGTTTCCGAGTTGAGAAAATAACTGGAAGCAATTGCGGGGAACTGTAAGAGAGCACTCGCAAAAATGAGCGGGATCATACCTGCCATGTTGACCATGAGAGGCAAGGAACCCTTAACCGGCATGGACATACGATTGCCCATACGGCGACCAGGATACATTACCGGCACATTGCGACGACCCTGTTGAACGTAGACAATCGCGAAGATGGTCAACGCCAAAACAACGATCGTTGATCCCAACAAAACCCAGCGATTTTGTTCATCCAGCATCAAGCGGGTTAAGTTGCTCGGCAAGGTCACAACGATACCTGCAAAAATGATCAGGGAAAGACCTTGTTTACGCATACCGTATTCAGAGATCAATTCACCTAGCCAGATAGCGAACATCGTGCCACCGGTCATTGCAACCAAAACCGTGATGGATGACAAAACAAGGTCACCACTAAATCCAAAGGGAATGATCTGTGCCAGACCCAATTGCTGTGCATAAGAGTTGAAGATATTCACCTGACCAATTGCAGAGAGTGCTGCCATTGGTACTGCCAAGATGTATGTCCACTTCTCCATCCACTTCTGTCCCTCGCGTGGATCTTCTTCCATGCGGCGCTGTAAAGCAGGGATAATAGGGGTGAGCAATTGCAAGATAATCTGTGCTGTAATGTAAGGGTAAACACCCATCGAAAGCAATGAGAATTGCGAAACAGTACCACCCGACAAAAGATCGAGGAAGTTAAAGAATGTTCCGCTTGCACCCAAGTTGGCCTGGAAAGCTTCCAGTGCAACAAAATCTACACCTGGCACAGGGACATTGGCAGCAATACGATACAGAGCCAGGAAACCCAACGTAAAAAGCAACTTTCGTCGGATATCAACCGAGGTCCATAAGTAACGCCATCCAGAAATTTTCGACATAAAAGTCTCCTTGTCCTATGACAGGCTAGCTAATCAACTCTACACTGCCACCGGCAGCTTCGATTTTTTCCTGTGCGCCTTTACTTACACGGTGGACACTGACTTTCAAAGCTTTTTTAATTTCTCCACGTCCAAGCACAACAATCGGATTGCGAGAATCACGAAGCAAACGAGCTTTCTCAAGGCTTTCAGGTGTTACTTTAGAATTAGCTCTAAATGCATCTGACAATTGATCGAGATTGACTTCGTTGTACTTGACTCGATTAATAGAGGTGAAGCCTTTACCACGCATAAAGGGGAGACGACGGAAGAAAGGCAGGTTCCCGCCCTGACGATAGAGCTTGCCACCGCTACCCGAGCGTGCTTTCTGTCCTTTTTGACCGCGTCCGGCAGTTTTGCCCTGTCCTGCAGCAATACCACGTCCAACGCGTTTTCTATTCTTTTTAGCGCCAGCATTTGGCGCGAGATCATGTAGTTTCATCTCAAAATCCTACTCTTCTACGTTGATCAAGTGGCTGACTTTGTTCAGCATGCCGCGCAAAGCGGGGTTATCAACATGCTCTACAGTCTGGTTCATACGACGCAAACCCAAAGCACGTACGGTTGCTTTTTGGCGCTTGTTATACCCAATGGGGCTTTTGACCAAAGTCACACGAAGTTTCTTGGCTTTTTTCTTTGCCATGATCTATTACCTCCGCTCCCAGAAGGGCATCAGGTCCTTGACCGCTTTGCCACGTCGGGCTGCTTCTTCAACAGGTGATTTCAACTGCTCAAGAGCATCGAAAGTTGCTTTCACAACATTAAGCACGTTGTTGCTGCCAAGAGACTTGGTCAAAATATCTTTGACACCGGCCGCTTCCAAAACAGCACGCACACCACCTGCCGCAATAACACCGGTACCAGGGGAGGCAGGTTTCAAGAGAACCTTTGCCCCGGCAATACGACCGAGTGTCTCGTGAGCAATCGTGGTACCAGATAAATTCACAAAGTGGAGATCGCGGCGAGCGCGCTCAGAGGCTTTACGGATAGCGTCAGGCACGGAATTGGCTTTACCGATTCCCATACCGATCTTACCTTTCCCATCACCGACTACGATCGTAGCACGGAATTGGAAACGACGACCACCTTTGACCACTTTCGCTACGCGAGCGATCTCGATCATACGCTCATCAAGCTCATCGGTTTCAAAATTCTTTTTCTTATCAAAGTTTGGCATAGTATTCTCCACTCAAACCTAAAACTGCAGGCCACCTTCACGTGCGGCATCTGCCAGAGCTTTTACGCGCCCTGTGTAGCGGAACCCACCACGGTCAAAGACAACGCTAGAGACTCCGGCTTTTTTGGCACGCTCGGCAACCGCTTCGCCAACCAAACGAGCTTGTTCAACTTTTTTCAATCCCTTCATCTTGCCGCGTAATTCATTATCGATGGTAGAAGCGGAGGCAAGGGTTTTGCCTGCTGCATCATCAATAACCTGAGCATAGATTCCAGTAAGGCTACGGAAAACACTCAAGCGCGGGCGGTTGGGAGTTCCAGAAATATATTTGCGCACACGAGCGTGACGTCGAATGCGTGCTGCAGAACGATTCTTTGCACCCATGGTTTACAATCCTTTCCCGGCTTTGCCAGCTTTACGGCGAACGTACTCGCCCAGATAGCGGATACCTTTACCGTGGTAAGGCTCAGGCGGGCGGACTTTGCGAATCTCGGAGGCAATTTTGCCAACGAGTTCTTTATCCATACCCATGACCTTAACCTGGCGGGTCTTCGCATCTGCATCAAAGCTGATTCCATCCGCAGGTTCGATCTCTACAGGATGGGAGTAGCCTACATTCAAAACAAGGGTTTTGCCTTTCATTTCAGCACGGTAGCCAACACCCTGAATTTCCAGCGTCTTTTCAAAGCCACCGCTTACACCTTGTACCATATTTGCAATAAGGGCGCGCGTCGTTCCGTGGAGGGCACGCTCTGTGGGATGATCAGATTTACGTTTTACGGTAACCTGCCCGTCTTCAAGAGCGATTTCCATCAAATGAGAGAACTGACGCTGCATTTCGCCTTTTTTCCCTTTTATTTTCACAAAAGAGCCTTTAATATCTACCTGTACACCATCAGGGATGGCAACGGGCATGCGTCCAATACGTGACATCGTTATGACCTCCTGCTACCAGATTTTACAGAGGAGTTCGCCACCGACGCCCAATGAGCGAGCTTTTTGCCCGGTCATCACACCTTTGGGGGTGGAGAGGATCGCAACGCCGATACCAGAGAGAACCCAGGGAATATCCTGTTTCTTGGTATAGACACGACGTCCGGGGCGGCTCACACGCTCTAAACCGGTAAGAACCGATTGGCGTTCGCGACGCTTACCAACATATTTAATGCGCACGCGCAGCACAGGTTGATTGGGGCGTTCGCCATCTACAACTTCAGCCTTTTCCAAGTAGCCTTCATCCTTGAGGATGTTGGCAATTTGCAATTTCATCTTGGAGCTAGGCATGGCAACTGTTGCTTGACCGACCATCACCGCATTGCGGATGCGGGTCAACATATCAGCAATAGGATCTGAAATACTCATAATTTCACCTCTACCCGACTACCAAGAAGCTTTGGTTACGCCAGGGATTTTGCCTTCTAGCGCTAATTCACGGAAGCAAATTCGACATAAGCCAAAGCGGCGCATATAGCCACGAGGGCGTCCACAACGTTGGCAGCGGTTACGCACCCGAGTAGGGTAGCTACGACGCATTTCACGATACTGCATACATTTTTTTGCCATAGTTATGCTTCCTTTTTGAACGGCATCCCAAGCAATGTCAACAAAGAGCGAGCTTGGTCATCATTCTGCGCTGTGGTCACAATGGTAATTTCCATTCCGCGCAGTTTATCAATTTTGTCGTAATCAATTTCGGGCCAGATCAACTGATCTTTAAGTCCTAGCGTGTAGTTTCCGCGTCCATCAAAAGAGTATGCAGAAATTCCACGAAAGTCACGAACACGGGGCAGGGCAACATTGATCAGACGATCAAGGAAAGCCCACATTTTCTCACCACGAAGTGTAACTTTGGTACCAATGGTGACGCCTTCACGTAGCTTAAAGTTCGCAACACTTTTTCGAGCCTTGGTCATCACAGGGCGCTGCCCAGTGATTGTAGCGAGATCGCCTGCAGCTGCATCTAGAACTTTTGGATTATCTTTTGCTTCGCCAAGACCAATATTGACAACAACTTTTTCAATACGCGGCACTTGCATTACGCTGGTAAAACCGAGGTCTTTCTTCAGCGTGGGTACCGCTTCTTCCTGATAAAAAGTTTTCATTTTATTCATATCAACGCTCCAGCCAGCATTCTCTATTCAATAATTGCCTGGCATTTTTTGCAAACACGGTGTGAACCATCTTCATCACGCTGCACGGCTACACGAGTTGTCTGATCGCATTTAGGGCAAACCAACATCACATTTGAAATGTGCATGGGACCTTCAAATTTAATCAAGCCAGGATTGATCGTGCGCCCTTGCGTTTGCACTTGCTGCTGATGTTTGGTGCGAATATTGATGCCTTGCACAACAACGCGATCATCCTTAGGGAGGACATTAATGACCTCTCCGCGTCTACCTTTATCTTCAAAGCGCCCGCTGATAATTTCTACGGTATCGCCTTTACGGATTTTATTCTTCATAATTCTGCTCCCAAACCCCTATAATGCTTCTGGAGCAAGCGAGACGATCTTTGTATAGCCACGTTCGCGCAATTCGCGTGCAACAGGTCCAAAGATACGGCTGCCTTTGGGGTTTTTGCCATCGGTATCAAGGATAACGGCAGCATTATCATCAAAGCGGATACGAGAGCCATCAGGACGACGCCATTCTTTCGAACAACGTACGATAACTGCACGTACAATCTCACTCTTTTTCACAGAACCTTGCGGTGCTGCTGCTTTTACAGTGCCAACCACAACATCACCAACACTGCCGTACTTACGCACTGAGCCACCCAAAACATTGATGACCAAAATTTCACGTGCCCCGGTGTTATCGGCAACTTTAAGACGAGACTCAGTTTGTATCATCGCTTAGTTCTCCTACACCAGTATCAGCTGTGCGCTTTTCACGTTTAATAATCTCTTCTACAACCCAATGCTTTTCTTTCGAAATCGGGCGGCTTTCAACGATACGAACTTCATCACCAATATTGCATTCCAATTCATCATGTGCTTTCACGCGTTTGCTGCTGTGAACCACCTTTTGATAAAGCGGATGACGATAGGTTCGTGTAATTTCAACGACGACGGTCTTCATCATTTTATTGCTGGTCACGAAACCAGTCATACGACGACGCTCGTTCATGCTTCACCTTCCTCAGCCTCGAGTTCATTAATGATCGTGCTCATACGAGCAATATCACGGCGCACAAAGCGCATTCGGCTGGTATCCGTTAACTGACCAGTAACCTGCTGAAAACGGAGTCTCATCAACTCTTCGCGGGCATCTGACAATTTGGCTTCAATCTCACCAATAGACATTTTTCGTAATTCATTAGCATTCATGTCTATTCTCCCATTTCACGAGAAACGATCTTGGTTTTTATAGATAATTTGTACTGCGCAAGACGCAGGGCTTCAATAGCCACATCATCAGGAAGACCACCGATCTCGAACATGATCCGACCAGGCTTTACAACTGCAACCCAGTATTCCACAGAACCTTTGCCCTTACCCATACGAGACTCAGCAGCTCGCTTGGTATAGGGCTTGTCTGGGAAAATGCGAATCCACACCTTACCACGACGGCGCATAGAGCGCACAATTGCACGACGAGCGGCTTCGATCTGGCGAGCTGAGATCCAGCCCGGCTCAAGAGCCTGAATGCCATAGTCACCAAAGCTGACTTCGGCGCCACGCAGTGCTTTGCCGCGCATTCTGCCGCGCATTTGTTTACGCCATTTGAAACGTTTTGGCATCAACATAAGAAATATCCTCTTTTCTCAAACAACTACGCTGTCTACTTGCTAACGTAGACACCTTCTGTTGCTTCAGCTTCTTCTTCTACTTTCGGCATTTTTTCGCCTTTGTAAACCCATACCTTGACGCCGATAGCACCGTAAGCAGTAACTGCTTTTGCTGTAGAAAAGTCAATATCAGCGCGTAGGGTTTGTAGAGGCACGCGTCCATCGCGCAACCAGACACGGCGCGCCATTTCAGCACCACTCAGACGACCTGAAACTTCAATCTTGACGCCTTCAGCACCTTGGCGTATTGCATTTTGGATGGCGCGCTTCATGGCACGACGATAAGCAATACGGCGGGTAAGCTGATCAGCAATATTGACGGCGATCAAATGTGCATCGGTATCAGGCGATTTGATCTCTTTCACATCCAGATCAACTTTCTGGCCGACCAAATCTTCCAAGCTTTTTCGAATTCTCTTGACGCTTTCACCTTTACGACCGATCAACACACCAGGTTTTGCTGTGTGGATGGAAACCTTGATCTTCCCAGGGAAACGTTCAATTTCAACTTCTGAAACACCAGCACGCTGGTTTAACACGGATTCTGCAAGCCCTTTGCGTAGTTCTTCAACTTTGCGATAAGTGGCAGAGCCACCTTTGGCAGCAACACCCATCAACAAGCTACGAATAGCAATATCTTGCTGTAATTGTTCGCGGTATTGAGCACCTTTGGCAAACCAGCGAGCTTTCCAGGGGTGGGTGATTTTCAGGCGAAAACCAACGGGATGAACTTTACGACCCATAATATCTCCTTTGCGTCCTTTCTTTAGGCTTCTCGCTCACGCAAGATAACAGTGACATGCGAAGAGCGGCGCAAAAGCGGTTTAAAACGACCGCGCGCGCCAAAGCGACGCCATTTACGAGTGGGTGCTTCATCCGCATAGATTTTTGCGACATATAAGTCTTCACGATTCAAGCCAAAATTTTCTTCGGCATTAGCAACAGCAGAGGCCAACAGTTTACGGACTGGCTCTGCGGAGCGTTTCTGTACAAAGCGCAACATCTCGAGTGCTTCAACAGCATCTTTGCCACGAACCAGGTCAAGCACAAGGCGAACCTTCTGAGCAGATACTGAGAAATAACTCAGTTTAGCGCGAATATCTTGAGTAGCCATTTTTCCAACTCCTGCCGCTACGCCAAGTGACCACGGAAGGTTCGAGTGGGAGCAAATTCGCCCAATCGATGACCAACCATGTTCTCAGTGATATAAATCGGTACATGACGTCGACCATCATGGACTGCAATCGTATGACCAACCATCTGAGGGAAGATAACACTAGCCCGGCTCCAGGTGCGAATAACTTTCTTTTCGCCTTTCTGGTTCATGGCATCAATCTTTACGAGTAGTTTCGGGTCAATATAAGGACCCTTTTTCAACGAACGTGACATAACTAAATCCTCGCTTACTCTTACCGTTTGCCTTTATTACGGCGGCGCACAATATACTTGTTGGTATCTTTGTTCCGGCGGGTCTTATAACCCAAGGTCGGTTTACCCCAAGGGCTCTTGGGACCAGGCATACCGATCGGTTGGCGACCTTCACCACCACCATGAGGATGATCGTTCGGGTTCATCGCAGAGCCACGCACTGTCGGGCGGATGCCCATGTGGCGTTTGCGTCCAGCTTTACCAAGTTTAATATTGCTGTGATCAACATTGCCGACCTGTCCAATTGTTGCATAGCAACCTTGACGAATCAGGCGAACTTCACCAGAAGGTAAGCGGATCTGGGCATAATCGCCCTCTTTCGCCAGCAACTGCGCAGAAGCACCTGCTGAACGAACCATTTGTCCACCTTTGCCTTCTTTCATTTCAATATTGTGGATCATCGTACCGACGGGAATGTTAGAAATCGGTAAGCTGTTGCCATCCCGAATTTCAGCTTCGGGACCAGACATAAGCGTATCGCCAACCTTGACACCCAGCGGAGCAATAATATAGCGTTTTGCACCATCTGCATAGAAAAGGAGCGCCAAGCGAGCGGTTCGATTCGGATCGTATTCAATTGCTGCCACTCGAGCAGGAACACCAACTTTATCGCGTTTGAAATCAACTATGCGGATGAAGCGGCGGTGTCCACCACCACGATGGCGTACGGTCACACGACCATGAGCGTTACGTCCGCCTTTTTTACGAAGGGGGATAATTAAAGAACGCTCGGGGGTCGATTTCGTGATCTCTTCAAACGTATATCCCGTCATATCACGTCGACCGGGTGTTGTAGGTTTATATTTTTTTACTGCCATTACTGTACACCTTCAAAGATTTCAATCGTATCGCCATCAGCCAAAGTAACAATCGCTTTTTTTACGCCAGGCTTACGCACCATCAAACGGCGGGAACGGGCGCGGACATTGCGTTTAGCAGCAGTACGCATGATATTCACGCGTGTCACACTCACGTCAAAGATCGTTTCAACAGCTTCTTTTACCATCGCCTTTGTTGCATCATCACTAACAACAAAAGTGTATTGATTCAACTTATTAAGTTGGTAATTCGTTTTTTCAGTTACCAACGGGCGACGGAGCACATCGTAAATTGTAGTCATCGCTGTTCTCCTCTATCCCAAATGTGCTTTCAGCGCATCCAAAGTTTTGAGCGAGACTACTACTTTATCAAATCCGAGTAAATCACGGATGTTAAGATAGCCTGCAAGTAAAACTTTTGCATCTGAAATATTGTCAGCAGTGCGCATGGCAACTTCGTATTCCTGATCCTTTGCAGGCAGGAGAAGAAGTGCGCTTGCATCACCAACCAGTTTCCCCAAAGCCTCTACCATCAGGCGGGTTTTGGGCTCGGTCAATACGAGTTCGTCCACAACAACGATGCTTTCTTCCGATGCTTTTACAGAAAGAGCGGAGCGCAAAGCTGCCTGACGCATTTTTCGTGGCATTTTCTTGTCATAGCTACGAGGTCGCGGGGCGTGAACACGTCCACCACCAACCCATTGCGGGGCACGGATAGTACCCTGACGAGCACGACCGGTTCCTTTCTGACGCCACGGTTTGCGACCGCCGCCAGAAACTTCACCTCGGGATTTGGTCTTGTGCGTACCCAAGCGCGCGTTCGCCATTTGACGTACGTAGGCTTGGTGCATCAAATCTACATTAATTGGGGCCTCGAAAACTTCAGCTGGCAATTCAACCTGGCGAAGTTTCTTACCCTCAATATTTACAAGATCTACTTTCATGATATTTGCTCCAATTCCCTGCGCTATTGCTTGCGTGCGCCCTTGATGACTACCAAGCCACCTTTCGCGCCGGGTACAGAACCCATAACACCGAGCAGGTTTCGTTCTGCATCAACCAGAACAACCTTAAGCCCTTGTGAGGTCACACGGACATTCCCCATTTGCCCAGGCATGCGTTTTCCTTTGAAAACACGCCCAGGAGTGCTGCCAGCCCCAGCAGAACCGGGGGAACGCTGGCGGTCAGATTGACCGTGTGTTTTGGGTCCGCCGCCAAAGCCATGACGTTTCATACCACCCTGAAAACCTTTACCTTTGCTCGTGCCGGTAACATCAACACGTTCGCCAATTTCAAAGTTTTCAACTGTGATCTTGTCGCCAACAGCAACTTCGGGGGATTTAATACGAAATTCACGCAAAAAGCGTAGAGGGGGTGAATCACTGGCTTTAAGATGTCCACGTTGTCCACCTGTCAAACGTTTCGGACTTACTTCACTAAAGCCAAGCTGTACAGCAGAGTAGCCATCAACTTCGTGAGTGCGTACCTGTGTAACAAAGCAAGGCCCAGCCTCAATGACTGTCACCGGCAAAGCAACGCCGGTTTCGTCAAAGATCTGGGTCATACCGATCTTCTTTCCAATCAGCCCTTTCAACATTTCAGTTTTCTCCTTCAAAGAAATTTATTGAGACTGTCAGCCGGGCCTGGCTGCATCATCTCTTCAGTAACACAGTCAGCTAACTTGCTACAGAGCATTTATTTTTGGTCTGCTCACAAGCTAACTCTTACGTTACCATCTTGCACACAACGAAATTGCTGGCTTTGCTTTTTTCAGCCAGCAATACACGTTGTGATGGTGCTATGGCATAAAAGAAATAGCGCTAACTAAATTTTGATCTCAATATCCACGCCTGCAGGCAAATTAAGCCGCATTAGCATATCAATCGTTTTTGATTCAGGATCCAGAACATCAATCAAACGATTGTGCGTGCGGATCTCAAAATGCTCATGAGAATCTTTGTCAATGAACGGCGAACGACGTATTGTAAACCGTTCTTTCTTTGTTGGCAAGGGTACAGGACCAACAACATGGGCGCCGCTGCGTTCTGCGGTGTCTACAATGCGTTTTGCAGATTGATCAAGAACACGATGGTCGTAAGCCTTGAGGCGGATACGGATTTTCTGTTTAGCCATTTAGACACCTATTATTCAATAATTTTGGTAATGACGCCAGCGCCGACGGTCAGACCGCCTTCACGG
>CAZASG010000064.1:0-19766 GCA_964487745.1 uncultured Anaerolineaceae bacterium | reverse complement strand
ATAAAAAGCTTTGCTATGCTGAGCACTGAAGATTCCCCAGGTGTATAAAGCCATCAACTACGGCATTTAATTTGTCTTTTGTAATAATTGATTGTGGATCAATGTCTACTCGGCGCTCTGTTATGTTTATGCGATACATTTTCGAGAGAAAAGGTATGATCCAGTTAAAACCGGCGCTGGCAGTTTTTGAATACCGGCCCAGAAATTCGACAATTCCGACTTCTACAGGCCTGAGGATCTTTACACCTGAGGCGAAGATAATTAATCCGAAAAATACTATAAACAATACGATGTCCATCTAATTGCTCCTTCTAGTTTATTAAATTCTAGTAGTTATTTGATCTAGGTTTATTGGAAGCATAAACTTGAATTCCACGTCAAAGTCCCCTTCATTTATGTCCAATTGGAAAGTGGTGATAATCAGGATGTTGAATTTGGTTATCAACTTAGGATATCATTCATCATACCACATAGCTGCCCACTTCCTGCGAACCTGATCTTTGAGCATTATTGAGTCTTAAAGGATTTGCTGCAAGAACAATGCAGGCAATGAGATGTAGATAATAATCAAATTTAACACATTCCCTGTCTCTTTGGGAAAGATGGAGAGGTGTTTGACTCCCATGCCGATCAGGAGGAGGGTTAGGATGATGATGAAGTTTTGCATATTACGCTCACAAATCAGCTACGCATTTTTCAGTATTGGCAGCTAACACTGTTGAATGAAAATTTCTCAGTTAGTCTCTATTCGTAATGGTTGTAAACGCCCATAGGTCAGAGAGCGCCACAGCCACTCTAGGGGTCCATATCGGAAACGCTCCAGCCACCATAACGATGTAATAAGTTGGAATATCCAGATAGCGAGAATAACAAGAATTTGTTGAATACGATCAAGATAGCCAAACAGACTCAAGCCAAAGCCGTAAAAAAGAAAAGTGCTGATCAACGAATGGGCTATATAGTTGGTCAGCGCTATGCGCCCCACTGCAGCCAAGCGCTTGTGGAGACCGGGAAGATGTCCCGATTGACTCCACAGCATGATAAGGGCAACATACCCACAAGCAATGAGTGGAGTGGCGATATTATTGGGGATGGAAGCGATGAAGAGCGTATAAGGTCCACGCCAATTGTGCATATTGTATTGGTACAGACTAAAGATCGCAAATGGTAATCCGATACCGAATCCCACTAACGCCATCCTTTTATAAAAAGCTTTGCTATGCTGAGCACTGAAGATTCCCCAGGTGTATAAAGCCATCCCTGCCAGCATTAAGCCGAAGGCTCTGAAGAAATATTCAAGGCTGTCGTTTAGATCCACCAGTTCATCCGCCTTGGCCCGAGGTGATCCAGGGAATGCTTCACTAGTCGAATTTGATGGATCCTCTAGCCAGTCATAATAACTCAGACGATAAAGGGCTTGATCGATGTAAGGGTCACGGTAATGGCTAAGTTCATCGTCTATCTCTGCTTGAGATACTTCGCCATAGCTTTGATAATAGGTGATGTTGGTCGGCTGTACGACGCTGTTTGCCCACAAGCTAAACAGTGAGGGGATAAGAAAGACAAGTAACCCCCATACCAGTTGCCATTTTGGCGATGTTTTACGGAACCAGTATAGGACGAACGAGCATAGCGCATAGACCATTAAGATGTCGCCATCCCACAGCAGGATGCTGTGAAGAAATCCCAAGATCAGGAGCCAGAAATTGCGTGAGTAATAGAATTTAAAAGGAGATTCTCCCCGTTTTTCGATATTGCTTGTTGCCAACAACACACTGGCTCCAAAGAGCATTGAGAATAAACCCATCATTTTCTGGTCGGCAAAAATGTGACTGAGACCAAAGACCAGACGATTCCAGAAGTCATCGCCACCATAGACCGTTGGGCTGGAATAGGCAGCGCTGGGCATGGCAAAGCTGGACATATTCATTAACAGGATGCCAAGCAGGGCAAAGCCGCGCAGGGCGTCGATCGCGATGATCCGTTCTTTTTTCATATGTGGTCTCTATGGGCTATTATTTGAGCAGGAGCAGATAATATCAGGTTCAGCATATTCCCCATCCCTTTAGGGAAGGCTGCAAGTTCTTAAGTTGTATCAGTGTATGAAGGATGGCCAACTATTTCTGAGCATCATGCCCAGCCATGTGCAGTGCTATAAACCGCCATTCATCTTGCCGTTTCACATAGGTCGCGGTATACCGCAGAAGAGACTTTGTATCCTCCCCACTATCAGAAGAAAAGCGTAACTCAGTTGTGCCGCATATTACCGCCGTGTCGCCATCGACCAATACTGTTCGCTCGGTGATCGTTTGCCCGGTCATATTCCAACCAAGAATGCTCGCGATCAACTCAGCCTTGCCCGAGGTCGTGCCGTTATTTACGTTGAACACAAATCGATCATCCAAAATCCGACGAAGTGTGGCTTCATCTCGGCTAATCTCAGCCGCGACGTACTCGTCTTCTACGGCTAAGACTCGTTGTTCGTCACTCAAACTCGAAGAAAGTTTCATTTTGCCAAGCCTCCAGTGCCTAAAGTTGATGGTGAAGTTTTGCATATCATTTCTAAATATCCATGATGATTTTCCAAGTCAATCTCTAATATTTAATCCAATTTCCTATTAGCCGGGCTGAACCTTCTCCGCATGGACAATAGAAAACCATCTGCATCCTGTAGAAATTTATTGCCTCTTCCCGCAAATCTTCTGGCTCACTATGTAGAAATGCGATCAAGATTGCGTATTCACAGCTATGAGGCGAATCAATACGAATGACTGGATCAACATCATCTCGTTTAGTAAATTCATCGAAATCAGGAAGTATGTTGTTCTCCCATGTAACTCTGCCAATCATATGCTCGTTTTGGGCAATTGTAGGCTTGGACTCGATCATGCCGACATCTGGATCATATAATGCAAACAGATCGTTAGACACCGGAGCACTCTTTGTTTTGCTACAGAGAATCCATATCCCCATACCATAAACCTTCTCGCAATCCTTGAGTATCTTAGAGACAACTAATGGAGCTTCGCGTTCCCAATCTGTAGTTGTCCAAAGTGGACCAACCTGCCGGATTAGAAGTGCAGTATGCGCTCCATAATTCGATAGAAGTTTTTCTTCTAGCTGACTAGCAAGTCGCGGGATCACGTCTCTCCTAAAATCAACCACACGCTGTGGAGAAAACTCATCGGGAACCTTTATGCGATCAAGCAAGTATGGAACATCATCTGGCTTATCCACAAGCAAAGTGACCTCTATCTCTAATATTTTTCCTGTACGAGAATCTGTACATCTAATATCAGGTACATCTTCGACTTCTACAGGTTCGAAGGAGGAGTTTTTGCGTTGGTTGTAGATTGCAAGGAAAGCTTCTGCAGCCGTAAGTTCTGTTCGTTGCTTCTCACTTAATTTAGAATGATCAATGTCAACCATACAAGTATCAACCGTTCTTTTCGTTATTTTCTGGCTCCGTCACCTTATAGCGATAATTCAGCCAATTCTCCAGATCGGAGACATACCATTTCGAGAAGCGGTTATCGCTGGGACCGCCCGCTAAACAAGAATAAAGTTTCTCTTCTGACAAGTCGGTTGCCATGCGCAGCGAAGGGAAGAAGGTGGTCGTGCGTCCGGCGCTTTGATAGATCTGCCCCTGGTTGATGGTCGCTCGTCCGCCCACGCCGGTGATGGGCCCCCGGTCAAAGCCCAGGAAGGATGGGAAGGTCCCGCCGAAGAGCATATGGCTCATCATATATTGCTGGCCCGAGCCCCAGGTTTTGGCTTCGATATTCAAGGACTTCACCGCCACCTTGCGATACAGCTCCTCACGGTTCAGGTCGCCAAACCAGCTGGATTTCTCCGCCAGCAGGGCGCGGTCAAAGTTTTGGTAGAAGTCGATGAAGGTGCCCGTCTCGTCATAGAGAAAATCGAGTGCATCTTTGCCAAAGCCGTTCCGTCCGAAGACTTCACGGTAAAGTTCCTTATAGAACGCTTCAAATAAATAGGCACCCTGCGACTCGGCGTCGTAGCAGAAATCCCATTCGCGCAGAATATCCCCTTGCGGCGTATTCGGCAGCAGCGGGCGCAGGATCGCCATAAAATGCTCGGCTTGCAGCGAGTAGAGGTCGGCGTGCATCGCGAAAACATCCTCCACCGTAAAATCATCCTTCTCGGCCAGCAGCGCGTCGATCCGCTCGGCACGGTAGGAGCCCATCGGCATATTGATCGGCGGAATCTTCCCGTGCTTGTTCAGGTCGTTGTTTGCGGTGGAAAAGAAATTGGATTTTGGATTTAAGATGCGTGGCATCTCATTTACCTGGATGTAGGAATCCCAATCGTTTTTCGCATCCCAGCCGGGGAGCGGGACGAACCCACTTATACCTGCTCGGCGTTTAGGAACTTTGCCTGTCATTTGGAATCCTATATCTCCCGCCATGTCTGCGATGACGAAATCCCAGCCTGTCTCGACTTGCCCGATCACGTCCAT
The DNA here is from genome assembly GCA_964487745.1 of uncultured Anaerolineaceae bacterium. GTDB lineage: Bacteria > Chloroflexota > Anaerolineae > Anaerolineales > Villigracilaceae > Desulfolinea. The sequence goes on along the minus strand of CAZASG010000064.1, from coordinate 15,286 downwards.
CCCTTCTTTAGCGGTAGATGCTGTAGCCATATCGAAAAGGGCACGGAAGGTGACCGCTCCCGAATCTGCACCCGTCCAACGCGTAGCAAGATAAAGTCCGGGGCGATGCGGGTTTCCATCCAAGACCCCGTGCTCGTTTTCGTAGAAATCCACTTTCACATCATCTGCTTTTTTACGCTTGATCGTCTCCGTGCGGACGTGGAAATCGTACCACTCGCCTTCCTTGCGATATTTGCCATCCTTGCAATCTTCGATCCACGAATCGACGGCATCGACGAAGGCGTAGGTGACGCCCCAGGCGATATCGGGCGTGCGACCGGTGAGGACGCCGGGCGCGCCGGGCATGGTGCCGCCCATCAGATAGCGACCGCCGCCGGAAAGCACGATCTCGCTCCAGACGTTGGGCAGGCGATTGACTTCGAGATGCGGATCGTTGGCGACGATGGGCTTCCCCGATTTGGTGCGCGCACCACCGATGACCCAATTGTTGGATGCCATCATGCGCGGTGCGCCCATATCCCAAAGCGAAGAGGGATTAACGATGCGCTCGCCAAGTTGCACCTTTTTGAGGAGATCAATATCGAGTTCGCCGAGATTGCCGGGAAAAAGTTCTTCAAGCTTTTCTTGTGAAATATCGGCTTGCACCATCTCGACGAAAAGACGTTCCATCTCGGCTTGCGACTGTGCGAGGGTCAAATAGCCGACCATGCGCGAGATCATGATCGAGTCGTTGGCTGTCCATTTTGATGGTTTATAGCCAAGGAGCTTATATTCCCAGGGAGTCTTTTCCGCAAAGGCGGCATTGACGCCATCGGCGTAGGACTGCAAATAGCCCTGATATTTCTCTTCGAGTTTATCGAACTCGTGGCTCAGGTTGCTATGCCAATTCATCTGTCGGAAGAATTTATCAATGCCGAGGCTTTCATCGCTATCGTTGAGCAGCTCGCAAAGACGCCCCTGCCCTAAAATGCGCATCATTAACATTTGCACACCGCGATCTTGCGCGTGGGAGAAGCCTTGTCCCCAGAACATGTCGTCAAAGGTCTCGGCTTCGATGTGAGGCGTGCCATTCTTGTCGCGGAAGATGTGCAGGTCAGGTTTGAGGTTCATGGGAGGCTCCTTTTGGCAAATGGATGAAATCTTTTGAATACTATTTATCGTTCTTTTTTCGCCCCCTCCCAGCCTCCCCCACATTCTGTTTCGGAATTTGGAGGAGGAGTATTGCTATTGTCTCTCGGCTGTCCAGAGACCACCGGTGGTGTCGGTCTCCCAGGTGCCGAAGAGATTGTCTTCGTCAGGGAAACTGCCTTGAATAATGAAATCGACGTCGGTCTCGAAACTGAAGGCGATCCCGCTGACGATGTAGGTGCCAGTATGTTCAAGCCCGTTATCGCTGACAAGGGTGAACTCGCCACCATTCATCTCACCCGTGAAGGTGATCGTGCCGGTGTCGTAGGTGGTCTCCTGCTCATAGTGCTCAGACATGCGGAAAGTCCAGGTACCGTTCACGTCAAATTCTGCGGGAGGCGGTGTCTTCTTCACACAACCAGCCAGAAGCAGGGAAAATAGAATTATGAAGGGAATTAGTTTTTTCATAGGAAAGTCTCCTTTTATTTTAGTTTTCCAGTGCGCGCCAATATCCCAAAGCGGATAAGGCAAAGAAAATCAGATAGCCTAGAATAAATAACCAGATATGATAGAGAAAATGCAGATCACCTGCCGGTAATAACTGCCCCAGCAGGGCAATAAAAGTATAGCCGATTCCATACCTGACCAATCTTCTTTTGAGCCTGGAAATTTGAGAAACGTCATCCAGGAAAATGATCGGGGTCAACACCATCGAAACCCAGTAGGCAAACATCGCGAGTTGATTAGCGGCAGGATTCTGCCAGGGGGAGTTACCGATCAGGAACCATTCGATCATCAAACCGAAAAAGCCATATAGAAAAATGATACCCCTCAAAGTTCGCCTATCTCTGCCTAAATACCTAATCATCAGATGGACGCCAATCGCGGCAAAAGTGAGATAAAAGGCGTTAAAGAAAAGAGAGCCGAAGAAATTCTCCCAATCGCCGCGCAGGAAGACAGAAAATTGCAATTCCCCAATGGCTGCGGTCAGGAGACCGATCCCCAGAAATTGTAGCCATTTTCTTATCATATTCAAGGTACTTCAACTAAAAAAGACCCTCTCCTCAGACATGCTTGAGGGAGGGGATGAAATTAATCCGCCGCTTCGGGGATGGCTTCAAGTTCCACAGGCTCCGGTTCGCCTTTGTCGAAGCCGAAGCGCTCGAAGATATAAGCGTAGGTTTCGATGATCCCTTCGCGGGTGAAGCCCATCTCTTCGAAGGAATATCTATGTGCGCTACGGCGGGCTTCGGTGGCTTTGATACCTTCCATAAAGGCCTCATCAAGGTCGTGGTGATCGGTATAACCAAATTGCTCATAGAAACGCCGAATGATGCCGATGGGATCGTTGATCAGATCTTCGTAGGGCAGGATGAGATGATTAGCGGATGGGTTCTCGTCAAGATAGCTGAGGGGGTAACGATACCAATGTTGTGAGAACTCACAGATCTCATCGACATAGATATATTTCTCTGCGGGTTCGCTAAATACGTTCCAGGCATAGTTGAGCCACGAAACAGTGGAGGGCAGCATTTCGAGGGGATTACGCGCGAGGTAGATAATGCGCGCATCGGGGAAGAATTCTTTCAGCGTGGCGATCTTGGCGCTAAATGACGGGTTCTTGGAAACAAAGTAGGGGATACCGGTCGCGTAGAGGTGGCGCTGTAGCATCGACTTGTAAAAGGTCATCACCTTCTGCTTTTCGCGCGGAGGCAAGTCCCGGTCAAAGTATTGATACGGGGGCAGTTCATCCAAAAAGGGGAAAAGGAACGAAACCAAAAGGCTCGACCAATTGTGCATGAGGATATTCTCGTCCTCTTCCGGCTCGAGGAAGGATATGGGATGGATATCCACTTTTTGGAGACCGGCTTTGTCGATGGCGAGGATCAGGCGGCGGATGGGATTCCCGATCAAACTATCGAGGAACTTGATACCGTTTACAATCTTTCTTTGGGTAATAGACGGGGTGATGTAAATATCCCAGGTGCGCATACTGGTGAAATTCTGCGAATCATGGGAGAGGAGACGATGCAAAAAAGTAGAGCCGCTGCGAAAGTTACTGATAATAAAAAGCGGCTTCTCGATGGGCTGTTTTTTATAGGCGGGGAAAAAGATGTCGTCGAGCCCGAAGCAGATCCAGTTGAAGATGGTAACGAGGGGCCACACGATATAGAAGAGTGCCAAAAAAAAGATGCGTTTGGGTGTCAGTCGACCGGGGGTGTTGGCTGTTTTGAAGAAGGAACGATAGGTCATGCGCCAGAAAAGGCGGAAGTTGTACATCATGAAGATTTTGTCTCTTTTCATTAGAATAACAGGTTGGATTGTATCAGCGGGCGGCTAATCAGTAAACCACAAGGGCAGAGGATATGTCACACCAATTTCGACAAAAAGATGTTTATCGACAAGTTTTGTAGCTGTCGAAAGGCAGATTCGCGTCATTTTGGTGCGACGTATATATCCTTGAACGAAAGCTCTACAAGGAATAGACACGATCACAAAACCCTGCCATAATAAAGCTATCTTTGAAATCTACAGGAGTTCCCCATGTTAAAGATCGGCGATAGCGCCTCCCTGACCAAAACCTTTACCGATGAAGATGTGCGCAAGTTTGCAGCCATCTCCGGTGATAAAAATCCCGTTCATTTGGACGAAGAATATGCTGCCCAAACCCAATTCAAAAAGCGGATCGCGCACGGCATGTTGTCCGCCGGCTTGATCTCGGCTGTGCTGGGCACCAAGCTCCCCGGCGAGGGGAGTATCTATCTTGGGCAGACGATTAACTTCCGCGCACCGGTCTACCTCGATGATACGATCACGGCAACAGTGACAGTCATCAAGATGCACGAGCGGAAACCCATCGTCACGCTAGAGACAGTCTGCAAAAATCAGGATGATGTAGTCGTGCTGGATGGGGAGGCGGTGCTGTTGGCGCCAAAATAGCCCCCTCTGCCCTGAAGGGCATCTCCCCTTGCGTAGCATCCTTTAGGGCAAATTCTAAAAACGGAATTTAGGGGAGAGTAATGATTTTTATTCATTTCCCGAAGCACTTATGCTTCGGGTTTTTTCTTTTATCTCTCTTTAGCAAGAGTCTCGGCTTTTTGTGCTGCTTTGTGCGGAAAGCCATCCCATATTTCCTGGGGATAGATGATCTCATTCGTACCGGGGAGTTGTTCCATCGCCAAGCCGGTGTTTAAATCAATCCCGATCTGTTCGTAGGCTTTGTACGCCAACTGACTGCAATAGAAAGATTTTTCGCTTTCGGCGTTCAGGAAGTTGAGATTATAGGACTTCCCGACCTGTGCCAGCGCATACTCAGCGACCTTCATCCGCATCAGGGTTTCTTCCTCTTCGCCAAGCTCCAGTCCCGCCAGTGGATAGGAAACTCCGTAAAAAGTATCGATTAGCAATCCACGCTCTTTTGTCATCATCTCGGCATCCCAGATCCCGTCTGTTAGATGGAAAAGATTCACTCCTCGTGAGCCAGATTCAATACAGCGCCCGTCAGGACCAAGAAAGATGGCAACATGATCCACGTCACCAGGAACAAGACGCCCGACGAGCAGCCAGAATTCGCCGGGCAGAATGTCGGGTTTGCCGTTCATCGTACAGATGATGTCGCCGGTTTGGAGGGGAATGCCTTCGAGTTGATAGGTGTGGATCATATAGATATTATACGAGAAAAGAGACCTAAAGTTTCCTGTTTAAGCTATTGCTTCGATCGTATCACGCATACGAATGGTAACGCCCAGTGCCAGCCCAAGTGAGAGAATATACATTGCCCCGTAGGGGATGAAATATCCATCCCAAGTGTAGACCAGCACAAGGAAGATAAGAAACAAGGCTAATTGGAACCAAATCCAGCCTTTCAACTTCTTGAGAAAGTCTCCATCTGTGCCTTGCTTGCGTGCCAAAGATGCCAAGAGCAGGAAGAAGACCGCGATCAACAAAAACTCGGCGGCAGACTCAAAGGTATTATGCCACCACGCTGGTGGGGTATACCCGTGCCAGAAATTGATCTCACCGTAGAAGGGCCAGAATAATTCCACCCCACGGAACCAGATGAGCAGGTCAAGCAGGGAGTGCATCAACATCCCGATGCCCAATCCCAGCCCCAAATTGCCAATACGCGGTCGTTTTGTTGCCACAGAGATCAGGTAAAAGATCAAAATCAACCCAAGAATGAAGGGAACACTATGACTAAATGTCCGATGTAGACCATGCGAGTCCACCCCCGAGAGTGTGGCATAGGCAACGGCTAATGCGTCCATATCTGGGAGCATATTCCCAAGTACGATCCCTAAGATTAGCCATTCTTTTCGCCGCGTCCACTTGCGGGCAACCATACCAACCAAACCGTGAATTCCTGCTTGTGCCATTTGAACCTCCTTTCAATGCCAACGATTGCTTGAACAAATTGTCGCATATTGCTTCCGTAAAAACAAACGGGAACGGAAAAGAAAAACGCCGCAAACGCGACGCCTTTCCTGAGTACTGAACACTGACAACTGAAGACTTCCCACTGTTCACTTCTTCTTCACCGGCTGCCTGAGCACTGTCTTCAGCTTTTCGGGCGCAACGCGGCGTGGATCGCTGAGGTAGATCTCGTGATGTTTACCGTTCTCGGTTAGTCCATTTTCAGGCAAAAACTCCTTATGCAGAGTAGCGATGGTCGGGCCTTCATCATCGTATGAGCCGATGTGCATGATCTGCACCGAAAGCCCTTCGTTGTAGCGTCCTAAACGTACTTTATCCAACGCTGCGGGATTTTTCTTTTTACGCACCTCCGCTACAGCCGCATCAAATATCTCATCCGTGATCCACTCAGGCGTCATGATCATCATCGTCCAATCCCAGGATGATTTGTCGCGCGTCAGGTAAGTGGTCATATCTTCCGCCCACCAAAGCCCCTCGAGCGGGGGGACGGTGTAATCCTTCTCGAGTTTCTTCTTGGAGATGAACTTCATCTTATACGCCACAGCATAAAGCGCCTCGACCACATCTTTGTATTCCTGTGCTGTATTTGGATCGCCGTGCCCATCTGCCATGATGAACTGCATCTCGGGCACATCAACGATCTCGAATTTCTTCTTCGGGCCGTAGAGATGTTTCAGCGTTTTTTTGAAATCAACTTTTTCCATTTTTTACTCCGTTCACTTATCTATAGGGTAAATTCTTGCCCTGCTTTATATTCTTCCATTTGACCGGTGCGATAAAGTGCCACACTCCCGGCGCCCAAGACCTGCCAATTTGAGCCAGCACTCAACATGCCGGTACGCTCCTCGATGCCGAGCAGGGTTGCATCAGGCAAGAGCGCGCGCAGATTTTCGGCCCATTTCTTGCCAAAGGTATTGTGATGGGGCAGCACACAGATATTCGACAGGAGGTTCAAACCGCGTTCCACTTTTCCTGCACGAGGGTCAAAGTAAAACTCGCACGTCACCATCGCCCCGGCACTTGAGCCAGCGATGACTGCACCTGCTTCGTATGCTTCGAGGGCAGCATCCCAAGCTTTGCTGTTCAGAAGTGTTTGTCCAAGATAATGTGGGAAACCGCCCAACATATAGATCAGCTTTGCCCCCCGCAGTGCGGACATAATTTCAGTATCATTCGCACTTGTATCATCGATCAAGGGCAAGGAGACCACGTCGGTTGCGCCTAACGATTTGAACCAGCGCACGCCGTTCCCGCCTGCGCGTTGATGGTTATTATCCGGCGCGGCAGCAGTGGGGATGATGCGAATCGGCGCATCTATGCCGCCTGCTAATTTGATGGCAGCCAAGTCGGGTTCACGCATCGCGCCGCCAAACTCCGCACCACCTTCCAGGAGCAAATATCCCATTTAGACCTCGTCTCCCATTTTGTGGATCGCACCTTCGACCCAAGCTTTCTCAGCAGCGAGCATCTGCACACTATGATCGAAAAGCAACTCGACATGGGATGGCAACGGGCGCTGGGCTTCGAGCTTGGCAGACAATTCGTCCAGCTTCTGCTCGATATTCGCTTGATACGTTTCGAGCGCGGATTTGGCTTGCTCGGCAGAAACGAGAGGCAGGTTGCCCAGCCCGAGCAGGATTGCAGGGTAACTCGGTTGGGGCGTAGATAACGCCTCCAGCGTGGAAGCCAGCAGTGATGCACGTCCGTTTTCGGTGGCGGTGTATATACGACGCGCTTTACCCCGTCCGCCTGTGGGGACGAGCTCGCTCTCGACCAATCCATCCTTCTCCAACTTTTTGAGCAAATAGTAGATGGATGAGAAGCCGATCTCCGTCCACTCGCGCATCCCGCGTTCTTCGATGACTTGTTCGATCTCGTAGCCGTGGCGGGGCACTTCGGCAACAAGACTGAGTATGGCCAATTCTGCGTTCGTCATTTTTTATCCTTATATTATTCTAGAATTAGAATAATATAAAAAACACAGAATGTCAACTTAAAGATGAAACTTATCCCCTGCTTTTTGCATCTCAATAAATGAATCTCAAGTGCAGGAGCTGCTATGTCTGAAAAACTCAATTTCAAAGCAGATATTATTCAAAATTTTGCCCCGGGCTGGTTCGCCTCGGTTATGGGGACAGCTGTCGCGGTTGTTGCAGTCTTCGTTTTTCAAGACTACATTCCCCTTCAAGAAGCTTTACGCTACTTCTTTTTGGGGTTGGCTGTACTGCTTTTCGGCATCATCTTCGTCCCCTGGATCATGCGTTGGTTCCTCTATTTCGACCGCGTTCGCGCCGACCTGAATCATCCCGTTTTCGGCTCCTTCTACCCCACCATGCCGATCTCGCTCATCATCATCGGCATCGCTCTCGAAAAAGCCCCGCACTTCCTCCCCGAAGAAATTCTCCTGCCCTTCCTGCAATTTTTGTGGATATTCGGCACAGCGGGGATCACCTACTTTGCCTTTACCATTCTCAATATCAACTTCATGAAACCCGGCGTGGATCTAAAAATCGCCAATATGGGATGGCTGATCCCGCCCGTCTCCGCGCTGATCGTCCCTGTGCTGGGTGGCAGCCTCGCAACAGCCTACGCAGGCGAAACGCTCGGGACAATTAACCTGATCGCCAGCCTCATCTTTCTCGGGGTTGGAAGCTTGCTCTTCATCTTTGTAATGGGCGCTGTCTTCACCCGATACATCTCCCACGACCTGCTGCCCGCCCACCTCGCCCCGACCATCTGGATCGGCATCGCCCCGACCGCCATCTTAGCCATCATTTCGATCAAGATCGTCCAGCCGCTGATGCTCTTCTTTGGCGCATCCGATACAGCAAAAGGGGTTTTCAGCATCATGTCCAAAGCGGCTGCCGTCAGCCTGTGGGGATTTGCGCTCTTGTGGCTCATTCTCGCTGTGATGGTCACGCTCAAACACCACAAAAAAATGACCATACCTTTCGCGATGAGTTGGTGGGCATTCACCTTCCCGCTCGGAGCATTTATCGTCTCGACGGGCGTTGTCCATCAAGCCATCGGGGGGAATTTCTTTGTCTGGGTCGGGATGACGGCTCTAGCTGGGTTCCTTGTCATTTGGACAACAGTCTTCGTGAAAACCTTGCGCGGGGTGATCTCAGGGAAAATATTTAAGCATTAGAATCTTGTGTATCAAAAAAGACCTCCGCATATTTGATAATAAGCGGAGGTCTTTTCATATTTATCTGATCACCACTTCAACTGGAATTCCAGTTCCTCGTCGTCATCCGAGCGTTCGTGCTCGATGCTGAATTCGGCACTGGCGGGGATATAGATTCGCTCTCCAGCGACCTGGATCTGAAAGGCTTTGCCAGCTTCCAGCGAATCAGCTAAACGGCGCAATTTGTCGACGATCTCTTTGGTCGAGTAGACCTTTTCAATATCACGTTCGGGTTTGTCTGCCATTCTATTTCTCCTTTTTCTGAGTCTTTAGTCTCATTATACAGATTTATTTTCAAACCTTAAAACATTTCATTTTTTAAGTAAAACATAGGTTCTAAAAATAAACGCCATGCTATAATCTTTTTGATTTATTCGTTGCCTAAAAAAAATCATAAACCATCACCTTCCTTTTATTTACAAACCAATTTCATGTCCTTTGCCCACCTTCACGTCCATACCGAATACTCCCTGCTTGATGGCTTGAGCAATATCAAGAAGCTCGTTAAAGCTGCCAAAGCAATGGATATGCCCGCTGTCGCCATCACCGATCACGGGACCATGTTTGGCGTGAAGGAATTCTATGATGCGGCCAAGGAAGAAGAGATCAAACCCATCATCGGAATGGAAGCCTACATGGCAGCCCGTGGGATGACAGACCGCGACTCGAAACTGGACAAAAAATCTTCTCACCTTTTACTGCTTGCCGAGAACGAAACTGGCTACCAGAATCTGCTCAAGATCGCTTCGGCGGCTCAAACAGAAGGCTTCTACTACTACCCCCGCATCGACCACAACTTTCTCGCCGACCATGCCGAGGGGCTGATCTGCACCTCGGGCTGTATGTCCGCTGAAATTCCGCGTGCGCTGCTCAAGGAAGATCCTGATGAAGCAGTACGACGCATGAATTGGTATTACGACGTCTTCGGCAAAGACAAATTCTACGTCGAATTGCAACAGCATAATATCGCCGAGCTGACCGAGTTGAATCGCCAACTCCTTGAGCTGGGCGTCCGCTATTCCGCAAAATATGTCGCCACGAACGATGTCCACTATATCAATATGGACGACGCCCGTTTGCAGGATGTGCTGCTCGCCATCCAGACTGGTTCTCTGCTAAAAGACGAAGACCGCATGAAGGTCGGCGACGACCCAACCTACTATTTGCGCTCCCCGCAGGAAATGTACGATCTCTTTGCTGAAGTGCCAGAGTCGCTCAGTAATACGCTTGAGATCGCCGAGCGCTGCAATGTCAATCTCGATTTCACCGAATATCACCTGCCCCATTTTGATGTGCCCGAAGGACATACCGAAGAGAGCTACCTACGGCATCTCTGTGAAATGGGACTCGAAAAACGTTATGGCAGACACGCCGATGACAAGGTCATCCGCGAACGACTGAATTACGAGTTGGGCGTCATTAACAATATGGGTTTCGACGCTTACTTCATTATTGTGTGGGACCTCGTCCGCGAAGCGCAGGAGCGCGGCATTCTTTACACCACGCGCGGCTCGGCGGCAGGCTCGATTGTGGCATATGCGCTTGAGATCACCTTGATTGATCCCATTCACCACGACCTAATCTTTGAACGCTTCCTGAACCCCGGGCGTATCTCGATGCCCGATATCGACCTCGACTTCCGCGATGATCGTCGGCATGAGATCATGGCATACTGCGCCGAAAAGTACGGCGACGACAAGGTCGCACAGATCATCACCTTTGGCACGATGGGCGCGAAAGCTGCCATCCGTGATGTGGGGCGTGTGATGGATATTCCGCTCAACGAAGTGGACCGCATTGCGAAACTCATCCCCGCTGTTGCCGGGAAAGCGGTCACGCTGGAAAGCGCGCTCAAGGACATTCCCGATTTTAAGAAAGCCTATAACTCTGCCCCGCATATCAGAGAATTGATCGACACCGCCCGCGGTATGGAAGGCGTGGTCCGCAACGCCGGGACGCACGCGGCGGGCGTGGTGATCGCCGATAAGCCCATCGTCGAATATCTGCCCATCCACCGCCCGACCTCGAACTCGGAAGATACGCCGATCAAGACCGTCACCCAATTCGAGATGGGCGTCCTGGATGCGATGGGGATGCTCAAGGTCGATTTTCTCGGTCTTTCCACGCTCACCGTCATTGCCCGCGCCGCAGCCCAGATCGAAAAACGCTACGGCAAAATTTATCATCTTGAAAATATTCCGCTCGACGATCCAAAAGCCTTTGAAATTATCGGTGAAGGAAATACGGCGGGCATCTTCCAGTTGGAAGGCGGCGGCATGACCGGGTGGATGGTGAAGATGCAACCCTCCACGCTCGACCATGTTATCGCTATGGTCGCGCTTTATAGACCGGGTCCGATGCAATTCATCCCGGACTATATCGAGCGCATGAATGGACGTCAGGAAGTGACCTACCGTCATCCGATGATGGAGCCGATCTTTGAATCCACCTACGGCATTCCGATCTATCAGGAACAGATCATGCGCACCTCGGTGGAGTTGGGCGGCTATTCGGGACCGGAATCGGATAATTTGCGCAAGGCGATCTCGAAGAAAAAAGAGAAAGAGATCAAACGCCATCGCTCGATGTTCATCGAGGGCTGTGTCAAGAACGGCATCGAACGCGAGACCGCGACCGCCATCTTCGACGATTGGGAAGAATTCGCACGTTACGGTTTCAACAAGAGTCACGCGGCAGCCTATGGCACCATCGCCGTGCAGACGGCCTATCTAAAAGCCCACTATCCGGCAGAATTCCTGACTGCGTTGATGTCAGTCTTTTATGGTGACTCCGCCAAGGTCTCGCATTATGCCGCGAACGCGCGCGAGATGGGCATCGACATTTTGCCCCCCGATGTGAATAAGAGCGAGTGGGATTTCACCATCGAAGACCTGCCCGATGATAAAACCGCCATCCGTTTTGGTTTTGGCGCGATCAAGAACGTGGGGCATGGTCCTGTGGATGCGCTCATCGCCGCGCGCGAAGAGGAAAATAAAGAGTTTACAGACATCAACGATTTCATCCGCTCGGTCGATCTGCGTGCCATCGGCAAACGCGCCCTTGAAGCGATGATGAAAGTCGGCGCGCTGGATAAGTTTGGTTCACGCAGCAGCCTGCTCAATTCGCTCGACCGCGTTATCAGCGTCAGCGGCACACATTTCAAAGCCATCGCCGACGGGCAAATGAGTCTCTTCGGGGCAGCCACCGGCACCACCGACGAGATCATAATCCCGCCCGGGCCAGAGCTTGACCAGCGCACCGAACTGAATTGGGAACGCGAGCTGATCGGCATCTATGTCTCCGACCATCCCCTCTCTTCCTATCAGACCACGCTGAAAAAGATCATCACTTATTCATCGACCAACCTGATGGAAGCCAACCACGAAGAAACCCTGCGTGTCGCCGGTCTCATTCAAGGCGTACGCCCCTACCAAACCAAGAACGGCAAGTCGATGGGTTTCGTGACCCTCGACGATATGCACGGCGTGATCGAACTGGTCGTCTTCCCACGCACTTGGCAGAAATATCGCGAACTCTGCGAAGAGGGCAAGATCGTCATCATCGAGGGCAAAGCGGATACGAATTCCACACCCCCGAAAATCCTTGTGGATCGGATCAGGACGGATTTCGATCTGGTCGTTTCAGCAGCGGAAGCGAATACGACCGCCCTTGAAGAGGCTCCCAATCCCCCCTCTGCTCCCCCCGCAAGCGGGGGGAAGGCAAAGGTAGCTGCCCAACCCAAACGGGAAGCCCCGAAACCAAAACCCAAGCCACCTACCCAAAAAGTGAGCGAACCCGCAGCAGCTTATCAAGCTCCGCCCGCTCAGCAAGCGCCACCACCTATCTTTGAAGAAGATGATCCCTTCGCGGGGATGCCGCCGATGCCAGAGGCTTTCCCCGATGATTGGCAGGAGATCACCTATCAATCCGATCAGTTTGTGCCGCCGGTTAAGGAGACTGCGCCTGTTGTCGAGGAAAAAGTTGAAGAGGGGAATCAAGCCGAAAAGGCGAGCGATCCCGCTGCGCCAACGGCGCAGCCTTTCGGTCAATCCTTTGAAGAGTTGCGCAAGATCATGCCGACCTATCTCAAGGAGGAGGAGCCGGAGCCCGAACGTGCGCCGCGCCTGATCACGGTTTCGCTGAAGCCGAACGGCAGCCTGGAACGCGATAAACGCCGCCTGAAAAATATCCACGGCGTCTTGATCTCCTTCCCCGGGCGCGACCGTTTCACGCTACAGATTTATGAGGGCGAGAAGGGGCATATGATCGACTTCCCGAACGATACGACCAAGATCTGCCCGCAGATGCTCTCGCGCTTGAAGACCGTGCTGGGCAACGAAGATTGGCGGATTGAAGAGATCGAGTATTAGAAGTTAGTATCTATCAATTTGTTTTTAACTCAATTATTTAGCCACTCTTTTACAAGGCCCGGTAATCTTTCAACAACCTCATAGCCAAATAGTGCTTCATCCAAAAGCCCCATATGCAACATATCAATGATGCGGCAAAGGTAAGATTTTCCCAATTTCCACCAAGTATCACGGGCATCAACGATTAGATAATGTTTTATATCAATTCCTTCTGTGGTATGTAATTCTTGTAATTCAAGACCGTCTAATAGTGTCTCGTAAATTCCATCTGCAATGCGACTTCCGAAAGTTGTTGTGTAGTAATACTCTTTTATTTCCCAAATAGCTACAGGATTATGGCTACTGGGGAATGCTCCATCAACTCTCCTCGCTAGAGTTCGCACTGGCATACCATTATGCGTAATGGTTGTTAGCTTTTGGGGATCGTAATCACAAGAATGACCTTGTGCATTTTCCTCTACAAGCATATTTACTAACCCGGTTAAATAGGCTGGAGCTTTTTTATCTCCTGTTTGCTTATTCATGGGCAAAGGACATGATGGATTTAAACGTTGGCGATGTTCCTTAAAGGTGGCTTTGGCTCTTTCTGCATCCATTAATCTTGGCTGAACATATTGATTAAGAACTTCTCCCCGATAGGAAAAATATTCAAGAAACAAGTTTCCGAATTCAATATTCTGAGTTTTTAGGCGATCATAATCAATATCAAAACGGTGTAGTTTTTTGGATATTTCTTCTACTGATGGAACTTTTACCCCTTTTGTTTTCCTGTCTGAATATCCAACTTCTTGGCTGACGAGACGGACAAGTGCCCAAAAATTATTCGGTAAATCGAAAAATTTTTCATGCGCCTTCATTTATATTCTCCTCTAATCGTTTCATAAAATCTTTCATTGAAATCCCCATTGCATTACAAATTTGTCGTAATTCCAAAATATCAAGCCGTCTAGTTCCAGATTCATATTTACTAATAAATGATTGCGGAGTACCGAGTTTCTTAGCCAGAACAACTTGAGTTAGATTATTCTCTTCTCTCACATTTTTTAAAAGCAGAATTAGCTTGTCCCTTTGCTCTGTTCTATTTTCAAAATTCATTTTTATCTCCATTGACAAATATCCCAAAATAGGATATTATCCAAACGATGGTATATTACAACTATGAAAACAATCAAAGATACGGCACAACTTTATTTGTTTGAAAAAGACACTCATAAAAAACGCCATGTTGAACCATTTCGCGCACCGTTGCTAAAATGGATTGGAAGCAAGTTACGTATGGCTCACGAAATCATCTCTTTTTTTCCTCTTGAGTTTGGCACGTATTACGAGCCTTTTCTTGGTAGCGCAGGAGTTCTAGGGACATTGGCTCCACCATCTGGTGTTGCGTCTGATTCATTCAAAGCTTTGATTGATATTTGGAAAACATTAAAAGATTCTCCAGAAACTCTAAATCGCTGGTATAGTGAACGATGGGAAGAAATGCAAGCTGGGGACAAAGTTGAAGTTTACGAAAAAATAAAGGCTTCCTACAACCAATTTCCCAATGGTGCTGATTTACTTTTTCTTTCTCGTTCTTGTTACGGTGGCGTAATTCGCTTCCGTAAAGCTGACGGATATATGTCCACGCCGTGTGGTATCCATAATCCAATTTCGCCTGAAACTTTTTCTCGCAGAGTTACAGAATGGTATAAACGAGTTAAAGGAACAACTTTTTTGCATCTCGAATATGAAGATGCTATCAGAATGGCAAAGCCAGGCGACTTAGTATATTGTGACCCACCTTATACTCATAGTCAAGCTATTTTGTATGGAGCCCAATCTTTCAGTTTAGAGCATTTACTTAAAGTTATTCAGGAAGCCAAAGAGAGAGGGGTTTTTGTTGCCCTCAGCATCGATGGAACAAAACGCTCAGGCGATCTCATCTGCGATCTACCAATTCCTGAGGGCCTATTTGAAAGGGAAATTTTTATTGATACTGGTCGCTCAATGCTTAAGCGTTTTCAGATGAACGGCCAAACGCTTGATGGGGAAAAGGTTTCTGACAGATTACTACTGTCCTACTAAGATAGTTTTTTAGCTAACTACAAGCTGCCCTCTCGGGCAGTTTTTCTTTGGGAGTGCTCAAACCTGCACACATAAAAAGTCAATCAGATGGAAGGAGTATTTT
>CAZASG010000063.1:0-19953 GCA_964487745.1 uncultured Anaerolineaceae bacterium | reverse complement strand
TACAACAAGAAGCATGTTATTGAGTTTGTATGCCTATAAACTTAGCCACTGCCAAACGCCTTGACGGTCTCTTTTTAATGTAAAATAGTTCATCTTTAGTTTTGGGTTCTCAATAGGGAGTGAAGTCTATGGCAAACAGGGTTGACACGACACTCGGTAAATATAGATTACTGGAGCGCCTCGGTAAAGGCGGCATGGCTGAAGTTTATAAAGCCCACCATGAAAAACTGGATCGTTATATCACGATAAAGATATTGCATACTTATCTTTCTGAAGGTGAAGAGTTCCTCGCTCGCTTCGAGCGCGAAGCCAGGGCAGTGGCTGCTTTGCGGCATCCCAATATTGTCCAGATCCATGATTACAATCATGAAGACGATGATTATTATATGATCATGGAATTTATTAATGGGGGAACCTTACAATCCAGAATGGCTGAATTATCACGGGCGGGTAAATATCTGCCGCTTAAGCAAGTGAAAAAGACGCTCTATCAGGTAGCGAGCGCGCTCGATTACGCCCATGAACGGGGCATTATTCATCGCGATATTAAGCCCTCCAACATCCTGCTAAATAGAGAGAACGATGCCTTCATTACCGATTTCGGTATTGCGCGCATGATGAGCGATATGCAATTCACAGCCACAGGCTCGCTCATCGGTACGCCGACGTATATGTCGCCCGAACAAGGCAAGGGGCTCGATTTGGACACTGCCAGCGATATTTACTCCCTCGGCATCGTCCTTTTTGAAATGCTTACGGGCAAGGTGCCCTTTACATCCAATACCCCTCTGGCAATTATTCAAAAACATGTTACCGAACCCCTGCCAGCCCCATCCACACTTCGTCCTAATATTCCCTTTTCTTTGGAGAAGGTGATATTCAAAGCCGTAGAGAAAGAGTCGCAAGAGCGTTATCAAACCGCGTTTGAACTCTATAATGCTTTTGAAGAAGCTCTCACCCCGGAGATCATTGCCCAACTGGATGAAGCAGACATCTCAGAAGCGGCGGATATTTCATCGCTCCCCACGATGCTGGAAGAAAAAACGGATGAAATATCCGAGCTGTCAACCGAGGTGATGGGGGAAGAGACGATGGCAGAATTTCTGGATGACGAACCCGCCTCACCCGTGGACGAAGAGCCTGCCTCCGTTATGGAGACAGAAGTTTCGATAAGTGAAGATGTCGCTGTTTCAACCGAACCCGAACCGGTGCCTAAAAAGAAGATAGAGCCAGCCCCCAAAAGTGAGTCGTCCAAAAAGAAGCCACCTACATTGGCAATTGCAGGAATCGTAGGGTTGATCACAATAGTGATCGCGCTCATCGCCTTCTCTGGTGGCTTTACATCCTGTTCTTCACCCGAAAGCTGTTCAGAATTGAGCAACCAACGCATTGAGCAGGGGGATATGGAAGGTGCATTAGATGCGTTGGATAAGGCGCTTAGGCTTGTCCCTGACGAAGAGCATCAACCCTATGCCTGGTTATGGTGTGACCGTGGCGGGCTGCTGGAAGCGCTCGGTCGCCCCGATGAAGCCAATGACAGTTTCCAAACTTGTGCAGCTTGGGAGCACGGTGAATAAATAGACAACAAAAAATGAGCGGGCTATCCGCTCATTTTTTGTTGTCTAACTTTCAAACTCTTTTCTGTAACTTCGTTCTTTCTCTAGCGCTCAATCGCTGTGCCCGAGGCTTCGTCCCAGCAGTTGGGAGCCCAATCAGGCGGGATATTATAGTTTTGCACTTGATCACAAGTGGGGATATCGTGCCCGTGGTGAATGATTACCCATCTTCCATCATGCTCCTTAGCTGCTAGCCACATTGCCCCACCCATCTCACCGCCTTTGCTGACACCGCCTTCGGCAAAGCGATTATCCATTCTGCCGATGTTGAGTTGTATTTCAGACTCGCTCCAGCCGAGCTCTGCCATCAAAGCTTGTTTGATTGCTTCTTCATCGTTCATCGGTTCTTCATGCGGTGGCTCTTCGCCGGGAGGCGGTTCTTCGCCCGGGTGGAATTCCTCTCCCGGAAATGGTTCTTCACCTCGAGGCGAATCTCCCTCGGATCCGGTGTTGGGGACGATCTTGAAAGGCACTGTACAAGCCATCGTGCTTAGAAAGATCGCCAAAATGCATAAGATGACAAGATATTTCTTATGAGCACGGGTATTGGTTTTCATTTGCTTTCTCCTTGTTTAGTTTTTTGTGAACTTCTATGAGAGATGATATTGCGGGATTTTGTAGGTCAGGACATAAACCAATCCGCCGGGGTTGAGATCGCGCCAAACAGCATGGAC
This sequence comes from uncultured Anaerolineaceae bacterium, assembly GCA_964487745.1. GTDB lineage: Bacteria > Chloroflexota > Anaerolineae > Anaerolineales > Villigracilaceae > Desulfolinea. Next base: position 17,663 of record CAZASG010000063.1, on the reverse strand, counting down.
CACTTGAGCCAATGTTTGTTGTTCTCCGGCAACAGATAAACGGGCTTCCACTTCAGCGGAGAAGAACTCAAAGGCTTCCGGGGTCATTTCGTTCAATCCGGCTTGATCTTCTTCGGTAACAGCGTGGTCGGATGTCGCTGCCTGTGCATCAGTAAATAATGCGGCGCGGTATTCTTCATCTGTGATTGCTCTGCCAATTACGTCCACTACGGCTCGTTCACCTTCATTCAGGGCTTCAAAATCCGGGGCAGGTTCCAGTTTGACATCATCAGGCGAAAGTTCTCTGTCTCCAGTCAAGTCAGGGGGAGGAGGTGGGTCATGCGGATCGCCGCCTTTTGCAAGATTGGCATTGGGGGCTTCCCAATCATCTTCACTGGCGACATTGCCACCATCCGCTGGGTTAGGCAAAGGCACCGGGATTGGAGAGACATCAACATTGCCATCATCCTCATTGAAAACCGGGATTGGAAGATCGGATACATCTTTAAATGGGTCGGGCCCAGGTTCGGGTTCTTCGCTCAGTTTTACATCATCGGGTGAGAGTGCAACATCTTCATTCGCGGGCTGTGGGCCGGGGAGATTGATGGGCGTAGCTTCATCTTTATCTTCTTCATCCTGATCGGATGTGGTGCTATCCAGATCGCCGCGGATCTCGGTTTGCTCTGCAAGACCCCTTTCTTCGTTTTCTGCGAGTTCGGCCAGGGTTCGCTGGATATCTTCTGATTGCGTGTAATCGCCGCTGTTTTCGACATGAGCGCGGGGTTCGTAGGTGGCATCATCGAGGCTTTCGTTGGTGGTGTTGCGTATTTCATTTGCTTCAATATTTTGTTCGGGGGTATTTTTTGTGTCTTCCATTATCCTATCCTTTTCTCTATAACGTACGTTTAGCCTCTGCCTTCAGTAGATTTCTTGGTTTTCTCATTTGCTTCAGCAATGTCTGTGGGGGTGTAGTAATCCAGATCGCCGGGATCAACAAATCCGCCGCCATCGCCGCTGAGGGTGCCATCCATCAAGAATTTTCCGGAGTCGTCGTCACCATCTTTATCGCCGGGCGTCCCGCCGCTTTTATCGCTGCCGCCTCCCAAGCCGACCACAGGAGAGAAGCGTCCGCTTTCGGTGTTCGGTCCACCCATTGGCTCTTTGGGATCAGGATCTTCGCCGCCACCAAAGGAGCCAGTGTAGGGCATCCCTGTATCACCGTCGAAGGTTTGTCCGGTCTGGTTTACGATCTCAAAATCTTCATAGTAGTGAAAACCGTCTTCTTCAAAAGCCCAGACGCCTTTGCCGTCTTTTTCCATCACATAGCCGTGCTTGCCACTGAAGACCATTTGCATGAATAAGTAATTGCCCATGGTGCTGCCGTGTTCATGATAGCCGCCTCCGCTGCTTTTTGAGCCGGCGCCGCGACCACCAACGGGAGGTCCGCCACCGGATTTGGGCACTGAGCCGGGTTTCTTACCGCCGCTTCGCGGTCCCTTCATGCCGGGTCCTTCTTGCGGAGTGAGTAATTCTTGGGGAAGATTCTCATCCCCCAAACGTTGCGGGTCTACTTCTCCGGTATTCCCGATAGGTTCATTTGTCTCTTCGCTGAAATCTTTGTCAGAGCCCGGAGCGTCTGTGTCCATCTCGTAGACGGGATCATTCCCATCGATCTCGCTGGGTGGCACACCTTCTGCTTCTCTGCTAACAGGTTTGTCTTCAGATACTGCGCCTGTTTGGGTGTCGCTCGCTTTTGTTTGATCCATGACGACATCATTCGAGCTTTCGTTGTCAGATGAACTACCCTGATCTTCGCCGCCTTTGCCTGTCAGCGGATCTTTTGCTGTTTTTTCCGACTCGCCATCGCTGATGTTGTCTTTGGCGGTTGAGGGGATTTCGCCTGCGGTAGCTGTACTATCCACTACGGTTTCAAAATCTTGCTGAACGGCTTCGGACTGCCGATAATCGCCGGTCTGTTCCACGTAGGATTGGGGTTCAAAGGTGGCGTCATTCAGCGCTTCCTGTTCTGTGCCGCGTACTTCACCTGATTCAATTTGACTTTCGATGGGGTTTGTATTTTCAGACATTTTTATCTTCCTTCTTTATCAATTTATTCTTTTTGAGATTCTTGTCGACTAAAAATCAGGTTCAGGGTCGGGAATGGGGTCTTGAGCTACGTTTCCGCCGGAGCGGCCTTTGCTTACTTCAGTCTTGACATCATCAGGTGAGAGAGTGACATCATTGGGGCCGACAGGATCACCACTGGGGTCGGGTGATTCGCCAACATTTTTGACGTCATCGGGTGAAAGAGCAACATCTTTCACATCATCGGGGGTGAGGGCAACACCTTCGTGCGCAGGTTGTGGACCAGGGAGATTGATGGGAGTTGCTTCATCTTTGTCGTCCGACCCCGCAAGGGTTGCTTCGCTCAAGTCGTCGCGGGCTTCGGGCATACGTCCGAGTATGGTATCTTCATCTTCAAGCGGATTAGCCATCTCAACAGTTTCGTGGGGGATTTCGAGAATGCCGGTGCCATCGGGTAGATCATCGCGGCTGGGGCCACTGATCAAGTGCATATCTTCATCTTCTTCCGCAGCTTCAGGTCCGGGCAAATTGATGGGCGTTGCTTCATTCTTCTCGTTATCCGAGCCTGCAACGGTCACATGGCTCAGGTCATCGCGTATTTCGGGCATCCGCTCAAGTACAGTATTCTCGTCTTCCAGCGGCAAACTTTCCAATGCTTTCTGGATCGTCTCAGCCTGCTGATAATCGCCACTTTGTTCAACGAATGAGCGGGGTTCGTGTGTGGCATCATCCAGTTTTTGGCTTTCCACATCGCGGCTTTCACCGCTTTCCAGTTGGCCTTCGTTTGAAAAAATATTTTCTGTATTCATTTCGATCTCTCCTATTATTTTCTTAATCTTTTACATTTTTTTGTCGGTTGTGATCGAGTTCTGGCGAGGAGAGTTGAAATGCTATTTGTTGGGAACCTCTGTTGCGAACTCTGTTTTCTGATCTATGGTCTTATATTTTCTCCTTTCTTTCTGAAAAACGAAAAGCTCCTTGCTCATCTTCATTGACTAAAACGCACCTCCTGTTGAAGGCTTGTGATTTAGTCCCGAATTAGAGTAAGAAGCTATTAGTAGTGTGTCAGGAAATTATTTAATTGTTGCCCTAATTATATTGGGCATCGCTATTTTGAAAATAGGTCGCTGTTCCTAACTCTCCCGAATAAGCTGTTGGTTGATCGCCTGATAAACTTTCAACTGTTTTTCAGGCAGTGCCAAGCGAGATTTAGCCATCGACAACATCAGCAGGCAGTACGATAAATTCCCCAGATGCGCTTTGTGAACGGCATATCCTCCACTAGAGTCTGTGACCTGCGATAAATGAGTCAGCGCAAAATGCCAAACAGGGCGGATGGCAGACTGCGTCTCCTTTGTTCGGCTAGTTTCTGTGTGGAGCATCTCCTGCAACGTCGAAAAATCAGGGTCAGATACCAGCGTAAAGAAGCCATATTGGCAGGGCAGATTACAAAAAGCGCAGCCTTTCCGGCGGTGCAGGCGATTTTCGGGCAAAGCCCTTTGCGGCAGGCGGGCAACGAGCGCCATCTTTTTCTGGAACTCGTATGCATCCTGCGGGCTTTTATCGGCATTCGCCGCAGCCTCGCTCAAGGCATCCACCCAGTCCTGGCTCGGCTCGCGAGAATCCTCGTGGTAGGCAACAATTCGCCTGAAAACTTCGGGGATTGCCTCCGTAAAATAGCTTGCCTCATCCATCCCGACAGACTCAGCCAACGCTTTTCGAAAGGATGCCAGACTTGTTTGTATCGCCTTGATCTTTTCAGGAGGAGAATAGGATAGCAAATAGAAATAAGTGATCGTTTTCTTGATCGCTTCAGCGGGAAATCTTGTAGACATGGGGTATCCTCCTTGATTTGGGCTTGCTTCCGTTATTTTGACATTTTTTCGGTTTTATCATCTACCGTGGAATCGGCGAAAAGAAAATCTTCACCCACGATGCCATATCATCCTTAATCCCCGAGACGATCGCCTGCCCGACTTTTAATCGTGCGATGACCTTGGCTTGTTCATCCGTCAGCGCCATTGCGCTCGCCATCGCGTCGCGATCATCTGCTGCAACCAAACGATGGATGATCTTTAGGTTTGTATTCTTGATCGCATCAGGTACCAGCTTTGCCGGGACTTGATCCACAATGGCAAGTCCCTGCCCATAGGCACGGATCTCCGCCAAAATATCTGAGAACATATCGCCCATCTTGGCTTGGGGATTGGATTCGCCAACAGAAGAAGAAGCCTTGCGCAAGATACGATGTGCTTCTTCGATGATCGTCAGATGTCGCAAGGCGCTTGATTCTGGCAACCCCTCGATCTCGTGCTGTGCCTGGCGATACTCATATAAGAAGTTGAGCAATAACGCCATCGTAAAGCATTTGTCGGCATCGTCGCCCATTTGCTGTAAATTGATCACAACCGGACGGTCGAAGAGATCTGCCCAAGGGGTGGATGTTGGGTGATCGAAGAGTTTCCCTTTCCAGCCGCGCATCAGGCTGCTGATACGCGTCTTCATCGCTGCCGTGATATTGAGCGTGATCCGTTCTTCGTATCCTTTGCTGCGTATCAAGCTCGAGAGCCGATCGTGCATCTGGCTCAGGGTGGGACACTGTACTTCATCCGGAGGGAGTTCGTCCTCCAGCCAGCCCTGGCTGCTGTAAAGATCAACGAGAGATTCTTCGAGAATGACGGGGAGAATTTCATACATCGGGAAACTGGCGTTGAAGATTGATTTCAAGCGATCCAGATGCGGCATGACTTGAGCAGCAGCCCCAGGAACGCGGACAATATCAAAGGGGTTGAGCTGCAATTGCTCCAGTGGAGTTTTTGCAAATTCTGTCCGTCCCGGAACATAGACGGCGATCTTTCTGTCAAAGGTATTGGCTTTGTTGTAGGCTAGGGCGAGTTGAACATACTCGTCTTTTGCAGGTTCGATGACGAGAAAATTCTTGCCCTGTTTCATCATATCTTCGATCAGGCGGCGGCAGGTATTCGATTTTCCGCTGCCCGTGATGCCCGTGATGAAAACATGGCGCGTGAGCGTGTCGGTATCAATTTCGTAGTTCAGGTCACCAATTTCTTCTCCACCTTCGAGAACATGGCCAAGTTGTAATGCCGATTTCGATGAGTCTGTTATGGGTGGATTAAGGCTGAAGAAAGCTGCCGGCTGCGTGGGGATACCGGGCATCTCGCGCAGAGGCAGATTTGCCAGAAGCGATAGCTCTTCCGTATTCATCGGCGTTGTCAAATTTTCGAAAGACTCTCCCAAGGGGTGATGCAGTTGCTCGCCGTTCTGTGGAGCGAAAAGGCGTAAGGGTGGTTGCTGGAAAGCATCCAAAGAGACTTGGATTTGCCCGTCCCAGAGTTTGCCGAGGTCATGCGCACGAATGGGTTCGGATCTGCTTTTCTCCCCGCTGACCAAAGCCTTGAATTGTGCCTGTGCCTGTGTGATGGCTTCGCTTTGATTGCTGACAAGATAGACGCCCACGTTCCAGCAGCCTTGGGCACGGGCGACTTCAAAACGGTCGGCTGTTTTTTCGAGTAATTTGATACAGGCTTCGGCATGTTTGTTGAGATATTCCTGTCCAAAGGAAAGCGACTCTCCGCTAGATGTGGCTGTGCCCGTAGAAAGGCTGGATGATTGGCTCGTCGATACATTCTCGGACGTTGTCGTCCCCGTTGTATCTGATGCGCCCGTGGAGGGGAGGAGTTGCCCGAACATACCCAACATGCCGGAGAGTAGGAAAGGCCCACCTGCTGCGAGAAGTAAACCGGAGACGCCTGCCAGCCCGACGGCTTTTAATCCCTTATTCGCACCTTCTGCTTTTTCGAGCGATGTGCCCAAGACACCTTTATTCTTTGTGTCGGATTTGCTCTCGGTTGTGCCTGTGGTCGTTCCTTCAGTAGTGGTATCACCTTCTGTTTGGGTGGATGTTTCTGAAAGCCCGGAACTTTGGCTGCGTTGAATAGTCGCTTTGGTAAAGGCGTGTACCTGCCCGGATAATGTTTGACAGGTGGTGACAATATCGCCTACCGATCTTTCAGGCATGGGTTCGGCAACGACCATGTAGATATAGGGTTTTCCTCGTAGCCCACGCATGAGTCGGTCGAGGCTTTGGGGGTATTCGTTGGGGCTTTTACTTGATTTGACAGACGGAATCCCGGTGAATGCACGAGCGTACCGGTACGTGCTCAACGGGACGTGGATTTGCTTGGCGATCCGCTTATAGTCGGTCACGCTGCTGACGCGCGTCCCGGGCCAATTCGAGCTTAGAAATTGTCCCAATTGCTCTGCGAAGATCTTTGGCTGTGTCCCGCCTGTTTGGGCGCTGACGCCGATGAAGATGGTATTTCTCAAGCCATTGCTGCTGATGAGAAAGATGAGCCGATAGCGGGGATCGTGGCAGGCTGCCAGCGTGGTTTGGATGGCTTGAATATATTCCTGGGGGGATTCGTTGATGAGTTTGCCGACACGCTCAAGTTCGAGAAAGGCAATGTCTTGTTGCTGGGGCGGGGTTTCTGGGAGGAGCTGGACGAATTCTTCATCGAGAACGGGGCTGTTTAAATAGTCGCGCCGCAAGGTAAAGAGCATTGACTTGGACAGAGCATCGCCCGCAGCCATGAGGGTTTCGGCATTCAGATTTTCTTCGGGCGCTGGTTGGTTTTCTTCAGCGGGGATGATCCGGGTTTCTTCTGTCATGGGGTACCTATCCGTTCTCTATTCGCTTCACCTCGAAGGTTAATTTTCCGATGGAGATCGTAGCACCTTCTTCCAATGAGACGGGTTCATGGGCTTTGATGCGTTGCCCGTTGACAAATGTGCCATTGGTGCTGCTTTTATCGGTAATTCTTGGTTCGTTCTTCCCCAAAATTATTTCCGCGTGGAGACGGGATGCCTTGATATCTTCCACCTGAATATGGTTGCTTTTTCCGCGTCCCATCGTGGTTTTACCCGGACGAATGATGAAAGCTTCATCGCTCAGTTCTAGCACCCAGGTTGGCGGGGAATGTTTAGAGATTTTGGCTGGTTTTTCTTCTAGTAGCGGAGCCGGGAAAATGATGGTTGGCTCGATCTCATCAAAAGAAGCTTGATATTCCAGACCGATACCCTGAACGACAACTTCGTCGGGATTATCTGCCAAAATGACTTTCTTTGTGCCAAAATGTTCGCGCAAAAATTTCATAATCGTAAATAGTTGCGAACCACCACCAACGAGGACAACCTGCCCAATATTTTCTTGTGCAATGGCGATCTTCGTCAATGCTTTCTCGATCAGGTTTCTGAAATCATTATCCAAATGAGATGTGGAATTCTTAAATCGCGCTTCATCGAGAACAACCAATCGACGGAAAACCGTGCCGTCACGCATAACGAGTGTGATATTGCGCTGATGCGTAGCTGTGTTTTTCCCCGGAGCGAGCATCTGGCGACTGAGCGATTCTTTCAGTCGCTGCCCGGATGTGCGCAGGGAGATCAAAGCGGATGGATCGTCCGCGAGTGCTGAAGCGGGGATATTTAATTCGTCGGCGATATATTTCGCTAATTCTGCATCATATAAGCCGCCGCCAAAAGGTTCCCCGTAATGCCCCAGATAAATCAGGCTTCCGTTACCGGGGTTGATCTGCCCAGCGATAATGTCGGTGGTGCTTCCGCCAACGTCAACAACGAGCGTGATCTCGTCCCGCGCGTTGTTGACCAATAAGCCGCGATGTTGCAGGCTGAGAATGGCGCCCTCTGGCTCTGCTACAAAACGAATCTGTTCGAAAGGGTCACCAAAGCATTCTTGAACGAGTTTCTGATATTCGGCGAAAATTTTCCCGTTGTGGTCATAGCGCCAGTGAATGGGATAGGCAAAGGTAAACCACAGCCGATCATCAAAGGTTTCTGCGCGCCATTTCTCTTGTTGGATCTGCTCCAAAAGCGCTGATAGCAGCACCCTTGTATAGAGCATGGCTTGGGTATGTGTATAACGTCTTTGGTGAGGGAGCGGATTTTCTTCCAAATGTGAGCCGATACAGGGTTTGAAATACTCCCGTACCCGTTCGCGGTTTTGTTCATTTTCCAATTGCTGTTGCGCCAATTCTCCGAAACTTTCCAGATTTGCCCCCTCGGGGTCTAAATAGATGATGGCTGGTAATTTCCGGTCGATGAAGCTGGTGATCGGTGATGATTGTGGTTCCCCCAACAGCATGGCTTGATTTCCAGTCCACTCGTAGGCAGAACGATATAAGCGCCAATTCGTCGCGCCGCAATCCAGTGCAAATAGGGTTTGTTGCTTGTTGATTGCCATGTGAATTCTGCCCTAGAGTGAAAAAGATGAGTTAATTCAAATATGAGTAGATTATAACGGATATGTCAGGCGCGAAGGATAGAACGATCTAGTTATAGGTGTTCTGTCATCTTCTTTAGGATGATGTTCTAATACTGTGACGTGTGTAGTCAGAATAAGAAAAAAAGACGTAAATCTTGGTTGATTACACGTCCTTTTTGCTTCTATATATAGGCATCACAAGGCTTGCTCTCATCATATATTGTTGTCTGTTGTGATTATATCGCCAAAGCTATATTAGGATGGGAGATAGTTGTGGATTTAGTGGTTTCATATTTTTCAGTAAATGTAGTTGTTGTTGGATGTTTTGCCCCCAGATTTTGTGTTCTCTTGTGATTACTTGGTCAAGGGTCATATTATGGGGCAACGGGGAGTTACCATGAGAAATTGGGAGAGAATATGAGTTCGAGAAACTCGGAATGTTTCTAAGGGTTGTGTATAAAAAATACTGAAAATGAAACCGCTTTACACGCGTTTTAAATATCACCACTTCCCATCACCCATTTCCACAAGATAAGAGGCTGATATTATTTTCTGCTATAATGGCAGAACCCCAACCATCAACAATCCGTGAGGAAAAATATTTGTGTCAAAAGGTCAAATACATCTCAGTGTTGAAAATGTCACTTTAAATTTTGGCGGCATTCAGGCGTTAACAGACGTAAGTTTTAAGGTTCGAAAAGGGGAAATATTAGCAATTATCGGACCAAACGGTGCCGGAAAAACATCTCTACTAAACTGCCTAAACAACTTCTATCATCCAACAAAGGGGCGCATCATGCTGGATGGGCACGACCTGACGCGTATGACACCTCATAAAATCGCACAATTAGGGATTGCGCGCACTTTTCAACATACGGCTTTGTATACGGGCTTAAGTACGCTGGATAACCTGATGGCTGCTCGTCATATCCACATGAAAGCCGGAATGCTTGATAGCATCCTCTATTGGGGGAAGGCACATAAAGAGGACATAGAGCATCGCCGAGTGGTTGAAGAAATTATTGATTTTCTCGAAATTGAACATATCCGCAAATCGGTTGTGGGCGCAATTCCGCATGGACTCCGTAAAAGAGTAGAGCTTGGGAGAGCAATGGCATTAGAGCCTCGCCTCTTGCTTCTTGATGAGCCGATGACCGGCATGAATCAGGAAGAGAAAGAAGATATGGCTCGCTTCGTCCTCGATATTTACGAGCGAATGGATATGACCATTGTGCTGATCGAACACGATATGGGCTTGGTCATGGATATTGCCGACCGAATCGTCGTATTGAACTTCGGAAAAAAAATCGCCGAAGGAACACCGGAAGAAATCCGCAATAATCAAGCCGTAATTGATGCCTATTTGGGGCAGGAGAGTGCCGTATGAAAAGATTAGACACCCTCCCCAAAAATCTACTTTCCATGTATAGAAAATATGGCGATGAGAAAATCGCCATGCGCAAAAAAGATCTGGGCATCTGGATTCCCTATTCTTGGAAAGATTCCTTCGAGCAGGTTCGCCAACTCAGTTTGGGGCTAATAGACTTGGGTTTAAAGCGTGGCGATAAAGTCTGCATCATCGGCGATAACGACCCCGAATATTTTTGGGCGCAGCTTGCCATTCAATCGGCGGGTGGCGTTGCCGTTGGCATCTTTACCGACAGCACCCCAAAAGAGATCGAATACGTTGTCAACCATTCCGATTCTGTGATGGTCTTCGCCAAAGACCAGGAGCAATGCGACAAACTTCTTGAGATTCAAGAAGAAGTTCCCGATGTGATAAAGGTCATCTATTGGGATGAAAAAGGTTTGTGGGGCTACGAAGGCTCCTGGCTGGCTTCTTACGAAAATATTCTGGAAATTGGTCGCCAACTCGGTGAAAAAGACCCCGATCTCTTCCATAAATCTGTAGAAAAAGGACGCGGAGATGAGCTGGCCGTTTACTGTTATACATCCGGTACAACGGGCTTGCCCAAAGGCGCGATGATCACGCACAGCAATCTACTCTCTGGCGCGGGAAGCGCACAAAAAGCGGATGCGCGTCTTGATACGGATGAGTACGTCTCGTTCTTGCCCCCGGCCTGGATCACGGAAAATGTACTTGGTCTTGCCGTTCATCTTCTTTCCGCGATGATTGTCAACTTCCCCGAATCCCCCGATACCGTGCAACCAAATATCCGCGAGACCACCCCTCAGGCAATGCTCTTCAGCGCAGGTCTCTGGGAGAGCATGGTCGGTATGGTACAGGTCAGAATTGCCGAAACAACCAAACTCAACCAGCTACTTTATAAAATTTTCATGCCCGTTGGCTACAAAGTTGCCTCTTTACGCTATGAGCAACATGAAGAAATTACTCTACTGTGGAAAATAGCACATAGATTGGGCGAATTTGCGCTATATCACCCCTTACGCGATAAATTGGGACTAACCAAAGTTAAATCAGCCTACTCATCAGGCGCTGCCCTAAATCCGCAAGTAATCCGCTTCTTCCGCGCGATCGGCGTGAATATCAAACAACTTTATGGCTCTACTGAAGCACAGGTACATACCCTCCATATTGGCGACGATGTGAAATTTGAAACGGTCGGTGTCCCCGCTCCCGGTGTGAATGTGAAAATTGGCGACGATGGTGAGATTTTAATCAGTAGCGGCAACCTTTTTCAGGGCTATTATAAAAACCCCGAAGCCACCGAAAAAGCCATTCTCATTGACGAAAAAGGCGAACGCTGGTTCCAGACAGGCGATGCCGGCTATCTGGATGATGACGGGCATCTGATCTATCTGGATCGTATGAAAGAAATGATCATGCTCTCAAGCGGAGAAAAATATTCGCCGCAATTTATCGAAGGGCAGCTTAAATTTAGTCAATATATTGGAGGTGTGATGTCTGTCGGCGGTGACGATAAACCCTTCGTAGGCGCACTGATCAATATGGAATACGATAATGTTGGTCGCTGGGCAGAAAAAGAAGGCATTGCCTACACCACCTATGTAGACCTATCGCAAAAGAAAGAAGTCTACGATCTGATTGGCAAGGATGTGGAACGTGTCAACAAGAGCCTTCCCCCTGCGGCACGCATCAAGCGCTTTGTGCTTCTGCATAAAGAATTTGACGCAGACGAAGGTGAACTCACCCGAACACGCAAATTACGTCGCAGTCTGCTCAGCGAACGTTATGGTCAAATGATCGCCGCAATTTACGATGGCAGTGACGTGGTAGATGTACGCGCCGAAGTCAAATATCGTGATGGCAGAGAAAGTGTTATAGAAACTTCTGTACACGTCGCGACGATGGATATTTCATAAGAAAAAAAACGTACACGGAGCTACACGGACTTTTTAAACCACAAAGAACACGAAGAAGCACGAAGAAAACCTTAAAAATTTTGTGTCCCTTTGTGGTAAAAAAGCTTTTCTCCGTGTAATTAGCAAAATCTGTGTACAAGAAAATAACGGAGAAAAGTGCATGAATTGGCAATTACTCCCCCAATTTGCAATAACAGGTTTACTGGCAGGAGGCCCTTTAGCCCTCACTGCGCTCGGTTTGGTGCTGATTTTCAAGTCTTCCTATATTTTCAACTTTGCGCAAGGACAATTATTGCTCCTGGGCACATTGGTCACTTGGTGGTTTGCCGTTGAATTGGAACTCCCCCTAGCCATAGCGGTTATTCTCGCGATCATCGTCTCGGGCTTACTCGGCTTGCTCATCGAAAGATTTGCTCTCCGCCCAATGACGGGGCAACCACTCCTTTCCATTATTTTGATGACCTTGGGGTTAAGCCAAGTCTTGCAGGGGATGGCGCTCTTGCTTTTCGGTGGCACCCAACGCAATTTCCCGCAGATTTTTTCTGCAGCCAACCCCTATAAGATAGCGACCCCATTTTTCAACGAGAATACAGGAAAGTACATCACCATCATCCTGAAGCAAAATTTGGTCTGGTCTTTTGTGGTAGCGCTTTTGGGTGTAATTATTATTAGCGCATTCTTCCGCTTCTCTCGCACGGGATTAGCCATGCGGGGAACCTCCGAAGATCATGAATTGGCACAAAGCATCGGCTTGCGCATTGATCGCATTTTCGGTATTTCCTGGGCATTGGCTGGTGTAGTCGCTACGACTGCCGGTGTCTTGCTCGCCACCTCCAGTGGATTGGATATGAGCCTTTCCGTGATCGTCATGGCAGCCTTCCCCGTTGTGCTTTTGGGCGGGCTGGAATCCATTCCCGGCACCATCGTTGGCGGGCTGGTTATCGGACTTTCTCAAGGGTTGGTCTCTGCATCGAAAGTGCCGATGATACGCAATATGTCTGAGATCATGCCTTATGTATTGCTCTTGATCGTGCTTCTCATCCGCCCCGAAGGTCTCTTCGGACAAAAACGCATAGAGAGGATATAAATAATGGCAGTCCCACGACCAGCAGGTGAATTTGACACCAGTTATGCTTCCGATGTGGCTACCGTTCGTCAGCCATGGCAATGGTGGTTAATAGCCGCTTTTCTTCTCTCTTTATACACCCTCCCCTTTTACGCAGAACAAGGAACAGTTTCACTCGTCAATCGTATTGCAATTATGGTTATTGCCGTGCAGGGGTTAAATATCCTCACCGGCTATACCGGGCAAATTTCTTTGGGACAAGCCGCCTTTATGACCGTTGGCGGTTATATCTCGGCTCTTCTGGTTAATAATCTGGGGTGGTCTTTCTTCATCACTCTTCCCATCGCTGCATTGGGGGCAGGCATTGTGGGCTTATTCTTCGGTTTACCCTCTTTAAGAGTAAAAGGCTTTTACCTCACAATGGCAACTCTGGCAGCGCAATTTATTGTCCCGTGGTTCACGCGTAATGCCTTCCCTGATCTGCTCAATGGCGCACAGGGTATTAATGTTCAGGTTCCTGTGCTTTTTGGCTTTGAATTCAATACCCCCCAACGCTATATTTATCTCTCGATCACCATACTTATTCTGACCACGATCGCCGCGCATAATATCTCCAAATCTCGTTTGGGACGCGCCTTTGTCGCCGTGCGCGATCACGATTTGGCCGCAGAACTTCTGGGCATCAATCTTTTTAAATATAAATTACAAGCCTTCTTCCTCGCGGCAGTCTTCGCGGGCATTGCGGGCGCACTTTCTGCTCATCAAATTCGCCATATCAATTCAGAAACCTTCAACCTGACCGATTCTGTCATGCTCATGGGTATGTTGGTGATCGGCGGATTAGGAACCAATGTGGGCTCCTTTTTCGGCACAGTAGTTATCGAATTGCTGATTGAAGGCGCTACTGTTTTGGGACCGATCTTTGTCGAGATTTTCCCATCCACAGCTGCAGGAGCTGTGCAGGCATTGCGTCCGCTTTTCTTTGGAACAACGTTGATGCTCTTTTTGATATTTGAGCCGCGTGGCTTGGCACATAGATGGCAGGTACTCAAGACTGCCTGGCGATTGAGGCCTTTCTCGCATTAACGGGATGAAAAACCGCTTCGCACGTGATTTTGGCTTGGTACCACTGGTCAACATCTTCTCGGCGTAGACGTTTTTCTCATTCCCCCGTTTCTGAAACGGTAGCTGGACTGGATAGCTGTACAGCGGTTCCAAATGCCAATTTCCGCATAAATATTTATTTAAGGGAATCAAGCCTAAATTCAAGCGCGACGCTCTATCCTATCCTGTAAATAAGGAGGTGGTTGCTTATTGTAGATTTGGTTCGTTTGCACAGAGAAGTATGATATTAATTTTCCAAAGGAGAAGAAAACCCATGCGTAAGAAACTGATTGCCCTGTTTACCCTTTTGATGGTGGCTTCTATGGTCTTGGCTGCATGTTCACCCCAAGCCCCTGCTGAAGAAGCTCCCGTTGAAGAAGCTCCGGTCGAGGAAGCAGCAGAAGAACCTGCTGAAGAAGCTGCCTCTGATGGTCCCCCTGACCTGACCGGCGAGACTATTACAATTTACCACTTTGGCGATTTATCTGGTCCTTATGCCTCGATCACTGCTCCCCTAATTCATGGTGCTGAGGATGCCATTGCGGCTTTGAACGAATCCGGTGGTATTTATGGCGCTACGGTTGAAGTCAAATTTGCTGACGACGCTGGTAGTGCAGATGAAGCCATTGCAGCCTATGATCGCTTTACAGGCGAAGATGAGAACGCCATGGTGATGATCACTTATGGTTCAGCTGAGGCTGAGGCATTGGCTGAACGTTTTGCTGAAGATAAGATCGTTAATATCACCGCAGGCTTGAGCGCGAAGGCTTTTTATGGCGAAGGCTCTGGCTATACTTTTGGTCTTGGCCCCATTTACACAGATCAATTAGCGCATGCGATGAAGTTCTTGTCAGAAAATTGGGATGAATATAAACCCGAAGGCGCTGGCGATGAGATCAAATTGGCTTATCTTTCATGGCCCTCTGCTTTTGGTCAGGGCGCATTGACTGATGAAAGCCGCGCATACTTGGATGAATTGGGAATAGAAATTGTTGCCGAAGAGACTTATGATGTCTCCCCAACTGCAGATACAACCACAGGCATCCTTAATGCCGAAGCTGCTGGTGCAAACGTGATCTGGACCAATACTCTGGCTTTCGGCCCTGCGGTTCTTTTGAATGACTTGAACGCTCTTGGCTTACGTGAGCAATTTGTGGTTACCGGCTGTAACTGGACAATGGATTTGGCAACTTACGCTTTCCTGGCAGACCCCGCTTATGGTGTTGGCTTGATGGCGCCTTTCCCCTATCTCTGGTGGACAGATACCGACAACGAAGGTGTTCAATATGCCCAGTCACTTTTTGATGCAAATGAGCGCGAAGCAGGCGAACACAATGTTGGTTACTTGTTCCTCGTTGCAAGCGTAGATATGATTGCCCAGGCTATTACTCATGCAATTGATACCGTTGGCTATGAAAATCTGGACGGCGAGGCTATTCATGATGCACTGATCGCATTAAGCCCCTTTGAGCCTTTGGATGGTGTTTTGCATGTGGATTATTCTGATGGTAGCCGCGCTCCGCGTTTTTCCCAGATCCGTATGATCCAGGGTGGCCCGGACGCTTTCAATCTTGTTCAGGATTGGACAGAGCTTCCTGACTTGCGCCCGAATAAGTAAATTTTCAGATAAACTCCAGCCCCATCAGCCTCCCCTGTTACAGGGGAGGCTGATGGGAGCATAACCGATAAAACCAACTTATGTTAAAACTCAATAATATCGAAGTTATTTATAGTGATGTCATTCAGGTACTACGGGGAGTATCTTTTGATGTGCCTGATGGTTCTATTGTCGCTTTGCTGGGCGCAAATGGAGCCGGAAAGACAACCACCCTCAGGGCTATTTCAGGCTTATTACTTGCTCAAGAAGGCGAGGTAACGCGTGGTAATATCGAGTTCGATGGAGAACGCACCGATAAACTTTCTCCTGAAGAGTTGGTGCAAAGAGGGGTTATCCAGGTTTTGGAAGGGCGGCGACTCTTTCAACATTTAACCGTAGAGGAAAATCTGATCCTCGGTGGTGTTGCTCGCAGAAAAGATGGGGTCAAAACAACCCCCGCTCAGGATTTGGAGCAGGTTTATCATTATTTTCCCCTACTAAAGAGATTACGCAAACGTGTGAGCGGTTATCTTTCTGGCGGCGAACAGCAGATGTTGGTTACGGGGCGCGGCTTGATGGCGCACCCCAAACTTATGTTGCTTGACGAGCCCTCCTTAGGGTTGGCTCCGCTTTTGGTGGCAGAGATTTTTGAAATTATTAATAAAATTAGCAAAGAAGAAGGGGTGTCTATTTTACTGGTCGAGCAAAATGCTCGCATTGCATTGAATATTGCCGAATATGTTTATGTTATGGAAAATGGACGTATTGTGCTGGATGGTTCCACCGATCAGCTTCTTGAAAATGAAGATATTAAAGAATTTTATTTAGGGTTAACACAGGTTGGAAAGCGTAAAAGCTATAAAGACGTAAAACACTATAAACGGCGCAAACGCTGGTTAGGATAAGGAGCTTGGGTATGACCTCTTCTCAAAATGAAAACCTTCAGGAATTTCTTCAATACGCGTATGACAATGCATCCGCAGTCAAGGATATTTTCGATGGGGCATCGCTTTTGCCCGAGCAGGTAAAAAGCGTATCTGACCTGGAAAATGTTCCGGTAACGAGCAAAGATCGCTTGGCAGAATTGCAGCAGGAGAATCCGCCTTTCGGGGGTTTTCTGGCAATTCCGCAAGACCAGTTAGAGCATATTTTTCTTTCACCGGGTCCGCTTTATGAGCCACATGCGGGCGGCACGGAGGTGATGGGCAGCATCCGTGAAATGCTTGAACTCGCAGGTTTCAAAAAAGGCGATGTGGTTCTTAATGCTTTTGGCTATCACCTCATCCCTACCGGTTTGGCTGTAGATGAAACGCTCCGCGAACTCGGTGCGACCGTGATCGCGGCAGGCGTGGGGAACGCAGACTTGATCCTGAAAATGATGCGCGATCTCGGAGTAACGGGCTATGTGGGCACCCCCTCATGGATGATGGCATTGATCACTAAAGCCGAAGAAACAGGTTTCGACTTCAATGCCGATTTCGGACTAAAAAACGCCCTCGTTTCTGCCGAGTATATGCCACCGAGTATGCGTGCAGCGTTTGTAGATAAATATGGTATTGCAGTTACGAATGCTTATGGCACAGCCGAGCTTGGTTTCCTTTCCTATAATCAGGACGGTCAGCCAGCAATGCCTTTACTGGAAACATCCATTGTTCAAATTGCCAACCCTGAAACCGGGAAAACTGTCGGTGCAGGTGAAGTAGGTGAGGTTGTGGTTACGAATTTCAGCAAGACATATCCCCTCATCCGCTTAGGGACAGGTGATCTTGCCATGAATATTGACGCCGCTCCCGGTAAAAGCAAACAAGGCGAGCGTTCCATTATTCTTGTAGGACGCGTTGGCGATGCTGTAAAAGTGCGTGGCATGTTCCTGCACCCAAATCAATTGAACTTTGCCGTTGCACAAATCGCGAGTGTTTCCCGTTTTCAAGCCCTGATCACACGTCTCGAAAACAGAGATGATTTTATTCTCCGTGTTGTCCTGGCAGATGATACAGCTGATAAGGAAGAAGTCAGCATGGTGCTCTCTCAAGCGATCCAATCTGCTTGTCGCATAAAAGTAGATAAATATGAATTCGTCTCATCTGATGCCCTAAAAGAGGGTCAGCCACCTATTGTGGACGAAAGAACCTGGGAATAGCTTTCCCTTTCTCCCTTTCCGCTCAACTAAAAACTCCTCTGCTTTTGAAAAAAGCAGAGGAGTTTTCTTGCCAAGTGGGAAACCT
>CAZASG010000062.1:0-20396 GCA_964487745.1 uncultured Anaerolineaceae bacterium | reverse complement strand
TCGTGCTGCATCATGCGGATGCGAAGTATTATACCGTTGGTGAAAGCAGGACGGAACAGTTGACTAGATAATAAGAATTAGTGCCCCCGTTAGTTTTCTCTGACGGGGGCACTAATATACCTATGAAGAAAAAGTTTGAAGCCTTTTTATTAAGCCCCGCATATCCTTTTTTGTTAGGGCTTTATCCTATTTTGAATCTGTACTCTACCAATTCGGATCAACTCCGATACACAGTTTTATTTCGCCCTCTACTTCTTTCCCTTCTACTTATTTTATTATTATTTATAATATTCAAATTTCTTTTCTACAGATGGCATAAAGCAGCTTTTTTTGCTTTTTTTCTGATACTATTCTTTATTACCTACGGACATATTGATCTCTTTCTTCAAGACAGAAAAATTTCTAATGCTTTTTTCTATATTTTTACAGGATGGGCAGGAACTGTGCTGCCTCTTACTCTATTTATAAGGAAGTATGCAAAAAGGCTAAAGTACTCATCTTTTGCTCCTGCATTAAATTTAATAGGAATTATTCTGCTTTTATATCCTATAGGAATAATCATAAAATACAGCATTGCTGAATATATTGCGCTTTCTTCATCTACAGATAAATTGATTCCCACAAATATTCCTAACTCAGAAAGCCTCCCAGACATTTACTATATCATATTAGATGGCTATGGTCGCTCGGATGTATTGAACGAAATGTATAGTTACGATAATAAAGAATTTATTGATGGTCTAGAAAGCTTAGGGTTTTATGTTGCAAAATGTAGTCAAAGCAATTATCCGAATACAGGTTTGTCACTGACATCCTCCCTAAATATGGACTACATCCCAAATATAAGCGAACACCTTAGGCCTGACAACCGTGCTTTTTTTTACCTTTTTGCTTCCCTGAAAAACAACTCTCTAATAAACACATTAGACTCATTAGGATACACCACCCTGACCTTCGCTAGTGGTTTTCCTTGGACAGAAATGAGAGGGTTTGATTCTTTTCTTTCTCCACAGTCAAAAAGTATCAATGAGTTTGAGGTTATGTATTTAAAAACAACCTTTATTCGTTTTTTCGATACCCAAGGGATAATAGACCTTGAAGATATCGCTGCTGAACGATATAGGGAACGTACGCGATTTGTTTTTAATAACCTTTCTGGTTTGTCTGAAATACAAAGCCCTAAATTTGTGTTTGTACATATTATTGCCCCACACTCTCCCTATGGTTTTGATGCAGAAGGAAATTCTATAAGCCCTAAACAAGTAAGCAGTAGCGATGGTTATATTTATCAGGCTACCTATGTGGGGAGAGAGGTTCTAGAAAGGGTAGAGGAACTAATAGAGCAGTCTTCCACTCCACCTATTATCATTATCCAGGGAGACCACGGTCCCTACACACCCCGCCCCGAATGGCGGCTAGGTATTCTCAACGCATATTATTTGCCTGAGAAAAAAGAAGTTCTATACCCGACTATCACTCCTGTAAATACATTCCGTTTGGTGCTAGATGAATATTTTGGAGCAAATTATGGGTTGTTAGAAGACAAAAGCTACACCGTTGAGATGCCTTATTTATACGATTTCACGCTGTTTGAAAACCCATGTGAGCCATGATAAAAAAACAAAGAAAACGCTCCGAATACCTTCCCCTCATTATTCTCATTACCATTAGCTTGCTCATTGGCATTCTCACCATCCACCACTATGGCGAGAGCTGGGATGAATACAATTTCTACAACTACGCAGAAGAATCCGTGGCCGCCTACCAGCACTTTTTCTCACCACGAGCGATTCCTGAATTTCACGATTCAACTTTGCGTTATTACGGTCCCTGGTTATTGATGCTGATCGTGCAAACCGCCAAACTTTTCCCTAGGTGGATCATCTCAGATATCGGGCACATTATCACTTTTTTCGTCTTTCAATCGGGTACCGTTCTCTTATATTTTTTGGCTCGTCGCTGGTTCAAGCCCTGGACATCCTTCGGGGCAACCGCGCTCTTTGCCACCCAACCCCTCTTCTGGGGACACGGCTTCATCAACTCGCGTGATATTCCCTTTATGGTTGGCTTTATTGCCATCATTTATTTCGGATTGCGGATGGGCGACGCCCTGCCGCAACTGGGCATAGTTTCCAAAGAAAAAAAACAACCCGATCTGCTCAACCCGGCACGCACGGACTTCAATCTGCTTCCGCTATGGATGCGTCTGCTCATCCCCATCATCACCCTGCTCGGACTGATCGCCCTCGGCACCTTTGCCACATACTTATCAAATTATTGGTTCGCACAGGGGCTTTCCCACGCTGACACCAGCAGCGCCCGCGAATTCGATCTTTATCTACGCCCAATTCTCGCCACACTTTGGGCAGGGATGGCTTTCTTCTTTCTTAGCATTCTGTTGCTTTCAGGGCTGTATCTGCCCTTCATGCCTAATTTACGAAAGCACATCTGGGAAGTTGATCTACGCCCAACAGTTGATATCTGGCGATCACTCCTAAAAGAGAAAAAGCTGCTTATTGCCTCCCTTGTGCTTGGACTAACCATCGCAACCCGCATTATGGGCTTTGCCGCAGCAGGCTTGGTTGGCGTGATCTTGCTCATTCGATATTATAAAAAGCTAGATAAAGCATTCCTTTTTCATACTTTTCTTCTTTATGGTCTATTCGCCTTACCCATTGTCTATTTCACCTGGCCCTATATTTGGGGAGAACCTATCTTGCGCTTGAGCATCACACTAAAAGTGATGTCCAGTTTTCCATGGCCTGGCGAAGTCCTTTACAACGGCACTTTTTATGAAGCCAACCAGCTTCCCTGGGATTATCTTCCTAAGCTCTTTTCTTTCCAATTCACAGAACCTTTACTCATACTAAGTTTGATCGGCTTTTTAATTACGATCTATCAAGTATTTATCCAAAAGAAAAGGAGTGAATTTTTCTTACTGACCATCTTCTGGTTATTCTTGCCTTTAGCAGCCGCGATCTTTGGAAGCCCTTATCTCTATGATAATTTTCGACAAATGTTTTTTATTCTGCCGCCACTTTTTCTCTGGGCAGGCGCGGGAATAGAACTACTTTTCGCCAAGATTGATCGTCCGCTTTACCGAGGGGCAGTACTGCTTGCATTGGTCATCCCGGGCATTTTCGCGGGCATCCAGTTACACCCCTACGAATATATCTATTACAACTCTTTTGCCGGAGGCACAGATGGTGCGTTCCGCCAATATGAAATGGATTATTGGGGAACGGCATTTCGTGAAACTGCCGCTCACCTAAATGAGATCGCGGAACCCAATGCCGATGTAGTCGTTTGGGGACCTGCCACTGTTGCCTGGCGTTACGCACGTCCTGACCTGAAAATTTACGATGCCCGTGCCCCGGAACTGATCCCGTATGGTAATTATTACGCTATGATCTCTTCTCGTGGTAATAATGATCTCGAAATCCACCCAAATATTGCACCGCTATACACGCTCCATCATGGAGAGGTGGTTTTAGCAGTCATCAAGCATGTAGAATAGTAACGACTATGAACGAAATTGCAATTCTCACCCCTGTCTATAATGATTGGAATACGTTTTCGCTTTTGCTGAAAGATATTGAAATAATGGCAAAAGCGAATACGTTGAAGGTCAATGTGTTTGCCGTCAACGATGGGTCTTCGCAGATGCTTGAAAATGGAGAGTTCGGAAGCAAATTTCCACAGATCACCCAACTTGAAGTGCTGCACCTTTCTCGTAATTTAGGGCACCAACGCGCGATCGCGGTCGGCTTGGCTGTATTAAATGCCCGCAACGTGAAGACCCCGATCATTGTCATGGATTGTGACGGAGAAGATCGCCCCGCGGATATCCCACATTTGCTTGAGGAACATGCGCAGCATCCGACACAGATCATCTTCGCCCATCGAGCAGCCCGGTCAGAGGGGCTAGTCTTCGTCCTTTTTTACAGGATTTTCAAAATTATCTTCCGCATCCTGACAGGGAAGGGAATCTCCTTTGGGAATTTTTCGCTCATCCCACCCCAGCAGATCGGACGGGTAGCGTATTTACAGGAGATTTGGAACCATTTTGCGGCGGGGATCATGCACTCAAGCCTGCAATGGAAAACGATCCCTACCCAGCGTGGCAAACGGTATATTGGCAAATCACAAATGAATTTGGTCTCACTGGTGCTGCATGGTTTGAGCGCTATCTCGGTTTATACAGAGGTCGTTTTTGTGCGCCTGATCTTTTCAGCACTCTTGATAATCTTTTTTGATGTTATCGGTTTCTTGGTTTTGCTCTACATCAAATACCTTACTCCTTTGGCGATCCCCGGATGGGGAACGAGCGTGGCGATCGGGCTGGTCTTGGTAATGCTGCTCGCGATCCTTTTTCTAACGACCCTATCTTTTTCAATCCTCAGCTATCGCAGCATGAAGATGTTCATCCCGGCACTGGATTATCCAGCGTATTTGCGCGAGACGGAGAAAATCATTTAATGACAGGAGAACACTATATCGGTACCGAGCTCGAGATCTTCGCCAAAGCAGACCATTGGAAAGCATATTTCCGGAGCCAGATCGCTCCTTATTTTGGAAATTCTGTGCTCGAGGTGGGCGCAGGTATTGGGGCAACTACAGAAACTCTCAGCAAGATCTCCCATCAGAACTGGCTCTGCCTTGAACCGGACGAAAATCTTTTGAAGCATGTGGATGAGAAGATCGTCAACGGTAGCCTACCCCCTACATGCCGTACTCAGGTCGGGACACTTGACGATCTTGAAAACGCAGCGTTTTTCGATGTGATCCTGTATATTGATGTCCTGGAGCATATCGAAGCGGATCGCGCCGAGCTGCTGAAAGCAAGCAAACATCTCCACAGCGGCGGCAGGCTGATCGTCCTCGCGCCCGCGTATCAGCGCTTGTACAGCCCTTTTGATAAAGCCATCGGTCATTTTCGTCGCTACGATAGAAAAAGCTTATCCGCGCTCACCCCACCCGATTGTAGAATTGAGAGAATGATCTATCTCGATGCCGTAGGCGTCTCGCTATCTTTTGGCAACCGCCTCCTTTTACGTCAGAGTACACCATCAGATGAACAGATCCAGTTTTGGGATAAGAGGATCATCCCGATTTCGAGAGTGATTGACCGAATAATTGGGTACAGTGCGGGTCGCTCGATCATTGGCATCTGGCAAAAGAATTAATTGAGTAGATGGAATTGATATGATGCCGCCGCTTCATCGCTATGATGAAGCGGCGGAGGTTATTGAAGAAGTATGTGATTTATCTCACCCTGCGGTCTAATTCTACAAAGACGCTTGCTGGGACATGTGGACTGCCGAGGATTTGCAAATCCTCGGCAGTGATAATTTAAATTCAGTTTTATTTACATACAATACTAAAAGTCGCTTTATCGACTGTTAGTTCACCATTCGCATTTATGGTGTAATGATTTACACCTTTTATCTGGATGCTTTCTCCGCTACCCTTGCTCACTAAATGAAATCTAAAGATCAGTGTATAGGTTTCCACATCGTTTTCCAGCAAAGATACGTGCTCGTTATGGGAAAAAGTTTGGGTTACAACATAGGTATCACCACTTGTTAATCCCGTTCCGGTAAAATTCGCCCAATTCCAATGTGTACTGAAATGGAAACCACCATTCCCATCCAAGACAGTTTTAGTTTTTATGGTGTAGGTTCCCTGCACATGGATATCTTCGACATCGGTATCCGGGCAAGGAGCGCTAAAAATATCATCGATTGATACTTCAATTTCTTCCCGAGTAACAATCTCCTCTGCTGAAGCTGGAGCAACAGCCAACAGAGTTATCAGAAAAATAAGTGAAACGACCAATGCATATCTCTTTTTCATTTTCATCTCCTAGGCAGACTGAATTTCTGTTATTTGAATATCCAGTTTTTTCAAATTATCTCCTTTCAAAAACAAAAAACCGGCTATCACAGCCGGTTTCACTATTAGCTCCCCAAAGATGTATCCTATTTATGAGACGGAGGTAGTTTTGTTATAGGAGAAAGTGACCAGATAACACTCTTTGGTTTATCGCTTCCTAAATATCAGTGTACAAGATTTCACGATCCGATTCAAGAAATTTGTTTTATTTTTGAGAAAGCTTTTTGGATTATCATTTTGTCCACTGAACACGACTTCCATTTGTTCTAACTCCTAGCAGATCTATCGAATCCGGTCCGAGAATCTTTCAAAAAGAGAATGGTAAAATCGTGCCACCTCTAATAAGCATTGAACAAATAATCAGCTATAAGCAAAAGGAATATTTGAATGTATCGCAAGATGTTGAAAGCAAAAATACACCGTGCGGTGGTGACCGAAGCAGACCTGCATTATGAGGGTAGCCTGACGGTGGACAAAGATCTTTTGGAAGCAGCGGATATCCGCGAATATGAGATGGTGCAGGTCGTGGATATCGACAACGGTGCACGTTTGGAAACCTACGCCATTATCGGTGAAGCAGGATCAGGAGAGATTAAAGCGAATGGCGCAGCCGCGCGTCTGATACATCCCGGCGACAAGATCATTATCATGACTTACGCCCACGTTCCCGAAGTTGAGCTTGCTCATTGGCAACCGAAAATTGTCCTGATGAATAACGATAATTCGATAAAGGAAATTTTATAAGTATCCAAATCATCTTGAAAACTACGGAAATTTAAGTTGACGAGAACTTTAAAGATGATAAAATACACTTGTTGAACCGTTTGGGTGCCCCCCTCACCCAGGCGGTTCAACATTTTAAGAACGATAAGGGTTTGCAACTGCGCAGACTCTTTTTTGTGGGAATGGTAAAATTCACATATATTATTTCTGCCCCTAATTAGAAACCTTCTAAAAATGCTCCTAACCATAGATATTGGTAACACCAACCTGACCATTGGTCTCTACGAGAAAGAAACGCTTCGCGCTCACTTTCGGCTGGCTACTGACCAAAAACGGATGCCCGACGAATATGGGCTACAGCTCCTCGGCGTACTTCAACAAGCCGGTTGCGAAGCAGATTGTCTAACGGGTATTTGTCTCGCATCAGTGGTACCACACCTCACACGACATGTTGAACAGGCTTGTGAGCAATATCTGAACATCAGGCCCCTTATCGTGGATGTAGGTATCAAGACCGGCATTCGTATTTTGTATGAAGACCCTCATGCTGTTGGCGCAGATCGCGTTGCCGATGCCGTCGCCGTCCACAAACTTTATGGTGGTCCCGCCTGTGTGATCGACTTTGGCACGGCGACGACCTTCAACGCCGTTACCGCCAAAGGAGAATATCTTGGCGGTGCGATCACGGCTGGGGTTAATTTGGCAGCCGGAGCACTCTTTGAACATGCTGCCAAACTCCCACCTGTGAATATTGCCCGTCCACCTTCTGTCATCGGAAAGAATACCACCCACGCGATGCAATCTGGTTTGCTTTTTGGCTATGTCAGCATGGTGGAGGGAATGGTATCCCGTTTTCGGGAGGAGTTGGGTGATGAAACGAAGGTCATCGCAACCGGGGGGTTGGCCAGAAGCATCGCAGAAGAAACCGATATGATCGACATCATCGCACCGTGGTTAACGCTGGATGGCTTGCGTATCATCTGGGAATTAAATCAAGCCTAATGCGTTCTGGATATTTGTTTTTTCTGATGGCGATCTTTCTGATCGCAGGTTGCACTCTGCCACAAGCAATACCTACACCCACACCTATCCCTACCGAAACACCACAGCCTCCCACCCAAACATCTACAGCGACATTAACGGCAACCCCAACCGGCACCCCGACTCCCGCATCCACGCCCACGCAAGTTTGGGTTAAGAGTGGGCCGGGGATCGTCCGATGTCCGATCCTGCTTTATCATCATGTCGCGATCTCGCCTATCGAGAGTCAGTATTACGTCCATCCCGATAATTTTGCACAACAGATGCAGGCTTTGGATGATTGGGGCTTCACCCCCATCCCGCTTTCGCTTTTGGCGAAGGCCATCACTGAGGGCGCGGAACTTCCGCCGAAGCCGATTGTTATTTCTTTTGACGACGGGCGTTTGGATATTTATGAGAATGCCTTCCCGATCATGCAAGAGCATGGTTTTGTGGGTGTTTTTTATGTCATCAGCAGCGGGTTGGGAGATGAGGGATTGGTTGGCGTTGAAGAGCTAAAAGAAATGGCAGATGCAGGCTGGGAAATTGGCAGCCATAGCTATAGCCATGCTGATCTTTCGACGCTGGGCAGCGAGGCATCGTATCGTGAAGTGGTCAGTTCGCGCTACGATCTGGAAGAAGCGCTCAGCATACCGATCTTATCTTTTGCCTATCCCTTTGGAACGATCACCGATCAGGCAGGCAGACAAGTGCATATTGCCGGATATGAATCGGGGGCGGGTTTAGGGTATACTGATTCACAGGGCCCCGGCAATCTTTTTTATTTGCAGCGCCGCCCAATTAGTTGGGATTATGACCTAAAAAGATTGGCTCTTGTGCTTGGCTGGGAAGGCCCGATCCATGTGGAATAATTTCTATGCTTTGCCTAATTTTCGAATAAAGAAAGGGAAAATCGCATGAAAAAAATCTTATCCATTAGTCTTGGTTCTTCATCACGCGATCATAGTGTCGTACATACCTTACTAGGGGAAGAATGCGAAATTTCACGCAAAGGATATAACGCTGATATTGAGAAAGCGATTGAAGCATATAAAGAATTTGATGGCAAAGTAGACGCTTTTGGTGTAGGCGGCATAGAGTTTTATCTTGAAGTCGGAAAGAAACGTTATGTCTTCAAAGAAGCCAATCAGATCCGGGATGCGGTCAAAAAAAGCAAAGTCGGCGATGGCAATGGCATAAAAGGATTGCTTGTTCGGCGCGCACTCGTTGCTCTTGAAGAAAAACTCAACGAGGGAGGCAAAACGCTCAAGGGGATGAAAGCCCTCAAGACCACTGCTGTAGATCGTTATGTAATGGCGGCTGCCCTGGTTGAAGCGGGTTGCGATGTAGTCTTTGGCGATCTTATGTTTTCTTTAGATATTCCAATCCCCGTTCGCAGCCTGCGCGGCGTACAGATTATGGCAGCGATACTTTTGCCCATTATTACAAAAATGCCCTTCAAGTGGTTCTATCCGCAAGGTTCAGAGCAAGATAAAGACCCTGAACCGAAATGGGAAAAATACTATAACGAAGCCGACCTGCTTGCAGGCGATTTCGTCTCTATCCGCGCCCATATGCCGGATGACCTGAGTGGCAAGATCATCGTTACCAACACCACCACTGCCAGGAACGTCGAAGAACTCCGCGAGCGCGGGCTGCATATTCTCGTCACCACCACACCGCGCTTTGAAGGTCGCAGCTTTGGCACCAACGTCATGGAAGCCACCCTGCGCGCCCTGATCGATAAACCGGATAACGAGATCACCGAAGCCGACTTTATCGAAATGATCGAGCGCATCCCGCTTCTGCCGAATATCGAAATTCTAAACTAGAGATGCAAGTGCGTTGCTCCTTCATGGAGCAACGCACTTGTTTTTAATGACTGATCTCAAGCACGACCCCGACTACTTCCTCGAACTCCAAACCAAAACGGGATGGGGTGCCATGCTGCGCTCCTTCGCCTCGTGGCTTGACCCGAAACCTGCTTCCCTTATTCTAGACGTGGGGACCGGTCCCGGGCTTTTACCCGCGATTCTCACCCAAAACGGATGCCATGTTATCGGCGTCGACTCATCTTTCAAAATGTTCCGCGATGCCCTGCATCCCGAACTCGTGTTGGCGAGTGTTTACTCTCCCCCCTTTCAACGTGAAGCTTTCGATTTAATCACTGCATCTAATCTTCTTTTCCTCCTCCCCGATCCACTCGCCGCTTTGCGCGAAATGACACGCCTCCTCGCCCCCGAAGGCGAAATCGCTCTGCTCAACCCCTCCGAGCGGATGAGTGTCATAGCCGCCACCAGCCTTGCCGATGAACGTGGGCTGGATGGTTTGGCACGCGAGACCCTGCTTAATTACGCCGGGCGCGCGGAGTGCCACTTCCGCTGGGGTGAAGCTGAACTACGAGAACTTTTTGCACCTGCAAATCTCGCGTTGACGGATACAGTCTCAAAAATGGGAGAAGGTCTCGTCCGCTTTGCGCGGGGGCGTAAATTACAAACCTAAAAGCAAAGAGCCTTCCAAAAATACGGAAGGCTCTTTGCTTTTACTGAACAAAACTATCCATCAAGCGCTTCAATCTCCGTTTCAGGCTCAACTGCCAACTCCGGCAACGCCTGTAACTCGCGGTAGACCAACGTCCACACAGTAGAAGTGTAGGTCAGTGCCCAACCACTCAGCATCACCCAAGGCGAGAAGCCGACGATAAAGAAGATAGGCAGAATAAATAGTCCGGCAGCCACCCAGGGCAGGTATCCGCTCAGGAATAGGCTGAAAAAGCCGTACAGGAGCAAGCCTGGGATGGCAGCAACAATCGCTCCTGCAACGACCGTGATCGCAATGAGGGGCAAGCTCACCACAATGGCAATGATCGAGACAATCGCCCAAGCGATCCCCAAACCAATCATCACCAACCACATGATGCCGACATCCTTCCAATTATCACGGAAGAGCTGGTAACCAGCACGTAGTGAGTCGCGCACACCTAATTCTTCAAGGGCAGCTTTACGCCAGAAGAATTGGCGCAACAGGCGCAGGAAAGCCATCAAGATCGCGAAAACAAAGAGCACGACCAACACGACCGCGATAACACCTGCAAAACCAGCCCACATTCCATCTGCGCCGGGAGCGGTTGCCATGTTATAGATCGCAAAGCCGATCACAACAAAGAAGGCTAACAGAAGGAAGACTGGCAGATGCACGATGATGTCGATCAGGAAAAGTTTCCATGAACGACGATTCCAGCCCAAGCGCCATCCTTCCCGGAACGAAAGTTTTGTGCCGCTGGCTTCGTATTCATCTACCATACGGATGACCGAGGTCTCCGAAACATAGCGGGCTATGCTTGTCAGCACACCAAGAATGATCATCGCCAGGATAAAGAAGCCACCAACCCAGAGCATCGTGGTAAATTCGCTTGGGGGAATCCCTTCTTGAACAAAAGCTCTTTCAAAAGCTTCTCCTATTTGGTTCATCGCTTCTCCGAAGCTCTCAGCATCAAAGTTGAATTCTTCTCCTTGCGCAGGGAAATCACTGCTGTCCATGTTGTATTGAACACCATTATTTCCATTACCGCCCGATGAGCCGGATGCGGCCAGAGCCAGGATAAAACCGAATATCCACAGTACGCGATAGTTCCAGACGATGTGCCAGGCACGTTTTAGAATTTTGACGGGGTCCATGATATTCTCCTTTTTTTCTCTCGGATGACTTTCTCCGAGACGAACGTGAACGTGGGCTTGCTTCCGTTATCGGAACTGTTGATTCGGTCCCAAACGAGATTGGCGCGCCCACCAGATTGCGATCCAACTCAGGTAAAGTATGGCAAGGGACACTTGCCAGATGACTTGCGAAAAGAACTGTCGGATAAAAGTTTCAGAAGGCACGATCCATTCGAGCATATTTGGGTCTAGGAGACCAAAACGACCGAGAAGTGCCGAATAATTAGCTGTATTTCCACGTAGCAAGGATACGTTTTCAACCAAGCCAAGATTGTTCGCAGCACCAACCAGATCACCAGCCAAAGAATAGACACTGAGAAATGCCCACGCAGCAAGCAAGCCGACCGGTGCCAGCCACCAGGCAACCTCTCCCCATTTGGGAGATGCCGATCCCTGAACAGGCTTGCGCGGCAATTGCAAGACGACGTTGGCGGCAAGCTGCTCAGGGGAGGTGAATTCCGGCAGGGGGACCTCAGCCAGCGTCCCGGAGAGCGTTTCGAGCGCATCCAGTTCAGCCTGGCATTCTGGGCAGCTTTCCAGATGCGCTTCCAATTTACGGCGCTGCTGCGGATTCAATTCTCCATCCAGATAGGCGTTGAGCAATTCAAATTTGTGGTCAGGCATAAGCGACCTCCAAATGATGAGCGAGTTTTTCTTTAAGTAATTTGCGGGCATAACTCAGACGAGACATAACGGTGCCGAGGGGAATATCGAGAGTATCAGCAATTTCACGATAGGAAAGGTCTTCGTATTCGCGCAGGATTAGCACGGCGCGACTGGCATCTGGCAGAGCGGCGATGGCATTGTGAATGGCGGTGGCGCGCTCGGTATGAATATAGGCAGCCTCGGGGCTGGGATCATCGGTTTTGAGAGACATCTCATCCACTGCGTCGGGCAGGATGCGTCTCTCTTTGCGCAGCATGTCGATGGCTGTATTGACGGCGATACGATAGAGCCAGTTGCGCAAGGATGACTTCCGGCGATAGGAGGCGATCTTTAGCCAAGCCTGGATAAAGGTCTCCTGTGCGGCATCTTCTGCCAACTGCTGATTGCCACACATGCGATAGACAACACGCTGAACGCCCTGCGCGTGGATGCGAATGAGTTCGCCGTAGGCGTTGCGGTCGCCCTGTTGTGCCTGTGTGACCAGCGTCCTTTCGTCGGCTGGAGAGAAGTTTGTCACCGTGTATGCCTTTCGTTTTTTCGTCGTTCTATTATCTTAACGGATAAGGGTGCAATTTTATTCGAAAATCAGAAAAGATTTTCCCCCCTCCCTAGCCCTCAATCCCCTTAAAACTTTGTCCCCCCTTTAATGGGGGGACTATTGAGGAAGTTACAGTTTATTTCTCTAATAATTCAGGAGCCCATCAAAAAGAAAACCATAACGCCTAATCCAGCTAATATAACCATCCCGATGACGATCAACAATATCCGTACGTTGACGCTATCTTCCTGAATCGCGGAGTTATTCTTAATGATCGGCTTCGAGGCGCGAATATCGCTGTCCAGCCAGTCGGGCAAATTTTCTTCGAAGCTCTCTTCTTCCTTTGCTCCCGGACGATCTTTATCGTCCCAAACAGGCATGGCGGTGGGATGCGGTGCGTGGATGCCCCCATCAAGATTTGGCATTTCCTTGATGATGCCCATCTTTTGGAGCATACCCATGCCTTTTTCGAGTTTCAGGCGCTGCTCCTGGGTTAGATTTTTGAAGCCGCCGACACGCTTCCCGTCGACAACGAAGTCAGTGCTGGCAACCGCGCTGATGATATTGCTGACTACATCCCCTTGAAAGATGTCGGGGATACCGTCTTGATCCTCATCCTTGAAATGAGCCATGATCTGCTCATAAGCCTGCCGTTCAGTAGCGGGCATTTCGGCAAGATCGTTGTAGACTTTTCCATTGAAGGTGATTTTAGACATGGGTGGCTCCTTATTTTTTTAGTGAACTCATCTTACAGCTTTTCCTGCTAAAAAACAAATCATTTTCAAATAGCCAAGGGAGTTCTTTGCAGATATGTTATAAATCTTATCTGCTTAGTCAGAATAACTCATCACACCAAAACAAGGATTTATTTTATGCGTTTCAATACCAGCAATAAGAAAGTCAGTATTATTTTGCTCCTTGCTCTTTTAATGATCTCATGTAATTTAGGGATATCCGGCACAGAGGTTATTGTTAATTCGCCGACGGAAAATTCTGCGGGAATACCAACAAATACCATCGTTGTACCGACTGCGACAATGATTACTTCCCCCACACCTGAGCCAACCGCCCAGCCAACAGAAACCCCTTTGCCGACGCCAATCCCGTTGGGGGCATATTCGGGGACACTGCTTTCCGGATTTGGTGATAAGGATGTCATATTGGAGTTCGTCAATTATTCTAGCGAGACGATCAGCATCTTCTGGGTAGATGGTGAAGGGCAGGAGCATGCCTATGGCGAGCTTGGTCCCGAATCCGCATCCATGCAAGGCACTTATAGCACCCATGCCTGGCGCCTGATCGATGAAAGCGGGGGGATCGCCGCAGAATTTCAGGCAACCGATGAAGCGCGGCAAATCTATGAGATCAGTACAACCAAGCAGGTTCTCTATTCCCCATTTATCCCTTCAGAGCCTGAGGAAGAAGTTATCTTTCAGCCTGATTCTGCTTGCGAGCTGCCCAACGTGATGAATTATGATGGGGTCAGTCTCTCGTTCCCCCGCATCGCGGACAGGATCCCGTCCATTGGCACGGTGAAGGTCGCCGTGCTCTTTGCTGAATTTTCAGACGTAAAAACCTTAATGACGCCCGAAGAAGCCTTTGCGCTGGTCTCACTCGGCACGGAAGAATATTTTCAGGCCGTCTCCTATGGGCGCATGGATGTGCAGCTTGTGCCGCATCTCAGTTGGCTGATGATGAGCGAACCCTCCACCTATTATGGTGCTATTTTAGAAGGTCATGGACAGCTTAAGACGTGGATTCAGGAAGCCGTTGATATGGCGGATACAGATTTCGATTTTTCAGAGATCGATGACGTGGTGCTGATTGCCAACCCGCGTGCAAGTGCGATCCCCTACGGGCCGACCTGGATCAGGGAAAGCGATTCGCGCTTCAATGTTTTGGAAGTTGATGGCGCGCGGATCGTTAACGGGATCACCTCCGGGTATGACCTAACCTACTGGGGCTTTCTTTGGCTTCCCCACGAAATGGGACATTCTCTGGGGTTGGTCGATCTCTATGGCGAGAATTACACCGGCCACTTCAGCCTGATGAACGATATCGGCGGGAACGCGCCCGAGTTTCTGGCTTACGAACGTTGGCTGCTCGACTGGCTGGATGATGAGCAGATTATTTGTCAGGAAGGCAGCGACCAGACCACGACCATTACCCCAATCGAAACCCCGGGAGGGATCAAGGCCGTGATGGTGCCGGTCGGTGAATCACGCTTGGTTGCCGTCGAAAGCCGACGCGCTCTGGGCTTCGACGAAAAGTTGACCACATCCGGCGCGCTGGTCTACACTGTCGATACTTCCATCCTGACGCAACAAGGGCCTATCGTGGTAGAGAATAATCGTATTCCCCTGAAAGCTGGGGAAACGCTCATAATTGAAGGCGTGACTATCACCGTTCTTGAGGCAAACGATGGAGGAGATACGGTGCAGGTTACGATTAAATAGGAATAAAAAAACATCGTTAAATCAAGACGCCTTCCGCTATATTGGAAGGCGCTTGTTTTTAAGTTTTGAATTAGGCTTATTCCAGTACGATACCAAACCAATAAGTGACGTCGCCCTGCGTCCAACTCGTGTGGACGTCGATCACATATTCCCCGGGCAGGACGTTGGGGGACCAATCAACGATCTCGGCTGGAGGGACACTCTCAGAGACGATGCTGTCGCCGAAGACTTCCTCGCTGATCGAAATGGTGACTTCATTGGGCAGCGGCGTATCAAACTGAAAGCGGATCGGGGCGTCGGCGGGCAAGGCGATGATCTCGTCGAAATAAGGCTCCATCGTATCGACACAAAGCGTCGCACCGATCCCCTGCTCCCAGCAATAGGAGCTTTGGAAACCATCAAACAGATTCCCATTTTTGACCAAATAGACCAGCGGAGGGCTATCCGGAGCGCCGCCTCCACAAGCCGATAAGAAGAGGGCCAATAAAAGAGTTACCAATAAAGTTCTTTTTAACATCATTTCTCCTTTGATCTAAAGAAAAAGCCATCTGTCGAGAATGAAGATGGCTTTGAGGATAGAATACTTAACACATAATTGGATAATATTTATCTGATTGTATCACGCCTCATTAGACCCTGTTTTAAGGGTAATGTCCTTTTTAATGATCTGATCAGTAGTATCATTGGTTATGATGACACCCTCAATAGCGACCGTCCTTTTACTCAGTATCACAATGCTGGTTCTCATTGTGATCTACTTCGCACGTTTTCGTCAGCATCCCCCAAATATTTTCGTCCCAAAAGCAGCCTGGCTGCGCGCAGGGATCTATTTCAGCGCCTGTTATCTGGTAGCCATTTTTTCGGGCGTATTTGATGCGCTCTTTGCCAATCCCGTTGCGACTGTCGAGCAGATCGCTGACAGGAATTGGTGGACGTGGATCGTTGGGCTGACCCTGCTGGTGACCATCGCCTATTGGGGCGTTTGGGCACGCTATACGCTCCGCTTCGAACGCCACCTTGACGTGATCCCGCAAACCGTCTTTGGTCTCCTGTGGGGGCTTGCTTCGGGGGGACTTTTTCTCTCTTTCTTCCACTTGGCAAGGAGAATGGGCAATACGTGGACAATCTGGCAGACCTGGCTATTGGCTTATACAATGATCGCCATCTGGCAGTGGCTTTGGCAGGATTATTACTGGGATGTGTATATCTCGCCTGAGCATGATTCTCCCTTATCGATCAAGCTCAAAGTAATGGCAACCCATATCCCCAATATCACGGCTTGCCTGATCTTTTTTTCGATTTACGAGAACTACGCCATCTTCCTTGCGCTGCAAACATGGGCTTTGCTGGGTGCATCGCTCGCGATGCGGATGCCAGCACCCTGGTCACGGGAGGTCACCCCGCCTGCAACGCAAGCTATCGGCTTGCTTGGTTTCACACGGGCTTCGGGTTATATTTCAGATGATCCTGAAAATGACCCCTATCTGCGCGCAGCTCATTTACCTCGTTAAAGCAAAAGCATCCCAAGACATCGATGTTTTGGAAGGCTTTTCAATTCTACTTTCAAATTTGGCGAGCATCTGGCAAGATCATTACATCTTTCGGTAAGCGACGATCAGCTTATTTTCTTAGCTCCTCCATCACCGCATCTTTTTGTACATCGGACAGAAAAGAAGCTTCCACGGCGTAACGATTACATCTTTCAATCTCATTCAGGCTCATGCCCAAAATCTCATGGGCGATACGATATTCGTTATTCAGGTTCGTTTCCAAAATTTCGGGATCATCCGAGTTTATGGTGACCCGCACACCCAGATCAAAGAGTTTTTTGAGTGGATGAGATTCGATCGTGGGCACGGCACTGGTCAGGTAGTTGCTCCACGGATTGACCTCCAACGTGATACCGTGTTCGATCACCATCTCGACGACGGACATATCCTCGATGATGTGGATACCATGCCCGATGCGACTTGGCCCCACGGCTTCGATCGTATCCCTGACTGCAGAGGCTGGAGTATCTTCCCCGGAGTGG
The DNA here is from genome assembly GCA_964487745.1 of uncultured Anaerolineaceae bacterium. Classification (GTDB taxonomy): domain Bacteria; phylum Chloroflexota; class Anaerolineae; order Anaerolineales; family Villigracilaceae; genus Desulfolinea. The sequence continues at coordinate 3,350 of CAZASG010000062.1, read as the reverse complement.
ATCGTGATCCCCAGCCCGGCATCCTTGGCACGCAAAACAGGGCGAGCAAAATCGTGGATCGGGTTCTGGATCTCGCTATCGGCCAGGTCGATGCCGTGGATCACATCGCGATGTTTGATGGCCCAATCAACAGTCTTTTTAGCGGAATCAACCCCCATGCTACGGGAGGTGATGGCGATCAATCCAATGGCCATGCCAAATTGCGTTTCGGCTTTTTCTTTTGCGCACAGGAAACCTTCAAGCATCAGATCCCAATCAAGGTCATGACTGTGAAAGGCCCAATCAGGAGAGAAGCGCACTTCAAGCAGTTTGACGTTCTGCTGCGCGGCATCTTCAAAGTATTCCCAGGCGATGCGCTCAAAAGCCTGCGGGGAGGCGATGCTCCTTTGCGCGATATCAAACGCCTTCAGCACGGCATCCAGGCTCTCCCATTGATCGTAAACCTTGACATGCGGATTCAGCCCTTCAACATCGTAGGCGGGCAGATCCAGATTGTGCTCTCTGGCGATGTCGATGAGCGTGGCCGTGCGAATGGCTCCCTCGAGATGCACGTGGAGCTCGGTTTTAGGGATGTCGTTGTATTTTGGGTCAAAGTTCTTCATATTATTTCGCTTTCCAGTATTGCGCTCCTAAGAATGACCCTATCTTACTGATTTTCGGCGGAAAAAGCAAAAGCCCCCAAACACCGATGATCCTGGAAGGCTTTTCATAACTAGTTGCCCAGACTCTTCGCCCATTCTTCAACGGTGGTTTCAATCGCCTCAGCCGCAACAGGGTCAAAACCCTCAGGCCAGAGTGTTTCTGTATCGTAAAATGCGCCTTTCAGGTTTGCATCAGTTAACCTCGCCTCGCTAAAATCGGCACGAAAGAGCGCCGCACCTTGCAGGTTCGCTCCCTGCAACAAAGCTCCTTGAAAATTAACATCCAGCAAATAGGCTTGACTAAAATTGGTGCGCACCAAAACGGCATTGGACAGGTTTGTTTTGTTCAAGCTTACTTCACTCAGGTCATATTCCGTGAGAATGGCCTCTTCTAAATTGATCGATAAACGTTCGTTGTGGAGAAGATCAAAAAGATTTGTTTCAAGCAGGAAGCGCAAAAGTAAGCCATTTCTTTTACCATCCAGTACGCTGATCGTTGCCAATGTACGCGCCCGTGCAAGGACTTGAGCTTCGGTGAACTCATCAACTTCTCTATTTGCCAGATCTTCACCATTCAGCCCATGCTCCAAAATTAAACCGGATATATCGTCAAAATAACTTTGCAGGATATCTTCATTGATGCGGTTATCTTCAATGGCAAGTTGGGCCTCCTCTCGTTGATTTTCTAATGCGTTTTGGCGGCTTGCATCATAGCTTCCGTAGACCAATGCCATGCTCCCGAGCATAATGGGAACAACCAGCAAGCTCATGAAATCCCACAGAGTTTTGTTCTGAAAACCTGTCCACGAGGGCCAGCCTGTTTTTTCTCTAAATCTCAGAGCGGCCATTAAAAGTAGAAAAAGTAAGAAGGGGAGACCTGTAAGAACCAATATCCAAATATCCATCTCATATGCTCCTGGTTTCTATAAAAAAAGCCTTCTGTCGTGAATGAAGATGGCTTGTTGACTATGGGAACTTGGTTTACGCTCGTTGGGTACTGAACCTTTCGTGTCCTCTGGTTCAATGAGTCATCCTGCGCTGTTTTAGCTTCAAAAGCAAAAGCCCCCAAGACGCGGACATCTCAAAAGGCTCTCCGATTCTGCTCAAAGCCGATCATCCCCTCCCCCGCGCGGATGCGGGCATCTCAGCGAGATTGTCATGATTCCCCCAAACACAACGCCCGACGGTAAACCATCGGGCTAAAAGCGGAAGGATGCGCGCAAAGCAATGCTTTGCGTGAGCACCCTCATCCCAGCCCCAGCGGGGCTTCAGCCGTGTAGCCCGGACGTTTACGTCCAGGTGAGTAATCTCGAAAGCCTCCCCGACTTTGCGCTCAAAGTCGAGCATCCCCTCCCTTGCGCGGACGCGGGCATCTTGGCGAGCAGATAGCTGTTTTGCTGGTCTATAAGTAGTAATTAGTAATTCTCGTCCTTTGCCTCGACCTCTTCAATACCATAGAATATTCCAGGATAACTCATTGAACCAGAGGACACGAAAGGTTCAGTACCCCACGAGCGTAAACCAAGTTCCCATAGAACAGATTCAACAGTGGTTCGTAGCTCTCGAGGAAAAGCTTCCCCATGGTCACTTTGAAAATCAAAATAAACTAAACAATGTCTTTCATCTGTTTTCAGCAAAGCGTCATATTTATCAAACCACATATTCAGATGCTTGCGTAGCATTGTTAATTGTGTATTTAGTAACTTTATATTTTGCGTACTCTTGCTAAAATGATGAACAGGGAGAAAATCATTTGTCCATTGGAGCAAATTTTTATTAAGACGAAACATTGAATTTGATGTAATACCTCGAATTAATTTAAACAACTCAAGTTCCTCTTCATTCATTTGATCGTAAAATCTATAAAAAACTGTTGCATATCCCATATTTTTATCTAAGTTTGAACCATATCGACCTAAAAGTAGAGTCATCAATCTGTTTACTAAATATCCTTGGTTCTCAAAAACACTCTTCGTTTCATCTAATAGCGACTTGAAATTTGCCATTGTCTCTATTGCTCTTTGTTTCCTTTTACGACGATTATCTATCAAGTCAAAAATTCTCTGCCCCAAAAAACCAAGAAGAGCAGAAACTGCTGCAAGCAAAGCGGCACCTAACCAGTCTGGAAATATGAATGGATTAAATAACATTTTTACACACGTTTCTTGTGAGCGAACACAAAAGCATTCTGTGTTCGCTCACAAGCCTTGAAATTTCTATCTACCTACAACTTCGCAAACCTCGTCACCACAACCGCCTTACTCGGCAACGTAGCCTTCCCCCCCACCTTCAACTCGGCGGGGGCTTTGCCTGCTTTTTCAGATGCGCTCTGGTAAATGAAGATCGGCGTATCTTTCTTGGCGTATTTCAGCGGGACGTAAGCCTGCCCGGTGATATAGCCGTTGCCATCCACGGCGCAGGAGGTCACCCAGCCGATCACTTTACCGCGACCGTCCATGACGGGGTCGCCGTTATGTGCCATGCGGACGACTTTGTCCACAAAGGTGAAGCGGACGACGACGCCCTTGCGTTTCTTTTCGTTGGCGATATAGGCATCGCGTCCGATGAAGTAGGGTTTGTAGGTCTTGACGTAGGAACCAAAGCCGCCTTCCGCCACGCCCAGATCAGCGTTGCCCATTTTGCCAGAGCCGAGACCCATTTCATGACCATAAAGGGGCAGACCGAACTCAGTACGCAGGCTGTCGCGCG
>CAZASG010000061.1:0-20767 GCA_964487745.1 uncultured Anaerolineaceae bacterium | reverse complement strand
CATAATTTTGCCAAATCAATAGCTTATATCTTGTGAAAGTGCATAACAGCTTCTAAATTATAGCCGGTCGAAATTTATACCCGATACACGATTGCTATCGCGCTGATCTTGTAACAGTGATGGCATAAAGTCTGCTACCGAAATATAGTCAACACACTACTCGAATAATGATTTACAGCTTCTCCATCGCTTTTTCAGCCGCAGCCACTGTTATCTCAATCACCTCAGACGTATGCAGCGTCGAGACAAAGCCTGCTTCAAATTGTGAGGGAGCAGTATAAACGCCGTTCTCAAGCATCACCCTAAAGAATTTTCCGAAGCGGTCGATATCACATTTGCTGACAGTAGACCAGTCGTGCGGCAGCTCTTCGGTGAAGAAGTTGCTGAACATCGTCCCGACTCTGGTTTGCTGGATGGGGATACCCACAGATTCTGCTGCACGCTTCACACCTGACCCGAGGCTTGCTACCGCGTTTTCGAGTTGCTGCCAAACCCCATTTTTTTTCAGTTCGGTCAACGTCGCGATCCCAGCCATCATTGCCAGTGGATTCCCCGAGAGCGTCCCAGCCTGATACATGGGGCCCACAGGGGCGACCATCTGCATGATCTCTTTCTTGCCGCCATAAGCACCAACGGGCAGACCGCCACCAATTACCTTGCCGAGTGTGGTCAAGTCGGGGACGATGCTGTAGTAGGCCTGCGCCCCATTCAGATGGGCACGGAACCCCGTCATCACTTCATCGAAGATAAGTAGAGCACCGTTTTCTTCGGTCACTTTGCGCAAGCCTTCGAGGAAACCTTCTGCGGGCGGGATGACGCCCATATTCCCGGCCACAGGTTCGATGATGATCGCAGCGATCTCGCCGGGGAATTCTTTGAAGAGGGCTTCGACCGAGTCAAGGTCGTTATAGCGGGCAACGAGCGTATCCTGCACGGTCGCTTTGGGTACCCCAGGCGAATCGGGCAAGCCGAGAGTTGCCACACCGGAGCCAGCCTGCACGAGAAGCATATCGGCGTGACCGTGGTAGCAACCTTCAAACTTGATGATCTTATCTCGTTTGGTGTAGGCACGAGCCAAACGGAGCGCCGTCATTGTGGCTTCGGTACCAGAGTTGACGAAGCGCAGCATCTCCATATTGGGCATCAACTCGATGACGAGTTTGGCGAGGGTTGTTTCTAATGCGCTGGGCGCGCCGAAAGATGTCCCTTTGTCTATGGTTTGCTTGAGCGCATCCGCTACAACGGGATGGGCGTGCCCGAGGATGAGCGGTCCCCATGAGAGGACGTAGTCTATATATTTGTTGCCATCGACATCGAAGAGATAAGCGCCTTCGCCCCGCTCGATGAAGAGAGGCTGCCCACCCACAGCTCTAAAGGCGCGGACAGGAGAATCGACGCCGCCGGGGAGGAGGGCTTTGGCTTCGTTGAAGAGTTCGACTGATTTTGAGATGTTCATGATCGCTCCTTGAGAGAGTAGAGAGTGGAGAGGAGAGAATAGTAGAAAGTGGAAAGTGGGAAATAGGTTGCTCTCCCCACTTTCTACTTTCCATTTTCTAGAATTTTTTGAGCCGCTACATCACCTGAGTTAATACAATTCGGGATGCCGATGCCTGCATATCCGTTCCCAGCGAAAGCGAGGTTGGGGATGTCGGCAAGAGCGGATTCTACAGCGTCCATTTTTTCGGGATGACCGAGGTTATATTGGGGCATGGCTTTTTCCCAGATGTAGACTCGGCTGATGAGCGGTTCGTCGGTGATGCCGAGGGTGAGTGCCAGTTCTTCACGGGCGATCTCTAGTAAGCCTTCGTCGTTCCAGGGGATGTCGTCTTCCTGTCCAGCGCGGCCGACGAAGACACGCAGAAGAGCGTGGCCTTCGGGGGCACGGTGCGGGAATTTGGTGGATGTCCACGTGCAGGCGAGGGCTTTGCGTCCTTCTCGGCGGGGGATAACGTATCCGTAGCCGTCTAATGCTCGGGGGAGGTCATCCAGTTTGAAGGCGAGGGAGACGGTAGCTGTCGAAACGTAGGGGATGCTCTTTAGCACCTCACCAAGCTCGGGCAAGTGCGCTCCGATTAAGTCTGCTGTGACGTAGGGTGGGGTGGCGAGGATGAGGTTGTCGGCATCCAGAGTCGTCCCATCATCCAGTTTGATTTCATAGGTTGATGAGTGAGGAGTGACGAGTGATACGGAGGTGTTGAGACGCAGATCTGCGTTGTTTTCTTCGAGGTATTTGACGAGGGCTTCAGTGATCTCGGCGAGGCCTGTGGTGGGGGTGCGAAAAACGGAGCGGGAGCCGGTCTGTTTTTGCGATTTGACGCGGGCGCGGTACATTTTCATCGCGCTGAGGGCGAGGCTGCCATATTTGATCTCGAAATCTCGCAGGAATGGGAAGGTGGATTGGAGGGAGAGTTTGTCGCCGTCGCCTGCGTAGATGCCCGACATGAGCGGCTCGATGAGATTTTCGTAGGTGGCGCGCCCCATGCGGCGGGAGATGAAGGAGCCGAGGCTTTCGTCTTCATCGCCTTTGCGGACGGGGAGGACAAAATCCAGCCCGATGCGCATTTTTTGGAGGGGGTTGAGCAGGCGGGTGGTGAGCATGGGCATGACTTTGCCGGGGATCATCATGGCAAGGCCGTCGGGAAGACCGACCAGCTTGTCTTTATGCAGGACGTAGGTATTTTTCTCGTTGGGGTTGGTGCCGTGGAGGCGGTCGCCGAGGCCGAGTTCTTTGCAGAGCGCCATGCCCCAGGGCTTGGTGGCGAGGAAGGTGTCTGGACCGCCCTCGATGACGAAGCCGTCGGTGCGGTCGGTTTTTATCTTGCCGCCCCAATGCGAATCGGCTTCGAGCAAGGTCAGCTCAAGGGGGATATTTTGTTCTTTGGCGTGTTTTGTGGCATAGTAGGCTGCTGAAAGCCCAGTGATGCCGCCGCCGATGATTGTTAGTTTCATGTTTATTTCACCACAAAGGCACAAAGGACACGAAGGTTCTCTTTGTGGTCACAAAGAAAAACTTTGTGCTCTCTGTGTCTTTGTGGTGCTTTCTTATCGTTTGCTAAACTCGTGCACCATTTCAACAACGGCTTTAACATTCTCATTCGGCGTATGCTGAAGGATGCCGTGCCCGACGTTGAAAATATGCCCGGGGCGATTATCCGCTCGGCGCAAAACATCTTTGACACGTTTTTCGAGCAATTCGGGTGTCGAGAAAAGCGTCACGGGGTCGAGATTGCCCTGTACACCACGGTCATGACCGACAATATCCCAGCCCTGGTCGAGCGGAATGCGCCAATCGAGGCCGATCACATCGCCGCCAGCCTTTTTCATCAGCGGCAGGATGGTATTTGCGCCCACACCAAAGTGGATCACGGGCACGCCCGTCGCATGAGCGGCATCCAGAATTCGTTTCGAGTAGGGCATCGCAAAGGCTTCGTAATCCGGCCCGTTGAGCGCACCCACCCATGAGTCGAAGATCTGCACAGCCTGAGCGCCAGCGTCAATTTGTGCCATCAGGTAATTCACGAGCACGGTGGTCAGTTTTTCCATGAAAGCGTGCCAAACTTCGGGAGCGTTATACATCATAGATTTTGCGATGCGATAATCCTTCGAGGGACCACCTTCGATCATATAGGATGCGACGGTGAAGGGTGCCCCGCAGAAGCCGATCAGCGGCGTCTCGGTCAGTTCACCACGCAAAATACGGATCGCTTCCATGACGTGCCCGAGGCTTGCTTCCGTGTCAACGGGCTTAAGTGCGGCAACATCTTCTGCTGTGCGAACGGGATTCTCAACCTGCGGACCTTTCCCTTTCACGAATTCAAAGTTCACGCCCATCGGTTTGAGGGGCAGCAGGATATCGGCAAAGAGAATCGCCGCATCCATTTTGAAGGCTTTGATCGGCTGGAGCGTTACTTCAGCGGCCAATTCAGGTTGTGCAACCATCTCCAAAAGGGTGTACTTCTCACGGAGTTTGCGGTATTCGGGCATATAGCGCCCCGCCTGACGCATAAACCAAACAGGCGTTGCATCTACTTCTTCACGACGGCAGGCTTTCAAGAAACGGGAGTTTTCAGATGTATTTGTCATAGTTTTTTTTCCATAATTCCGCTTTGGTTTCGATACGGATGACGATAAAACTGTCATCCTACTCAACCGCCGCTAGATTATCTAAAAAGAGCGGCGGTTGAGTAGCAAAGGCACAGCTTTTTCGTGCCGTAGCGTATCAAAACCATAGCGGTCTTCATTAACTTGCAGCATTCGCAACCAGCACACAAGCCGGGTCGCTTTCCATATAATCGCCGGTCACGCCGTAGGCACGCCCACGTTGGCCGCCACAAACTTCACGGAACTCGCAGTCACGGCAAACACCTTTCAACTTGGAATAGTCACGTAAATTCGTGAAGATCTCATGGTTACGATACACATCAACAATATTATCTTCGCGTACCATTCCGGCGGTGAGGGGCAGGAAGCCCGAAGGCTGAATTTCGCCAATATGCGAGATGAACATAAAGCCATTCCCATCATTGACGCCCTTCTTCGGGCGATGCAGACCATCTTCATATTGGAAGCCCGCACTCTGGAAAGTGACAGGTTTATCTGCGCCTTGTTCAGCGCGTTTGCGTTCAATCGCAACTCGGCGATACATCTGTGCAGCGGTGGCCTTGATATCAAAAGGAGCTTTCTGAGAAAGGTCATAGAGCCAGTTAAAGATGCGTTCGTGCTCTTCAGCAGAGACCATCTGCTCGATCATCGCGCGCCCCGTCGGGACGAGGAAAAAAACCGACCACTGCACTGCTTTCACTTCTTCGATGAATGGCACCATCTCTTCAAGAATATCCACATTGTGCTTGGCAACAGTCGTATTGACCTGCACGCTCACGCCAATTTCCTGTGCGCGGTGGAGGATATCCATCGTCCGCTGCCATGAGCCCTGCACCTTACGGAAGTCATCGTGGACATCAGCATGTGGCGCATCAAGACTTAGAGCAATGCGACGAATGCCGGCATCACGCACTTCTTCAAGACGCTTCTTGGTCGGCAATGCTGTCGCGGTCGGCGTCAATGAACAACGCAGACCCTTTTCGCTGGCGTATCCGATCAACTCAGCTAAGTCAGGGCGCATCATCGGGTCACCACCAGTAAAGATCAAGATGGGGGAACCAAAACCGGTCAGATCATCGATCAATTTTTTGGCTTCCTCGGTGGTCAACTCATTTGAGTCGCGTTGATGTATCGCATCTGCACGGCAATGTACACAGGCATAGGCACAAGCACGCGAAACTTCCCAAGCGATGGTAAACGGCGACAAATTGAAATCAACCGTCGTCATACGCTGGTTGCGTTGGCTGCGCTCAGCAGCCGCACGTTCGGATAAATTCGGAGCTAAAGTCATAGGGTTTCCTTATTTTTATTTCAACCATTGCGCCGCTTCCAGCGCATGGTATGTGATCATTAGGTCGGCTCCCGCGCGTTTCATCGAGAGCAAAGTTTCGAGTGTTACTTTTTCTTCATCCACCCAGCCATTCGCAGCCGCAGCTTTCACCATCGAATACTCACCGCTCACGTTATACGCCGCCATCGGCAATTCGGGGAAGGCATTCTTCACGGTACGGATCACGTCCAAATACGCGAGGGCCGGTTTCACCATCAACATATCGGCACCCTCTTCCACGTCAAGGGCGGCTTCGCGCAGCGCTTCGTTAATATTCGCAGGGTCCATCTGATGAGATTTCCGATCGCCGAATTTCGGCGCACCATCCGCTGCATCTCGGAAGGGACCATAATAGCTCGATGCATATTTGACGGCGTAGGACATGATCGGTAGCTGTTCAAAACCCTTTTCATCCAGTGCGTCACGGATTGCGACGATCATACCGTCCATCATGCCGGAGGGTGCCACAATATCTGCGCCGCACTCAGCATGCGAGATCGCCACCTTTCCTAAAATATCCAGAGTTGGGTCGTTCAGCACATAGCCTTCAGGGAGCGACATGTAAGGGCGAGTCTGAGACTCGCCCCTACCCGTATTCAAGATGCCACAGTGCCCGTGGTCGGTATATTCGCAGAGACAAACATCCGTGACCACAACCATCTCCGGAAATTCCTTCTTGATCCCACGGATGGCCTGCTGGACGATGCCGTCTTCGGCGAAATTCTCCAAGCCAACCGGATCTTTCTCAGCAGGGATACCAAACAGGATCACCGCCGGGACGCCCGCAGCCGCAGCTTTTTCGGCTTCCCGAACAGCTTCGAGCGTGGATAATTGATCGATCCCCGGCATGGACACGATCGGCGTACGCCCATCTCCATGCCGCACAAAAAGTGGATAGATGAAATCACGAGCATTCAACTCCGTCTCACGCACCATCGAGCGAATGGCTTCGCTTTGGCGCAAACGGCGCGGGCGGATCTTCAAATTAGGGTTCATGCACACTCCAATTTTTAGTTCCCTTCAGGAACTGCATTTTTCAAGATCTCTATTAGACCCTCGGTTGTATAGGTCTCCGCCACAACAAGCGGAGAGAGACCCGCTTCACGAGCAGCTTCTTCTGTCACCGGGCCGATACAAGCAAAAAGCGGACTGCCCGTCAAATTCAACGGATTAAGTCCAGCTTTTTGAGTAAGTTTTACAAAATTATTTACTGTTGACGGGCTGGTAAAGGTCACCACATCTACGCCTTCTCGTAACGCGGTATATTCATCTTCTGTTGGCATAGCCGTGACCGTCTCATAAATCGCAATCTCGTGGACACAGCCACCGGCCTTGCAAATTTCATCAGGCAAAATCTCTCTGGCAATTTTCGCTCGTGGCAACAAAAAACACTTCCCCTGAACATCTCCCAGTCCTTCGAAAAGTGCTTCTCCAATATATTCTTCCGGAACAAAATCTGCTTTTATATTAATAGAGTTAAGCCGCATCACGGTCTTTGAACCAATTGCGGCAACTTTAGGAAGTTTTGTAGGCACACCCACCGTCTCATAAAAAACATCCACAGCATTCGCTGATGTAAAAATCACCCAATCATATTTCTCAATATCCTGCGATGCCTTTTTCAATGCGTTCAGATCACTCATCGGGCGGATCTCAATCGTTGGAAAGAAAACAGGTTCAAAACCTGCTGCTTCGAGAGTATTAGCAAAGGGTTGAGCCTGTTTCAGAGCACGGGTAACAAGAACTTTAGCCATGCAGAATCTTCGCTGCCCCTTGGACTAATGCTTCTTCGGCCAACATCTTACCGAGTTCAAGTGCATCGTTGCCTTCAGCTTGTACACGGATGGCATCTTTTCCATCCAGCGATGAGACCAACCCCGTTAGTTTGAGCTTACCAGCCTCATAAACTTCACCATAAGCCGCCACAGGGACCGCGCAGCCACCACCGAGACCAGCTAAAAAGGTTCGTTCAGCGGTAACCGATAAACGGGTGGCATGATCTTCAATCGCAGTGAGCAAGCCCAAGGTCGCGTCTGCTGCGGCACGGCACTGAATGCCAAGGGCTCCTTGACCGGGCGCGGGAAGCATCTCGTCATATGAGAGTATTTGCATCCCATCACCCAATTCTTCATCAAACCCAAGACGGGTTAATCCTGCTACAGCAAACACGACCGCGTGATATTGCTCTTCCATCAATTTGCGCAAACGAGTATCAACATTACCGCGGATATCCGCGATTTGCAAATCAGGCCGTTGCGCCAATAATTGCGCCGCACGACGAGGACTACTCGTGCCGATCTTTGCATTTTCCGGCAGAGTAGCCAATGTATAGCCTGCAGGAGAAACAATGGCATCACGCGCGTCAGCCCGCAAGGGAATTGCGCCAACGGTCAAACCGTCAGGATTTTCGGTGGGTAGATCTTTGAGCGAATGTACAGCTGCATCTACACGATCTTCGAGCAGGGCGGTTTCAAGTTCTTCCGTAAAAAGCCCCTTGCCGCCGATCATTGGCAAGGGTTTGTCAAGAACTTTGTCACCTCGTGTGACAAAAACTTCTTCGACACAACGAAGGTCTTTATGTGCCGCTTCAAGCTGACTGATCACATAATTGGTCTGCCAGCGGGCAAGTTTGGATGGTCGGGTAGCAAAGGTTAGTTTCATATCTATTCTTTTATCGCTCCTGCAAACAAGGCAAAGTGGTGTTCTTGTCCATATCAAAAAGTACACGAGTTGCCTGTGCATAACAAACAGCATGTGGCTCTGCCGAAACTTTTCGCAATTTACCTGCAGGGACATCAATCAATTTTTTGACCAGCGCCTGGGTCAGGATTTCGATCCGTTCACGTTCACGATCATCCAGATCAGGGAGTTGGCGTAGTGTTTTTTGTAATTCCATCATGCGGATAGATTCGGCGCGCCCTTTCAGGTCAGCGATCAGCGGTAGCATATCCAGCGAAGCCAAGAATTCGTCAAAACGTGCTTTTTCTTTAGCCAGAATCTCCTCCACATGAGGCACTTCGGCACTACGCTGTGCCATCGAGTCTTCAAGCTGGGAATTTAAAGCGTCCATATCATAGAGGTTGATGTTTTTGATATCACCTACTCTCGAATCTATATCACGCGGAACGGCAATATCGATCATCACCAGTGGACGCTCTGCACGTTTTCGCATGACCTTTCTGACCACCGGAGCGTTGATGATGGTATGCGGCGCCCCCGTGGATGCGATCAAAATATCGGCACGTTTTATCGCGCCAGCAAGCTGCTCAAATGTAGCCAGCTCGGCATCCCAGCGTTCACCAAGCGCAAGGGCTCGCTCCAAAGTCCGGTTTACGACCAAGATGCGTTCCGCGCCACGTTTGCGGAGAGCTTCTACAGCCAGCTCCGCCATTTCGCCTGCGCCAACGACCACGATTTGGGCTTGCTCCAGCGTGGACATTTTTTTCTCGGCGAGTGACGCCGCCAGCGAAGAAACCGAAGCCGGGTTCCGGCTAATGAGCGTTTCTGTACGAGCACGTTTACCGGTAAAGATGGCTGTTTGGAAAAGGCGTGAAAGGATGTGTCCAACTGTGCTTTGTCCGCGAGCAAGCTCAAGCGCACGCGTGACCTGTCCCAATATCTGGGGCTCGCCTAAAACTAGCGAGTCCAGCCCTGCTGAAACTTCCAATAAATGCTGAACCGCATCTTCACCGAGATAGTGGTAGAGATGCGGCTCCAGTTCGTGAACAGAAATATTGTGAATACTACCTAGAAAATGCTGCAAAATATCAGATGTGCTTTCCTTAGAAACAGCATAAAGCTCAACACGATTACACGTGGATATGATCACCATCTCCTGAATGCTTTCCACACCGGAACCATGCGCCAGGCGAGCGAGTGCTGAACGGACTTGATCTTCGTTAAAGGCAAGCTTCTCACGTAAATCTACGCTTGCTGTTTCGTGGTTGAGTCCTAAACAATGAATGTGCATAGCAATCCTTTGATTTTGATGGGATTACTATAGTCCTTAATTTCACAACCGTTATATAGATTTGAGGAGAATTACACTAAGAGAATGATGAGAATCTTTTTATCGCACCCTACCATCTTTTTTTCACCATGTGAATATGGGAAGCAAGGCTTATAGTTTACGGCAAAAAACCGAAAAATCACCCGTACATCATGGAAGAAAATGCACATTATGGCTATTTATCAGCAGGTATCCGGCCTATTTATACTTATATATACGGTTGCTACCACCTGAACATTAATCGAAATTTGTATAACTCTCCAGCATATCTGCCTGAAAAGGAAATATCTCACATGCCTGCTTGAGTATATTCCCATCAACTTCAAAGATAGTGAAGGTTTCATCCTTGGGAAGAACAGTTGGTTTGATATTGTGATCTATCCAGGGCGGGCAATAGATCGAGGAGCCGTAATCTTTTCCAGCACGATTGAGACTCAGAAAATAAACCTGGTTTTCCATTGCTCTCGTAATCGCAAAGTGATGCCAGCTAGGGTAAGACTCATCATTATAAAAGGCAACAGAATGAATAATAAGCTCAACACCGCGTGCATAGCAAAGCTCTCGATAAAGCTCCGGGAATCTGAGATCGTAGCAAATTACAGGGGCTATTCTGATACCTTTGACGTCAAAGGTTACTAGTTCTTTCCCTCTCTGAAAGTACTCCTTCTCCATCGAGGCACCAAATTGGGCCATGTGCAATTTGTCGTAATGTCCTACATATTTGCCTTTGTCATCTACTATGACTTGTGAAATATAGTAATTCCCGTTTTCGACGCGCGGCATTCCGTAGGATATAAAAGCCCCGTGTGTTTTTGCAAGGTGGCTAAAGATCATAAAAGATTCGCCGTCCAAAGGTTCAGAAAGCTGATCTAACTGCTCAAACGAAGCTCTTGAATAATCAATAGTCGATAATTCTGGCAATACGATTAGATCAACACTCTTAGAAGATTCTGCTAAATGATTTATGATCTTTTTTACGACGATTTTCAAGTGATCTGTTTTCTGCTCCTTACTGACCACACGGGGTATTTCTATTTGACATGCTAGAAGACGCAAATTTCTATCCATTCACTTTCTTTCCTTTAGGACCAAAAAGCTTTCTCAAGATCAGTGAATTCTTCCGCTGGTCCGTCAAATTTATTACGCCCTAAGTCGAGAACATAAACATAATCTGCGATTTTTAGGGCAGAACGGATCTCCTGATCGACAAGGATAATCGTTTTGCCATCTCTATCTCTCAAATCGGTAAGCATATCGTAAACTTCTTGCGAGAGTAATTTAGCCAAGCCCGCTGTTGGCTCATCCACCAAAATGACGGTGGGATCTGTCATGAGGGTGCGGGAGAGTTCTACCATGCGCTGCTGCCCACCAGAGAGTTCGCCTGCAGCCTGATCTTTTTTCTCTCGCAAAATGGGAAAACGTTCGTAATTCTCTTCAACTTTTTGCTGCAAACGCTCCTTGTCTTTTCGAAATGTCCATCCGCCAAGTTCGATATTTTCCTTGACGGTCATCCATTTGAAGATACCTGTATGTTGGGGGATGTAGGCAAGTCCCATTGTGATAAGCTCGTGAGTGGGGACGCCATCCACCCGCTTGTCACCCAGCCAGATCTCGCCTTGATTGGGTTTTAGGAAACCATAAATAGCCTTAAGTAAGGTGGATTTTCCAACACCGTTTGCACCCAAAATTGCAGTGATCTTTCCGTTGGGTGCTTCTACATCCAGATTTTGGAGAATGTTCAGGTCGTCGTAGTATCCAACATATAAGCCTTTTGTTTTTAGCATTTTTACTCCTCCTCATCAACGCCGAGGTAGGCTTCAATGACAGCGGGGTCTTCTTTGACTTGATCCGGATGCCCATCTGCAATAATTTCACCATAGTTGAGCACGATCAAGCGTTCACTCAATGTGAAAATCGAATCCATATCGTGGCTGATCAAGATGATGGCTTTGCCTTCTTTACGCACCTTGTCTATATAACCGTAGATGGTTTCCTGCAGTTTTGGGTGTACTCCTGCAAATGGCTCATCCAAAATAATAAAATCGGGATCAAGCATAAGGAGGCGAGCGAGTTCGAGCAGTTTTTGTTGTCCACCGGAAAGACCACGTCCATATTCATTCGCAAGATGGTCGACTGTTAGAAAATTCAATATATCCCATGCTTTTTCGAGTACTTCAGCTCGTTTCACGGTTGGATTGATCGCCATTGCGGGGACCATCATGTTTTCGAGAACAGTCATGCGACGGAAGGCGCGCGTGACCTGGAAGGTGCGTCCCAATCCCCGACGTGCGATCTGGTAGGGTTTAAGCGTATCTATCCGTTCGTCGTTGAGCCAAACTTCTCCCCTTGTGGGGTTGTGAACACCATCAATGACATTGGTGAGGGTGGTTTTGCCTGCTCCATTAGGACCGATAAGCCCAACCAGCTCTGATTTATCAATTATGAAATTAACACCATTGAGGGCTTGCATACCGCCGAAATTTTTAGTCACATTTTTGATTTCGAGCTTCATGCCTATGCCTCCGTCTCTTCATTTTCTTCTTGCGGCAATTTTCTCTTTGCTACAGTTTGCTCGGCTACACCCTGTCTTCCAATTTTTTCGAGCAAGGGCTGAATAAGCCCGTTACGCCAAAAGCGTAAGGTGAGCATGAGCATTAGCCCAAAGAATGCCATTCGCCAGGCATTTGTTTGAATTACACCATCGCCCAGTGTTAGCCCGAATTGTTGCAATGTGGCAGAGTTTTCCAATAACTTCGGCATCATACTTGCGGGCACAGGAATTGCTTGCAGCCACTCCATCAAAAAGTGGATGAAGATCGCCCCAATAGAGGCACTGATCAAGCTTTCTGTGCCGCCAATAACTGCCATAGCGATAATCAAACTCATGCGAGGGATCATTAGCTCGTTCGGAGCGATGAAGCCAATAATATGATGATCAAGTGCTCCGGCTGTGCCAGCGATCATTGCGGTGATGACAAAGGCTGCAATTTTATAACGTACAACGTGTACGCCCATTGCAGCAGCGGCTTCTTCGTCTTCTCGGATGGAGCGGAAAAAGAGCCCAAAACGAGAGTTTGCTATTGCGTACATGGTGAGAAGTGTGAAAACAAGGGCTGCCAACATGATGTAGTACACAGGGACGTAGGAGGTTGTTTCAAGAAGGGGCTCCATGTAAAGTCCCATTGGCCCGCCTGTTAGCTGATGCTCGGCATTGATAACCAGACGAACAATTTCAGAAAAAGCTATCGTAAAGAGAGCAAGATAGGTGCTTCTCAAACGCAGACATAAATATCCAACGAAGAGACCAACCAAACCAGCTAATAAAGTGCCGAGAATGATACTTGAAAAAGGTGACCAACCCAAACGCTGACCGGCGATACCACTGGCATAGGAGGCAATGCCCATAAAGGCAATATGCCCGAAAGAAAACTGTCCTGCATATCCAGCTAGGAGTGCCCAACTGGACGCGAGCATTGCCCAGAAGAAAGACTGAAGGGCCACATAGAGCCAGTAGGGTTTATCTTTCATTATATTGGGGAATATCAACGCAAGAATCAAGACAATTGCAAGGAGTGCTCCCTGAATATATTTTCCTTGAAGGGGGATGCGTTTCATAATTTCCTCCCAAAAAATCCAGTGGGCTTAACCAAGAGAACCAGAGCGAAAACCAATAGGCCAAATGCGTCCTTATAGGCTAATGCCTTGCTGGGATCCGGGTATAAACCTGCGCCAAGAGATTCTACAATACCCAAGACCAAACCGCCCAAAAGTGCGCCGGGCATAGACCCCATACCGCCCAAAACGATGATAATAAAAGCCTTGCTGGATGCCGCCATTCCGATCCAGGGAACCCAGGCAAAAACGGTGACCAATGCTGCCCCGGACATTCCGGCGAGCATTGTCCCCAGTCCAAAGGCGAGCGTATTCATGTTAAGCGGGTTGATACCGACTACAGAGGCTGCTTGCCGATCCTGGCTGACTGCCTGTAACCCACGCCCTGTCCATGTTCTATTCATAAACCAGATTAACAAAATAGTGAGAATAATAGCAATTCCTGTGGCAATAAGCCGACTGGAGCTAATAGGCATATCGAAAAACCAGACCGTAGCTTTATTCATTCTGAGCCAGCCGGAATCCATTTCTATGAAATCATAAAAACGAGCTACTTTTTTAGGGAAAGGTCCAACAATGCCGATCATGACATGCTGTAAGAAAAATGCGAGTCCAAAAGTGAGCAAAATAGCATACTCGCCCGGTCTCTCTATCTCACCTTTTCCCATTGGTTGCAGGAATAATCTCTCAAAGATCACTCCTATAATAAATGTAACAACTCCTGCGAGCAGAATAGCGATCATGGGTTCCATTTCAGCAAAAGCCTGAAGCAAGAAATATACAACATACCCCCCGATCATATAGAACTCGCCATGAGCGAAACTAACAATGCCTAAAACAGAGAAGATGAGTGTCAAACCTAGTGCCATCAATCCATAAATGAGACCAATGAGCAGCCCATTTACTAAGAGATTAGCCAGGTATTGACCTGTAATATCGACCATATTTTCCTCCGTGAGCGTGAAGGTTGCGAATTATTAATGACCAGCCACCCTCCGATATATTTCTCTTCCAGGATAAATGAAATCATTTGTAATTCATAATGGATATGAGCTATCCAAATCTAACTAGAGGGGCATCTAAATTTAGATGCCCCTCCATAATCAACTTGATACTACATTCAAACTACGGGGTTTCGCCGTAAGGGATCAAGAAGGTGTCGTGAGTCTGATAAACCTCGGGGTAAATAACAGCGGCGTCATCAGAGCTTTGTCCTTCTTCGAAGTATTGCAAGAAGAGAACAGCAGCATCGGGCCATTGGTGCCACATCCAGTCAGGTTCGCCTTCGGGAACAGGATTGTTCTTGCCGTAGGGGAAGTAATAGTGACCTTGTGCCAAATCAATATCTGTGGCTTCAAGAGCGTCGATGATGGCATCCGGGTCCAAAGAACCAGCATTCTCGATAGCATTTGCCATGATCATCATTGAGTCATAGGCTTCAAGAGCATAGGATTCAGGGAAGATATCAAAGCGTTTGCGATATTCTTGTTCAAAGGCTTTTGTTACTTCATTAGCTGCAGCAGGGGTCAGACCAACTTTGCGGAAGGAGCAGTAATTACCACCAGGGACTGCTTCCCAGAATTGGGGTTGAACCGCAACCTGATTAGCAATACAAATGGTATCTTCGGTGGGCATAAGCCCAGCTTCGATAGCCTGATTCTCAAAGTTGTAGGAATCTTCGCCCGTTGTCAGAGTCATAACGATATCTGGATGCGTACCAGCTTGGATACGGGTAATGATCGCTGAGTAATCGGCAACACCTTTATCAGCAGAGTAGATCTCAGCTTCGATACCGATCCCAGCCAAAGCTTCTTTGGTCTGGTCAGCAGCGGGCAAACCATAGTCTGTATTTTCAGTGACGATAACAACGAATTCAATACCTTCCAGGTTGGAGATATAGTTCACGTCAGCAGCAGCAACCATAGAGGACGCAGGAGCAATACGGAAGGATTCTTCATAACCTGCAGCGGTAATGCCATCATTCCAAGTTTCAGCAAAAACGGTGGGAATATGATATTTATGAACAACTTCATTGATAGCCACACCAGCGGAACTATGGTATTCGCCAACTATAGCGGCAACACATTCTTGGGTAATTAGATATTCCGCTGCAGCGGTGCCACGTTCAGGCAAACTGGCAGTATCATAAAATACTGGTTGGACAGGTTTGCCGAGAACACCACCATCAGCGTTGAGTTCGTCTACAGCGATATTAATAGCGTATTGCATTGCCAAACCACCGGAAACTGCGCCAGGGGCAGACATGGGCAAGGGAACGCCGATTTTGATCGCGTCAACTTCAGCAGCATCCATAGGCGCACAACGCCCAGCCGGAGCTTCTTCAGCTTCCACTTCTACTTCTACAATCTCTGTGACAACAACTTCAACTTCTTTTTCGATAACTTGGGGTTGGCATGCGGATAAGAAAAGCGCAAACAACATAACCACCAAGATATAGAACGACATTTTGCGAAGCATTTGCTTCCTCCTTTGAGTAAATGGATCGAGTAAAACTAGGGCGAATTAACAGGTTTTTTTATTGGCTTATAGTCGGCTCCTTTAGATTCTCTTCTATAAAAACAAGCCTGTTTTGGCTCGCTAAAAATCTCAAAAACATATCTGATCCAACAAATATTTTTCCAGATTTCTGCTACAAGTGAAACAAAACTATGAGGTAGAGGGCAAAGATATCTTCCCATCATCAACAACTACTTGGTTGTCCAAAGTAACTGTTGGGTGATAGATGACCATATCCATGTGAACGGCACAGCGTACATCACCACCATAAAAGACATTGTCTCCAATGGCAACATGGATATTTCCACGCCCCTTCTTTTCTTCTTCAAAATCGCCGTTGCGACGGCACGATCCATTAAGTCCGATACCGATTTCAGCGATATTATCAGCATCTTTGATCTTGGCGATAATGTCGCGCAATTCATCAGCTTGGCGGCAAGCGCCAGAAACATCTACAACGCGTCCATTTTCTATCTTTAGAGTAATTGGGCTATCTGGTTTGCCAATATGTGCTACAGGCCCGTCTATTACTAAAACACCATTGGCGGTGTTAACACGAGGCATCTGCGAAACTTCACCATCTGAGAAAGCCGCTTCCTGCCCGGGCTCTGTAGCAAAACCACATTCAATAATGACTTCTTCCCCAGCAATCGGGGCACGCAGGTCTGTGCCAACTGCTGTTGTGATGTGAATTTCGGATGCCTTCTCCCAAATTGCTGCCAACTCTTTTCCTTCAGCATGTAAAGCGACATAATCCGCGCGTGCCCCGCCTTCAATGAAATTATCCAGGGAGCGCATGACCATTGAAATAGAGCGAATCTGTTTTCTGTCGTAGAGCTGCTTCACTACATGAGAGTAAGTGGGTGCACCACTGGAGCTGGTTAAACCGATCATCACATTCGCTCCTTCCAGCCCTCTCTCAATAATGGGTGTGAGGTCATTTTTACGCTCAGTGGCACGTGTAGGTTGCATCAGGATTGTATATTCTGCTCCGACAGCTTCAACCACGCCAGCGATCATATAAACCATTTCCATAGCCGAATGTGGATCACAGATCAGTGCCACTTGTTCATCTGGCTTGACCGCCAATAAGCGTCGAACAATTAAGTCTGCACTGCGATTTGCATCAATAGTCCGTGGATTCATACACATCTTCTCCTAAAAAAACAAATTTTTTAGATCACACCGTCTTCGTGCAATTTTGCAATTTCTTCGGACGAATAATTAAGATATTCATGTAGAAGAGTTGCTGTATCAGCCCCTAATGCGGGCGGAGCAGACGTGATTTGGGCTGGGGTTTTGGAAAGTTTAGCTACCGGTCCCAAGACTTTGATTTTTCCAGCAGTGCTGTGGGTTACTTCTTGTATCATATCACGCTCAATAATTTGCGGATCATTGAGAATAGTGGGAATATCATTGATTGGGCTGACGGGGATACCGGCATCAACAAGCAACGCTATCCATATTTCGGTAGAGCGGGTACGGAAATGTTCCTGCAAAACAGGAACCAATTCTTTCCGGTGCTCTACACGCCCTGCATTTGTCCGGTAGCGTTCGTCATCCCACAAGTCCTGACGATCTACTGCCAAACAAAACTTCCTGAATTGCCCGTCACTCCCTACTGCTAAAGCAAGATACCCATCAGATGTGGGGAATGTTTCATAGGGGACGATATTTGGGTGAGCATTCCCATAGCGTTTGGGGGTTTCTTCTGTGGCAAAATAATTATGTGCCACATTTGCCAACCAAGCTACTTGTGTATCCAATAATGCAACATCAATATACTGTCCATCCCCCGTTTTCTCACGATGATGGAGAGCAGCTAAAATAGCATTGGATGCAAAAAGTCCAGCGGTGATATCTACAATCGCAACGCCAACCTTATGTGGTTCACCATTGGCAGAACCACTGACAGACATAATGCCGCCTTGCGCCTGGATCATAAAGTCATAGCCGGGGCGTTTCCTATAAGGACCGGTCTGACCATAACCACTCACTGAACAATAGATAAGACCAGGGTTTAATTGAGAGAGGGTTTCGTAGTCCAAACCCAATCGTTCCATATCCCCGACTTTAAAATTTTCAATAAAAACATCGGCATCTGCAACCAGCTTTTTGAGAATTTCCCTTCCGGCATCGCTTTTTAAGTCAAGCGTAATAGATTTTTTATTGCGGTTAACGCTAAGAAAATAAGCGCTTTCACCCTCTACCCACGGTGGTCCCCACTGGCGTGTACCATCTCCTTGTCCAGGTTGCTCAACCTTGATAACTTCGGCACCATAATCAGCTAAAAGCATCGTCGCATATGGGCCTGCGAGAATGCGAGAAAGATCTATTACACGGATATTATGAAGTGCTGCACTTGTTTTTTTCATAGTTTGAGTTGTGGTTGCTAAGAAACGGAGAAAGGGGGCTTCCAGTCTACTTATCCTCCGTAACCTAGTGCCCGTGAAATTTGGGTGGCTGTATTTCTGACCATTGGTGCTAGCTCTTTGATCATTCGTTGGCTGGAGATAGTTCTTACTGAACCAGTGACATTAACAGCCGCTACAACCTGGTTCGTGTAATCCCAGATGGGGGCAGCTACTGCCCGCAAACCAATTTCTAATTCTTCATCATTTAGGGCATATCCCTGATTTCGAACCTGAAGCAGTTCAGCTTCGAATATTTCTCGATCTATCGTGCTCTTTGATGTACATGCAAGCATGGGGTTCGCAAGCCGCTCTGCTAATTCTTCGGGAGGCAGGTGAGCGAGCATTACTTTACCCATCGAACCACATTGCGCCGGAATGCGGGATCCAATGCCTAGCACTACTCCAACAATTTGCTGCCTGCGAACTCTGTCTACATAGATCACTTCCATCCCATCTAGCACACTTAAACTGACGGTTTCGTTGGCACCTTGCGAGAGTTGTCGCAAATATGGTCGCGCAACTTGTCGAAATTCCAAACTGGATATTGCTGTAAATCCCAAGCTCAATACCTTTAGTCCGGGACGATAACGCTTAGTATCTGGATTACGCTCTAAATACCCGGCACTCTCCAGTGTAGAGACAACCCGAAATGCGGTTGTTTTATTCAGGGCAGCGGCATTTTTAATTTCAGTCAAAGAAAGAGAAGGGGTATCGCGATTAAATAGTGAAAGAACTTGCAAACCCCGTGAAAGAGATTCAACTTGATATGGTGATTGCGACATAGCACCTCATATGTCAATATATAAAGTTTCTTTACGCGAAACATTGTTTCTTCTAGTGGAACAAAAACAGTTTAGCATAGATATAAATAGGCGTCAATGACAAATACAAAGGGGCTTTCGCTTCTCGTGTTCTAGCTGGATTTGAGGTCCCCCAAAGCATCTCTCTACCTTGGTACGAAATTCCTAATTAATCGACTACTTCCTGAGAAAAAAACAAAAGGCGTCTGCATATTTTACAGACGCCAACAAAACAAATTAATATCTGTCTTTTAATAAACCGCCGCTCTTTCCTGTTCCTCTGGCTACATACTAAACAGGAAGAATATGTACGCCGTCAAAGGTCAATGGACAAATGGGGTGAAAATCTAATGGAGACTTTTTAGCCAAACTAGAGTTAAAGATACCAAGGAGAACTCATGGCTAAAAAGAAACTGTCCGAAAGCTTTGAAGACGCACAGTTTACGGACATATCGTGCTCTAGGGGCGTTGGATATTTCTTGTGTCGATATGCATTTGGATAAAGATTATAGCAACACCTTGTTGAAGTTAGGGTCTAATTTCAGGCTATCGCAATCTCAGCACCCAAATAGCAGCCAATGGGCTTGCTCATGAATATCTCTTTTTAAGATATTGCATCTTAAAAAGGGCATTGAGGCATGTTTGAGTCACGTATTAAACCCCCAAACCAGACAGGAAAGATAGCCACCTAAATTTAGAACAATTAGCTTTGAGGAAAACAATGTCTATTATCAAAATCAAATCAAACTGCATTATTCCAAGTGCCGCTTATTCTGTTCCGAATTCAAAGATCAAATTCTATGACACTGCACACAAAAAATCACCCGAGATTGGCGATTTTCAAAAGCATAATACCCCTCCGGAGTTATTATTATGTTTTATATTAGATGAGAGTTTTTTTTGGGGATATTTCCCCCCACAAAATAAAGATTTCTAATCTATTGTTTTTTACGTGCCGGATTATACCTCCTTTTTTTCAATATTATGTTTTGCATTTTTGTAAGGTTTAAAATTTATGCTCACAACCCTTGTCTCATATGTAAACTTAGTGCAGTGCAATAATAGATGCAATGAAAGTAGGTGAAATACGCTTGAGGTTTCGCCGAAATTCAGCCATTGCTACATAGCCACAGAGATACTTCTTGTGGACACCCTTAAAGGGGCGTAGAAAATTGCGTACATCTGTCCACATCCCTTCGGCAGTGTTCGTATGAACTTCCCGAACACCATCGCCATCATCATCTCGTGCCCACTCACCCAAGGCATGACAAACGGTCGAGTGTTTTCGAATGATGTGATTGTATGATTTCCACTCATCTGTGTAGCAACTCGCTTTCTCGATAGTAAAGCGGTGGACGTGCGCTTCCAGCGTTTTGCGATTTGTAAGGTGAATGACGCGTAAGCGCACCTGCCCACTTTCCCGCCCAACTGTGCCAATGATGGGCGGACGATCATTCTCATAGGTGCCGTGTCCTCGCTTTTTGTTAGCTCGGATTCTGGGTGGATCAGCAGGATCAGGGTGAAGTTCACCTTTTCCCCCCCGCATTCTGAAACATTTCGTCTATTTCTGAATGGCTGTCGGAGAGAGGACTGTCGGATTGTTCGAGTACAGCGTTGGCATGGATGCGGTGGCGCATGGTCAGCACTATCTTGTAGGTCAATTCAAGTTCTGCTGCCAACACATTGGTGCTTTCGCCCTTGGAGATGCCTCGCAACAACAAGATCGCTTGCATCGGTGTCCACTGGCTGCCTTGAAAGACCGTGCCTGAATACAGATTGAAAGTCGTTTCACAGTGATTACAGCGATAAACAGTGAGTTGGCTCACTTCGGTACGCCTATATTTTCTTGCTTCTTCGACGCCTTCTTTGCATCTGGGGCATTGAAGACCGCCTGGATGAAAATGCCTGAGTAGCCACGCTGTGCTAGAGGAGAGTACTCAAATCCGCAGACAGAGATAAAATGTTGGAATGACTTGTCCATCTT
>CAZASG010000060.1:0-20794 GCA_964487745.1 uncultured Anaerolineaceae bacterium | reverse complement strand
GTTCATTAATTTTTCGACAGCCAATGCATAGCCGAAGTTGTTGGACATGGATGCGAGATAGTCCAAGCGGTCGGTGAAGGGCATATTCTGGAGGTAGGTATTGCGTTCACCGATCTTCTCGTGATTGCGGTGCAGGTAACCCATGACGGGTTTCAGGCTGACGATAGTCTCTCCGTCGAGGGTGGCTGCAATGCGGAATACACCGTGAGTGGAGGGGTGCTGCGGACCGAGATTGACTGTGATGTGGTCGGTTTTCAGTCCACTTTCGTCTGTAGTTTGATATTTAGCAAGCGAGCCGTAAAGAGCATCTTCGCCTTCGGGCTCCCACTTCTCAGGATCAAATTTGTCTGGATACTGGACATTGGCTTTGTAGGCGTTTTTGTCTTCAGAACGATAGAAGTCGCCTTCAGGCCAGCGAGATTTAAAAGGTTTTACATCTGCTTCGAAATAGGGTTCTTGCCAATCCTTGCGCAAAGGGTGACCATCAAAGCCTTCCCAGAGCAGGATGCGGCGCAGGTCGGGATGACCAACAAATTTGATGCCCAGCAAGTCCCATGCTTCGCGTTCCTGGAAATCAGCGCCAGCATAGACATCGAATAATGAGGGGACTTCGGCTTTTTCGCGGTCAACTTGAACCTTGAAAACCAAGCCGGGGCCGCCAGTGGTTTTGTACGCGTGGTATACAACTTCTAGTTTTTCTTCAGCGGGGTAATCCACACCAGTAACCGATGAGAGATAGTCGTAACCAAATTCATCGCGCAGGGCGGTCGCAAATTCGACCAGCTTGTCAGCGTCGACGATATAGCCTTCAAAGCCTTTGCGTTCATCAGCAATGACGCCTTCAGAGAAACGGGTGATGAGATCGAGAGTGGGGGCTTCTGCAGGGGTTGCCATAATTAAGCCTCCTTGCCCGCATCTTGGATGGCGGGAATATCACGTGGATAGATCAGATCGGGGCCAAGCACTGGCACTGGAACAGCAGCCAACTCACCTTTTTGATACCAGCGGACTTTCTTGAGTGATTGGGTGTCGATCAGTTCCTGTAGTTTGATCAGACCATTGATCAACGCCTGAGGAGTGGGAGGGCAGCCGGGGATGTAAACATCAACCGGAACGAGCTTGTCTACACCAGAGACGACATTGTAGCCTTCTTTGAAGGGGCCGCCACCTGAAGCGCAAGCGCCCATGGCTACAACATATTTGGGTTCCGGCATCTGGTTGTAGAGACGAACAATGGTCGGTGCCATTTTCTTTGTCACGGTGCCGGAGACCAGCATCAGGTCTGCTTGACGCGGGCTGGGGCGCATGACTTCCATGCCGAAACGGGAGAAGTCGTAGCGGCTGGCAGCCGTAGCGATCATTTCGATAGCGCAGCATGCCAAGCCAAACATCAGCGGCCAGACAGACGAGCGGCGTCCCCAGTTATAAATGCGATCCAGCGATGTGACCGAAACCACACCTTTCATGTCATCAGGGATCTTATAACCAGGGGAGTTCAGGTCGTTATTTTCCATGAAACACTCCTCGTAAAATAAGGCTCAAAGAATTTCCTCGAACCAATCTTGGTAAATTGCCATCAGGATCTCCTCGTTCGCCAGAGCGGGGTCATCCTCAAAGTTGGGGAGTTCCAATGTCCATGCTTCGATCATACCGAGCGAAAGATTTTCCATATCCACATCAGGATGCGCTTTCTTTAGCGCAAGTGCAATAGCATAAGTAGCTTCCCAGTTTAGTGGATCAGACATTTTTCTCCTTAATTAAACCGATGCGATTATAGTAGCCCACACAATCTCAGTCAACATGGTTATGCAAAAATATATTTTCTAAACTAAAAAAGTGAGTATAATCATGCTGTTGCTATGACAATGGAAAACAAGGTGCAGCTACTGCATAAAGTGAGTTGCACCTAAAGGATTATGATGCCTACAGTTCGCCAAAAAGTATTCACTTATATCAGCAAACGGCGCAGCGCTTCTGCTGCGGAAGTCGCCCGTGATCTGCGGATGACCCAGGCGAATGCTCGCCATCATCTCTCTCTCCTACTCAAAAACGGACAGGTCGAGGTTGCTGGCAAACGCAGCGCAGGGAAAAAGGGCGGACGTCCGCAACAGCTTTATGCGGTTAGCCGGACCATCCTTGGGGATGGCTTGCCCTCGCTATCTCATCATCTCCTCGATGAGATGCTGGGTTCCGTTAACCGGCAACAACGTGCCTCGCTGATGCACAAGCTCGGGCAGCGCCTCGCCAGCCCACTTACGAGTGGATCTGGTTTCACATCCCCAATGCTACGCCTTAACGAGACTGTCAGGCATCTCAATAAACTCGGCTACGAGTCTCGCTGGGAAGCCCACGCTAGCGGACCACGTATTATCCTCGGTCATTGTCCTTATGCAGCGATCATCAGAGATCATCCTGAACTCTGCGAGATGGATTCAGCCTTGCTTACCGAGTACCTTGCGCAGCCTGTTGAGCAGACCACAAAACTTGAAGGTTCCGAGGAAGGACGACCTTATTGTGTATTTGCGGTAGCTAATTAGGAAACCTTACCAAAGGTGGAAAAGAGCAATCCCTACTCTGACCAAAAGCGTTTCAGTTGCCCTTTGAGCATCTCTTCATCCCGAACAAATTGCACTCCACCCCAATGGGATGGGAAGAGGCGGCGGTAGCGCCCATGGCTGAAACGCTCATCGATCAGGACGATGATACCCTGGTCTTTCTCAGAGCGGATGACGCGCCCCGTGGCCTGCAGCACACGGTTAAATCCCGGGATTTGGTAGGCATAGGCAAAACCCTGGCCGTTCTGTTCATCGAAATACTTTTTGATCAGGTCCCGTTCCAGGCCGATCTGAGGCAGGCCGACACCAACAACGATGGCACCAATAAGGCGCTGGCCGACGAGGTCGATCCCCTCGCCGAAGATGCCGCCCATCACAGCAAAACCGATCAGTGTCTTGGCATTATCTGAAGAGAACTGTGCAAGGAAAGCCTCGCGCTCGCCTTCGCTCATGCCCCGTTCCTGAACTAATAATTGTTCTTCGGGGATACGTTCCCTGACCAACTCAAGCACGGCTTCCATATAAGCATAAGAGGGAAAGAAGACCAGATAATTACCGACTTGGGCGCTATAGATATTTTTGATGGCGGCAGCAATTGGGGCATAGGAAGTTTCCCGCTCTCTGTATTTTGTCGAGATCCTGTTGTGTATCAGCAGCCGGACGTTCTGGGGCGGGAAGGGAGAAGGGAAAGCCCGCGTGGCATGTTCCGCCTCGCCGGTCAGGAGCTGTTGGAAATAATCTATGGGCAGGAGGGTGGCGGAAAAGAAAACGGTGGCATGCGCGTGGCCCAACGGACCAGCCAGCATGGGGGCGGGATCTACGCAGAATAGCTTGGTCTTTAGATCCGACTGCCCTCGACGTTCGAAGTATGAGACATAGAAGGTGTCGAAGTATTCAGCTGTGCGCAAGTAATTGTTGCAGGCGAAATAAAATTCCAGCAGGGCCTGGCGAAACTCCGCTGGCTGATTGAGCGCCAGCCAATCTTCGGCTTTGTCTACAAAGCTTCGCAAAGCCTTGAGGAATGGTTCCGGAAGTTCATCTTCGACCAGGGCGGTCTGTTCCAAAGCCTGACAGGCTTTGCGTTTTTCCAACAGGAATTTGTTTATCGCACCCAGTTTTTTTGCCAAACCCGGCAAGGGCACCTTTAGTTCTCGGCGGAGGGCGAGAACAACCTTCTTGTCAATTTCAGCGGAGTACATGGCGCGGGCCCGGTCGGGCAGGTTATGAGCCTCATCGACGAGGAAGGTGAAACGCTCTGGGCTGAAATCGAAGAAGCGACGCAGATAGACGCGAGGGTCAAAGGCATAGTTGTAATCGCAGATGATACAGTCCACCCATAAGGCTAGATCCAATGAGAATTCAAAGGGACAGAGCTCATGGGCGCGAGCCAGCTGCTCGATGACGGAACGCGTAAAGTTATCGTGCCGGTCGATCTCGGACAGGGCGGTTTTGAGCTTGCCATAATAATTACGGGCAAATGGGCACTCGTCAGGGTCGCAATTGACCACCGGTTGAAAGCAGATCTTCTCTTTGGCTGTCAGAGTCAGGCTTTTGCATTGAAGACCCGCCTGGCGCATATCATTTAGGGTCTCCTCCGCTACGAGGCGACCGGGGGTTTTGGCGGTGAAATAAAAGAGTTTGTCCGTCAGCCCTTCACCGAGGGCTTTGAGGGCCGGAAAGAGGGTGGCGATGGTCTTTCCCACGCCGGTCGGGGCCTGGGCATAGAGGGTTTGATCTTCGCGGATGGTTCTGTAAACTACTACGGCCATC
Organism: uncultured Anaerolineaceae bacterium; assembly: GCA_964487745.1. Taxonomy (GTDB): domain Bacteria; phylum Chloroflexota; class Anaerolineae; order Anaerolineales; family Villigracilaceae; genus Desulfolinea. The sequence goes on along the minus strand of CAZASG010000060.1, from coordinate 16,469 downwards.
TCGCGCTGCCCCGGGCGGTAATCCGGGTAGGGGAACTCGAGGGCCTGGATCGAGCGATCCCGTTCCGCCTGGCGTGCCTGCAACTGACGCAGCCAGTGTAGATAAGGCCCTAGCAAGGATTCGAAAAAGATTTCCAACTCGGCCAGAGTGTAATGACGCTCAAAGGTTTTTTCTGTGCGAGTATCCAGTTGGTAATAGGTCAGGTGAATGTCTACCCCCATCAGATCTTCCTGCCTGGCATAGCAATAGGCGTAGCATTGGGCTTGAGCCCAATGAAGGCGGTTGTGATCTTCTGTTACCCGCTCAAGGGACAGGGTGGTGGTCTTGATCTCTTCGATCACAACGGGCTCGCGGCTGGCATAGAGCCCATCGATGCGCCCCTTGATCTCCAGCGGCGGTTCCGCTCCGGGGACTTGCCAGATGATCTCGACCTCGCTCTGGTAGTCTTCCGGCCGCGAGCGTTGAACACGTTTATGCCCCAGCGTACCGGCCTGAGCCCGATCCCGTTTTTGGAAATGACCCGGGCTCAAGTCTCCTTCTTGTAGCATGAATTCCGCCAAGCGGCGGACAGAAATACTATGAACTTGATCGGTTTCTCTGAGGGATGGGGGCATGGGCTATTCTTTCCTGAAAAGTATAGCATAATCAAATTTGGCAAAAAGCAATGGAGTTTGGTACCCTCTACCTTATGAAACCACTACTAAGACTGCGCTCCCTGGTTAGACCTTATGTGCCACAATTATTGATGAGCCTGCTCCTGCTCGCTGGACTAACGGCGCTTTCGTTGGTCGTGCCGCGCATCATTCAAGGCGTGATCGACGAAGGCATCACCCAAGGCGAGAATGCTTATCTGATCAATGCAGCCTGGCTGCTTTTGGGGTTGGGATTGCTCACGGCTTTACTGGGCGCCTTTCAGCGTTATATCACTGAATGGATCGGTGGGCATGTTGGCTACGATCTGCGCAACAGCCTTTATAACCACATCCAGCAGCTCTCCTTTTCTTTTCACGACCACTCCCAGACAGGACAATTGATCTCACGCTGCATCGAAGATGTGCGGGCTGTGCAGCGCTTTATCGGCACGTCTCTGGTCGACCTGGTGCAGATCGTTTTTGTTTTGGTGGGTGCGTTGGCGATCATGCTGAGCACCAATTGGCAGCTGACGCTGGTCGCTATTTTGCCCGTCATCCCGTTGATTTTTATGACCTCCACTTTTGGGGCACGGGTGAGCGAACTTTTCTTCAATGTTGATCATACACTGGGGGCCCTCTCGGCGCGTTTACAGGAGAATGTTTCCGGCGCGCAGGTGGTACGAGCCTTTGCCCGCGAAGATTACGAAGTGCGACGTTTTGATGAATCGAATCGCGACTACTACGATGCGCGTATCACGGTCATCAATCAGTGGTCACGCATTATGCCCAGCACCGATTTCCTCGTCACGCTGTGTACGATCATTCTGCTTTTGATCGGCGGTAATATGGTCATCAAGCACAGCCTGACCATTGGCGAGTTGGTAGCATTCAATGCCTATGTGGTCATGCTGGCCGAGCCCGCCCGCCGCCTGACTTGGCTGGTTAACGCTGCGGGCGAAGCCTCAGCAGGCGCGCGGCGCGCCCTGGAGGTTTTGGATATTGCCCCGGATATCATCTCGCCGGAAGAAGCGATCAAGCTGTCCAACCTGCGCGGAGAAGTGGCATTCAAGGATGTCGAGTTGGTTTACAGCGGCGAGAAAACCGCTTCGCTCGTGGACTTGAACTTGCGTGCTGAACCCAATCAGTTGATTGCCCTGATCGGGACGACCGGCTCCGGTAAAACGAGTTTGGTCAATTTGATCCCGCGTTTTTATGATGTCACCCGAGGCACTGTCCTTGTCGATGGGCACGATGTTCGTGCCCTCGATTTGGTTACCCTGCGCAAACAGATCGGGATCGTGCTTCAGACCTCGTTGCTTTTCTCTGACAGTGTACGCGAGAACATCGCCTACGGCCGCCCGGATGCGAGTATGGATGAGATCGTTGCTGCCGCAAAAGCTGCTCAGGCACATGAATTCATCATCGAGATGGCTGAAGGCTATGAGACCGTTGTTGGTGAGCGTGGTATCACCCTTAGCGGTGGTCAAAGACAGCGCGTAGCCATAGCTCGCGCACTTCTCATGGATCCTCGCATTCTGATTCTTGATGATTCGCTTTCCAGCGTGGATACTCAAACGGAGAAGCTTATCCAGGAAGCCCTCGACAAGCTTATGCAGGGACGTACAACTTTCGTCATTGCCCACCGTTTGAGCACCGTCCGGCGTGCGGATAAGATCGTCGTGATGGACGAAGGGCGCATCACACAGATCGGCACACACGATGAGTTGTTAGCAGAAGATGGCTTGTATAAAGAAATTCACAGCCTGCAACTAAGCGAGGGGGTGTAGGATGCCAAAGATAACCATTACGCCCCCGGCTTATGTTATTCAATCGGAAGAGTTTTACGATAAGGCGATCGACCCCCAAGTTGCACGGCGTTTGTCAGGTTTTATCTCCCCTTACAAGTGGAAGATGCTCTTCGCCACAGCCTTGATGTTGGTTTCGACTTTCTCATCGGTTGCGGGACCCTATCTTGTCAAAGTGGCGATTGACTCAGGTATTGCTGTTGGCGATGTGGTCGCTTTGCGCAATACGGTCATTCTCTATCTGGTTTTGGCCTTGATCCGCTGGGCGTTTATTTATTATCGAGTCAACATTATGGCACGCGTTGGTCAGTCGGTGATCTACGACTTGCGTAAGGTGCTTTTCGATCACCTGCAGCATTTGTCGTTGAGTTTCTATTCCCGTTATTCGGTAGGACGTGTTATCACCCGGGTGATTAACGATGTGGAAACCCTGCGCGAATTCGTGACCTGGGCGATCCTGGCGATTGCTCGCAATCTCTTTGCGCTAATGGGCATCATTGTGGCGATGTTGACGTTGAATCTACAACTCTCGTTGCTGACCTTCCTGACGATTCCCTTGATGATCTTGGCGACAATTATGTATCGACGTGTAGCACGAGTGGCATATCGCCGTGTGCGGGCAGCGATCTCGTGGGTGAATTCCGTACTCGCAGAAAATATCAACGGCATTCGTGTGGTGAAAGCCTTCAGCCGACAAAAACATAATTACGAGAAATTCAGCGGGTACACTAATAAATATCATCTACAAACTTTCTTGCAGGCTTCCAAAGTGGCTGCGACCTTCCTGCCCATTGTGGATGTATTGGGCGGTCTTGCGACGGCAGCGGTGGTTTATTTTGGCGGCACAGCCGTTTTGGGCGATACGATCACACCCGGTGTTTTGGTCGCCTTTGTGCTCTATATTTCGCGCTTCTTCGACCCGATCCGTGATCTCTCGCGTCGATATGACACCATGCAATCTGCGCTGACGGGTGGGGAACGGTTACTTGGGTTGTTGGATACAAAGGTGGATGTTGAAGACGCGGCAGATGCCAATGAACTGGAGACCATTCAGGGTCACGTGCGTTTCGAGGACGTTTCCTTCCGCTATGAAGAGCCGATGGCTGCTGACCCTGAACTCAAGAAAGAACAAGCGGAGCTGGTTCTTCATAACATCAATTTGGATATACAGCCCGGCGAGACGGTTGCGCTCGTAGGAGAAACGGGTGCCGGGAAAACGACGATCATCAAACTCCTGTCGCGTTTCCACGACCCGACCAAAGGTGCCGTACGTGTGGATGGACACGATCTGCGCGATGTGACCCAGGCCAGCCTGCGACGGCAAATGGGCATTGTGCTGCAAGACCCTTTCCTCTTCAATGGGACGGTGAAGGAGAATATCCTGTTTGGCTGTCTGGATGCCAGCGATGCAGATGTGGTCGCTGCGGCGGGGGCGGTGGGGGCGCATGAGTTTATCAGTGCCCTGAAGCATGGCTACGATACTTCGGTGGAGGAAGGCGGCGTGCTGCTGAGCGTGGGGCAGCGCCAGTTGATCTCTTTTGCGCGTGCGCTGCTGGCAAACCCGCGGATTTTGATCCTGGATGAAGCGACATCCAGCGTGGATACGCAGACTGAGATGGTCATCCAGCGTGCCTTGTCGCGGCTCTTTATGGGACGCACATCTTTTGTTATTGCGCATCGTCTGAGTACGATCACAAATGCAGACCGCATCGTTGTTATCGACGATGGTCAAATCATCGAGCAGGGCAAGCACGAAGAGTTGCTCGAAAAACGCGGGATGTATTACGAACTGTATCAGACGGGTTTTCAAGAATAACCCCCGTTGCTAAAGGTATACTTGTACTTACTAAAAAACGAGAATTTTCTCAGGAGGAAAATATGAAAAAGTCAGGTCTGATCATTGGTGGAATTGCTTTTGTCTTTTCGTTTGCAGTCACTTTGCTTAGTCCCTTCTTGTTACCGTGTCTTACGCCTATCCTTGGTATTGCGGCGGGATATTTGGCAGGTGTTTTTGACTTGGCGCATATCAAAAAAACTGCCATCAAGTCAGCAACGAAGGCTGGTTTATTGGGCGGGGCTGGGATGCTAGCCGGGCAGGTCGTTGGCGCTGTGATCAATGGCGTGCTTGTTGGTCCCGAGGGTGTTGTTCAGGTATTGAGTACTCTGGGACTTTCAGCGGGCAGTCCTGCTTATATTGCGAAAAGTTATTGGCAGTTCATGATCATTGGCACAGCCTGCATTTCACTTTTTAATATTGTCCTTATGGCAGGTTTGGGTGCCATAGGCGGTTTGATCTGGTGGGAAGTAAGTGGCAAAGATAACGCTGAGAAAAACAAGATCACAGAAAGCGAAGCATAAAGTGAAAACAATTGGGCTTCTCGGCGGAATGAGTTGGGAAAGCACTGCCCTCTACTATAGACAAATTAACAAACTTGTCAAAGAAAGGCTTGGCGGGCTGCATTCCGCACAGATCGCCATGGTCAGCGTCGATTTTCAGGAGATCGAAGAATTGCAGCATCGTGGGCAATGGGATACCACAGGGGAGATCCTGTCGAAGGCCGCCGGGCAAGTTCAGGCGGCGGGCGCCGACTTTCTGCTCATCTGCACCAATACCATGCACAAGGTCGCCCGGCAGATCGAAGCTGCCATTGACATTCCCATTCTACACATTGCTGATGCGACCGCTGAACGCATCAAATCGCAGGGGATCGAGAACATCGGTTTGCTGGGAACCGCTTTCACGATGGAGCAGGATTTTTACGCCGGACGCCTGCGTGACGCATATGGATTGAACGTGCTCCTGCCTCCCAAACAGGATCGCGACCTTGTTCATCGGGTGATCTATGAAGAACTCGTCTTGGGCGTGGTGCGCGATGAATCTCGCCAAGAATATCTGCGCATTATGGATGCGCTGCAAGCGGAAGGCGCAGAAGGAGTGATCGAAGGTTGTACGGAGATCGTCATGCTTGTCCAACAGGAAGATACCGACATTCCGCTTTTTGATACGACCTCCATCCACGCCGAAGCTGCTGTGGAGATGGCGCTGGCATAAATACGAAATAAAAACGCTTCCGCTTACCAGAGCGGAAGTCTTTTTATTGGGGTTATAATTTATAGTCGCAACTTCCCCATTGGAGAAAAAAATGGACGAAACCGTTCTTTTGACCGCCTTTATCGCTTTTGCTATTTTATTTGTTGTTCTTGCTTTTGTTTTGCGTAAGATGACGGTTCAGGATTTCTTTGATGACAGGTCATCCTCTCTTCCTTCTTTTTCAGAACAAAAGCTTCCATCCTTTGCACCGGCAGAAAAAAACACACCCAAAGTAAACTCTACGCTAGAAAAGAATTTTAAATTTGATCGTGAAGGCATTAATAAGATCGGTAAAGCTTTGGGCATAATCGGGACGATCATGCTCTTTGCGCCATTGCCATCGTCTCTTGATGGGGTGAGTTTGGGGATCGCTTTTCTGGGCTACATGATCGCCAAATTTTCTTCACCGCCAAAAGGTAATAAGAAAAAGGTGTCCCAAAATCCGACTGCACAAAAAATACGTCAATTGGCTGGCAAACCTGAATATCAGGAAGCTTTAAAAATTCTGTATGAAGATCATGGCGATAAAACATTAATAACAGATCAAGATAAATATCGTCGCGCAACCAGTTATCTTCAATCCAAAGGGGTTTCGTTCAAAGAAGCACAAGAAAATCTTCGACTCTTATTGGTTCTTCTGAATAGACAGCATCAACAACAATAGCAGATATAATCTCATTTCTTTGCACAGGGTACTTTACTAAATAACTAACCTAAATGAAAAGAACCCCTTCAAGATCATTACTTAATTTTTTGTTGGCAGGTATATTTTCTGTTAGCGCGCAAAGTTTTTTACTCACCCCGCAAAGACAGATAATATTACTTGATGGGTACACATCAGCTTTTGTTCACTTCATTGCCCTGCTTTTTCTCTTGCTTTGCTATCTAAACCTGTCCCTCGCTTTTTATAAGCACCCTCATGATAAAGAAAAACTGATTGCTCTGCTTTCGTCCGCCTTTCTTCTCTGGCTGATCTCTTTTTATGCCCAAGCTTTTTTCTGGGTCGAAAGTTTATTGCTCACCTCGGTATTGGTTATAAATCTCGGGCTTGTTTGGCAGGGTTCGAATGAACGAGATTGGCTGGGTTATTCAGTTTCGGCGGTCAATATTTTGATAGGCTTGGGGATGCTTCTCTCAAGAGAATTTTTCTCACCGCTTGTATATCAGGGGGTAGCATCTTCTAAAGTGATTTTTGGATCACTTTTTCTTGGGACAGGGATATTTAGACTCTTCTCATATTGGAAACCCTTCAAAAAAACCGACTTCATTTCAGTAAAACTCATTGCCCTCCCTTGGTTGGGATGGGCGCTTCTTTTTAGCCAGAATTTTGAGATCGCAATCTCTCCCCTTGCAATATTATTTTCGGTATCGCTCCTCTCTTCGGGCTTGCTTCCGTTTGAGAAGTTTCGTATCCCTGAGAATAACATGCTGGGGTATGGTGTTTTCCTGATCTTTTCTCTTCTCTTCGGTATCCTTCTGGCTATATTTGTATATTTGCTCCAATACAATATTCCCTACAACTCTGCTAGTGGGGATCTCCTTTTAGCGTTTTCATTGAGCCTTAGCATCCTTTTTGTCTATGCCGTTATGCGGCTTCATTATCTTCTCTATTTGCTAGCAGACCGCTCTTCGCCAGATGATGAGAAAAGCGCTCCAAAAGGATACGATCAATTTGTCAACCTTTTATTTGCCCCAGTGCGAGAACTTCGTCCCCTTTCTGAGTGGCAGGCACAAAAGATCAAGCATCTCTCGGAACAATTGATTAAGGAACGCCAGAACACAAAACGTTTTTCTGTGATCAGCGAACTTCGCAGAGAACTGGATAGTGAATTGGATGATCCTGTTGCTGCTCAATTGGTTGTCAATACGATCGGAAAACATTTCAAGGCAGATCTGGTCGCGGTATTACTCTACGATATTGAAAATCATGAATTATCCGCTTTGGCTGTTGGGGGCAAGCAGCAGCCTCTTATAAGACCAAATTATCGTCAAAGTATACAAGATGGCATCCTTGGTCGTGCAGCACGCCTTCAAAAGATCCAGGTAGTGAACGATACCACTCAGGATGATGATTATCTGAATATACAGGGAGAAAAAATATTATCCGAAGTCGCTGTGCCTCTGATCCACCACGGGCATCTAAAAGGCGTTTTTATGGTCGGGCAGGAAGAGGAAAAAGCCTTCTCTGCAGCAGATATTCGTATTCTGGAAGCAGTGGCAGAAGAATTGCTTAAAACTTGGGAGCAAGCCAGCCATAGTCGCCGCATGAAAACGCTCATTCATTCGACGATATCGCTTGCCACATCCCTTGATCCCCAAAATGCTATCGAAGAAATTACCCGTGTTGCCCGTGAGACCTTGCAGGCACGTTTTGTTTTTGTCACGCTGCTTGATCAAGAAGGCACTTTTACACGCACATCATCAGCGGGATATGCACCCAATTTGCATAATTTTCTAAGTCAAGACCTTGAGACTAATCCTTTGCTGAAGGTCGCTTTAAATGCGTCATCTCTGGTCAGGATCAGGGATGTCCGTAAATATGAATACGCCCCGTCTATTACACTGGATCATAATATGCTGCGCGGATTGATCATGATCCCTATTCGCTTGCACGGTGTTAGCATTGGAGCGATTTTGGGGTTCGGGAAACAAGGTGGTGTCTTTTTCAGTAAAAAAGATGAAGCTCTTGCGAACTTGTTGGCTAGTCAGGCTGCGGCAGCCGTTGAGAGTGCCTGGCTTATTCAGGAGTTACGGTCGACCACGATAACGACAACATTGCTCTATCAATTGAGCTTTGGCATTATCCAAACGGATACAATCCGTGAAGCTGCCCGCCAAATTGCTGAGTCGGCACAACAACTCACCAATGCCTTCTCGGCAGGGATCGTTCTCTTCTCTCTTGATAGAGAAGTCGAAACTGCCCTTGAAGTAACCGCGGATGGGACAGCATCTGGAAAGACAGTCCCTCTTGAATTTATCGAACAAACCCTTGCGATCGGGGAAACGATTACTTTTGCAAGCGACGAAGCTTCAGCCTATGTTTATTTACCAATTCAAACCTCACTTCGAAAATATGGTGTTTTGTGGTTAAATTTCACTAATAATGAACGACAGGCTTCTTCACAAGCTCAAACTTTGCAAACTTTGGCAAATCAGGCGGCGATGGCACTTGAACGGGTTATGTTGTTGCTGGCTTCACGCCGGAAGACAAGTGAATTAAGAGATGCATACAAGAAATTGGAAAACACCTACGATCAGACACTGATCGCATTGACTTCTGCGCTGGATGCGCGTGATCGTGAGACAGAGGGGCATAGCTCACGAGTAGGTGATATTGCTTGTAGACTTGGTACAGAGTTAGGGCTTTCGGAGGAGGAACTTGTCGCTCTAAGGCGCGGCGCGCTTCTGCATGATATTGGCAAGATTGGCGTTGGGGATGGTATTCTCCACAAGCCCGGGGTGCTAACAAATGATGAGTGGATGATTATGCGTCAACACCCGGAAATTGGCGCACGAATTGTCCGGGGTATCCCCTTTTTGGAAGAGACAATGCCCATTATTCGCTATCATCATGAACGTTGGAATGGCAGTGGGTACCCCCGAGGCTTAGAGGGTGATGCAATTCCGATTATGGCGCGAATATTTGCCGTTGCAGATGTTTTTGATGCTTTAACCAGTAAGCGCCCCTATCGGCGAACTTCATCCAACAGCGAAGCATTTAAATACCTTCGTGATAATTCTGAAATTCTTTTTGATCCCAAAATAGTTGATGTCTTTGAACAGCTTCTCGCACGAGGGGATATTTCATCTATACTAGAAAGCTCATGAGCACTCAGGAAAATACAGGAAAACTTCCTCACAGGACTTATCGCAAAACTCTCGCTCCGAGTGTTCTTTTTGCATTTTTTATGTTTGGAGCAGCTCTGTTATGGATGACAGCAGGGCGTCAGGGGGAAGAATTCTTTGAAACAAATATCGCACTTCTTTTTGTTCTTGGTCTGACAGGTAGTTTCTATGGTCTGATCACTGCTGTCTTCTTGTATAAACGCACCGAAGAAAAATCTCTGCAACTTAATTGGATACACACCATCTTTGTTGGGATATGCCTGGGGCTTACTGAAGCTCTTTCCCCAACCGAACTCTTTTTCATCGTCTATGTTTTGCTTGTGCTGAATATGGTCGGTTTTGCCCTGGTTTATTCGCGCCGAAAAATTTATACGATGATCATCATCGCTCTTTTGGTTCACGTTCATAGATATCAAACAGATGGTGTATATCACGACTTTTTGTCTTGGCTTGAGCTTTTTAGTTTCCCCTTAGTTGCCTTTATTGTGGCCGAGACGGTTATTCGTCTGCAAACGACTATTGAAAAACAAATTACTCGCCTTAGTGTGGTGAACTCAATTTCTCGAAAATTATCTTCCTCTTTGAAAGAGGAAGATGTTCATGCCTGGCTTAAGGAAGCCATACAGGCTTCCTTGAAAGCTGATACATATTACGTTGCCGTAAAGAATGGCACCCGTTTGGATCTTGGCTTATTCTATGACGATGGTGAGTATTTCTCGGCTTATCAAGTGCCAATCGATGGTACCTTGGGCGGATGGGTGATTCGCCACCAAAAAACTCTCTTCCTAAATGATCTCAGGACAGAGCCCAATTTGGATGGGGTAAAAAGGCATATTGTTGGGAAGGATAAACTCAGCCTTTCCTGGGTTGGTGTACCGATCCACACAGAATATATCGACGGGATGATGGGGATAGCCTCCTATACGCCTTTAGCGTTTAAGCAAGAGGATGTAGACTTTTTGGAAAGCCTTGCGCAACAAGCTGCTCTGGCCTTGAGTAATGCTCGTCAACATAAACTGGTTACGCTTCAAGCACGTACAGATAGCCTGACAGGGGTTTTCAACCACGGCCATTTCTTAGAAGAACTTACGCGCCAAATGGAAAAAGCCCGAGAAGATGAAGAACCTCTAAGCGTCATCATGCTGGATGTTGATTATTTCAAATCCTATAATGATAATTACGGCCATCTTGTGGGAGATGAAGTACTAAAGTTGCTTGTGAAAACCATTCAGGGTTTTATCAAAGATACCGATGCTATCGGTCGATGGGGGGGCGAAGAGTTTGCCATATCCTTGCCGAATACTAGCCAGCGTATTGCAGGCCAGGTCGCCTGCCGAATTCAGGCAGCTCTGCGGAACATGCAGATCAGCGTACTAGACCAGAAAGATATCCCGGTTCCCACGATCAGTCAGGGGATCGCTGAATTTCCACTTGAAGCAGAAGAAGCATTTAAACTGATCGATCTGGCTGATCAACGTCTTTATATTGCAAAAGAACGCGGACGCAACCAGATCGAACCGGTTTTCACTGAGTGGCCTTGCTAATTATCCGAGCAATTCTTCGAACGCAGCTACTGTTCTTTCCACATCTTCATCATCAATCCAGTAATGCATTACCAGGCGGAAGTTGCGTGCGCCTGTCTGCCCGATGCGGATGCCACGAGCTTTGTGCATATGGGCGGCCACTTTTTCAGCGGGATATTCGATATGCTCTGCGAGACTCATGAAGATCATATTCGTATAAGGAGAACCCTCATCCAGAACGAGACCGGAAACGCCCGCAAGGCCCTTGGCTAGCTTCCGCGCCCGAGCGTGATCTTCACCCAAACGGCCTGCCATTTCCTCCAGCGCGGTGATGCCGGCTGCCGCCAAAACGCCTGCCTGGCGCATCCCGCCGCCCAGTTGTTTGCGTAGCCGATGGGCTTGTGCGATAAACTCATTGGAGCCACATAGAACCGAGCCCACAGGCGCAGAAAGCCCCTTGCTCAGGCAGAATGTTATCGAGTCAAAAGGCGCAGCAAGTTCCTTTACAGGCGATGCCAGAGCCGCCGCAGCGTTGAAGACACGGGCGCCATCGAGGTGGAGGGCAAGCCCGCGCTCCTTGGCGAATTCCCCGACCCGATTTGTATAATCCAGCGGAAGCACCGCTCCACCGCATCGATTTTGGGTATTCTCCAGTGCGATCAGTTTTGTGCGTGGTTCATGCGGGTCATCCCAGCGGATGGCTGCCTCAATATCATCGAGCAGTAAACTGCCATCATCCTGATTGGGAAGTTGATGTGAGTGAACGCCGCCCAACGCCGAAATTCCGCCTGCTTCATAACGAAAAATATGTGATTGATTGCCAAGAATTACTTCGTCACCACGTCCGCAATGGGTGAGGACAGAAATGAGATTGCCCATTGTGCCGGATGGCAGAAAAATCCCGGCCTCTTTGCCGAGCTTCTCTGCCGCCATTTCCTGAAGACGGTTTACGGTCGTATCTTCTCCGTAAACATCGTCTCCGACTTCAGCTTTTCCCATGGCCTCGCGCATGGCAGGGGTAGGTTGTGTAACGGTGTCTGAACGCAGATCAATAATTTTCATAAGAAGATGCTCCTTGGGTGATTGAAGAGGTCTGCTCATTTTACCGCCTGAAGGGGAAAGGGAAAAGCATATTGCGCTTTTTGTGGTATTATCCCGCACGCAAAAACACGAATAATATCCATTTGAAAGGATTGAAAATGAAACGAGTTACTTTTTTAAGCATTCTTCTTTTACTTTCGTTAAGCCTGCTTTTGGGGGCTTGTAAACCTGCTGTGCCTGAGGGTGAAGCAGTGGAAGAGCCGCATGCCGAAGAAATGGCCGAGCCCGTCACTCTGAAGATCGCGATCCTGCCGATCATGGATGCACTGCCCATGTTCGTCGCTGAAGCCGAAGGTCTTTTTGAAGCGAATGGCGTAAATGTTGAATTCATCCCGGTTGCTTCTGCACCCGAACGCGTTCAGATAATGCAGGCCGGGCAAGCTGATGGCACCGTGAACGAGATTCTCTCGGTCATGTTTTTTAACAAAGAAAGTGTTCAAATGCAGGCTGTTCGCTATGCCCATATGGCGACAGCCGACCACGCGCACTTTTATGTTTTGGCATCCGGACAGAGCGGCATTACCGAGCCTGCGGGCCTGAAAGGTATCGAGATCGGCGTTTCACAGGGCACGATCATCGAATATCTCACTTATCGCCTGCTCGAAGCCGAGGGCTTCTCCGAAGACGAAATTGTTACTCTGGCTGTACCGAAAATTCCTGACCGTCTCGCGCTGCTCGGCTCTGGTGAAATGGATGCTGGCGTTTTGCCTGATCCGCTCGGCCCACTGGCTGAACAGTCTGGTGCAGTGACTGTACTCGATGACCGTCATGCCCCCGAATACGGCGCGAGTGTGATCTCCTTCCGTAAAGCTGTCATTGATGAAAATCCCGAAGCTGTGAAAGCTTTTCTTACTGCCATTGAAGAGGCTGTCGAAAAGATCAATAGCGACTCCAGCCAATATGCTGGCTTGCTGGCTGAAAAGAAACTCGTTCCACCGCCGTTGATGGAAAGCTACCAGATCCCTACCTTCCCGACCGCCGGGGTCACCAGCGAAGCCGACTGGAACGATGCTCTCGAATGGGCACAAAGCCAGGGCTTGCTGGATGTTGATGTTGCCTACAGTGATTCTGTCAACACCGATCTGCTCCCTTAGAAGCACACTTGCGATACAATAGAGAGGCTGGAATTTTCCAGCCTCTTTTTTTGTCTTATGATCCAACTTAACGATCTCACCTTCACCTATCGCGGCGCGACACCCGTGCTGCAAAATTTCAATTGGCAGGTCCAGCGTGGCGAACGTTGGGCGGTGCTCGGTACCTCCGGTTGTGGTAAAACCACACTGCTTTATCTCTTTGCGGGTCTGCGTTTCCCCACTTCCGGCGAACTTCTGATTGATGGAGAAAAAATAAATCGTCCTCGCCCCCAATCGGGATTGATCTTGCAAGAGTATGGATTGCTACCATGGGCGACAGTACAGGAAAACGCCGAATTGGGATTGCGCGTACGCGGATTTTACGGCGCAGACGGGTGCAGTGACTGTACTCGATGACCGTCATGCCCCCGAATACGGCGCGAGTGTGATCTCCTTCCGTAAAGCTGTCATTGATGAAAATCCCGAAGCTGTGAAAGCTTTTCTTACTGCCATTGAAGAGGCTGTCGAAAAGATCAATAGCGACTCCAGCCAATATGCTGGCTTGCTGGCTGAAAAGAAACTCGTTCCACCGCCGTTGATGGAAAGCTACCAGATCCCTACCTTCCCGACCGCCGGGGTCACCAGCGAAGCCGACTGGAACGATGCTCTCGAATGGGCACAAAGCCAGGGCTTGCTGGATGTTGATGTTGCCTACAGTGATTCTGTCAACACCGATCTGCTCCCTTAGAAGCACACTTGCGATACAATAGAGAGGCTGGAATTTTCCAGCCTCTTTTTTTGTCTTATGATCCAACTTAACGATCTCACCTTCACCTATCGCGGCGCGACACCCGTGCTGCAAAATTTCAATTGGCAGGTCCAGCGTGGCGAACGTTGGGCGGTGCTCGGTACCTCCGGTTGTGGTAAAACCACACTGCTTTATCTCTTTGCGGGTCTGCGTTTCCCCACTTCCGGCGAACTTCTGATTGATGGAGAAAAAATAAATCGTCCTCGCCCCCAATCGGGATTGATCTTGCAAGAGTATGGATTGCTACCATGGGCGACAGTACAGGAAAACGCCGAATTGGGATTGCGCGTACGCGGATTTTACGGCGCAGACGGGATCCACGCCCCGCGTAGCGAAACGCCCGTGGATTTCAACGTGCTTCCGTGGCTCGAACGTTTGGGGTTGGACACGCTGACCGATAAATACCCCGCCCAATTATCTGGTGGACAACGCCAGCGGACGGCCATAGCCCGAACATTGGCCCTCCAGCCCGATCTGCTCCTGATGGACGAACCCTTCTCCTCGCTGGATGCCGTTACCCGTGCCGATCTCCAAAAGCTGACCCTCGAACTTTGCGCCGAGCAGCACCTGACTCTTGTTATCGTTACGCATTCTATTGAGGAAGCCGCCATAATGGGGAAGAAGATCTTACTGCTTGGCGAGCCTCCTAATCTCGCTCCGCTCGTGACCGAAAATCCCAACGCCGGAAAACCCGGTTATCGCGACAGCGACGAATACAATACCCTTTGCCAAGATTTGCGTCAGCGGATGGAGAAGGCATGAAAAAGCGAGATGTCTTCTTCGCCGCACTGGCCATTCTGTTTATTTGGCAGATTGCTGCCTGGATCGTTGGGCGAAATATTCTCCCTTCGCCATTGGTTGTCATCCCGATCTTCTTCGAGGAGCTTTTTGGTGGTGAAATGTTGGAGCATGCGCTGGCAAGTTTATGGCGTGTAACAGCGGGTATGTTTCTCTCCATTGCCTTGGCCGCCCCGGCAGGGCTCATTCTTGGGCAATCACAGCGTCTGAATCGCTTCTTTTCCCCTGTGATCTATTTGCTCTACCCCATCCCAAAGGTGGTGCTTGTTCCTGTTGTTTTGCTCTTTCTGGGCATTGGCGACCTACCGAAGATCGTTATTATCTTTATGATCCTCTTCTTTCAAATCTTGGTGCTCGTGCGGGACCAGGCGGCTGCTCTGCCCGCAGAACTGATTCAGTCTGTGCGCAGTTTGGGAGCCGGGCGACGGGCGCTTTTTCGCTTTGTCTATCTCCCCGCAAGTTTGCCCGCCATTCTGACTGCGTTGCGCCAATCAGTCGGGACGGCGGTGGCCGTACTCTATATTGCCGAACTCTTTGCTACCCAGCGCGGGCTTGGTTATTATATTTACTTCAATGGGAGCACATTGCTCAATTACCCCGCCATGTACGCGGGCGTTCTTGCGATGAGTATCCTTGGCTTGGGGCTTTACTTCACCGTTGACTGGCTCGAACATCGTCTCTGTGAATGGAAGTTTTTGGAATAAAAAAAGGCGGCTTAAACAGCCGCCTTTTTTCTAAAGGAAAATGAAAGATGTGCATTGCACATCTTGTTTTATAGCAGCCTTGCCATAGCCATCCCCACAAAAAATAAAACACTATAGATCAACGAGATTTTCCCCGTTCCTGCCAGCGCCTGGTTAAGCGGACGCCCTATCTCGGTGCGAACGGTCTGAGCAACTTTCCATGCAAGCGGCAGTGAGAGCCAGACTACCAGTGTCCACGCGGGGATGACGCGCATGATGATCAAGATGGGGAGCATGAGATAGGATATCCCAAGCAGAATGAAATATTCTATCCGTGTTGCGGGGATGCCCATTCGGACAGCTAGCGTTATTTTGCCAGCGGCTTTGTCTACATCGATATCCCGTAAGTTGTTGACAACCAGAATATTCACGATCAATAAGCCGATGGGGACAGACATCCACCACGCCGCAGACGAGGTGGTAATCGCTTGGGCATAATATGTCCCAACCACGGCCGCCACGCCAAAATAGAGGAAAACAAAGATGTCTCCTAGCCCACGATCGCTGATGGGGCCGGTGTAGGCGATGGCGGCGAGGATGGCAGTCAACCCGATCAGCAGGATCGCCCAGCCCGCCACGACGATGAGATAGACTCCGATCAAGGCTGCCAACGCGAAGGTGATCCACATCCCGACCTGCACTTCTTTTGGCGAAAGCAAGCCTGCCTGTGTCACGCGCATGGGGCCAAGTCTTTCCTTGCTCTCTGCGCCGCGTAGATAGTCGTAGACGTCGTTGGCGAGGTTGCTGCCGATCTGGAGCAGGATCGCGCCGATCAGGGCTGCCAGGGCAGGCAGAAAGACGAATTTGCCGTCATAAAAAGCAAGAGCCGTGCCAGTAATGACACCTGCCCCAGCAGCGGGAAGGGTTTTTGGACGAATCGCAAGAATCCAAATCTGGAGTTTAGTTAAGTTTTCAGTGTTCATATTTTCGAAGTCTTTAGTGGCTTGATCGAAGTTCGGCGAGCACATCTTCCAACTCATCCGGCAGCGGGGCTTCAAAGGTACGAGGCTCATCTTCGTTGGGGAGAGTAATCGTGATCCGTGCTGCAT
>CAZASG010000059.1:0-21214 GCA_964487745.1 uncultured Anaerolineaceae bacterium | reverse complement strand
GATGGACAAGTCATTCCAACATTTTATCTCTGTCTGCGGATTTGAGTACTCTCTTGATAGCCTTGAGTCTGCTACATAAAAAAATCCATGTATAATCACTGCCTGCAAGACCCTGGCAGCATTATTCTAAGACTGAGCGAGGTCAACTATGGCAACAGTTAAGCAGCACTATGAGAACGTTCTTTCAGATGTCTATTCGTGGATGTTTGGCGGATTTGAAAATGGAATTCAAAAGAATATTGAGTTTGTCAACAAGCATAAACTAAGCCCTCAAGGCTCTGGTATTGCGATCGATCTTGGTGCAGGTTGTGGCTTTCAGTCAATTCCCTTAGCTAAAGCCGGATACACTGTTACCGCCATTGATCTCGACGCCAAGCTTTTAGATGAATTACAAAGAAACTCAGATGATCTTGCAATCAAAACCGTTCAAGGGGATTTGATTGATTTTGATAAAGACCTAAATACGGATGTTGAGTTGATCGTCTGCATGACTGACACAATTCTACACTTGGAATCAAGAGCAAAGGTCGCTT
The DNA here is from genome assembly GCA_964487745.1 of uncultured Anaerolineaceae bacterium. Taxonomy (GTDB): domain Bacteria; phylum Chloroflexota; class Anaerolineae; order Anaerolineales; family Villigracilaceae; genus Desulfolinea. The sequence continues at coordinate 20,681 of CAZASG010000059.1, read as the reverse complement.
CCCTTTTTGCCAAAGTCTTTGCGGCACTCGAATCAGCGGGCAAGTTCATAATCACTTTTCGGGATCTAACCTATGAGCTTACAGATGCTGACAGAATATTACCCGTTAGAAGTGACGAGAATGTGATTTTTACATGCTTTTTGGAATATGAAACTAAAACAGTGAAAGTTCATGATATTGTCTACACAAAACCCGATGAAGCATGGGAGCTATCAAAAAGCTTCTATCGAAAACTTCGTTTGTCTGAAGCGTGGGTAAATGAGCAATTATCTCAAGCCGGCTTCAGCAAAACAGACTCCGTCGTAGAAAACGGTGTTATCACACTCACTGCACACAAGTAATTTTGTGCGCGTAAAAGAGATTGCCAATGCTTGGCCGCTAATTTCTAATTCACAACAGCAGCGGCTTTTAGGCATCACGCAGGCGTTTGACAATCTTAGGTCTCACAAGTAGAATTCCTTGCGCGTTTGAAAAAGGCAGAGATTATCGATGTGTTTGTTCTGCCAACTAATAATAATTCAACGAAATAAAAACTTACTCAAACTTTCATACGCATGATTCCCACCGTTGGGGATCGTATCTTTAAGGAGAAAAAATGTTAGATACCAAAACAACGACTGACTATTATGTGGCAGATATGTCACTTGCTGAATGGGGACACAAAGAGATCGCCATCGCCGAAAAAGAAATGCCTGGCTTGATGTCCTTGCAGAAAAAGTATGGAGAATCCAAATCCCTGGCAGGTGCACGCATCGCCGGTTCCCTGCACATGACCATCCAGACCGCCGTACTAATCAAAACCCTCGTCAAATTGGGCGCAGAGGTACGTTGGGCTTCCTGCAATATCTTCTCCACGCAAGATCATGCCGCTGCTGCAATTGCTGATCTGGATATCCCTGTTTTCGCATTCAAAGGCGAAAACCTCGACGAATATTGGGAGTTCACTCACCGCATCATGGAATGGGCAGACGGCGGCACCCCAAATCTCATTCTGGATGATGGCGGCGATGCAACCCTACTCATTATTCTTGGCTCCAATGCCGAAAAAGATCCTTCCGTACTCGACAATCCCGGCAGCGAAGAAGAAGTTGCTTTGTTCGCTGCGATCAAAAAGCGCTTGAGCGAAAAACCCGGCTGGTACAGTGAACGTCTTGAGGCCATTCAGGGTGTCTCCGAAGAAACCACCACTGGCGTACATCGTCTCTATCAACTTTTTGAAGAGGGTAAACTCCCCTTCCCTGCCTTTAACGTTAACGACTCTGTAACCAAATCAAAATTTGATAACCTTTATGGCTGTCGCGAATCTCTGGTAGACGGCATCAAGCGCGCCACTGACGTGATGATCGCTGGCAAGATCGCCGTCGTTTTGGGATACGGTGATGTCGGCAAAGGTAGCGCACAATCCCTGCGCGGTTTGGGCGCCACCGTTTGGGTCACCGAAATCGACCCGATCAACGCCCTGCAAGCTGCTATGGAAGGCTACCGTGTTGTCCGCATGGACGATGTCGCTGACCAAGCTGACATCTTCGTTACCGCCACCGGCAACTTCCACGTCATTAACCACGAGCACATGAAACGCATGAAAGACGAAGCCATCGTCTGCAATATCGGCCACTTCGACAACGAAATCGATGTTGCCAGCCTCGAAGAAAACTACGAATGGGAAAATATTAAACCCCAGGTCGACCACGTCATCTTCCCCGACGGAAAACGCCTTATCTTGCTTGCTAAAGGCCGCTTGGTTAACCTCGGCTGCGCTACTGGTCACCCCAGCTTCGTAATGTCGAACAGCTTCACCAATCAAGTTCTGGCACAGATGGAACTCTGGCAACACAACGATGAATACGAAAACAAAGTGTATACGCTTCCCAAGAAATTGGATGAAGAAGTTGCCCGGCTGCATCTTGTTAAGATCGGTGTCAAACTGACCGAACTTACCAAGGAACAAGCTGACTATATCAAAGTCCCTGTTGAAGGGCCCTATAAACCCGATCACTATCGCTACTAAATCAACGCAGTTTAATCAAAAAAAGCAGGAAGCTTCAAGAGCTTCCTGCTTTTTTATAGGCTTTAGTAACTTACCCTAATAACGCATCAAGCTTTCCGGCATCATCAAAATGTTCACGGAACCGAGCAACAAACTCCTTGCGGGTGTAATTATGGTTTTGCGTACCACTCTGCTCGAGAACGTAAACTGCAGCCAGCGAGCCGACTTGCCCACAAAGTTCCCACTCCCAACCACGAGAATAAGCAGCCAGAAAACCGCCACGGAAAGCATCGCCCACACCTGTGGGATCGACAATCTCTTGCTCCGGCACTGTCGGGATATGGAATTCCTTACCATCAGCGTAGACGTCGGCACCGTCCTTGCCGCGCGTAATAACGATATTATCAACCTGCTTCAGCATCCCACTCAAATCAAGTCCGGTCTTCTTGGAGATCAAGCCAAATTCGTAATCGTTCACGAAAAGGAAATGAGCGCCTTGCATATCGCGGGCGATCTCTTCACCTTCCAAACGTAATAATTGTTGGCTCGGATCATAAAGATAAGGGATATCCAACTCGCGGCACTCGGCAGCGAATTTTGTCATCGCATCTGGAGCATTTGGCGAAACAACGACCAGCTCGGGTTTCTGTGTCACATCCTTGAGCGACTGCTTGCCCGCATGTCCCATCGCCCCAGGGGAAAAGCTGGCGATCTGAGCACTGGTCTGGTCAGTGGTGGCGAAGAAGGATGCTGTAAAAACATCAGGGATGACTTCGGCATGTTCGGTGTCGATGCCCTGAGCATCCAACCAGGCGCGGTAATCGCTGAAATCCTGTCCAACGGTCGCCATCAGGCGTGGCTTAGCGCCAAGCAAGGCGAGGGTATAAGCAATATTCGGCGCAACACCACCGCGTTCTCGAGTCATTGAATCGACCAAGAAGGAAAGGCTGATCGAGGAAAGGCGTTCAGGGAGAATTTGTTCTTCAAATTTCCCCGGAAAGGTCATCAAATAATCGTAGGCAACAGAGCCTGTTAGCAGAATATCCATCAGTTTCCTATTTTATACAGGGCAGAACTCAGGAGTTTGCCCGAAAAAAGCGCTCTCTGTTGAGAGCGCTACAGTGACGGGCGTAGTTTAGCACGAGTAAAGGTGCTTGTCAAAGTAAAGCAATTTTTTTTATGCAATAAAAACACTTTTGTTACTTTTTTCTTGTAAAATACAACATATTATCTGTTGACCAACTAGAATTTGAAAGCACTAAGGGAAAAATATGAATTGGAATATTACTTATAACGAGCAAAATGCCCTAGTAGAGGTAACAGTTAGTGGAACAATAGTTGCGGATAAAACCGCAAAGATGGCAATACAAGGTATCAAATTCGCGCGGGAGAGAGACTGTCGCAAGTTTCTAATTAACTACACGCAGGCCAATGTAGGAGATTCTACAATGGACACTTACCGCTTTATGAAGGGGCTTGAGACGCTAGGGATAACACGCAGCGATAGTATTGCGATCGTATATGCAAAAAACAAGAAAGAACATCTTTTCGCAGAAACAGTTGCAGTAAATCGAAGCTGGTTGAACATACAGTATTTCTTCAATTTGGAGGCGGCAACAAATTGGTTGATCGACAGATAAAAAAGCTGGCGTTCGTAAAATGATATCCTGTTAAAAATACGGCTCCTCACCTACTCAACACAAATCTTTCCCCATCGAATTGACATACACGCGGCATCGACTAAAATATGAGCACGATGAAAAGCGCTACCGTTGTTGTCACCATTGAAGGGCTGCTCGAAGAATGCCCCCAACATTACACTCTTGCTGACAAAGAGCTTATTCAGCGCGCCTATCGTGTAGCTGAGGAGGCTCATCGACCGCAGAAGCGTGCATCGGGCGAACCGTATATTACGCATTGCCTGGCGGTGGCATCCATATTAGCGGAGTTACAAGTCCCGCCTGCCGTAGTCGCGGCCGGTCTTTTGCATGATACCGTTGAAGATACCGAGATAACGCTCAGCGATCTGGCGGATGATTTTGGTGGAGAGATCGCCAATCTCGTGGATGGAGTGACGAAGTTGACCAACCTTCCACGCGTCTCTCGCGACGACCAGGTTTTGAGTTCAGACAATGACGCGGAAACGGAAGCAAGCGAACAGGAGGGCGAAGCCGAAGAGATCGAGAAGCCAAAACCAGCGCTGCTCGGGCGCCGTCCAGATATGGTCTCCGAAACTCTGCGAAAAACCTTCCTCGCGATGGACAATGATGTACGCGTAGTGCTTATCAAGCTTGCCGACCGCCTGCATAATATGCGCACTTTGGGATTTATGCCAGACCATAAACGGCGACGAATTGCCCAGCAAACGCTCGATATTTTTGCCCCGCTCGCTAACCGCATGGGCATCTGGCAGGTCAAGTGGGAATTGGAAGATCTAGGTTTTCGATATACAAACCCTGAAAAATACAAGGAAATTGCATCTCAACTGGCTTCGCGACGCGAAGGGCGCGAAAGGCAGATCAAGTTAATTACGGACGATCTGGAAAGAATGCTCGCCCGCGAGGGGATCGATGTGGATATAACGGGACGTCCCAAGCATATCTACTCGATCCATCGCAAGATGACGGCAAAGAATAAACCTTTTGAAATGGTGCGCGACGTGCGCGCGGTGCGCATCCTCGTGCCGGACGTCCAGTCTTGCTACGCTACCCTGGGCTTGATCCATACCCGATGGCGACCGATGCCCAACGAATTCGACGACTATATTGCCGCCCCCAAGGATAATTTTTACCAATCACTGCATACCGCCGTCATCCATGATGATGGGCGTCCGCTGGAGGTGCAGATACGCACACCTGAAATGCATGAAAATGCCGAGTATGGCATTGCCTCGCATTGGCGATATAAAGAAGGCGGGCGTCAGAACGATTCATATAATGAGCGCATCGACGGCATCCGCCGCATGATGGAATGGCGCAGCGACGTAGATGACGCGACCGAATTCGTTGAAAGCATGAAGACCGATGTATTCCAGGATCGCGTTTATGTTTTCACTCCTGGTGGCGATATTATTGACCTGCCCGCCGGATCAACACCGATCGACTTTGCCTATCACATCCACACCGATGTTGGTCATCGCTGTCGCGGTGCACGCGTGAACGGAAAACTCGTCACACTCAGCCACGAGCTAAAAACCGGCGAGCAAGTGGAGATCCTGACAACAAAGCGCGGCGGCCCCAGCCGCGATTGGCTGAACGCCAATCTTGGCTTGGTCAAAACCCAGCGTGCCAAATCGAAGATGCGCGTCTGGTTCCGCAAGCAAGATCATGAGCAAAATATCGCCCAAGGGCGCACCATCCTTGAGAAAGAATTGCAACGCATCGGCATCAAGGAAAAGACAAACTTTGAGACCCTCGCTCGTGAAATGGGTTATCGAACCACCGAGGATCTTTCACTCGCCATCGGGCATGGCGATCTTTCGGTCAACAATATCATTACTCAACTGGCAGAGGACGATACCGAAGAGGTTGAATTACAACCAACTCGTTCGGGCACAGGCTCAGATGCAACCAACGCCATCCGCGTAGTTGGCTTAAAAGGTTTATTGACCACCGTTGCCAAATGTTGTAATCCTACCCCCGGAGATGAAATCATCGGCTATATCACGCGCGGGCGTGGCGCCAGCATTCATCGCAGCGACTGCCCCAATATCCTGCGCGTTAAAGATCGTGAGCGTCTTGTTCAAGTCACCTGGGGCTCCCATGTCCGCACTTATCCGGTCCCCATTCGCATCACGGCTTTTGACCGCAGCGGACTAATCGGCGATATCACCTACATCCTTTCGAGCGACGGCATCAACATGATTGACGCAAACGTCAAAGTAGTCAAAGGGATCGCCGATATTCGTCTCGTCATCGAAGTCAGTGATCTAAAGCAGCTTAGCCGTCTTTTGGCACGCATCGAAAATCTTCCCAATATTCTTGAAGCCCGCCGCAACAACCCTGGCTAATCAGATACACCCAAAACAGGAAAGAACATGTCCCTACTCCCCGTAAGCGAGGCGCTCCAACGCATTCTTGCTTCTTTTCAGCCCCTCAATACCACCCGCATTCCGCTCAAAGATGCAGTTGGGCGAACGCTCGCCGAAGAGATCGTTTCTGCAACAGATCTGCCCCTTTTCGATAATAGTTCGATGGATGGATTCGCCCTGCGCGCATCGGACGTGACCCAGGCTGGCTCGGCAACGCCCATCAGCCTGCCCGTCGTGGACGATATCCCCGCAGGGAAAATGCCCACGCACCATATCCGGCCCGGAGAGGCCGCTCGCATCATGACTGGTGCGCCCCTCCCCCCCGGCGCGGACAGTGTTGTCCCCGTTGAGGAGACCGATTTCAACAACCGTGCGCCCGGCACCGCGCTGCCTGAAAAAGTGCAGATACTCAAAGCTGCTAAAGTGGGCGCAAATATCCGCAAACGGGGCAGTGACATCCGGCGCGGCGAGAGCATCCTGCCCATCGGCCTGCGCCTGCGCCCTCAAGACCTCGGGATGCTTGCCATGCTTGGTGTCGCGGATGTGCCTGTCTATCGCCGCCCGCGCGTTGCGCTGCTCTCCAGCGGGGACGAGCTGACTCCCATCGGGCAACCTCTCACAGAAGGCAAAATTTACGACGTCAACTCCTATACCCTCGGCGCACTGCTTGAAGCCGCAGGCTGTCAGATCATCCCCCTTGGTGTGGCAGCCGACACACCCGAGGCTGTGAAAGATGCCCTAAGCGGCGCTAAAGACGCCGATCTGATTGTCTCATCGGCGGGCGTCAGCATGGGCTCTTTTGACTTCATCAAAGATGTGATCGAAAAAGAAGGAGAGCTCAATTTCTGGCGAATCAATATGCGTCCGGGGAAACCGCTCACTTTCGGGCACTATCAAAATATTCCCTTTATCGGCTTAGCAGGAAATCCCGTTTCGGCATTCATCGGTTTTATGGTCTTCGTCCGCCCGGTTGTCGAGAAAATGCTCGGGGGCAGCCAGCAAGCCCGGGTCACCGTGCGAGCGCGCCTCGCAGAGCCGATCCGATCCGATGGGCGTCAGAGTTATCTCCGCGCGCATATATATACAGAAAATGGCGAACGTTATGCCAAGCTCACGGGGCATCAGGGCTCCGGAAATCTCTTCTCGATGGTACAAGCCAACGCTTTACTCATTATCCCGGCAGGGGTAAAATCTTTAGCCACAGGCGAAGAAGTAGATGCCTGGCCACTTGAATAACTTAAAAGTTTAGGATACTATGAAAAAAAACACCCTTATTTCCCTCATTGCCGCCATCATTGGCGCGCTGGATGCTGCCTACCTGACCTGGGTAAAACTTTCTCATAATGAAAAGCTTTGCGCTCCCGGCCTCGGCGACTGTTTTACTGTGAATACCAGTCGTTATTCTGAAGTTTACGGCATCCCCATTGCAATTTTTGGCCTGGCAGCCTTTTTAGCGATCATCTTCATCCTGCTCGGGGAATCCCGCATTCCCTTTTTGCAGGAAAATGGCAGCCTCGCCCTTTTTGGAATCAGCCTGGTTGGCGTGATCTACTCGGCCTATCTTTCCTACCTTGAAGAATTCGTTCTTCATGCCTGGTGCCCTTACTGTGTTTTATCTGCCATAATGATCTTGACGATATTCATTGCATCGATCTTCCGCCTGAAGGAAGAAGGTATTTAATCAGGAGGTTTCTATGACGCGCATTCGTTGCCTTTACATAGACTGCAATTTCCTCGACGACAATTACTGTACCGCTCCTTCTGTTGAGATCGATCCCGATCTGGGATGCGCAACCTACGTACCCTTGGGGGATGAATCGCTGGATGATGATTGGGAAGAAGATGAAGGTTACGATGGTTGGAATACGGAAGATATAGATAAAAATGAAGACACTGATGATTGGCTGGACGAAGTCTAAACGCCGGAACGCCCGCCTTTCAAATTGCTCTCGCTAGATCAAAACGCCGCACAAATAGTACGGCGTTTTTTGCATCTTCTAAACTCTCAGTGTGCGTCGCATCAAACCGATGGGCAACTTCCCGTCGATACTGGTCCGACGCACACCCTTTACTTTCTCATCAACCCATAAAGAAAAATCCCTGCCGCCACCCCCAAATTGAGCGAGGTAACACGTCCCCGCATCGGGAGGGAGAGCAGCGTATGGCAAGCGCCGATCTGTTCCTGTGAAAGCCCCTTTTGCTCAGAACCCAGCAGCAAAACCCAATTCTGATCGTCCAAATTCAGCGCAGCGAAATCGCTCGTTCCATGCGCGGATGTGCCGAGAAGTTTGTAATTATTCTTTTGCGTCCATGCACGGAAATCATCGAAGCTGGTACGTACGATGGGTTTCCAAAACATTGCCCCCATGCTCGCTCGCACCACTTTGGGATGGTAAATATCCACACCGCCATCCAACAGGATTAAACCGTCTGCCCCGGCAGCATCCAGCGTGCGCAGGATCGTGCCAACATTGCCCGGGTCCTGCGGGGCGACGACAGCGGCTCCACGCCGGAAGTTTTGCAGATCGGCAAGAGTCTGGTTACGCTGGCGCACGGAGGCAAGAATCCCTTGCGGGTTTTCCTTCCCTGCCAGGGAGCGGAAGATATCGGCAGATGCCGACTGGCAACGAATGCCTTTTTTAGCGGAAGCCTGTACAAGGCTATGGGCGTATTCGCTTGTCAGCAATTCCGGGGCGTAGAGGAGAGTCTGCACATCCCAATCCGCTTCGACTGCCGCGCCGACATGATGAATTCCCTCCACAAGGAAGAGACCACTCTCCTTGCGAGTCTTATTCTGGCTGAGAGCACGGAACTCTTTGACAAGGGGGTTGTTGCCGCTAGTAAGCATTTCTTTTTCAGACATGGGGTGATTGTACAACAAAAGTGATGTAAACTATAAGGACTACTGTTTATACAAGGAGAAAAAATGAAGACCAAACGCACGCTTTTTATCGTTATGATTTTTGTCCTCGCTTTCACAGCTGCCTGTGGCGGCAGTGGTGATGCCCCTGCACCGCCCGCTGAAGTGCCTGCCGAAGCACCGCCTGCTGAAGAACCTGCTCCGGCGCCAGCAGAAGAGGAGCCCGCAATTGTAGAGATCAACTTCCCGCTTCCGGATGATGTTGACCCTGGCAGCGTTATGGATACAGGCAACGGTTCGATCAATTTCCAGACTACGCTCAGCATCCCAGACGTGGTAACTTTTTATCGTTTTGCATTCCCCGACTATACAGAACGGGAAGCGATCACCAACGTGGAAGATGCGGCCTTCAGCATCGTCTTTGACGGGCATGAAAGCGGGCAAGCGATCGTTATTCAGGGCTTCAGCATGGATAGCGGCGTGAACGTCAATATTCGCCTGGAAGATATTTAGTCGGTAGGAAATCGCTCAAAGAAAGCTGCCCAAGGCAAATTGCTTTGGGCAGCTTTCTTATTTTCGGGATCGATCTATGAAAAATATCGGACGTTACGCTCCTGCGATCATTCTGATGCTGGTCATTTTCGCTTTTTCTGCTACCCCCGCTGATAGCCTGCCAAACTTCAATTGGGCAGATCTTTTCTTCAAAAAAGGCGCTCACATGCTGGGATACGCCCTGCTCGCGCTTTCATACCTGCATGCTTTTAGCGGGGATATTCGTAAATGGAAATTGATCTGGCTGCTGGCTATTCTCTACGCCGCATCGGACGAGTTTCACCAGTCATTCGTGTCCGGGCGCGGTGCGACACTGATCGATGTGGGGATTGATACTATTGGGGCTGGGTTGGGGTTGTTGTGGTACAAAAAAAGAGCCGGTTAGTTTTTTTATCTCGCTTCAATTGAAAAGGTATTTCCCTTCTCTCATTTTGGCATTCAGTGTCGGTACGCATCTGAAACGGTATCTATTTGTCCAGAAGAATTACCAAGCTTTTCGAATATGTTCTAGGGTAGCCTGGACCAATGGGTCGAACTGACGATAACCTAAACAAACGATGGACAAATCACATGAAAACTCAGCGTTGTCAACTATGGCAACGAGTCCATCTGAGGACAGTTTCTGCACATCATCTGTTTTTAGTAGCGTCATACCCAATCCCGATGCGACAAGCTCAGCCTTGGTCATATCGTCATTAGTCGTGACAAATTTTGAATATTGCAGATTTAAGCTTTTAAAATGGCTATCAATTATTTTCTGGAATGGACAATAATAATCATTACATATCCAAGGGAGTTTTGCCAACTTTTCCCAGTTGTTCACGTCAGTATCCTTTGCCCATATTTTGGGCATAACTACGGAAAGCGAAACGGTTTGTAGATGATAACTATGTAGACGAGAGTCATCAACAGGCCCACACACAAACCCCAACGACAACTTTTCCTGGATTATTTGCTGAAGAATGCGCCCTGATGATTCGTGGACAATACGCAAATTGATATTTGGATAATCTTTACTCATAGCTTTGACGAACTGTGGGATTTGCAAAAACTCGTTTTTGGCATTTATGCCAAGAGCGACTTCCCCGACAAGGCTTGCTTGCATCACAGCAGCCTGATTCACCAAATCATTGACTGCACTTAGCGTTTGAATTGTTTTTTCAAGTAACGCCGAGCCTTTTTTCGTAATTTGCATACCGCGCGTTGTACGAATAAATAACTGAACCCCCAGTTCTTCTTCCAGAGTCTTGATATGCATACTAATTGATGATGGTGTGGTGTGTAGCCGTTTTGCAGCGTTCGTGACACTCTTTTCTTCAGCAACAACGACAAAGGTATACAGGCGATTTAATTCCATGTGATCTCCAAAATGAGAAAAATCAATTATAGCAACAACTTAGGCATCATGTTCATTCATTTTTCACGAACGAGGCATACGCTAAATGCTTACGCTGCCAGCTTATTTTCCTGTTTTAATAAGCTTATCTTGGATACAAAAGGAGATTAATATGTCGATCACTTACAAATCTATGGTACTTGCCTCCCCCGCTGCAGAGAGCGAGGATGCCCAGCGCTTTTTTTCGAAAAAGCTAGGCTACGAAACTGACTGCACAGATGTCTATCATGATTTAAAACATGAAATCGCAAACTTCGTGCTGGTGGATGTGCGTAGTCCTGAACACTATGCAAAGAGTCATATTCCTCAAGCCATCAATATCCCTAATGCGCGCATCAATGAGCGCACAATGTCAGAATATGCCCCCGGCACAATCTTTGTTGTCTATTGTTGGGGCCCAGGTTGCAATGGTGCAACAATAGCAGCAATGAAGTTAAGTAAACTGGGGTTTCCTGTAAAGGAGATGCTTGGAGGAATGGAATACTGGGAACACCGTGAGATGTATCCTACAACCCGGGAATGGTAACTTGTCCGCTTATTGCCTTCGCACAGCCCTACCTGGAGATATTCCAAAACTATTAGTTTTGTGTGCTGAGCACGCATCCTATGAAGGTGTTGAATATAATGACAACGGACAAGAGGAAAGATTATCAAAAGCGCTCTTCAGTGATCCCCCGATTATGGAGTGCCTAGTAATTGCTGACGAAAAAACTCTTATAGGTTACGCAACTTACATGGTGCAATTCTCCACATGGAACGCACTGCCATACCTTTATCTCGATTGTCTCTATTTGAACGTCAAAGCACGTAATCAAGGACTTGGCAGCGAAGTCATGTCAATGATATACGAAATAGCGCAAGCACGTGAATGTATAAATATACAGTGGCAGACTCCCGATTTTAACAAGGGTGCAATTCGCTTTTATCAACGCCTAGGAGCAACCCCGTTTGCCAAAGTACGGTTCATCTGGCAAATGGAGGATTCAAACTCTGCTGCAGGGATTGCCTGAAGCGATTATTATGCACAAAGAGATGGTCGAGGCAGTTTTTTGTCTGAGTTGAAATTTGACAAACTTTAAACCCAACGATCAAAGGTCGTTGGGTTTAAAGTTTGATAATCAGAAATGTTTGCGTTTGCAAACATTTCTTTATAAAGGCTTATTCAGTATCCCATGAACTGTTTTTCATCTGAATATTTCATCGTTACCATTTTCATTTACCCGCCGTTTTTAGTTTGCACGTTATTCAAACTCCAGATCGAATTCCTCGTCTTCATAAAACTCCCCCATCCGCTCAACTTGAATATCGCCAAATAATCCATCCTGATGAGCATAAATCCTGTCGCGTTTAATTAATTCCAGCATGGCCAAAAAGGTGACTGCCACTTCAAGGCGGCTTTTTGCCCCATCGATCATCTTCTGGAAAGTGGTTCGCTCTTCGGCGGTCAAGAATTTGACGATATGCTGCACCTTCTCGCGGATAGTCACCTTCGGCGCACGGATGACTGTTCCCAGCTCGGCTTTCTCCGCTTCGCGGGCAAAGATCGTTTCGGCGGCATAAATGAGATCCGCCAGGGTCACATCCCCCATCTCAAAACGGGCTTCAATTTTGGGCGGGGCAGCGATCCGCAGGTAGGTGCGCAGATCCATCCCCTGCCTTTCCTTCATCCATCCCGCAATTTCCTTGAACTTCTTGTAGAGTCGCAATTGGCGTGCCAAGGCTTCGCCCGGGTCTTCCTCGCCCGCTTCACGGACAGGGGGTCTCGGCAGCAAGGCTTCCGATTTGATCTGGATCAACTTCGCCGCGATCACCAAAAAGGCAGAGATCTCTTCCGCATCCATTTTATTTTCCAAACCACGAATACGTTCGAGATATTGGTCGGTCACCAACGCCAAAGAAACGCTCGTAATATCCAGTTCTGCGCTTTCGATCAGGCTGAGCAAAAGATCGAGCGGACCTTCAAAAACAGGCGTGCTGACTGTATATTTTTTGGCTTGGTTTTCGACAATACTGATTACCATAGAGCGGGATTATAACAGACTACTCATTTTCCCCGGATGCCACCTACGGTATAATCGCCGACATGACAAAGTTTACCCATATAGACGAAACCGGCAAAGCCCACATGGTAGACGTGGGCGCAAAACCGGATACAGAGCGGACTGCCATCGCGCGCGGCGAGATCAAAATGAAGAAGGAAACCTTCGACCTGATCGCCGCAGGCGCCATGAAAAAAGGCGACGTCTTGACCGTTGCCCAAATTGCGGGCATCAACGGGGCAAAACAGACATCCAACCTGATACCGCTATGTCATCCCCTGCCGCTCACGCACATCTCGGTCGAATTCGAGTTGGACGAATCCCTTCCCGGCGTGCAGATCACCGCTTCCGCCCGCTTGCGCGGGAAAACCGGGGTCGAGATGGAAGCTCTCACCGCTGTCTCTGTCGCCGCCCTGACAATTTACGACATGGCAAAAGCCGCCGAAAAGACAATGATTATCCAGAATATTCGTCTCGTGGAAAAGCACGGTGGCTTGAGTGGTGACGTGGTCAATGCATAAATGTCATTGCTTCACTCCGCAAGCTCCGCTCGCAATGACAAATCAATATAGGTAGAAAAATGCACAAAGTAAAGGTCCTCTTCTTCGCCACCTTCCGCACCCGCGCGGGGCGCTCATCTCTTGAAATCAAACTCAATAACGGCGCGACGGTCGGCGAGTTAAAAGATTTATTAATCGACCAAATCCCCGCGCTGGAAGCCTCCCTGCACCACACACTAGTTTCGATTAATCGCGAATTCGCCTTCGACGAGGAAGTTATTCCTGAAGGCGCGGAGGTCGCCCTCTTCCCGCCCGTGAGCGGAGGATAAATGAACACAAGCAAATTATCTTAGTAAAAACCAAATGCTATTCTCCGTTTCGTTTGAGCTCATCAACTGCTGCACGCAAGTTATTAAAGCGAGCTTCATCTAGGCCTAATTCCGCATATACTGCATCCAAATCGTTAAGGAGACCAGTTAGTAACTTGAAATCTTGCCCCATGATGGTTGCGAATCCTGCTGGATTGGATTCAGCCCAAAAGCGAAAGAAGTTAATGATTGCCTCCCCCCTATTAGTAGCCAGCTCTACTTTTAGCCTAAGGCTTTCTCCGCGAAGATTTGCTGTTGTTTCATCCTTCCGAAACTTCAGATACTCATTCCACATACCTGCGAAAACTCCAGCAACAAGCACAGGAATTGATAGAGTCATAATGCGCACAGTTATATCAGCAAAATCAACAAAGATTTGCAAAACTAGAAAGAACACAACAAGAATGGCAATAACATAGATCACATACGCCGACAGTCCTCCCTTCATCAGTATGCCCTCATGTTGGAGCGCCTTCAGCGCATCTTCAAATGCATTAAATGCTGATGCTTCTGACTTCTTTTCCATAGCCCCTGATTTCTTCTTAAGTTTCATTGGGGGGTCCTCCGCCTAATTCTGATGACCACATCGCTTTCGTTTGAAATTTCAACAGCTATAAATGGCCTTATTCCGCTAATATCTTAAAGGTGTACTACGTTATATATGGTTAGAATCAGTATACATTTTTTTTTACGATTATCAATATGTCATGAACGTGTTCCATACACTCTCTAACGATATAATACTCAACATGAAACCTTCAACCTTCCCCACCATCTTCTCCATCACCGAGGGCGAGATCGACATCAACAAACTCGTCGAGCAGATCACGCTCACGTCCACGGGGGCGGCGGCGATCTTCACCGGCATGGTGCGCGGCACAACCACGCGCGAAGGCAAAGCCCAGGGCATCAACTACGCCCCGCACGAGACCACCTATCTCGAATACGAAGCCTATATCCCGATGGCGGAAGAGAAAATGAAACAGGTCGCCGACGAAATCCGCGAGCGCTGGGACACCGTCGAGGGGATCGCCATTGTTCAACGCATCGGGAAGCTCTATCCACGCACGCCGACAGTATTGATCGCTTGCACCGCATCTCATCGGGACACGGGCGTCTTTGAAGCCGCGCGCTATGGCATCGACCGCCTAAAGGAGATCGTCCCCGTCTGGAAAAAAGAGATCATGCCGGATGGTGAGGAATGGATCGAGGGAGAGTATATTCCAACCGAAGACGATTAGAGATTGCCACGTCGGGCTACGCCCGCCTCGCAATGACAAAATTCCCCCGTGACGAAGTAAAGTCACGGGGGTTTTATGTTCTTAGAAGTGAATAACTCCGCAGCAAGCTGCGGAGTTATTCCAAGGAAAAGCCACATGGGGCTGCGCCTCCAAACCTTGCCTAGCCATTCATCACCACCGCAAGAAGCGCGGCATTCTGGCTTTTTCCACATAAAGCTTTTGGAGGTAGCATGGAAAAAATCGTCATTACCGGTATGGGCACAGTGAATCCCGTCGGTTTAAATGTCCAAGAAACTTGGGAAAGCATCAAAAACGGTGTCTCTGGCGTAGGCCCGATCACACGCTTTGACGCATCAGATTGGTTGGCACAGATCGCCTGCGAAGTGAAGAATTTTGACGCAGCGCAATATATGCCTGCGAAGGAAGCCCGCCGGCGCGATCTTTTCGAGCAATACGCCAGCGCTGCCGCGCTTGAGGCAATTGATCATTCCGGGCTGGAAGCAACACCCGAAAACGCCGGGCGCATCGGTGTTTTGGTCTCATCTGCGATGGGTGGGCTGAAATCACTGCAAGATGCGATCTTCACTCTCAAGGATCACGGCGCACGCCGCGTGAGTCCCTTTCTGATCCCGATGTTGATGGCGAACGGCGCATCCGGCTTGATCGGCATCGACCATGGCTTAAAGGGTCCCGCCATGTCGGTCGCATCCGCCTGTGCATCGGGGATCGACGGGATCGGCTTGGCGTGGATGATGCTGCGCTCCGGCGTGATCGACGCTGCCGTCACAGGCGCATCAGAGTCGACTATCACCGAAACTGGCGTGGCAGCCTTCGACAGGATCGGCGCCATGTCGCGTCGGAATGACGACTATTCAATGACCCCGGCCCCCTTCGACAAAAATCGCGATGGTTTGGTCATGGGCGAAGGCGCTGGTGTTATCGTGATGGAAACAGAAAGTCACGCCAAAGCACGGGGGGCAAATATCCTGGCTGAGTTGGCAGGATACGCCGCCACAGCGGATGCGTATCACGTCACTGCTCCTTCTTCTGAAGGCGCTGGTGGTGCGGAAGCAATTCGACAGGCGCTCGTTACCGCACAGGTCAATTCCGATGAAGTTGGCTACATCAGTGCACACGGGACAGCCACGCCGCTAAATGATGCCGCCGAGACCAAAGCCGTCAAAACCGCGCTGGGCGAGCATGCCTACCAAACCCCGATCTCATCCACAAAATCCATGACCGGGCATATGATGGGCGCAACGGGCGCGCTGGAAACGATCTTCTGTGTGCAGGCCATCCGCGAGGGTGTACTTCCGCCGACCATCCACTACCAGACACCTGACCCCGACTGCGATCTGGATTACGTCCCGAACGTGGCGCGCGACGCCGAGGTGAATGTGGCGATCAGCAATGCTTTTGGTTTTGGCGGGCATAACGCAGTCTTGGTCGTGCGAAAATACCAGTAACCCCATTTTGGAGATAAAAAAACGGGAGCGAACTCAATTCGAGCTTGCTCCCGTTTTAGATTCATCTACGCCCAATGAAGTTGATGAGCGTTTTCCTTTAGCCACTTCCGGCGGAGTTTGTAATCAGGCATGATTGCGGCGACCTGTGCCCAATAAGCTTTGGAATGATTGGCTTCGCGCAGATGACAAAGTTCATGCACGACGACATAATCAATAATCTGGATGGGCGCCATGACCAGCCGCCAGGTGAGATTGATATAACCCTTCGAGCTACATGATCCCCAGCGCGTACGCGCCGAGGAGAGCTTTACCTTCTTCACATCAAAGCCATTCTTTTGCGCATAATAGGCAACGCGCTCGTTAAAGATAGGGCGAGCTTCTTTTTTGTACCACTTCTCGAAAAGGGATTTGGCATCTTTTTGGGCTGAATGTGCAAGTCGGAAATCCCCATTTAACACAAGCGTGGGCTTTTCGGCCTTCACGATCCTGATGGGATAGTTCTCTCCCAGAAAAAGGAATTTATCCCCATCTGCAAATCGTCGAGGGGCAAACAGCGTCTGCTTCGCTTTGGCTTCTGCCTGCTTTTTGACGATCCAGTCGGCGTACTTTTCAAGCATCTCACTGATCTGCTTCTGCGTGGCACGCTGTGGGGCGCGGACAAGCAACTCCCCATCCGACTGAATGACGAGGGCTATGGTTTTGCGTTTGGAGTGGATGATCTTTGGGGAAGACATTGTTGGGATAATAAGTGACAGTCATCTTGAAGATGACTGTCACTTCCAGCTTTATTTCTTCAACACCGCTTCACTGCGCGCGCGCAGGGTGGCGAGGCTTTCCCGCAATTCCTTGAGCGTGATTTCAGTCTCTTCGATCCGTTCGCGTTCGGCGGTGATGTAGCGCGTATAGGGCGAGACGCCGTTCTTCATGCGCGTGAGGGCATTTTCGGCTTCGTTGTTGAATTGAGTTGTGAGCGCATCCAGCAATTTGCTGCGCAAGTCTGTCATTTTTTCCTTGAAGTTCTCTTTTGCCTGTCTGCGCTTGAAGGGGATAACGAAAAAGCCGATGATCGCCATCGTCCCGGCTGCGATGGTGCCGGTAATATCAAGGGCTGAGGAGAGCACTGCCAGAGTCACGATGGCACCCAAGCCAACCGCGCCTGCTTCGAGCAGTGCTGTTTGCGCTACAGCGGCTTCGACGCTGGCGGCCAGTTCGCGGGCTTCTTTTTGATGATCGTAGGTTTCAATAATGGTCTGGACGGTCGTGCCGACAGTGTCGATCAACTCGCGGCGGCGTGTATCACGAGGGCCGTAGGCTTCGCCCACGAGATGGTCGATATTTTCCGCCTGTCGGCGCTGGAGGTAGCTCATGACCTGCTGCCATTCGTGCAAATCCTTCTGAACAAGCCAGTCGATCAGGCGCTGAACCTGATCTTCGATCTGTTGAGGCATCTCGGTCAGGACATCCCGCTCAAATTCGGCACGGACTTTGTCTCCGCGAATCAGCTCCTGGATATTGGTCAGACGGAGTTTATTGTCGAAAAAGTCGATGCCGCGGCTTTCGAGTTTATGGAGGATATTTTCCACTTCGGCGAGGCGCGGCGGGAGCTCGCTCTCCAGTTCGCGCTCGTAGGCATTGATGGCCGTCTCCAGCGCGGCGACAGTATCTTTGTCATCTTTCAAGATTTCTGTCTGGGTACGGATCATCTCATCGGTTTGGGCAACGAGATTTTCTGCTACACCAATGGGATTGTTGAATTTCAACTCCAGACGGGTGACATCATCAAGGGTGGCGGTGATGTAATTTTCAAGGGCATCCATACCGCTGGCGGCACGCAGTTCCTGCGCTTTGATGGGATCGGTCTCCGACCGGACAGCCTGCGCCAATTTAGCGGAAACAGGGAAGAGGTCAGGGGCGTATCCGAGCAATGCCGAGGCATGCTGGATAACGAAGCTCTGGACTTCGTCCAAAGATGAGTCATCGTCGAAGATGTCGATCTTATTCAACACAAAAACGACTTTTTTGCCCCAGGTCAGGATGCGTTCAAGGAATTGACGTTCGCTCTCCGTGAGCGGGCGGTCTGCGGAGGTGGTGAAAAGAACAAGATCGCTGCGCGGAACGAATTCATCCGTAAGGCGCTCATGCTGACGAATGACGGCATTGGTGCCCGGCGTGTCAACAATGTTGAGCTCTTTAAGAATGGGCAGCGGATAGGTGTAGATCGCGAAACCTTCGTCGACGATCTGCTCGGCAGCTTCTTCGCCCCATTTGACGAGGGTGACGCGCGAGGTGGTGGGCGTGGCGCCTTCGAGAAGGGCTTTTTCGCCCAGCAGCGCATTGAGAAGGGCGCTCTTGCCCGCATTGAATTCCCCGGCAACGACGATCAGGAAAAGCTCATCGAGTTGGAGGATGGCTTTTTGGAGGCTCTCGAGGGATTCTTTGGGGAGTTCGAGATTAGCGAGGGCGTGTTGAATTGCGGCGAGGCTTTCTTTTTCCTCGCGCAGGAATTGGGCTTGGGCGTCATTTAAAAAAGTTTGGCGCATGGGGTGCTCCGAGTTTCTTGAAATATTGATTGTAATTATACTGGGAAAGAGGGAGTGACTGGCTGTGCCGAAAAGGTTTTACTCAATATCTAGTGCATTTTCTATTGCGATCACAACACCATTGATGTCTTTCAATACCTGATCGTTCCAAAAGCGGAGAACGCGATAGCCTTGTTCGTTGAGATAGCGCGTTCTTTCAAGATCGTATTCGCCTTGATCCAAATGTTGGCTGCCATCCAGTTCAATGATGAGTTTTTGCTTGATCGCGCAAAAGTCGACGATGTAGTTGCCAAAGGCATGTTGACGACGGAATTTGATACCTTGAAGTTGATTGCCCCGCAAGTATGCCCAGAGTTTCTTTTCGGCGGGCGTGAGATTTTTGCGGAGTTCCCGGGCGCGTTCGTATCCTTTTGGGGTGGTTCTTTTGCGTGGCATAGTGTTTATTGTACTCGCTTGCTTTTATTTACCCCTCCCACCCCGTCCCTCCCCAAATCTCGTAGATTTGGGGAGGGACGGGGTGGGGTTGAAAACAGGAAAGATGTCAATAAACTACTCGCGTTTAATAAACAAACCTAATAGAAAAGCCCCAAGTATCAGAAACAATCCAAGCAGACTTCTTTCTCCTCCGGTTGCTTGTGATGGTATATCTTGGCTGTTTGAAACCTTCCCTGATATCTCCTTTTCAAAAGAGAGTTTATGTTTGCCCTCTGAATAAACCCTTAGAAACACGTTAACTGGGAGAATGCTCACTATTGAAAAAAGAACCAAAAAACCGCTAAAGAAATAATCCAGAGTCACAGAAATCTCTTTGCTTTGGATGATCAGGGCAGCTCCTCCCCAAATCGCAATAAAAAACAGAATCCATTTACTAAGGCGTATTTCAGCCTGAAGATCTAAAACACCTTCAAAGTCTGCTATCGCAGTGTAGCTTTTTTCCTTCTTGATTTGCTTAATTTCACGAGAAAAACCAAAAAACAAAAAGAACAAAAGAAACGACAAGAAAGGAAGCATGAAAGATATTCCATCTTTAGAAGTAACCAATCTAGCAAGGGACAGAAAGCCAGGAAGTAGCATAATCAGCAAATTCAGATACACATATCGGCTTCGTGTTTTCTGGCTAAACCAAAAGTCTCTAGTTTCAGCATCAACCGTAAGGGCAACAAAAAACAAACCAACAATGGTAAATGAGACTTGTGCTACTGTGGCAAATAATGTTTCCATTTAATTCTCCCTTTATCGAAAATCTTTTAGAGTAGCTATTTCCAGTTTTTTAAACATTGCATCTTTTCTTTTCACCTTTCGAAAAATCTCAGCCTGAAACTTTTCAACAACTACAATGTCCATATATGGAGCAATGCTGGATATCAGAATATCAAATACATCTTGTCTTTCTGGTTTCCTTTGCTCAGCATAAAAACGATAAAACACCGTATAGAATGCCGTTTTTACCGACGGGAAAGCATTAATATCTAACTCTTGCTTTGTATCAATTATTTTTTTCTTTACCCACTCTGGAGCTTCTGAAATAACATACTGTGGAACCCCTTCGCGCAAAAAACGTCTAGCGTCTGATGCAGAATAATATTCTCTCATCGGATTAAAATTAGACTTGAGAGAAAGCATGCTTTTTAAGGCATCATTACCCCACTTACCACTCCAATTTTTTTCAGCGTCAACAATATCTGGTCGCCCAAACAGTTTT
>CAZASG010000058.1:0-21978 GCA_964487745.1 uncultured Anaerolineaceae bacterium | reverse complement strand
GAGCGCAAGAATTTATTCTTGCGCTCTCTTTTTATAAAATGAAAAATAATTTTCAGGAAAATGCCGGCTTGGAATTGGCGACATCTGAAGGATGTCTTAGCTGGCTCGTGCTACGCCGGGCAAGATTTTTAATATGCGCGACAAGAATACTGCTGGGTACAGGTTTGATGAGATAATCATCGGCACCCGCGTCAAGAGCGCTGGCGACCATGCCGGGATTATTAAGGGCAGAAAGAATGACAATGGGTGTGTTGGTAAAAGAGCGTATCTTTTTACAAACTTCCCAGCCATCCATGCCAGGCATCATAAGATCTAAGAGAATGAT
This sequence comes from uncultured Anaerolineaceae bacterium, assembly GCA_964487745.1. Lineage (GTDB taxonomy): Bacteria > Chloroflexota > Anaerolineae > Anaerolineales > Villigracilaceae > Desulfolinea. Next base: position 21,653 of record CAZASG010000058.1, on the reverse strand, counting down.
GTCGGGATTTTTCTTTTTGATCAGGGCAATCCCCTCTTGACCGCTATTTGCAGTGGTGATTTCGAAGCTGTGAGTTTGCAAAAGCAATGTCAGCAGCTCCGTCATGGCGGTGTCGTCATCAATAGCGAGTACTTTAATAGGCATAAAAATCTCCGCCCCAATTATGCTCTAAAATGAAGTCGTCTGACTTTTCAACCAGTTAACAGATAAGCAAGGCGACTTTCATTTTTTGTAACGTTACGGATTAAGCATGTTTTTTTCTGATTTTAGTCACTCATAAATTAAAAACCCTTGTGGTAAACTATCGGCTGGTTAATTTTCAGACAATATTCGTGCATTTTTTGCATATATTATAAGGAGAAAGTTATGAATAAATGGGTATATCTATTTGCTGATGTCGCTGAAGCTGAGAAATATGCTGGCGACTGGGCAGGCGTACGCTCTTTGCTAGGCGGTAAAGGCGCAAACTTGGGAGAAATGACCCGCATTGGTGTGCCGGTTCCTCCCGGTTTTACTGTATCCACTGAAGCTTGTAATGCTTATCTTGAAGCTGGTGAATCTTTCCCTGATGGACTTTGGGAGCAAGAACTCGAAGCGATGAAGGCGACTGAAGTTGCCACCGGAAAGAAATTTGGTGATGCAGCCAATCCGCTTTTGGTTTCCTGTCGCTCGGGTGCTGTCTTTTCGATGCCCGGTATGATGGACACCGTCCTTAATATTGGTCTCAACGACGTAGTAGCAGAGAGCATGGTTGGGTTGACCAATGATGCCCGCTTTGTTTACGATGCGTATCGTCGCCTGGTTCACATGTTCGGTTCAGTTGTGTTGAATATTGACGACGAAGAATTTGAGCATCCCCTGGATAATTACAAAGAAGAAAAAGGTTACAAGCTTGATACCGAGATGACTGCTGATGATTGGAAAGCACTCACCGAGAGTTACAAAGCCGTTATTAAGGAACATAAAGGTTTCGATTTCCCGCAGGATCCCTACGAACAGTTGAAGCTGGCGACAGAAGCCGTTTTCAAATCATGGAACGGTAAACGCGCTATCGACTATCGTAACGCTGCGGACATCCCCCATGATCTGGGCACTGGTGTCAATATCCAGACAATGGTCTTCGGCAATATGGATAATTCCGGTACCGGTGTTGCTTTCACTCGCAACCCCTCCACGGGCGAGAACGTCAACTGGGGCGAGTATCTGATGAATGCCCAGGGTGAAGATGTGGTTGCTGGTATCCGTAACGCGCAGCCTGTCGCCGAAATGAAGAACGAGCTTCCCGAAGCTTATGCTGACTTCATTGATGTTTGTGATAAGCTCGAAGCCCACTATCGTGAAATGCAGGATGTGGAATTCACCGTAGAAAACGGCAAGCTTTGGATGCTCCAGACTCGTGACGGCAAGCGCACTGCTAAAGCTGCTGTGACCATCGCTGTCGAAATGGCAAACGAAGGTCTCATCTCCAAAGAAGAGGCTGTTGGTCGTGTAAAGCCTGAACAGGTTGATACTCTCCTTCACCCCCAATTTGTAGAAGAAGCAAAACGTGCCGCTGAAGCCGAGGGCAAGATGTTCGCCACTGGTGTGAATGCCTCCCCGGGTGCATCTGTTGGTCGTGTTTATTTCGATGCTGATACCGCTGAAGCCAAAGCCAAAGAAGAAGGTCAGGATGTTATCATGGTGCGTCCTTTCACCAAGCCCGATGATGTTCACGGCATGCTTGCTTCTAAAGGCATTCTCACTAGTGAAGGTGGAGCCACCTCTCACGCTGCTGTTGTAGCCCGTCAGTTCGGTATCCCCTGTGTAGTAGGCGCTTCCTCCGTCCGCATCAACATGGAAGAGCGCACCTTCACCGCTGGCGACGTAAAAGTCTCCGAAGGTGACTGGGTCTCTGTAGATGGCACCACAGGTGAAGTTTTCCTCGGCGAGATCGAATCCGTTGCGCCTTCCCTGGAAGAACAAACCGACTTGCTGACCCTCCTTGGCTGGGCAGATGAAATTTCCGCTACCGAAGGTATCCGTGAAGCCAAAGGCGAAGGCTACCCGACCAAAGGTTTGCAGGTTTGGGCAAATGCTGACTATCCCGACGATGCCCGTCGCGCCCGCTCTTACGGCGCACAAGGTATCGGTCTCTGCCGCACCGAGCACATGTTCTTCGAGCCGGAACGATTGCCCATCGTGCAGGATATGATCCTCGCTGGCGAAGATGTGGAAACACGCCAGGCATGTCTCGATAAATTGCTCCCTTACCAGCGTTCTGATTTCGATGGTCTTTTCGAAGCGATGAGTGGCTATCCCGTTATCATCCGTCTCATTGATCCCCCATTGCATGAGTTCATGCCCGACGAAGGTGAATTGCTCGAAGAAGTTATCACCGCTCGTGTTAAAGGCGAAGAAGCGGCTGAAAAAGAGGGCTTGCTTGCCGATATTGAAGCCCTTCACGAATCAAATCCGATGATGGGACTTCGCGGCGTCCGCCTGAGCGTGATGATGCCCCAGATCGTTTCCATGCAGGTTCGTGCTATTTTTGAAGCAGCCGCTGACGTGAAATTGCGTGGCTTCGAACCACACCCCGAGGTCATGATCCCACTCACAGGTCATATCAACGAGCTTCACTTCATCCAGCCCAAGCTGGAAGAGATCGCAGCCGACGTGATGAAAGCCAAAGGCGTTGAATTCACTTATAAATTCGGCACCATGATCGAAATTCCCCGCGCTGGTCTGACCGCCGATGAGATCGCAGGCACCGCTGAGTTCTTCTCCTTCGGCACCAACGATCTGACCCAATTCACCTTCGGTTATAGTCGTGATGACGCAGAGCGCAACTTCCTCGTCAAGTATGTCGAAGATGGCATCTTGCCGGTGAATCCCTTCCAGAGCATTGACCGCCCTGGCGTTGGTCAGTTGATGGATATCGCTGTCACCAAAGGCCGCGCTGCTCGCCCAGCACTTGAATGTGGTATTTGTGGTGAACACGGTGGTGATCCCAATTCTATCGACTGGTGTCACCAAATTGGCTTGAACTACGTTTCCTGCTCCCCCTTCCGCGTACCGATCGCACGTTTGGCAGCAGCCCACGCAGCCCTCGAGCACCGCGCGTAGAAGATCATCCTTTCCTGAAAAGATAAGACGTCCGAAGTTTCAAAAACTTCGGACGTCTGCTTTTTAAGGGATGAATTACCGGAACGCTCTTGCCCTCAGCTTGCTTCTGCTAAAAGATCATCTTTTCGGCGAAAGACATTGCCTCGTTATGGTGCGGGCCAGGGAATCGTTTTGGGTTCGCTATACCCATGCTTCTCAACGGTGTAGATCACGCCACTGGATGGATAGGGGCAGCCTGCCTCATCTTTGACGGTGTAGCTGGTGGTGTATTGATCGGGGAAGGAGACAGGCCACCAGAGATACGCATCGTCCTGGCAAACGAAAAGTTCAAGGAAATAACCACGATCTTTATCGTAGGTCATATTGACCTGATTCCAGGAGATGGTGACCTGTGCGCCATTACGTATCGCTGTAAGGCCTTTAGGTGCTCCATATTGATTGGAGCCGATTCGTGTTAGATCCAATTCTGTTAGTCGAACGACGGTTTCTGTATCTCCAGTTACTTCGACAACAGAAGGCGCTACCCAACAAAAATAATCCAGCTTGTCGAACTTGACATAGAGCCATTTACTGAGATACCAGCGACTGCGGACAGTACCTGTATCACCTGCGTAGAGGTCAGCCGCGTGCAAATAGGCTACATTGGGGCCATAGCGGCAGTGAGCTTGAGCGGCAGTCACTTCGACAGTAGGGAAGGCAAAGGTCGGGGTTGGGGTGATGCTGGGGGTAAAGGTTGCTGTTGGCGTATATGTGAGCGTTGGTGTTAGGGAGGGCGTCAAGGTAAAGGTTGCTGTGCTGGTCAGTGTTAGTGTGGATGTAGGTGTCGCTGTCCATGCAGCAGCAGTCATCGTTTCTTGCTCTTCTGGGGATGGTCCACAGGCGCTGATGATGAATATTAGGATGAGCAGGATGAGTGTTTTTCTCATAATATGACCTTTAGTTTTCCATCGCTTCGAGGAGCTTGGTCATTGCGACAGTGGCTTTTTCTTGCAAGAAAACATCAGTGATTTGATGAGTATATGCTGACGGGGCTATATTGATCTCGATGATCTTCGCTCCGTTCACTTTTGCAATGCGCGGAAGTTGCGCAGCGGGCATGATCTCACCGGTCGTGCCAACGACAAGAAATACATCGGCTTGCTCTGCTTCCTGAAATGAAAGAGACATGGCAGGTTCAGGGATCGCTTCGCCAAAGAAGATGAAATCGGGTTTGAGAATTTCGCTGCATCCGCTGCATATAGGCGGCAGCAAGTTCAAATCCACGTCTGAAGCGGGAGTCTTCTGTCCGCAAGAGAGACAGATAAGATCGCGTGAGTTGCCATGATACTCGTAAACCTCTATGCTTCCCGCATCCTGATGGAGGTTATCTATGTTTTGGGTGATCGTGGCTTTGACGTAGCCTTCCTTTTCAAGTTGAGCAATGCCGAGGTGTGCGGTATTGGGGCGTGCTTGTCCGAAAAAATCGTAAAAGATCTCTTTGATGAGCCGCCATGATTCGTGTGGATTGGCACGAAAATAGCGAATGTCGATAAAAATTGGGTCGACCTTATTCCATAGTCCGTTCTCGCCGCGAAAGGGCGGGATATTGCTCTCGACGGAAATACCCGCGCCGGTAAAGGCAGTAACATGACGGGCGTTTTTTATGATCTGAGCTGCTTCCTGATAATTAGACATGGTCATTTATGTGCTTCAAAACAGGTCACGCCCTGCCCGCCGACGGCTGCGCTGTGGAGGGTGTGTGCAGGGAGTTCAAGACGGTCGCCTGTATGGAGAGTATGTGTTTCGTTGAGGTCGGGCAGGATGAAAGAGATCGAGCCATGCACGACGTAGATGATCTTGTCGTAGCTGTGGGTATGGGGTGAGTAGAGGTCGTGCGGACTGTTCGACCACGGATAATAGCTCAAACCCTCGTCGTGCAGGATTTGGGCGAGTTCCCCTTCTGCGGGGCTTTTGCCTTCCCAGCGGATGATTTTTAATTCCGGTTTTGCCACCTTATCTCCTTTACGATTCTGATTTTGCAAAATCGCCGATCTCTACAGCTTTCAAAACTTCTTGAAAATCTTTTGTTTTCATAATGATGGCTGTGCCACGTTGCCCGGAACCAAATGAAATCTCATCGTGAATAAAAACGTTTTTGTCTGCAAGCAGACGGATCGATTGCGGCAATCCAATAGGTGCAACGGTGCCAATGGGGTAGCCCGTGATATGCAGTACCTCGTCTTTTGTCGCCATCGTCATGCGCGATCGCCCGAGATACGCGCGTAAGGCGCTCCATGAGAGCTGTCCGGGACCTGCGATCATCACGAGCATGAATTCATCCTTGCCAACGCGAAAAAGAATGCTGCGGATCAGTTGCGAGACATCCTGGCCGCGTTCGGCGGCTGCCTGCTCCATGCTTTTGATGGGGGCCTGATGTTCAAAGACGTGATGCGGGGCGTTAAGCTGGGTCAGTGCCAGAGAAACAGGGGGCGGGGTTTTCATTGCCTTATTATACATCCAGCCGTCAAAAAGTATTGACATGAACAGACCTTCATCTTATAGTTACGGACGAAATGTTGTAAATCTCACAATTATATTTTTCCCTGGAGGACTAATGTTTGCACTCAATCTTTTAGCCGAATCCACCAATGAGCCTGATCTCACTTGGCTGCTTTGGGTCGTTTTGGGCGTCTTTTTGCTGATCGTCATAGTTGGTTGGATGACCAGCAAAAAAGACAGTGGCACTCCGGCCGAAGAAGCACACGCACCTGCTCAAGAAGAAGCCGCCGCTCCCGATGATCTGAAAATACTCGAAGGGATCGGCCCGAAAGTTGCTGGTGTTTTGGCAGATGCCGGATACACTACCTTCGCGAAACTTGCCGCTGCCGATGTGGATGCAGTCAGCGCGGTTTTGGATGCAGCCGGTTTGCAGATGATGGATCCCTCCGGCTGGATCGAACAGGCGGAACTCGCAGCCAAGGGCGACATGGAAGCTCTCGAAAAATTGCAGGACGAACTCAAGGGCGGGCGCCGCGCGTAACATTCCCGGATTTTGACTTGACCCCGATAAATGAACATTTGTCGGGGTTTCTTTTTTGTACGGCAACTTTTTCGCACAAATTTCAATAGAGTAGAATCATAACAATATCAGTCGATAAAAGGAGTAGAAATTTAATGACCCTGCCGAAAACGATCGGTTTCCCTTCCATGTGTGAAGAAGCCGGGGAGAAACGCGTTTTTCTCCCGAAATTTGTCCAATGGGTGGCTGAGCTAGGGGTTGAAATTTGTCTGGAAAAAGATTATGGCCGTCCGTTGGGGCTTTCCATAGCCGACTATCAGGTGATGGGGAAAAAGATCGTTGAGGGAACGCGAAAAGAAGCATTTCATCAAGATATTGTGATGATCTTGCGTTCACCAGGATATGATGAGTTTGCACTTTTGCGCCGCGGCGCGATCTTGATCTCGATGCTGCATTACTCAACTCGTCCACGAAGGGTGCAGCGCTTGCGCGAGTTGGGTATCAATGCGATCTCGCTCGACAGCATTGTTGACGGGAACGGTATTCGTCTGGTGGAGAATATGAGGGCTGTTGCATGGAACGGGTTGGATGCTGCCTTTGGCGTATTGGAAGAACGCTTTGACGGATTACGGAAAAATAACGGGGAGCCTTTTCGGGTACTTGTTATGGGAACTGGTATGGTCGGAAAACATGCCGTTGAAGCGGCGACCAAGTTCGGGGATCGCGTGCGTCACGAGACATTGCTTGTATCTGGCGGGCCTGGTGTGCTTGCAACAGGCATTGGGCGAAACATCACCTCCGATCCAGCACAAATGAAAGCCCTCTTTGCGAAAACGGATATTCTTGTGGATACAACCCAAAGACGTGATCCATCTAAACCGGTGGTGCCGAATAAGTGGCTGGTGTGGCTGCCTGAGCATGCTGTGATCGTTGATTTGTCGGTTGATCCGTACACTTTAAACGTAGATCCGCCTGTGGTACGTGGTATTGAAGGCATCCCGCAAGGAAATCTGAACCAGTATGTTTTTGAGCCTGATGACCCCGGTTGGATGGCGAAGATCCCGCTCGAGATACCGACCGATGTGCGCAGAACGAGTATCTCGTGCTATTCGTGGCCCGGAATCCATCCGCGAGATTGCATGCGCCATTATGAGATCCAGCTAAAACGCCTTATGCCTACTTTGTTAAAAAGTGGATATACGGGACTTGCACGGGAGGGTGGCTATTTTGGCAAGGCATTGTGTAGGGGAAGTTTGGGTTACTTTCTGGGAAAGAATATTTAGGGCGAAAGGCTATTGCCCCAAAAGATGGTGAGTGTGCCTAATGAAAGCATAACTGACTTGGTGTTATTGCCACGAACCTTTTCTTTACTGTGCTTCATGAGTATGCTCTGGCAATTCAATATCTTTTTCAAACTCCATAAACAGAAATTGATGTTCATGGACCTAGAAAAGATAGGCAACTAGACCTTTTAATGGAATATCACCTTTAGGAAAATTTTGGATTGATTGAGGAAATATGTTTTTTTATTTAATCTCAGTCTTTTGATAATTTGATTGCATCTAGTCTTCGCTTGTTTTCGTATGGCCGGATGAAACGGATATAATCTTCTTTTGGTATTTCATCTCCGATCATATTTCTGGTTTTTTGGTACTCTACAATTCGTTCTGTTAGCTTTTCGCATATATATTCATCACATTGTGAGCAATTTTCTATTCTCTTTTCAATAACACACGGCCTTACAGGACATCTTTTGTCAATCAACTTCGGGTCATCTGACATACATCCATCACAGCATATCTCTTCTGTCATTAATCGAAACCCAAAATATTTGAACCACCCATCACTCAGTATTTGTTGATTTTGGGTATTTGCTTCTACGTTTGGTTTGTATGCCAGGCATAAATCGCAACGATAACCACACCTAGTTATTACAGGGTCCATTGCCTGTCTCCATAGCTTAAACAAATTGATCTTTTTTGCAGCCCAATGCGGGTCAGCTTACGCGGGATTGGGCGCACTACTTAAGCTGATCATCAAGTTTCTGAACTGCTCCTAGATATTACGCCACGAACAAATAACCCAAATGGCACAAAACAAACAAGGCCCATCGCAAACAACACAACAACATCAACGAATGCAAATGACGCGGTGGTTAGCATTGGCTGCAATAATAAGAAAATAATCACTCCAATGAAAAGCATACTTGCCTGAAATAACAATCCTAATCCAGCAGCATATCCCAACGCCTTGCGTTTCCATAATGCTATCCCAACAATCGCGAATGCAGGCCCGATAAAGAAATCAGAGATACTCGGTGCCAATTCCGTTTCTGCCATTACTTCCCCGTTTATGAGAGCATTGACCATGACAATAATCACTCGCAACAAGAACAAAATACCAATTCCAGCAACAACACCGCCGCCTATCTTCTCATGCACAGCACCATTAAGTTGCTTTTGTATCATTTCTGCATCAATACTTGCCATCAAAGCGATGAGTGTATACACACCCAAAACAGCCAAGGTGAGTTGTAAAAGAAAGAGCCAACTAAAGGGTAAAGTAAAAGCAAGGGCTATGGAATTGAATAATCCAAAAAATAACGCACCTACCCAAAGTAGTAGTCCGATTAGCTTGCCACGCCATGTTAACCACATTGACCCAAGCAATATTGGCAATCCTATGAAAAGATTGACTACATCGTTGGGCACAGACGCTTGAACTAATTCGTCCGTTGGGTAAAAAAGATCGCGGAACAGAAGGCCTAAAACTGAATCAATCCCCAATAGTATCGCAATTAGAAAAGATGCGGTATATATGTACGAAAGATTTCCCCTGATTGGCAGACTGTTATCTGTACTCATTTTTCTCCTTCTGGAGATCGTCTCCAAGCGATATGCTGCAAAAATGCAATATAATCCTTGAGCTTTCACAGTATACAGTAAAATGCCATACGAATTACGATGCATGAACTCTTTTTATTGCTTCAACAAAAGATGTGACCTGCTCCTCTTTCGTCGCCCAGGATGTAATGATGCGGATCGCCGACCGCGCTTTGTCGATCTTTCGCCAGATATAAAAGTCGAAGTTTTTGCTCAATGCTTCAATTTTGTCATTTCCCAAAACTGGAAAAATTTGATTGGTAGTCGTTTCCGCCCACCAGTCTGCGCCTGCTTCGTTGAGCGCTTTTTTGATCCGCATTGCCTGCTGGTTGGCATGTTTTGCAAGCTCAAAATAAAGATCGTCTTTCAATAATTCCTGAAACTGGATGCCGAGGAGCCTACCTTTCGAGAGCATGGCTCCTTTTTGTTTCAAATGAAATTCAAAATCTTCCTGCAATTTCGGATTGTTGATGACAATGGCTTCTCCGATCAAGGCACCGTTTTTTGTGCCGCCCCAATAGAAGACATCCGTATATTTCGCGACATCTTCCAGCGTCAGGTCATTATCTTCTGCGGCGAGGGCTTGCCCCAGGCGAGCGCCATCCATGTAGAGGTAGAGGTCGTTTGCCTGGCAGAACTCCCTGAGTTTTATCAAGTCGTCTCTGAAATAAATGGTCCCGATCTCCGTTGAGTTGGAAATATAGACCATCTTTTGTTTTAGTTGATGCGGCCTCCGGGGATGCGCGTCAAGGACTTGTTGAATGTGCGCGGGGCTTAGTTTCCCGTTGCTTGTTTCTGCGGAGTTGACCTTGTGCCCGGTCGCTTCGATGGCGCCGGTCTCGTTGTCGAAGATATGCCCTGTGTTGGCAGAGATCACACTTTCGTGCGGTCTCAGAAAAGCCGATCCCACAAGAAGATTGGCTTGCGTACCCCCGCTGACGAAAAAGACTTTGGAATTTGGCGAGCGCGTCTTTTCCCGGATGAGTTTTGCAGCATTGGCGGAATATTCATCATGCCCATAACCGTCTTGCTGAGCAAGGTTAGTCTTTGCCAAGGCCTCCAAAATTCGGGGATGGCAGCCTTCGGAGTAATCGTTTTTGAATGAGATTTTCATCTTTTTCCTTGAAGTGAGTGTGTTATGAGCGGTAATGAGAGGCGTGGGCTTATCCTAATCTTAAAATCTTTTTGGCTCGCTTCTGGGTGCTTTTTCGAGCTGAGTATTGCCACTCTTTGGCAAATTTCTGCACAACTCCTCGCTCTCTTTCGCCCAGATTTTCGTAGAGTTTATAGAATGCCTCCAGCAGCCAGTCCGCTTCGTTTTTGACGACTCTTTCCATAGAGTATTCCAAAATGGGGAAAATAACTTGCGCATCCTCTTCTGAGAGCGCGCCGTAATCCCCAAGGAAAAGATCGGCGGAGCTGGCGACAATAAGTCCCTCTTTCTCCTCGATATATTTCTTGGCAAAAGTGATTGCCTTCTCCGCGATAGGCTTGTTCAGATGGGCGCAGAATCCCATCGTGCGGATGAGCATCCAGCGTGTTTGCGGCTCAGGTGCAGATAGGGCGGGCATCAATTCTTCCAGCCGCGGCGCGACCAACTCCGGGCGTTTTTCAGCAACGATCTCAACGACCTTTGCTGCCCCGGCGCGGATATTTTTTGATGCTTCTTCTGGCAGATCATAGATGCAAAGCTCGATACATTCGGCTAATATCTCAAGTTGGCCATCGCGGAGCACTTTTTTCGCCAGTGCCTTTCCCAGAGCGCTGGATACAGTTCCCTTATTTGTGGCGAGTTCTTCGAAAATACCCATCTTCTTCCTCTCGTGCAAACTCAGGCAGCGTGGATCGCCGCAATTGCCTGGCGAGCGAGCTTTGAAATTTCACGGTCACTGCGGTCAGCGGCGAGAGCTTTCAGTGCAGGCAGGGCGCTCTGATCTGCTAATTGACCCAAGGCTTTGATCGCCGTGATGCGCACACTGCTTTCTTCATCATTCAACATTTCGAGCAGATATTCCACCGCCGGTTTTCCGCCAATTTGAGCAATACTCTCGATAGATTTTTCGCGTATCCACACATTGGGGCTGGATAGAGCTTCAACGAAAATCGCCATGGCTTGTGGACCATATTCGATCATGGCTTTGGCTGCCATTTCTGCCACATCGTAATTTGGGTCGTAGAAAGCCATCTGGAAAGGTTCCAGCGCGCGCGGATCTTTTAGCGGCCCCAGCAGGGAGATGGCATAGCGGCGCACGGTCGGCTCTTTGGCGTTCATCGCCTCTGCCAGCGGCCTGTATGCTTGTGTCCCGAATTTGCGGATGGATGCTAGCAAAACCTGCATCGCTTCCTCGCGCCCATACCACCAGAAGGAATCATGTAACGCTTCAACCAGATAGGGGACAACGCTCGCATCATCGGTATCTGCTAATGCCTGTGCCGCCGCTTGCCGGACATTGATCTCGGGGTCGTCGAGCAGGTCGGCGAGATTGAGATAGGTATGCGGCATTTTGAACTTCCCGATGGCAATCGCCACAGCAATACGCACATCCGGGTCTTCGTCGCTGAGCGTGTTGAGCAATTGCGGCATCACGCTCTTGTCGCCGATCTTTCCCAATGCAGTTGCTACGGCGACCTGCACCTTGTAATTTTGGCTTGGCAGGATTTCGATCAAAATGGGCAGGGCGGCTGAGTTCCCGATCTCGCCGAGAACCTTGATTGCCTCTATCTGGAGGGAAGATTCTCCGCTGTGGATGGCTTCTTTTAGCACGGGGATCGCGTCCACACCGATGCGGGCGAGGATCTGCGGCACGAGCGTGCGCAGGGTTTGGTCCTTGCTCCTGAGCGCGGCGACCAAGCCTGGGGCGGAGTCCGCTCCAAGGACGATCAATTGGCGGGCGGCGTTATTTCGTTTGGATGCGTCGCTGTTGCGCAGCACCCCGATCAGTCGCTTTACATCCATATTCTGTTTTTTGTCAGAAAACCAAGCCATCTTTTTCTCCTCTGTCTTGGCTCTATTTTACAATGATTTTCATGCCGTGATATGATTTGCGCATGGCTCATGCCCTTTATTTTCACATCCCCTTTTGTCGCCATCGCTGCGCCTACTGTGATTTCAACACCTATGCCGGGCAGGATGCGCTCATTCCCGCCTATGTGGATGCTCTCATCCGCGAGATCGAGTTGGTTGGGCAGGGGGCGCGGGAAAACGTTCACGCCGGTACAGTTTTCTTTGGCGGTGGCACGCCCTCTCTTCTGAGCGTCCCGCAGTTTGCGTCGGTTCTGGAAGCTGTCCGTAAAAACTTTTCCATTTATCCCAATGCCGAAATTTCGCTGGAGGCAAATCCTGGCACGCTCACATCGGAGTATTTACAGGGCTTGCGCGATGTGGGTTTCAATCGCCTGAGTTTGGGCGTCCAATCAACTCATCCCGACGAGTTGCGGATGCTTGAACGTATCCATGCTTATGGGGATGTCGTGACCGCGACGCTTTCTGCCCGAAAGGCAGGATTCGACAACCTGAGCTTCGATCTGATCTTTGGCTTGCCGGAACAAACGCTGGAAAGGTGGCAGGCTACCCTTAAGTTGATCGTAGGCTTGCGCCCCGAACATCTCTCGCTATACGCCCTGACTCTCGAGCATGGCACACCCTTTGGGCGCTGGTCATCGCAGGGGCTGCTCCCGTTGCCCAATCCCGACCTGGCGGCCGAGATGTACGAATGGGCGAGCGATTTTCTTGAATCCGAAGGTTTTGCGCAATACGAAATTTCCAATTGGGCGCATGATGGACTTGAATGCGAACATAATCTTCAATACTGGCGTAACCTGCCCTATTTCGGCTTTGGCGCAGGCGCACATGGCTACGTCAACAAAACTCGTTATTCGAATGTTTTACGCATCCAAACTTATATAGACCGCTTGAGCAAAGATAACCTGCGAGCATCCTTTCCCGCTTCTGCGGCTGCTGTCAGCAAGCAGGTTGTTTCTGATAAGCAAGCCATGCAGGAACATATGATGATGGGCTTGCGCCTGACGCAAGAAGGTGTTGATCGGAATGTTTTCCGCGTACGCTTTGGGTGTGACCTGGAAGATGTTTTTAAAAATGAGATCACAGCCCTGATGAATTATGATCTGCTGGAGTGGGGGAAAATAAAAACTTCCGAAGGTTCAAAGCCCTCGGAAGTCCTTCGCCTGACAAAACAGGCACGTTTATTAGGAAATCAAGTCTTTCAATATTTTGTTGAATAATTTTTATGGAGCAACACAGATTGAGAGAGAAGTGCTGCCAAAGTTATAAGTAAACCAAAGACATCCGGCAGCCTGGCAACTGCTTTGACTTGTGTATTGGCTGGGATTTGTACATCCGGTTTCCTCGCCGGGTTCTTTTTCCGGTGGAGGGCAGAGCTTGGGCTCGTATCCAGTTGGTTTATAGCCATAGGCTTGCTGGCAGGTGTTGTCTACCAGATAAAGTTCGCCCAGTGGATAATACTTGTTGCTGCGTACGGGGGAGCCTGCAACTTCTGCTGTGAAGCGGTCAATATAATCGAGTTTACCCACATCGCGCAGACCAGCATCCGCCATCACGCCAAGCATAAAGCCGCCATCTGCAAGAGATCTCTTGAAGGCGAATTGAATAGTTGCTCTTTGACCGGCGTCGCTGCGCACCCAGGCAAGGTCAGGATCATCTTTTATATCATTAGGAATGTCCAGGAGTGCTGTATCATATCCGTTGGTTTCAATAGGGGCATCTGAAAGCCCAGATGAAAGTCCCGCAGTATCATGATTGGAGTCTTCGAAGACAGTTACGTTTTCATTCGTCCATTCACTGGAATAGGGAGGCTGTGCCCAAACAATTACATCTCCAAAGCCATCCCCATCCTTGTCGATCTCAACTCCGAAGTGGATGCCAATCTCATTGTTCGGATCTTTGCCGAGCATTTCAATGGAGATATAATGCCAAGTCTCGTCGCTGCTGAGACTGTATGTTCTGATATCCAGGTCGGGGATATAGATCATATCTTGTGTAAATGGGCGCTCGAGACGGTTGATGTTGTATGAATCGCCATAAGGGGCTCGTTTTTCTTCCGCGGTATCAATAGAAATCACATCATAGACCAAGCCTCCGCTTTCAGGTGAATTGACCGGAAAATCAACATGTGTAACAGAAGGCGTACTTGTCGGCGGTATGAGGGTGGGGAGATTTGACTCGGCGACAAAGACTGTCGCTGTAGGAATTGGAGGGGGAGCTAATGCGGGTGCAGTTGTAGGGGTGGGAACGCTTTTTGCCATAAAGGGCAGACTGCAGGATATGATGAGTAAACTAAGAGCAGATAAGATCAAGATGATATATTCATAGCGTTTCATGGTGTATTCCTTTCAAGTTTTAGTTCTCTTATTATGCAATTCACAAATTGAAACTTCAATGGTTCTTTCGGGGAGGGTATACAAATTCTGATAAGTTTGTATAATTTGGCAAGTCAGACTGTCGTTTTGGATCAGTAACTTTATAAGAAGGAGATGGAAATGAGAAGAAAACACGCCTTGAGATATTTTCTGCTTTTGTTTATTTTAGTGATTACAGCCTGTGGGCCAAAGGATACAGAGTCCACGGCAACACCCGCAGATACATCTTCTGCGAATGCCGAAAACGCAGAGGTAGTTTCGACTCCCACCAGCGAGATTTTTATGATCAACCTTGCGGGACCAGATATTGGCACGACCATGGAGTGGGTGGATGGTAGCTTGATGGTTTACGTCCCTTCCGGGGAATTTATTATGGGGCAGGGTGGAGAAGATAATCCTGAACATGCGGTCTACGTACGCGATTTCTGGATTTACCGTACCAAGGTGACCAATCAGATGTATGCAGGCTGTGTTGCTGCTGGTGGCTGTTCTGCGCCTGAAAATGAGCCATCCGATCATTATCTGGATACTGAATATGCTGAGCAGCCTGTCATTGGAGTGAACTGGGAGCAGGCTGCTGCCTATTGTTCATGGGTGCAGGGGGCGCTCCCGACAGAAGCGCAATGGGAAAAGACAGCGCGCGGCCCTGATGGGAATATCTACCCCTGGGGTGATTCTGCCCCTAATTGCGATTTGCTTAATTTCGATAATTGTCTTGGCAACGTGAGCGATGTAACCGATTTCCCAGCTGGAAAATCGTATTATGAAGCACTGGATATGGCAGGCAACACTTTTGAATGGGTACTGGATTGGTATGATCCAACCTATTACGAAGCCTCACCCTCCGATGACCCTTATGGCCCTGAGTTGGGAGAAGTCAAATCGGTGCGTAGCAGCAGTTTTGAGAGCGGAGCACAGCAAGTTCCGGTTGCGAATCGTTTCTTCCTTGACCCTGAGAAATATCGTGAAGACCTGGGTTTCCGCTGTGTGCTTATCGACCCATCGCCCCCGGCTCCCTTCTGTGCAACGGCTTCCCGCTCAACAGGCACACCGGAACGTTACGGCTCCGAAGAATGCGAGCCTGCTGAAGTTTCTGCCGGGAATAGTTTTTGCAGAGGAACTAGCGCTTATGTCAATATCCAGACCAACAACCCTCTCGCGTCCATAACATCCAATGGCGGTCTTTTGGATTGCACGCAGTATCAGGCGGGGCGCCTGACTTGTGGGCCTTTTGCTTCAGAAACACAAGTTAGCTTTACGGTTTGTGCTCCGGGATGTGAACCGGATACGGGCGCAGCTCTTCCGGGGCAAGATATGTACTGTATGAGGGGGTTTGTCTATAATCCCGCTACAGGCGCCTGTGAACTTGATTCCATTCTTGGAAACCCGCGCGGCACCGATTGTGGTCCCGGTTATCAGACGACTGCACTCGGGTGTCTACCTTTGGTGAATAATTTTGGCGGTTGCGGTACAGGACAATATTATGATGCTGCCTTGGGAGCATGTATTCCAAGTGGTGGTGCGGGCGATTGCTTCCCTGGCTACACAGGATATCCGGGCGAAGAGACTTGCAGTACGAGCTGTCTCGAAGGTTATGTTTACAACGCCGAAGCCGGCTGCTGTACGCCTGAGGATGGCAGCTATACGACCCCGGGAATGGGCGAGATTCCTGCCTGCCCGGCTGGGTATGTCTATGATACTGGGGCGAATACCTGCTTGCCATCAAATTCGCCTTCTATAGCTGGTAGTGCGTGTAGCAGTGTTACCATTACGGCTGCGAGTTGTATCCCATATGGTAATGATGAACCAACTGGCTGCGGACAATATAGGGACGACAAAAGCTGCAACAATGCAGGCTGTTATTGGGATTATTACTCTAGGGTGTGTAGCGACTCTGGCAGTGTATTGAACTAAACGAAAATATGCTTTTACGCTTTCAGGACTATTAATAAAAGATAAAGCAGAGAGCGGCTCAAACGAGCCGCTCTTTTTTCGTTTTTTTCTCGAATAAATAGCCCGCTTCTAAAACTCTCTTCTCTTGCCAGGCTGCACTTACGATCTGCAAGCCGGTCGGTAGGCCTTTGCTATCTTCACCACAGGGTAATGAGAGTGCTGGCAGTCCTGTTAGATTGAAAGGGGCAGTAAAACGTGTCAGCAATTTGGCTTGCTCAACAGCATCCGGCCCCTCGATGGGCGGAGCGGTCACAGCGGTTTTAGGAGCGGCCTTGAACTACTACCCTCTGCTCGGCGCTTTTTTCTTGATCCGGAAGAGTATCGAGATGACCTTGGCTTTCGTTGTGTTGTAAAGGAGGAGCAGAGTTTTGCTCCCTATTGTGAAGAGATTCTTTGGGCACCGGGTATTCCGGCTCCCTGGATGCCGCCAGCGCCATCTGGCTCACAGCCCACAATACCAGCTGACGATCTACCAATCTGTGATCCGAGACCGCCCTCTCTTAGTTTTGTGACATATTGTGTTAATCAAAGTGCACAATTAGGCGGAGCGAATGTTACTTTTAACGAAACAATTGGTGGAATAAATGGTGATGTTACCTGCGATAACAATAATCCAATGGCATGTTGGGGTCCGGCATCCACTTCTTTTGAGGTAGAGGTTTGCCGCTCCTGCCTGCCAGACCCTGTGATGCTCGCTGATGTGCCACCTGTTTGTGCTCCCGGTTACTCGCTGATCAATGGGGCATGTGTTTTTTATGGTTATCCACCGATAAGTGGTGGCTATTGTCCCTGCGGATTCTTTTATGATCCGGTTGGCGATGTGTGTATTAAATATGGCGTACTGAGCACAGAGTGCCCTGAAGGTTATGTTTACGATATTGATACAGAATGTTGTACGGCAACATTTGCTCCCCCCAGCCCAGACAGTCCGGGTGTGCCGCCGCATGCTTATCCCGGGTGTCCGGTAGGATGTGCTTATGATCTTCTCTCGAACACATGTTATCCAACAGGCTTGGCTTCAGGTGACCCTGTTGAAGAGTGTGAAGTATTCACTGTAGATTTGGGTCCTTGCCGTGAACCACCTGGGGGTGGGCTCAAATCCTTCGCAATATGGCGATGCAGGGAGTTGCACAGCCGCGGGCTGTAAATGGGTGGATGCTGTTACCAGACCGCCGTATTGCACCTTTCCATAGAGGCTAAGTGTTTACATAAGAAAAGGCTGGAATCTTCCAGCCTTTTTGCTTTGCTTAGGCGTCTGTTGCGCCTGGTTCCCAACTTGTTCTTTTTGCCCATTCTTCAGCAGGGAAATAGATCAGATCGACAGCCGGGTCTTTTACATCGGGATAGGTATTGGGGTCGGCTAGATGAGTAGCGAGACGGCGTTTGAGCTCCGCATATGCGCCAGCCATAGCGGGGTGGGCACGTAGGTAGTCACGAAAGAGGAGGGGGTAACGCTGGTTCAGTCGGCCGGGGAGCCGCACGTGTATATGAACTCTGCGCTGCCCATCGCCTTCGCGAAAATACCATTTGCTCCATTCATTTACAGAAGTGGTAAGGGTTGGTGGGCAATGATCGCGGGTGATCTCTTCGCGATGAATATAGCCCAACGAAATGATGGCTTGTCGGACTTCGTCGCTGAGTTCGGAAACGGTGAGTTGGATGTCGATGATGTCTTTGGCTGCCAAGCCGGACACAGATGTTGAGCCGATATGGTCAATCCGCAGAGCAAGTCTGCCGAGGGCTTTGCGTAATTCAGCGGCAATGGCTTGAAATTCGCCCGCCCAGCGTTCCTGATAAGGAATGATTTTGACCATTCTCATTCACCAATAACCTGCACGATAATTTCGCGTCGACGGGCGCGGTTATCGAAGTCGACAAAAATGATCTGTTGCCAGGTGCCGAGCGTGAGGCGCTGTTCAACAAAGGGAACGGAGAGCGACGGCCCCAGCAGTGCCGCGCGGACGTGGCTGTGACCGTTCCCGTCGTGCCAGCGGGCGTTATGTGCGTAGTCGCGGCTCGGGTCAACGATCTCATCAAATAGCCGCTGTAAGTCGCTGATACAGCCACTCTCATATTCGATGGTAGTTAGCGCACTTGTCGCGGAAGGGGTAAAGAGCGTCGCTGTGCCATTTTTGAGCTCTGATGCGAGCACTTGCTGGGCAACGGCGTCGGTGATATCACGGATGTCACCATTTCCACGAGTTTGGAATTGGAGGGTGAAGGTTTTTATAGGCATGGTTAGCTATCTGCTAATAGTGCAGCCGCCTGAAAAATTATTAGCATTAAACTCATGAGATATTTCACCTGTCATTCCTTTCCAGTCAGACCGAACAGTTAAAGCATGAGAACCGGCTCTAGCTGGGCTGCAATATGTGATTATGTAAGAGCTGTTCGCAAAATCTACTAACTCCTTGAATGCATTTGGCAAATCATCAATATCTTTCGCAAATGCCGAACCGCTTTTTCCTATTTTTTCAAGCTCATCTTGGTTGATTTCTCCTCCTAACCCTATTGTGAAAATAGAGTGTCTGGTTTCTGAAACCTGAGAAAAGACATCATCCCATTCAGGGTATCCTGATTTTCCTGTTCCGGCCCGATGAGTTCCGTCTGTGAGAACAATAAGTGATGTGGCTTGAAGGGTATTATTTGAATTTGGTCTGCTATTCAATATTCTTATGGCTTCTTCAACAGCACCGTAGATGTTTGTTGATCTATCAACGACTTCATAAGACGCTAATCCTTGTATCCCAGCTTGAAGTATCCCAACATCGTTTGTGAAGCTAATAACTTCTTCAATATCTTTCCCCGATCTACCATCAAAGGTATAAATCGCAATTCTCTTTCCTTCTGCTATCTCTTCCACGAAACTGCTGGCAGCATCTATTAGAGCTGGCAAATTACCGGAATCAATAATGCTTCCACTCATATCAAGCAATAGTATTGCATCAAACTGATACGCTTGTGGAGAGAGATCAACGTAAAATGGCGCTTCAAACTCACTAAGTTCATCACTATCTTCAAAAAGAGTGAAGCTTTTTTCTGTGAGATAGGGGACGGGCTCATTATCGCAAGTTTGCAATGAGAACTCAACAGTGATTTTTCCAGGGGCTTCAACGTGAACACTCTCTTCGCTAAATACAATTTCGCAATTTCGATGGCGCACTTTGTTGATAGTATTGCAACCTGTTGTCAGAAAAGCTACAAGAGCAACACTTAGAGAGAATAAAAAGATAGCTTTTATTTGATAGAGTGTTTGTTTTGAAAACAACATATCCCTCTCCTTATGTATATTATTACCTAATAGGCGGATTAAGCAATCTTGTTTCAATTATATACGAATGATAGAGATTTCTGGTTATTTTTTTGTCAAGCAAAAAGGCTGGAAAGTTCAGAGAACTTTCCAGCCTTTAATTTGAAACTTCCTAACCGAACCTAGAACAGACCAAGTACCTGTCCGGTTTCAAGGTCAAGATCAACATCGTAGTAAACGGGGCGAGTCGGGAGACCTGGCATAGTGCTCATTTCGCCAACGAGTGGGTAAATGAATCCAGCGCCGACAGACGCGCGCAGATCACGGATCGGGACGGTGAAGCCTGTGGGGCGGCCTTTGAGCTTTGCATCATGGCTGATGCTCAAGTGGGTTTTCGCCATACACATTGGCAATTCATCGAAACCTAATTTTGTGTAGAGTTCGATTTTCTTTTCAGCTTCTTCAGAATACTCAACGCCATCTGCACCATAGATATTCTTACAAATGGTTTCGATCTTCTCTTTGATGCTGGTGCCCTTGAGCGGATAAAGGAATTTGAAGTCGCTGGGTTTTTCACATGCTGCAACCACGGCCTCTCCGAGCGCCTTGGAGCCTTTTCCGCCTTCCATCCAATGTCGGGAAACAACGGCATCTTCTGCGCCGGCTTCGATGGCGAATTTGCGAACTAATTCAACTTCTGCGGGGGTATCATCTTTGAAGCTGTTGACAGCAACGACGACGGGGATACCAAAGCTCTTGGCATTTTCGATATGGGCTTGCAGATTTGGCATACCAGCTTCGAGAAGTTCGAGGTTTTCTTCTGTATATTCAGGAGCCAATGGAGCACCAGCTTTGACAGCAGGGCCACCACCATGCATTTTGAGAGCCCGAACGGTTGCAACAAGGACCACACAGTTGGGGATCAAGCCAGAGTAACGGCATTTGATGTTGAAGAATTTTTCCATGCCAATATCAGCACCAAAGCCGGATTCAGTAACTACGTAGTCAGCGAGCTTGAGAGCGATCCTGTCGGCAATAATGGAACTGTTTCCGTGTGCAATATTTGCAAAAGGCCCAGCGTGTACAAATGCGGGAGTGCCTTCAAGAGTCTGCATCATTGTGGGCATGATAGCGTCTTTCATCAAGACGGTCATGGCTCCAGCAGCACCAATATCTTCAGCCGTAATGGGGTCTCCAGCCTTGCTGGTTGCGACCACGATATTTCCAAAGCGTTCACGCATATCAGCTAAATCGCTGGTTAGTGCCAAAATAGCCATGATTTCACTAGCAACGGTGATGTCGTAGCCTGTTTTGCGTTCCGCATCAATTTCTTTGGGGCCTTGCCCAATTGTGATACCACGTAACATGCGGTCATTAATGTCAACCACTCGACGCCAGGTCAGTGTTTCAGGGTCAATATCCAAGCGTGCAAAGCGAGAGATTTCTTCATCGGTAAGATCGTTGGGATCAGTTTTGTCAATACCAAGTTTCTTAAGACGTTTGAGCATCGGAAGAGCAAATTTTCGACTGCCATCTTTAGCTGTTGGGCACAAGCGGCGGAAAAGAGCCTCGTCTGTTTGGCGAGATTCGTGATACATGCGGGTGTCAATTGCAGCAGCCAAGAGGTTGTTTGCTGCCGTAATTGCATGGATATCACCGGTCAGGTGTAGGTTGAAATCTTCCATGGGGATAACCTGGCTATATCCACCACCAGCTGCGCCGCCTTTAATGCCAAAGGTTGGGCCTTGTGAAGGTTGTCGAATAGCAGTGAAAACATTTTTGCCTAAGTGGGCACCAAGGGCTTCGCTCAAACCAACCATAGTGGTGCTTTTTCCTTCGCCTAGGGGAGTAGGCGTAATGGCCGTTACGTCGATATATTTGCCATCCGGCACATCTTTAAGTCTTTCAAGAATGTCAAGACGAACCTTAGCTTTAAGATTTCCGTAGAGCTCTAGTTCTTCTGGCAAAATCCCCACTTCTTCAGCTAGCTTTGCAACATTCTTGATGTGAGGCTGCTGGGCTTGAGCGATCTCAATATCTGATGGAACTGGCACCAATGTCTCCAGTGGTA
>CAZASG010000057.1:0-22475 GCA_964487745.1 uncultured Anaerolineaceae bacterium | reverse complement strand
GAAAATATTTTTTAGGAGAATGAAACATGAGCAACGAACGGTTCATCCCCACCTGCGTGGGGAAAATTTTTTTTCATGTTAGGTTTTTGGGATCATTTTCGGTTCATCCCCACCTGCGTGGGGAAAATGGTGAACAGGCGGCTGCGGGATGAGGCCAGGGCGGTTCATCCCCACCTGCGTGGGGAAAATTAAAAGCTGCGTACGCAATTTATCCATGTCCGCGGTTCATCCCCACCTGCGTGGGGAAAATGTATGACATGCAGGTGACTGTTAGTACAAATCCGGTTCATCCCCACCTGCGTGGGGAAAATGAAAGCCAACCCCCCGCTTACCCTGTAACTGCCGGTTCATCCCCACCTGCGTGGGGAAAATGTCAAGCTGACGCTTGGCGGCACGTCCCCGGACGGTTCATCCCCACCTGCGTGGGGAAAATGACACGATGCCGATGGGTGATCTTGAGATGGCGGTTCATCCCCACCTGCGTGGGGAAAATACCTGCCCGGCATCCCCAACGAACCCCTCTACCGGTTCATCCCCACCTGCGTGGGGAAAATTAGTGCAATCACTGCAAGAGACGCAGCGTCTTCGGTTCATCCCCACCTGCGTGGGGAAAATCAAGTTCCGAATACAAAGCCCGCTTGGAACGTCGGTTCATCCCCACCTGCGTGGGGAAAATAGTAGCATATATAAAAACCCGTCTGAGAAACTCGGTTCATCCCCACCTGCGTGGGGAAAATTACCTGTTCACGGAGGTTCTGGGAGGTATCATCGGTTCATCCCCACCTGCGTGGGGAAAATGGTACAGGAAAATTACGTGCATTATATTCATCCGGTTCATCCCCACCTGCGTGGGGAAAATGCAAGAGACGCAGCGTCTTCTTTATCTGGTATCGGTTCATCCCCACCTGCGTGGGGAAAATTGACGTCGAATACGTTGGCGATGTTGCTTTTCCGGTTCATCCCCACCTGCGTGGGGAAAATCGCAACGTTCCGCGCTATCTACCCAGTAGATACGGTTCATCCCCACCTGCGTGGGGAAAATGGAGATAGTATTTTTTTTAGCCATTTTAGCCTCGGTTCATCCCCACCTGCGTGGGGAAAATTACACTTAGTTCATGATAATAGTCTTTAGTTTCGGTTCATCCCCACCTGCGTGGGGAAAATAATAGCGAAAACACTGCAACATGCAGAAGTAGCGGTTCATCCCCACCTGCGTGGGGAAAATGAGTGTTCTTGCTCACACTCATTGCACATGCGCGGTTCATCCCCACCTGCGTGGGGAAAATAGACTCTTTCCACAGACACCGGATATAAGTTACGGTTCATCCCCACCTGCGTGGGGAAAATCGCGACGTTCCGCGCTATCTACCCAGTAGATGCGGTTCATCCCCACCTGCGTGGGGAAAATATCATAGCACTTGGTATAAAAAGGATTATGATCGGTTCATCCCCACCTGCGTGGGGAAAATGCTAATCACAAAGCTGTAGATTTAGCTGTAGGCGGTTCATCCCCACCTGCGTGGGGAAAATGTATAACCTGAAATCCGTTGCGTCCCCCTTAGCGGTTCATCCCCACCTGCGTGGGGAAAATACCATTGTCAGACAACTCTACCCTTTTCTCTTTCCTGCGAGTTGTCTGCAATTATACAGTATCGTAGCTAAAAGCGATTGGCGTTTTTAGTTTCAGCTTTGTGTGGAATACGGATTAATTGCAAGCCTTCGTACTCAATTACCTCGCGCTGCGTTGTACCGCACATGCGCATTTCAAAGCGTTGCTCTGTATTGGTCGACCAAATTTGTGTTACACCGCCTGTTTCTTTAGCATGGCAGCATTTGAGCCAAAGCTTATCGCGCACACGTGCTGAGAGATGCCCAACATAGACGCCGCTTTTGACTTCGATTAGCCAGCGGGTTAGCTCACCGCGCAGGCTGGGTGGCACACTTTCCAAGACCATCACAACCATCAGACATGTTGCCTTTCTCGCCAAATTTCAAGGGCGATCGTGTGTTTGCAGGCGTCCAGCTCGTTGCGGTCATAATCAGGGCAGTCGCAACTCAAGTCGCCATCTTTCTCAAAAACGATATAACCGGGCGGACCGGACTGCGTAATAACGCGCCAGGTTTTTGGATATTCCAGCTTTTCGACCGTCCATTTGCCAGCCATGCCCTTTTCAGCACGTTCTCGACGTAGTTCGAGCGGGGATTTTTCTTCTTTTGGTGTAAACGGGACGGGTGGGATGGGTGGCGGATCGTCTGCCGGGGGCGCAGAAATTGTCTCTTTGATGGTAGCAGGCGCGGGTAGGTGCGGAACAGACGCATCTTTCGGCTTGGGTTCTGCTATCTCGACTGGAGGGTCCCAGAGCGGTTCGGGACGTGCCATATCCACATCCGCTTCTGCTGCCGCTTCAATCACTTGATCGGGTAAATTGAGTAGTTCTTCAATATCAGGCAAAATCCTTTGCAGGAGCTTCTCCTTTTTGAAAACGGCACGGCAGGCTTTGCGCACACGCTGATCGAGCCGATACGTCCCCTCGCTGGCAACCTGAAAGGCGACGGGGATGGTCATTTCGACCTTGTAGAGATCGGCAATATCGAAAACAAAGGAGCGCTGCTTGCCGGTGTGAATGAAACCAAGCGCAGGTGAATAACCACCTGAAATAATAGCCGCGTGGCAAACGCCATAGAGAAGGGCATGGGCAGCCGAGAGCGCACGATTGATGTGATCCGATTTTCCCCATTGCTGGCGGTCGTAATTGCGCCCCTGCCAGGGAACATTGTAGAGAATGCTGGCTTTTTCATAAGCCATGCGGATGCGCGCGCCTTCCTTGCCGCGCAACTGCTGGATGGTGAGATTTTCTTCGAGCGCATCTTCAAAGCGTTTGCGATACATGCGCTGGCAAACGGCTTCGCGCAATTCGGGAATACTAACGAGTTTGGCTTGGTGCAGCAGGTGGTAAGCGCGGCGCGTTTCTCCGCTGCCGTGGGCGTAAAAGTGGGTGGCGTCTTCGCCTACCCAGAGCACGCCGCAGCCATTTTCGCCGAGCGATTTGATGGCTGCGTGCGTGATGCTGGTGCCTGGTCCGAGCAGGAGTACGGTCAGGTTGGCGGCCGGGATCATGGTGCGCCCGCGCTTGTCGATTTGCTCAACGGCGAGGGCATTTTGTTCGATGATGCAATGCTCCACATACAGGTAGCTCAGGCTGTCGCTGAGTTTGGGGAGTTGGTGCAGGTCTTTCATTTTTCCATCCTTTTTAGAACCACTAGGTTGGATCAATCTTTGAGATTGATCCAACCTGAATATTCAATTGTTAAGGTGCGGATGGAGATAGAGGGCGTCTCACGAGCTTTTTCTGCATCTCCGGCAGAATCTGCCCGCAAGCAGCCCTCCCAGCATACTGAATATTATTCAGGCGAACGCTACCCGCGACTTGGCGCGAGGGAAAGGAGACCGAAGCCCAGCCCTTTGCCGCTGCCGATCCCGGCTTTGAGCATCTTTAGGAATTGGGCTTGGTCATCTACTTGGAGAATTCCCTCGAATTGCACAGTGTGGAATTTCATCCGTTTTTTATTGTCTTTTTCAACAAATAACTTGCCGCGCACTTCTTTTTCATTCCCGATACGGGCTGAAAGCAATTTTGCAGCAGATTTATTTTCAAATTTTCGTTGCAGCCATGCTAATTGCTTATCTTCTTTGTAAAGCCCAATTCTTTTGCGAGTTTTCGCATCGCGTTTGGTTGGGTTGGCACGCAGGCGAAAGGCAAGTTGCTGCCCCGCACAGAGTTTTTGTGCAAAATCAACTTCTTTCTCGGCGGGGTTTTCTTCGCCAAAGGGCAAATAAGCCCCTGCTATAAGATAGCTTTCCAAACTGGCGATTTCTTCCCAATGCGGTTTGTAAAGAGATTGCACCAACAAAGTCGGGATGCCGGTGCGCGGTACTTCCACGCGGAAGAGCACGCCCGAAGGCTGCCCTTTTTCAAAATTTGCCTGCGGAAAGGCTTGCATGATAGTGCGGTGCATCTCGTAAGGGTCTGCAAGTTCATTGCGTACCTGTCGTGAGCGGGGGTTTAGGATTAGGCGGGAGAGGTAGATCATGCCGGTACCTCCTCTTCAGCAAATGAAGGAAAGTCTATCCAGTCCACGCGCATTCGACGTGGGGTAAACTGGCGATTGCCCTTTTCGTAAGAAATTGGCTGGTCATTGGCTTGCATTTCACCATTTTCATCTTCAAGCATCAAGCGGATTTGATCGCCTTGTTCACGGCGGAGTTTTTTGTATTCTCTGTCACTTGCGCCGAGCCAGGGGTAAACGCGAAACGCGCTAATTAAATCTTCTTCTTGCCGCAATCCATCCGGTAAATAAACCGGCGGCGAGGGCACAAAGGATTTTCGTCCGAGGAAGAGCATCCATGTGGGGTTGTGCAGGGCGGCGTGCAATTCTTCAAGGAGTGTGAGATGATCGCTTTGCAAGCCTACCAAGAAGGCGGCATCGGCGAGGTAGTAACGGCGGGATAATTCTGTGTCTTTGATTCCACCGCCTGCCTTAAGAACAGCATTTGCGGTATGAAAATCCATCATCACCCGTCCCGGCTTATCAATACGAATGCCTATTTTCAGGGCGGCAAGGTCGTCAATGGGAGCAGAGCGATTTCTTCCTAAAGCAGCGCAAAGTAAACCGATCACACCACTCTTGGAGGGCTCTCGTCCCGTATCACGCACGCCAAAGCGACTTTGCACACCCCAGGCTTGCATAGGTCCTTGCAAGCGGAGCAATAGCGTCGCCATATTACGCCTCCTGAGTTTCAAGCGCTGCCAAAATGCCTTCGATCCATTCGCTCTCTGAATCTTTTTCGCTACCAGCTAAGGCGGAAAGGATTGCATCGTCATCGAGTTTGAGCGCAAAGGTTGACATGCCATCGTTGCCATAGACTTTGCTCAGTTTTCCCCAATACTCATCGGCGGCTTCAATAGAATTTTTCACAAAACCACCTTCGCGGGCGGGAGTAACCGGTTTCTCAAAAGCATTTGCCAACGACCAGGACATGCCATCTTTACGGGCAACTGCCAAAGCAAAGCTGGGCGGGTTTTGGGCAGCAAAGCTGTTTTGTTTGCCTGATGGGATGGCGCGTAAGGCAGCTCGCAGGTAACCAACAACTGTTTTTCGGGCGAGGTCCTCATTACCATCAAGATTTTTCACCAATTGCTTGAAGTCAATCCGTGCGTAACGGTAGAAGCAGGCGCTGTTGAAGGCGGTGACGCTCATGTGTGACGAGCCAGTCTCGTCTTCTTCTTGCAAATCGTCAACCGCTGTAAAGAAATCCATATCCATGTTGACGCGGTGGGTGGAAATAGCATGGGCAACTTGGGAGGCAGCATCAATATTTAATTCGGGTTTATCCGCTAACATACGTCCAAAGAGAGCAATGTCTGGGGCTGTTGCGCGTTCCTGCGTCTCTTTAACAACCGCATTGATTAATTTATTGACGGCTTTTCCCTTCTGAGCGGCACTAATAGCCTCGTCCCAGTTTTCAAGTAGCATTTCTACAATGTTGGCAATTTCGCTTGTACTGAAATAAACAAGCACAAGTGTTTTGTTAGGCTTGTCCCCATCCATTTTTTCTTTTTTGCTGTGATAAGCTGCTACAGTTGCATTTGCCACAAGTTGAGCTTCTTCATCAGATTTTCCGGCTTCAATCAGTCTCTTTACGATTGGGCGTGTCATCCACTTGCTGCGTTCCCCGCTGGGAACTTGGGTGCTTTCGGCAAAAATCGCTTCTTCGCGCATGGCACGCTTGATAGCTTGGGATGAAATCCGTGCCCGGCGCACACCGCCAAAATCGGTATCTTTGGGGTTGCCGGTATCGTCGCGGTTCAGGTTGGAGGGGGCAAAGTTTTGGATCAGGTGTAATTCGATGAACATTTTTAGCTCCTATAGTTGAAGTAGTTTTTAGTTTTATTGTTTGGTAGTTCAGGTAATGCTATTCAGCGTCTTCTTCTGACGATGTTTGACGATAACCCCAGAAGGCGGTTGCCCAGCTTTTTCGGGCTTTGTCATTCCACCAGAGTAAATCTTTCAGCAGTTGATTCCAATTAACGGGGACATCTTGTGATTTCAACAAGCTGATGGTCTGGCGTAAATAATTCGGCAGGTCGTCAGAGTGGGCAGACAGCAGGGCAGTGAAGCGTCTTTCCAGCGCATCGGCATTATTCTCGCCGCGTGCTTGTGCGAGATGGTTGCCCAAATTCCCTTTGGGTGCAGAAACAGGATGCGAGGCGAAAAGGGATGCGATCAGGTAGAATGCTCTCTCCTGATTTGGATAGGCGTTTTCAGGCAAAAGCGGGACGATGTAGCGATACATCTCCGGTTCTGTGCCAGGCGCTTTGCCCAGCCCTCGCCGCAAGGCTGCCAGTGCGGCGCGATCATCTTTCTCTACCAATGATTTCAGGTAGCGGATCAGGTAATGCTCTTCTTTTTCAGACATAAAATCTCCTTCCTATTGGGGTGAGAATAGTTGTTTTAGACTGTAATGCAATTGTCCTTGCGCTTTGACGGAGGCACGCAGGGCGCGGGCATCGTTGCCTGCCATTTCTGCGGCGTGGTCGAAAGCGGCACGGGCGGCTTCTTGCAAGGCTGTGTCCCAGCGATGGATGGCGGCTTCGCCTTCTTCGAGTAAATCACGCAAGAGTTGAAAGAAAGGCGTTTCGAGGGCTACCCAATATTGCCGATCTGCTGCCCAATGGTTAATCAGGTTTTTCACATCTTTTAGATCGGGCGGATGCCCTTCGTCGTCATACGCTGTGGGGGCAAGTTTTAAGGTCGCCATTTTGTTTAGCGCGCCGTAAAGTTTGTTCTGTGTATTTTTAGAAGCTTCGATGTTTTCTTCAAGTAGCCTCACGAGTTCTTGTTTTTGCAGGTAGGTAGCGGGAAAATCAAATTCTTCATGGCGGTAGAAATGAACCTTACCTGCGCTGGCGTTGATTTCCATATCTAACCTTCCCGCTGCCATTCCCATAGCTGTTAGCTTAAAATAGCTGTTTTCAGGCAAATATCCGTCTGCAACCAAGTTCGCTGTCCAATGAAGAACTTGCGGCGCTTTAATTTCATCTTGCTTGGTAAGTTCTAACAAAGAAGCACTATTTCTCCACAGAGCTTTCGCTTCTCCAAACTTTGTAGAGCTATAACCGTCTTGCGAGTTTTTCCCATAGTGTTTCATTGGATCAAGAATCTTTGCCATCAAAGTAAGTCCAGGTGATTCTGTAACTTTCCTGATTTCAACATCTCCTGTTTTTGCTTTTGTCGGTAGAAGCAAGATTTTTCGGCTGGGCCATGTCAAATAGTCAAGGTAGCCATTTGGGACTTCCCTATTGCCAAGATAGGGGTCATCACTTTCCCAAAAAGGTTGAGCATGATTTCGCATCTCTTGAGGAGGCTGAAACCAATTCAAAACCAATGTTTCAAATAGAGTTTCGCCTTTCAAGAGAAAGATTGCGCCAGATGTCCACGGGGAATTGCTGAAATAGAGTTTGAGTTTGGGATTACATGGTCCAGCAATTCCATACGCTTGTGCAGAGAGCAAGACTCTGATTGCTTCTGAAGGCGAGAGCTTTTTTTCTGTGTTTTTGCTACTGTGGTCAAAAAGTGTTGAATTGTTCCCACTTGCATTTTCATGCAGGATATTGTCAACAGACTTTAGCGATACTAGCTCGTCTCCCCATTGATAAAAAGGACGCTCAGGGTGAAAGAGATAAAAACGCTCGTGCCACTTATTGAGATAGGCATTGACTTGCTCGGCATCATTGGATGCGGCTTGCCACAACTTTCGCCACGAAGACGTGGATGGGTTACCGTAGATGCTATACAACATCGCCAACAAGAGCCGATAGATCGAAGCGATCACGAGCGGCGATTCGCCATAGATGCCACGCAGTTCGTGTGCGCCGAGCAATGCTTCACGCAGGCTTAGCTCGACTTTTTCGCCTGTGTTGCGGATGCAGGGAATCCAGGGTTCATCAATTAAGTTGAACATCGGAGAATCAAGGTCTGGGGTCATAAAGCCTCCTTTTTCACTTGTAGACCAAGTTCTTTGCTAAGAGTAAGGATCAAATCTGCCCCATCAAGCGGACAGCGGTTTTGCTCAAAAATCAACGGGATATGATAACGCAGGGCGGTTTTTCGCTGCCATTTCGGATGCGTTTTTTCTGTCAACAGGCGCACAACATCTTGGCGATGCAGCGCAACGCTGTGCAAAAGTAATTCTTTGACCGTTTCTTTATCGGGAACTTTGCTGAAATCAATCGTTTCGCCGCTGCCGTCGGGTTCGGTGTTCAGGCTTCCATCGTCCGTTTTGTGCAGGCAAACCAGATTGACTCCTGGCGGGATCAGGCGAGTCACTGCTTTGAGTTGCTGGTGGATGCTGGGGTCTTCGTCATCTTTCAGGTCTTGCATAGGACTGGTCATCAAATCTTCATCGTTAGGGAGTGCGATTAGATTCGACATAGCGGTGTAATTATCCTTGTCATAGTCTTTGCGCATTTTGTTGCGTGCGTTTTCAAGCTGCGCGGCAATTTCTGCGGGGTGATTTTGGGCATCGAAAGCGCCATAAACGCCTTCGATCAAGTCGGTCGTTTCGCTGGGCAGGTGCAACTCGTCACGGTCTTGGATCGCAAGCCAAGTCTGCCAAAGGATGTAGCGGGGGTAGATGTATTCCGAGCTGCCAAACTGCGGTGCGTTGGCAGCCCCTTCGGGTTGGGCAATCAGCAGTTGCGGGGCAGCCAAGCCCAAAGGGCGTGCGTCCCGCTTGTGGCGGTGCAGGCGACCGATCCGCTGGATGAGCAAATCCACAGGCGCAAGGTCACTCACCATCAGGTCAAAATCCAAATCCAAACTCTGCTCGATGACCTGCGTGGCGACCACAATCGCCTTTTCAGGTCGCCCATTTCCTTTACCAAATTGCGCCAAAACCTTCTCTTCAATATTCTTGCGCCAGGCGGGCGGAAAACGGCTGTGAAAAAGGGTCAGTTGATCGGCTACGATGAAATCGGCTTGCTGAAGGGCGGCGTAAATCTCCTGCGCACGAGAAACGGTGTTGCAGATGACCGCCGCACAACCGCCTTGCGCCAGTTTTTCTTCCAGCGCTGCGATGATGCTTTGCGAGTCTTGCGGGATTTTTTGCAGGCGGATGGTGCGATCTGCGGGAGCGGGAAGGGGGATGATTTTTTGCACTGCGGATGTGACTAGCGTCAGGCGTGGATATTGGGCTTGGTGGCTGCCATTGGGTGTGTGGGCGGCAAAAGTTTTGGTCATTGCCACACGGGTTTCCTCGGGAAGGGTGGCTGAAAGAACGATGACCGAGGAGCCAACCGCACGCAGCCAGCTCAAAAGGCGCAGGAAAAGTTGGCTCATGTAGGTGTCGTAGGCGTGAACTTCATCGAAAATGACGACTTTGTTTGCCAACCCAAAGAGGCGTAGATAAAAATGGCGGCTCTGCAAAATGCCCATCAGGGCTTGATCGACTGTGCCCACACCAAAGGGAGCCAGCAGGGTTCTTTTGCGGCGATCAAACCAGGCTTCAGCCTGCATTTTGCTTTCCGTATCGTCGGGACCTTCACTGATGGATGTTAAACGCTGCATGATTTCGTTCCACTCGGCTTGCCCGTGCGCAAGGTGGATATTGATGCTTTCTCCGGGATAACGGCTTCCAAGAAAATTTACCGTGCGCTCAAAAATTTGATTGCTGGTGGCTTGGGTAGGCATGGCGATATAAAGTCCACGTCCTTTTTCTTTTTGCAGCCAGGTATCGGCGAGATAGAGCGCAGCTTCGGTTTTTCCGATGCCTGTGGGCGCTTCTAAGATCGTCAGAGATGGGAAGGGTAAATCTTTGGCGGCTTCGATGACTTTGGCTTGAATTTCTCTCGGCGCAAAGGGGAAGATGGTGCTGAAATCCACCGTCTCACCAGAGGCTTGCCAGTTGTCTTGCCATCCTGTCGTGGCAAGCGCATTTTTGGCTTTTTCTTTGGCGAGCAGAGCATAGTCTTTAGGCTGGAAGAAGCGATCTTCGTAATCGAAAAAGTTTTCATCCGAACCGAGCCAATCGGCAGTAGTAGTCAAACCCAGAAGTAGCATGAGCAACATATTTTGCTCTTCAACATCTTCGGGAAGTTTGAAATTTTCGGGTGGCATAAAGACAGACTTGATTTCTTCGATTAGTTTCAGGCGGGCTGCATCCCATTTCTCGTTGCCTTTGTCGAAAGGTGAAAGGCGATTAACGGCGCTGGTTACAGGGATAATGCCATGATGTCCCCCCAGTGTGTTCGCTAAGCGGCGAGCGTTGAATTTTTCCATACTAAAAAGCTTTTGGAAGCTGTCGGTCAACGCCCAGGCAGATACCGTTCCATGTGGCGTTGGTTTTTGACCATGTGGGACAGGAATCTCAAATCCAGCTTTTTTGATACGCTCGATAGCGGGAGCGTGTTTTTGCTGAAAAGATGGGCTGGCTTTGCCTATATCGTGGGTGGCAGCCAGAAACGCAAGCAAGCTGCCGATCTCTTCTTCCGTGAAATCGTCTGGCAGGATTTTGGCAATCCTCTTTTTGAAACCCTCTGAAAGGGACGTTTCCCAAAGAGTTTTTGCGCAAGCGCCTACATCAATCAGGTGGTAGATCAAGGGATGAAATTGATCATCCTTGCGCTGGGCTTTTGCCCAAAGTTGATAGTGGGGTGGCATGGTGGGCGTTTCGCCTAGATATAAATTCATCAGCTTTTTGGTTTCTTTGCGGAGAGTTTTTTGCAGCGAGGGCGGTGAGATGACTTCACAATCGGCACCCCAGCCACGAATCCAGGGGAGCATTTCCTTCCATTCGGAAAGATCCGCCTGCCAGATACAACCACCGTCTTCAGTGTCTTCCACTTTTTCAAGGGGGTGCCACTTGCTTTCCTTCACGCGCTGGGCAGCCTTTTTGTTGAAGTGCAGCTTGACCGTGACCGGGTCTTTATCCTGATACCAAATTCCCCAGGCATGTTTGAGCAAGGTTTCTTCGTCAAAATCATCAGGGAGTTCAAAGGTTGCACCGGAAAGGAAGGTATGTCTGATGCGTTCGATTTTGAAAGGGATAACCGTTTTCATCTTGTCGGAGTAAGCGATCACATAAACGCTGTCGCTCCAAATCGAGGGTTCGACCAAGTACGGGCGCAGTGTATGCTTGACGATCTCGCTTCTGCCCAGCGCCTGATACTCGATGCGCACTTCCCTTTGTTCCGCCCAAGCCTGGGTAATGTTTTCAATGATCTTAATCCGCTGTGGGTTTTCTTCCTGTTTTAGAGCAGTATCGGTTGCCCTGAGCAATTTCTCCGCCATTGGCGGATATAGGATAGCAGTCAACTTCTCCATTGCGCTGATTGCGTGCGTATGTCGAAAATAGGTTTGGCGTGATGTTTTTCTGGCAGACAGGTAAAGCACCAATGCTTCATGCAAACTGACTTTAATTTCGGAAAGCAGTTTGGAACGATTCATATAGTACAAACCGTCATCATTCTTTTCGATGGGATAATATTCTTCATCGGTGAGTGCAACCCGATCACGAAAAACAGTTTCTCTAGAAACATCTAATCGTTCCGCTAATTGGATGTCACTATAAGCACGCTGCATATACAGACGCTTCATTTCATTTAAACGTTCGGCTTTGTTCATCCCACTCATTTATTTCTCCTGCGATAATCCTGTCGTAGAGGTGATTGTTCATTACATAGCATAGCACCCTGGTTGCAAAATTCCGCAACATTTTTTACTTTCCTCGCTGAAATATCCACAAGCCACCTTTTTCATCTTCGCTCAGCAGATGCCCTCTTTCCTGCATGGCAGGCAAGGAGCGCGCGATTTGTGAACGATGTATACCTAAAATTCGTGCAATAAACCCAGGGCGTTGTCCGGGGTTTGCTTCGACTGCCTTATAGATTTCTTCTAATTGATTTTGAGCATGTTTTCTTGCCACAATTGACCTCCAAGAAATAGATTTACATCTATTTTCTTGGAGCGATGTTGCAGGTATTGCAACATTCGGATATTTGAGCAAGAGTTGAATGAATATTCCACCCTGCATAAGAACCCCTAACCTAAAGCTAATATGTCTAAATACGATAAACGAAATTGGTGACTTATTAGGCAGTATTTTAGCATATTTGGAATATGCAGCACGCTTATGCCCCATAAGGCACCCTCAACACTTGCGCTGCCTCTTGCTTCGCCCGTTCTGGCCGGCGATCATACCGAGCGGTCGTATCCACACTCGCATGCCCTGCCATCTTTGCAACAATCGCAATATCCACGCCGGCATCCAGCAAATCACCTACAAATGTCCGCCTAAAATCATGCGGAGTAAAACTTTTCACGCCTGCACTTTTGGCTCGCATTTTTAGCAAATAGTAGATACCTTGCGGGCTCAAAGGCTTACTCATGACCAGGTTGTTTCCCTTATTCACGGTCACAAAAAGCGGGCCGTCTTCGTCTCCCCTGATTTCAAGCCAAGCCTGTAATGCAGCAACCGCCCCACCTGTGAGATAAACAGAGCGCTCTTTGGAACGTTTTCCAAACACCTTCAACATTCTTTCTTCCGGATCGTAATCAGAAAGTGCCAACTTGCTAATCTCTGCCCGTCTCAATCCCCCCGAATACAAGATTGCCATCACAGCAGCATCCCGTATACCAATCGGACGAGGATCATTAGCACAATCCTGAAACAAAGCTGTAATCTCACCCCGAGACAAGGCGCGGCCTGCTGGCAAGGTAGTTCCAGTAATTGTTTTTACATGTGAAGCCCGCATATAGTTTTCAGCAGACATCTGCCCAAGCAACCAAGCTTGCTCTAATGTCCCTCGAAGTGCGCAAAGCATCCGGTTCGCCGTTGCAGGGGCATACTTGTCCATGAAGTGACTACGTACTAAAGCTGTGTGTTGGTAGCGCACTTTAGACCAGTCAATCTCAAAACAACCTACTTGGTCGCTAGATAGGAAGCGAGCAATCACATCCAAAGCATGTTGCTGTGGACGTCGGCTATTCTTCTTCAATCTCGCCAAATAAACCGCAGCCGGATTTTGATCCAGTGGCAGCGTTTCAGGCAGAGTTAGTTCAAGATCAGATGAGGAATAGAATGGTTCGCTGGCAGCTAAAGCCAATGAACTAAGGTTTAAATCACGCACGGCGGACTCCTTTCAAAGTGCCCGCCGTGCTATAATCGCATCAGCTTTCGTCGTGGCGCACCCACGGCGGGGGTCAGACCCGTTTGTGTGCTCCAACACACTTGCGGGTCGTTTTTTAGCTATTTTCTCCCCCTAATTATACCAAAAACAGAACAAAAAAGCTAAAAAAATAACTAGTGTAAATTGGCGTTTATATTTTTTGCAAATGTGCAATCGGATTGCGTATTTGTAAATAATGTGCTATAAGTTGAGTAGATATTGTTCCCCCAAAAGAAGGTGGTCTCCCATGTTCAAAAGAAAACTACAGCAGAAAATCCTCAGCCTTGCAGAGAAGTTTCAAGTTGTTACCCTCACAGGACCGCGCCAGTCCGGAAAAACCACCTTGGTACAAGCTGCCTTTCCTAATCTTCCCTATGTTTCTCTGGAAGAACCCGATATCCGTCAAATTGCGCTTACAGACCCTCGCGGGTTTCTTGAAAACTATACTGGGGGTGCTGTTCTGGATGAAGTCCAGCATGCTCCTGAACTCTTTTCCTATATTCAAAGCCTTGTCGATAGCGATAGAAAGATCCAATTTATACTGACTGGGTCATCGAATTTTCTCCTGATGGAAAGAATCAGTCAGACGCTGGCAGGACGCACTGCAATTCTCCACTTATTACCTTTTTCCATTGCCGAACTAAAACCCAATATTCCAGCATTTGATCGCTACGAAAGTTTGATTTACAAGGGGCAATATCCTCGTATTTACGACCGCAATATTGAGCCTGTTGATTTCTATCCATCTTATATCCAGACTTATGTCGAAAAAGATGTTCGCTTGATGAAAAATATTGGTGACATCAACACCTTTATTCGCTTTGTCCAGCTATGTGCGGGACGGACAGGGCAATTGGTCAACTATGCAGGCCTTGCCAGCGATGCAGGAATCAGTCCGAATACAGCCAAGGCATGGTTGTCTATCCTGGAAAGTTCTTATATTGTTTATCAACTTGCTCCTTATCATCGCAACTTCAACAAGCGGATTGTAAAGTCATCAAAACTCTATTTCTATGATACGGGTCTAGCTTGTTCCTTACTCAGTATTCGAGATGAAGAACAGGTTGCTTTACACTACCTGAAAGGCGCACTTTTTGAAAACCTGGTCATTAATGAATTTATCAAAGCAAGCACTCACCGTGGTGAACAGCCTGAAACTTATTTTTGGCAAGATAACCAAGGGAAAGAAATAGATTGTTTGCTGGTGGAGGGTGAAAAGGCTTTGCCAATCGAAATCAAGGCAGGAAAAACGATGAACAACAGCTATTTTGCTAACCTACAATATTGGAGAAAGCTAGCTAAGGCCCCAGAAAATTATGGCCATGTCGTCTATGGTGGTGAGCAGACGCTAAAAACAAGTTTTGGACAGTTCACCAGTTGGCGAGATTTAGAAACGATCCAAGTAAGGTAAACCATAGCGTCCATCAAATAATTCATAGGTCAAAGCAACTTAGCCTCCCTTTTTTGGGGCACTTGAACTCTAGCCTTCACTTAATTTCATAAGCCAGAACAGCTAATGTAAATAAGAGTTCAGTAAAATATGATTGCTATTTGGGTTTGAATGGGGCCCACAGCAATTCTTTAGAACAAGATAATTTCGCTTATAAATAATATGAAGATAGTTGAAGGCAATCTCATTTCAATGGCAGACAATGGTGAATTTGACGTCATCATTCATGGTTGTAACTGTTTCTGCGTAATGGGCGCTGGTATTGCAAAAACAATCAAGCAGAAATGGCCATCCAGCTACGATGCCGACCTAAAAACAGTGAGGGGTGACAAAAATAAGCTAGGCACTATTAGCAAGGCTATTGTAGAAACGACATCTAACACTGAGTTGATAATTGTCAACGCTTATACTCAATACCACTGGCACGGCCAAGGCAACAAAGCCGATTATGATGCAATTAGATCATGTTTCAAGCAAGTTGCGATTGAGTTTCCATCAAACCGGATAGGCTACCCTCTAATCGGTGCTGGCTTAGCCGGTGGAAACTGGTCTATTATATCGACGATTATTGATGAAGAACTTCATAATCTTGAGCACGTATTAGTTAAATACGTGTCTAAATAATTTGGATACTTACGATTCGCTTTGGAAATTGTCGTTATTGGACTCATGCTTGTCTGAGCAAATTCATTGGCCCAAGTGCGATAAAAAGCACACTAAATCAATCAGAATTTAATTAAACATAATAGAGTTATATCTGTTTTGAAAACATGCTAATATTTAGCTACCATGATCTCCGATACTCATCCCAAAATCGAAGCACTTCAAATCCAGCTATTGCTCGAAGCTCCCTCCTGGCGCAAGGCAAATATGCTTGGGCAAATGTTTCAGACGATGAAAGAACTCGCCTATCAAGGCTTATGCCAACGCCATCCTCAAGCCAGTGAAACAGAGCTGCGACGCCGTCTTGCTGATTTGATTTTAGGAACAGAGTTAGCAGAACAGGTATATGGACCTTTGCTGACAGGAAGCGACACTGATTCTGACTGAACCGATAAAACGGCACCGAATGAAATCAAAACAGATTTGGTTCAAGACATTAATTACCGCAATTCCATCACTAGGTTAAACAAAAAAAGGACTGCTTTTTCAGCAGTCCTTTTTCATTTACAAAGAAGCAGCTTTGGGAACAATTTTGATTTCCATCTCTGCATCTAGTGCTTCAGCGATTTTTCCAGAAAAGATAGGCTTGGTAGGCTTCGCCCGCTTTCCAAACGCGCAATAGAAGGTTGACGCGTTCCAACTTTCTGCGCAAGTTCTTCCTGGGTAAGTCCTCGCAAGATGCGTAGGCGTGCAATCTGGTATCCCATCTCAAGTTCAAGGCTTTCGGCAACAAAATCAGGGTCTTGCTTTTGCTGTTCCTGCCAATCGTGAAAAGTGATTTTAGAAAGAATAGACATCTCGCACTAATTATAAATTATTCGTTATAAAAGCAGGTCAGCTCCCCCAGCCGACCTGCTTTTATTTCTCTCTACGCTCTCACCTCCACCGGCATGTCCACGAACAAGACCGTCATCGCCTGATCGACCTTCCCTCGCCAGATTGCAAAGCGCGGTTCATCGGGCACTTCTGCCAGGATACGATGTAAAGTTTCTGCAGATAGCTGTGCAATCAGTTCGTCTGCTGTTGCCACCTGTGGCTGCTGGATCAAATCCAAACCAAGCAAATCATCCTGCGCCTTTCCCGCAGAACGATACTCCTTTACCAAGGTTGCCGTGATCTTTTCCTCATCAGCCATCTTGCGCTGGGTCTCTTTTGGTAAATATGCCGCGATCTCAAAAGCAACCGTCGGTGAGACTTCGCCCTTCTCAACGCGTACCGCGATCTCAGGTTCCAAGCGATTGAGCTTTGCCAGCTTGCGAATGCGCTGGACTGGCATATAGCCTGCCTGGGCGATTTGGTTTTCACTCATGCCCTGCTGCATTAGTGCTTGTACCGCCTTGAGTTCCGAGACAGGATTATTCCTGCGAGTGGCGTGCAGCATCAAGGTGATCTCTGCGCCCCCATCCAGAAAGACCACCGGCACTTCATCCAACCCTGCCTTAATGGATGCCAAAATGCGCCTGCGCCCATCCAGGATTGGGTAGAAACCAGCGGCATTTTTCCCGATTCCCAAGACCACCGGCACGATCACGCCCTTCTCCGCCACTGCTTTCGCCAGTGATGGTGCAAGGCGCGCTTCTTCCACTGCAATTTCAGAAATCTTTATGTTCTTCATGACTATTTATCCTCCAGCGTCACTTCAAACTTGCTCTGCCCAGCGACCTTCTCGTAGACTTCCTTCACACGAGTGTTTTCTTCGGGATTGCGTCCTCGGATCACTGCCAGATTCGTGATCGGCAGACTCATAAAAAGCGCCAGCTCTCGTTCGGGTTTGGCGTGTCCTTTTGGACGTACCAAGCCGACATACTGGTCGCCGTTTTTCATGGTGCGGATACCATCTTCATCCAGGTCTTTGGCGGCAAAATCCTGCCACAAAAACGCAGCACACATCCTATCCAGCAGTCCTTCTTCGTGTTCGGGTAAGGCTTTTGGACAGACGTGATAACGTTCCAGGAAACCTGCTTCCTGTACATTGGTGATCAGCGCCTTACGGTGCAGCAAAACTAGCCGACTTTGCACCGGATCGAGCTTTCCAAAATCCAGA
The DNA here is from genome assembly GCA_964487745.1 of uncultured Anaerolineaceae bacterium. Classification (GTDB taxonomy): domain Bacteria; phylum Chloroflexota; class Anaerolineae; order Anaerolineales; family Villigracilaceae; genus Desulfolinea. The sequence goes on along the minus strand of CAZASG010000057.1, from coordinate 5,092 downwards.
ATCTGCGGCAGGCGACGGGAGAAGCCCATCCGACGCCCCTCTTCCACAAAGTCCGCGACATAAGGGTAGTGTTTCTCTCCCACGATGTCGAAGACATGCCAGACCCCACCAATTTCAATCAGACGCACGCCCTTATCGGTCAATCCCAGTGCCAGTGCATTCACCGCTTTGGGCGGGTCCACCAGAAAGGCTTCGATCGGGCTGCCACCAGCCCCTTGTCTTACTTCGGCATAGATACCGCCAACCACGCGGCTACCACAACCTCGTTCATTACTCATTAGATTTTCTCCTTATAGAAAGTGAAAGCGCCCTGCAATTGCAGGGCGCTTCGTTGGTTACAGTCTCTACTTACTCAGTCTCGTCTCCTGGCGGGAAGGCTTCATCCACATCCGGCAGATCATTATCCAGATCAGGAGGCGTATCCAGCAGGATTTCCTTTGGCTCAAAGGATGTTCCGAAGCTGGCGAAGTTTGTCAACTGCCGCATGGCTTTTTCCATCCAGACCTTGGTGGGTTCGATATTCACCAGCCACTTTTCGGTGCGGATCGCGCCACCTCCCGGCTTATTCCAGGTCACCCAACCTTTGCGGCGAAAGACGCGGATCGGGATACCGGCTGCATTGCCATTGTTCAGGGCATTTGCCAAACCCTGGATCGCGCCCAACTGTTTCTCGATATTGATGCGGTCGTAGAAGGCATGGGTTTTCAAGGTCAGGACGTTTGGCGTTTGCAACTCGGGTAAAAAGAGATACAAACGTCCATAGGGGCGCAGCTTGGCGCGATAGGTCTTTCCATGTCGCTCGTATTCATAGAAATCACCTGGCGTATAAGGGGTGAAGGGTTCACCTTGATTAACAATCTTTTCTCCTGTAACCGGATTACGGATATGCAGGAAGCGCTCATCATCAGCGGCTGCGATCATTTGCCCGGATTTGGTATAGGTTTCATTGGCGAAGTACCAGCCATCCCAGACGGAGGGCGTGACGATCATCGCCCGAATCTCGGTCGGATAGTATTTGCCGTAGGCGGCATAGAAGCGCATTTGTGCGTCGATCGTGTCCGGAGAAAACTCCACACGGAAACGCTCTTCAAGGTCGGCACCAAAGCGATTGCCTTGCTTGGGTTCGCCTTTATGGATGGTGCCAACTTCAGGAAATGCGGTATTTTGTTTGCGGGTCATTTTCTTTGCTCCTTAATTTAGTAATAGCCCATTGCCTGCAAGAGTTGGGCCTGAGTTCGTTTTGGGATCGGCTTGATCCATGGGACGCTGTCTGCCAGATAGCGGCGGGCATTCCGTAACCACTCCTGCGCCTTTCGCTCACGTTCCAGAACATATTGCTCCGAGACCATCCCTCGACAAGGACAGTCGTTCGTTTGGCAGGTAATCGTGAGGGTCTGCGCCACACGGTCGCGGGTGATCTCTGAGAGTGGCTCCCAGCAATCACTGCACAGATAGAAACGCAGGATGCGAGTGGATTGGTTGATTGGAATTTCCAGGGGCATATTCACTCCTTTACAGAAATGGAAGAGACGCCCCACGAAGGAGCGTCTCTTTGAATAGGGTTAGAAGAAAGTCATTTGGACAGCGTTTTGGGATTGAGATTTGCGCACCTCCTTTCGCTTCACCTTGATCTGCGTATCATGCGCCTGGAGCCAGTCTGCAAAGCTGGGCTGCTGTCCCTTACCAGACATTGTCGCCCGACTGAAGGCTGCCAAGGCGCTGGCATTTGCGGCTTCTTTTTCCAGCACAGCGGGATCGAGCGGGATCGCTTCCGTAACCGTGTCAATATCCGGGAAAGCGGCTCTTTCAGCGGCTTGTACGGCTTCCAGAATATGGGCAATCTCCAGTTCCCCGTTTCTGGGACGCAGGATATGCGCGGCATCAGCCTGGGCTTGCTCGGCTTCTCCTGTCTCTTCACTCAGATGAAGGTCTATCGCTTTCTCCCCGTCTTTTTCATCTTGAAGAACTCGCTGCTTCAAGACCGCCAAGTCTTCCTTCAAGCTGGTGTAGCGCTCGGCTTCCTCCCAGCCCTGGTTCAGGCCTGCTTCAATGGCCGTAATATCCGCAGTATGCTGGGCCGCCTGCTTTTCCAGCCGTGCCAAAGCAATTTCCAGGCTGCGTAAAACAGATTCGACGCTCTGGATCGTGCCGAGTCCACTCTCTCCGACACGGGCACGCAGGGATTTGCCTTCGCCATATTCCAGGCGGATATTCATCTCAGTCGGATCGATCAGGCGTCCGATCAGCTGTGCTCGCAGGGTAAAGCCCTGGAAAGAACCCACCACGCCCGCATCTCGTCCGTGTTGCAGGAAGGCGCTATTCAGGGCTGCCCCAGCTTCCTTGCGTGTGGTGTAGGTTTTCCCGAGAACTTCCATCAAGAAATCATCATGGGCATTTGCATCACGGATGCGCAGGGCTTCTTCGAAATCAGCGACCTGCCCGCGCACACCCGCTTCCTGCTGGCGGTGACTGTTGAGTTTCAACTGCATCAACTGGCGGTTGCGTAGCCAGGCAGTGCGGACGCTATCCAGCTTGGCAAGCTCGTTCTCAACCGCGATCATCTGCATGATCTCTGGATCACCACTGGCCAACGCCTTGATCTCCGCCATCGAAAGGGCGGTTTTGGAGATGTCGTCGATCTCACGAGCACCGATCTGCCCGGACATGACCTGGTCAATGAAACGCGCTTTGGTTTCCAGTACCTGCCAGATGTAGCCATCAAATGAACCGGTGGTGATGTAGACGAACTCAAAGACTTCCTGAAAGCGGTTGCCCTGCCGTAAGATGCGTCCCTCGCGCTGCTCAACATCGGCAGGTCGCCAGGGAGCATCCAGATGGTGCATGGCGACGAGGCGTTCCTGCACATTCATACCCGTGCCCATCTTGGCAGTCGAGCCGATTAAGACACGGATCTGCCCGGCACGCACAGTGGTAAAGAGACGTTCACGCGCTTCGGGCGTTTTGGCATCATGGATGAAAGCGATCTCGCCGGGCGGGATGCCGCGCCGGACCAGCTTCTCCTTGATGTCGATATAGAGGTTGAAGTTTTTGTCTTTCATAGGTACTCCTAAAGAAAAACCGCCCAGGTCGATGTAGATCTGGGCGGTTTAGAAAGAATTGAATTGAGGGTTTATCAGGATTTGGGTGTCCCCAGATCACTGAAGACCATCTGTGCGGCACGGCTGTGCGGGGTCGCATGGTAGAGGGCAGCGATCAGGTCGGCGGATTTATAGGCTTTGGAGTTGGGATGATCGCCATAGGCATCTTCTTCATCCAGCAGCAAGCCATTCAAGAGCCGCATATCAAGGGCTGCCTTGCGTCCTTCGGACGTAATCTTGAGCATATTATCCATTTCTGGTGAAACTGCCCCGCTGCGTACATCGCTGGCCCGATCTGCCAGTTCTGCGATGTAGCCTTCCAATTCAGGCGTGCCGGGCAATTCCACGATCAGCGGTCTGTCCTGATGAAGACTTGGTCTGCTAATCGTGCCTGTCTGCACCTGGTCCCACTTCAGGGCTTCGCAGAATTGCGAGAGCAGGGTTGAGAGTTCAGGCACGTTCACAAACTTCGCCAGGCGGATATTGATGCGGAAACCGCCACCTTCAGGTGCCATCTCCGGCAGGGCGACAGCTTGGGCAAAGAGCTTTGCCCAAGGGTCGAAGTGGGTCAAACCCAGCCGCTCCAGTGTGGGGTATTGGAAGTAGCGTTGCAAGGTGAAGACTTCAGCCAGGGTATTCGTGACAGGCGTGGCCGTAATCCCTACAAAGCGCCCGCCATTCTGCTGGATGAAGCGCGACTTGATGAACATATCGAAGGCACGCTGCGAGTTACTATTCGCCAGCCCCGCAACACGGCTCATCTTGGTGGCGAAGAAGAGATTCTTGAAATAGTGAAACTCATCCACCAGGAGCATATCCAGCCCCAGCATTTCCCAGGTAATCGTTTCAGCAGCGTCCTTGCGCATACTGGCTTTGTCCACCAGCTTGGCCTCATACCGCTTGATCGCCTTCTGGATTTGCTTCTCGGCACTGCGCCCGATCTCGGCGTTCTGATACAGAAAGCTGCGCAGCTTCTCGATCTCCCCGTTCAGGAACTCGTTCAGCGCATCGGCACCTACAGGCAGCAGCTTGAAAGACGACTCTGGCACAACCACCACATCCCAATCGCCGGTAGCGATGCGGCTCAGGAACTCTCCTCGCTTGGCTTTGGACAAGTCTTTCGGACCGGCACACAGGATCTTCGCCAGCGGGTATGCCCAGAGTGCCTCTTCCTGCCATTGCAGGGTCAGGTGATTGGGTACCACCACCATCGCCTTGTTGATGCGTCCCAGCCGTTTCAGTTCCATGATGGCGGCGATGGACGTGAGTGTTTTTCCCAAGCCCACTTCATGTGCCAGCAGGACAGAACGCTCCTGCAAGATGCGCCAGACCGCATCCAGTTGGTGTGGGCGCATGGTGATCTCGGCGTTCATACCGGGTAGCGTCAGATGTGAACCATCGAAGCGCGGGCGGGCATAGATGTTGTAGAGACGGTTATAGAGATTAGCAAGCCTCTCTGCTCTCTCGGGGTCTTCCCAAAGCCAGACTTCAAAGGCAGCTTCGATCTTCTCCATCTTGGCTTGCGCTGCAATGGTGGCATCCTTATTCATCACCTGGCGGTCGTCCACCTTGTCGTAGATGATCGGCGTTTGCGCGTTCAGGCTGTTCAGGATCAGAGCCAGGGCATCGCGCCGTTCTGTGCCCCATTCGGAGTAGAGCAGGTAGTCAGTGACAGACCAGGTATAGGCTTTGATGCGCCACATCCCCAGATCAGGGACATAGGTAATTGTCTCAATACGGATGCCTTCCAGCAGATACTCAAGGAAAGCTTCGATCACATCGGTGGGTATCCAGCCTGAGCCTAACCTTGCCCTAATTTCACCGGGCAACAAGGGTTTCGGCATCGCCTCCCGCAGGGCGACGATGTTCTCTTCAAAGGCGGGATCAGCTTCTACTGCGAGTTTGGCTGCCCCGATCTTCTCCAGGATATTACCGGAGAGATAGAGATTCGCTGGCTGCCACTGGCGGGTAACAGGGTCTTTGTAGAGCAAGCC
>CAZASG010000056.1:0-23470 GCA_964487745.1 uncultured Anaerolineaceae bacterium | reverse complement strand
AGAGAGCGCAAGAATAAATTCTTGCGCTCTCTTTTTATTTTTGTTCTTTTAGCCATTCTGTCGCGAAATCCAAAGCTTCTTCTTTTTTCGAAACACTTCCCATGGCCTGCGCTTCTCGAACAGCTTCAAGTAATTCACCTATTAACGGGCTTGGAGATAACCCAAAAACTTTCATCACCTCATGCCCATTCAACAAACTGGGCGGCCTAACAACTTCTGCAGGACGCTCCCAGTAATTTTCGAACAAGATCCGGCAGATGTCTAATTCTGCTTTCCACAGGTCTTCGGGAAGGGTATGTTCATAGGTCGCACGGAGGTCAGCCAAAGAAAGCAGGATAATATCCACGCCCGCTTCGCGTGTATCGCGGAAGAAGCGGTAGATCGCCCGCCGGGAGGGTTGCTTCCGTTCATCGAAAAGTTGCTGCGTCAATGAGTGGATGCGCATGTGGTTACGGATAATGCGCCGCGCCCGATCAATCTCGTCGTTACTCAGGTGGAGCGCCCGCATCCGCTCGGCAGTCATTTCAGCCCCCTCAACATCATGCCCCCAAAAGCGGAGGTGCCCATCTTCACCGGTTTCACTTTTCAACGGCTTCGCAACATCGTGATAGAGCGTCGCAAAGAAAAGCAACCCAATGAGGGAGCGGTCCGTCGTCAAGCTCTCGGAAAAATGCTGGCCAAGTTGCTCGCGATAACGGCCCAAACGCAAGACCAACAATCCGTTATGGAATTCTGCCGCCGTGCCCGAATCATATTCGGGCGAAAGAGCAGCAAGAATGCTCTCGAGGTGACGCAAAGTATTCAGCGTATGCGCCCAGACATCATCCACATGTGGAGAGGGCTGTTCCACGCCTTTCAGGGCTGGCAATTCGGGAAAAATTTCGGGAAGCACGCCAAGCATTTCCAGGGCGCGCAACGCTGTTGCTGGCTGTTTTCCTTCCAGAATGTGGAAAATTTCATCTCTGCGACGCTCAACGGATGTGCTGCCAAGCGCAGGGGTGGCGTCCTTCATCATCTGGCGAGTTTCAGGAAACACCTTAAACCCGAAGGAGGCTGCCAGACGAATAGCACGCAAGACCCTCACAGGGTCGTCGCTCATGCTCGTCGGGGAACAGGCTCGTAAAACCTTATGTCGAAGGTCAATCGCCCCGCCAAGCGGATCAATGAGTTCTTGCGAACGCATATCCAACGCAATGGCATTGAGCGTAAAATCGCGCCCGCGCAGATCGGTTTCAAGATCATCGCCACGGAAGGCGGCAAAGTCGAGATTGTCGCGCGTACCATCTTCGTGAATAAGGACGAGGCGTGCAGCACCGCGCTCAACGTCGAGGGGGTAGTAGGCTGCCCCGATCTGGTTGGCGATACGGCGGGCAACTTTAAGGGCTTCGGTAGGATCTCCGTTGCGTGGTGGCAAGCCAAAATCAAGGTCGTGACTCATACGTCCTAATAAGGCATCACGCACCGCCCCTCCGATCAGGTAGAGAGGTTGATCATCCGGCAAGGCATCCACAATTTCTGTGATAAGGGGAGATTTAATGAGAGGTTCAGCAGGAGGCATATATTTAATTTCAGGTTTCTCTTTAGGGCAAGCTTGTTTCGCCGCGCGAAGGGCTTGGGCAGGCGTGCCACCATGCGCGATGATCTTGCCCCGCAAGCGAGCGACCCAACGTCCAGCGTAAGGAGATTTCTCACTCCCCATTTCCTCTCCGGACGTCGGACGCTGTACGCTCATTTTTTATTCAGCGGGTTTGTATTTATCCAGATCAACGACACCGACAAAAGGCAAGCCGCGGAAATATTCGTCGATATCGAGCCCGTAACCGAAGACGAATTTATCTTCGATATTGAAGCCGCGATATTTGATTGGAACATCCACTTCACGGCGGGAGGCTTTATCAAGCAAGGCACAGACCTCGAGCGATGCGGGAGCCTGCACCGAGAGCTTTTCGATCACAGAGGCAAGAGTATGCCCGCTATCGATAATGTCTTCAACCAGGAGTACGTGCTTACCGCGGATGTTGGTCTGAAGATCAAAGGTTATGCGCACATCGCCGCTGGATTCGCGGGCACCAACGCCGTAGGACGAGATCGCCATGAATTCAACCATATGCGGGATGTCGACATTTTTCATCAGATCAACTGTAAAGAAAACGCCCCCGCGCAAAATACAGACCATCAGGAGTTCTTTGCCTTTGTAGTCACGGCTGATCTCATCACCAAGCTCAGCAATACGCTCCTTGAGCTCGTCCCTGTCGATCAAAATTTCTTTCAAAAAATTCTTATAGTCTTCGATCATAAACCCTCCGAAACTAACGCGGCACTTCGTGATGACGGCGACAGCGAGCTTCATAGAGCTCGTCCGCACCGACGATAACAACGGGATCATCATAGCGCGCGGGTTTCCCGTTGACGAGGCGTTGCGTACGGCTGGCTTCCTCCCCGCAAACCATACAGATCGCCTGCAATTTATCCACTTCTTCTGCTTGAGCCATCAAAGAGGGCATGGGGCCAAAAGGCTCTGCGCGGAAATCCATATCCAACCCGGCAACAATTACACGGATACCTTTCTCAGCCAATTCTCTGGCAACGGCTACCACATCCGCATCAAAAAATTGAGCTTCGTCGATAGCAACGACGGTCACGTCATCATCAAGACGTTTTAAAATTTCTCGGCTGCTTTCAATGGGGGCCGCATCAAACTCCGCCCCAGCGTGAGAAGTCACTTTTTCAACAGCGTAACGAATATCAATGGCAGGCTTAAAAACCTGTACTTTTTGGCGGGCGATGGTCGCGCGACGCAAGCGACGGATCAACTCATCTGTTTTTCCACAAAACATCGAGCCGGTGATCACTTCAACAGATCCCTTTGTATGCTTCATTGCTCTCCTCAATTATAAAAAATGGGCAGATGCGTATGCCTCTGCCCATTAAGTGTACCTGAGAATATTCCTAGCGCAAGCCTGTAGGCCGCATCTAGGTGCTTATTACGCTTCGGGAAGTTCGTATCCCATACCACGCAAGGCTTTTTTGGCGTCGATCAGCGATTTCTGACCAAAACCAGCGATTGCCAAAACGGCTTTTTCGCCCTCTTCGTATTTCTTCATGAATTCACCAACATTAGTAATGCCAGCTTTCAGGAGCGAATCAGTTGCGCGTTTGCCAAGTTCCAATTCTGCGATTTCGCGGGTCGGAGAAATCTTAGCCTGCTCTTTGGCAGATTTTTCCTTGACATACTCTTCGCGAGCCTGCAAACGTTTGTAGAAGCGATCAACCTGACCTTCGGTATCAACGATACGCTGCAAATCGCCAGTGTAGAAAGGATGGCAATTCGAGCAAATTTCCGTTTTGATTTCAGGCTGAGTTGAGCCGGTTTTCCAAGTATTCCCGCAAACGCAGGTTACCGTGGCTTCTGGATAATAAGTAGGATGAATATCGGGCTTCATGAGCTTTCCTTTTGTTCCTGAAATTATTTAGTAACAGGAACAACATTAACGCGTTTGCGACCGCGAGTAATGTCGAACATTACTTCACCGTCCATAACTGCGAAGAGAGTATGATCTTTACCCATCCCAACATTGAGACCGGGCTTAATTTTTGTGCCACGCTGGCGAACCAAAATATTACCGGAAATAACGCGTTCACCCGCGTATTTCTTCACACCTAAGCGTTTTGATTTACTATCGCGACCATTGCGACTAGAGCCGCCACCTTTTTTATGTGCCATGATTTATCTCTCTTTCCTAACCGATCTTCTCAATCGCCAAGCGGGTGTACTGCTGACGATGACCTTTTTTCAAGCGATAACGTTTCTTGGGGTGATACTTGAAGACGATAATTTTTGGTCCCCTAAAATGCTCGGCAACTGTTGCTTTAACTTTTGCATCTTTTACTTCGGGGGTCCCGATGGTGTGTTTTTCACCATCTACGATCATCAGAACGCGATCAAGGTCGATCTTTGCGCCTTCTTCATCCGGCAGGCGATCAACATCGATCACGCTGCCTTCGACGGCTTTATACTGCTTGCCGCCACTTTCGACAATAGCGTACTTCATTTTTTCTCCAATCTTCACTTCTCCGCAGATCCTGCGAGGACTTTCATCCCAGCGCCTGAGTACGGGAAAGCTTGGGGTTTACATAAATTTGCCCCCGCAAAAGCACAACGGGGACTTAACGGGCTGTATTATAGCACAAGAAAAGGGGAAGTCAATGCAAAATGCGCAGATTTTCGTGGACTTTTTCGGAGCCGAATCGCGCCCGAACATCACTTCCGTCTCGGTATTTTTCTCGAGTGGAGGCAGGCTACATCCCCCTGCACATGGTAGAATAACCCATCAAACTTACCCCCACTCTCTCCCACATAGCATGGAGTTTTCTTGCATGAAAAAAGTTGATTATTTGTTTAAAAATGCCATCGTCCTGACGATGAACGAAGAACTGGAGCAATTTGATCGCGGCGCTCTTGCCGTCGAAAATGACAATATTGTCGCAGTAGGGGCTGAAGAAGAGTTGCTCTCAAAATACGACGCCTCCGAAATGATCGATTGTGGCGGCAAGATCCTGATGCCAGGCTTGATCAACGCCCATACTCACGTGCCGATGACACTATTGCGCGGTCTCGCCGATGATCTACGCCTGGATGTCTGGCTAATGGGCTATATGATGCCTGTAGAGCGAGAATTTGTGACCCCTGAGTTCGTTCGCCTCGGGACCAAGCTCGCCTGCGCGGAGCTCATCCGCAGTGGTGTCACCAGCTTCGCAGACATGTATTATTACGAAGACGATGTCGCTGAAGTCACCGCTGAAGTCGGGATGCGCGCCCTCTGCGCCCAATCGATCATGAAGTTCCCCACACCAGATTCCGCATCCTACGAAGATGCGCTCGATTACACCCGCACCTTTATTGAACGTTGGAAAGAGCATGAACTGATCGTCCCCGCCGTAGCGCCGCACGCACCTTATACCTGCACTCCTGAAATTTTGAAAGCCTGTGCCGCGTTAGCCGCTGAATACGATGTGCCGCTACACACCCACCTCGCCGAGACCAGCTTTGAAGTGGAAAATATGCGCGAGGCAGAAGGGATCCCCGTTATCCCTTATGTCAAAAAACATGGGCTTTTTGATGCAAAAGTACTTGCTGCTCACTGTGTCCATATTGACATTGGCGAAATTCGCACATTATCAAATGAGGGCGCGGGCGTGGCACATAACCCCTCATCTAACATGAAGCTGGCATCAGGTGTTGCCCCCGTTCAGAAGATGATCGACGAAAATGTTAGCGTCGGGATCGGCACAGATGGCCCCGCATCAAATAACGATCTTGACATGTTTGAAGAGATCCGTCTGGCAGCCTTTATCGCAAAAGGTTTCAGCGGTGATCCAACCGCAGTACCCGCTGCCACTGCGCTGACAATGGCAACCCGCTTGGGCGCTGAAGCACTTCACTTTGGAGAATTGACCGGTTCTCTTGAAGTCGGCAAGCGCGCTGACTTGATCCTGGTGGATATTAATCAAACTCATAACGCTCCGCATTTCCGCCGTGACCCAAATAACGCCTATGTCCAACTCGTTTATGCTGCCAAAGCCACCGATGTAACTGACGTGATGATCAACGGCACATTTGTAATGCGTGGACGCGAACTTCTTACTCTTGATGAAAAAGCCATCATGCAAGAAGCCCAGAAATATGCTGAGAAAATTGACGCCTTCCTGATCGAGCGCGAACAGTCGCTCTTCTCGAAGTTGGTTGCCTTAGGTGGCTCAATGGAGGAAGAATCTTTCGAGGTCCAGACCAAGGTCAAGGTTTCCTCGCAAGTTGACGTCCAGGCAGTGTTAGCGGCGTCTAAGATCAAGATCATCCACACGCGTCATTATCGCGAATATGATGTTTACTTCTCTTTTGATGATCCATCCCAGGGACGTATCCGCTACCGCGAAGATGAATTCATCGACGATAAAGGAAATGTCGAAGGTGTCCGCGCACGCTTGACCCTGATCGGCCAAGCCAGTAAAGAAGAGTTTGAAAACGACGTACTGCTTTCGCGCAGCCGTTACCTTGCTCCAGCAACAAACTCTCTGCGTTTTTATCGGGAATATTTCAAACCGACCTCTGAACAAGTGATCCAAAAGGAGCGCTTACGCTGGTTAGTAAAATTCCAGGGCACGGAGTTTTACATCAACTTTGATTGCTTCGATAAACCTGACTTGGGCTATTTCCTTGAGATCAAGACACGCACATGGAGCGCGAGGGATGCCGAGCGTAAAGCCGAGCAGGTTTCTGAATTACTTGAGGCGCTCAAGCTTGACGAACAAGAAATGATCAGCGACGATTATATAGAGATCATTTAAAAAAAGATGCTCCTGTCTATCCGGCAGGAGCGTTCTTTAAGGAGAATCGATTCTCATGGCTAATTTTCTAAAAGGCTTTTTCAAATTCATTGCTGTTATAACCGCCATACTCTTTGTGATCACATTAGTCCTAAGTTTCTTTTTGTATAGTATTGAACATAGCGCTTTCGATGCAGACACTTATAAGAAGGCACTTGAAGACGGAGAGATTTACGAACGCCTCCCTGCAGTTGTTGGCGACCAACTGGTCTTGATGGCCGCCGGGCAGAACTGCGAGGCAAATCCCGTCACCTGCGGTTATGAAAATCGTCCCCCTGAATTGGGAAACTGTCTTGAAGAAGCACTTGGACGTGAAGCTTATCAATCCCTTGCTTTTAATGAGCGCATGCCGACAGAGGCTGAAAAATTACGAATTGCGCCTTGTTTTGATGAATATGGCTATCCGGAGAAAGAAGAAGGTGCCGATTCGCAACTCGCGATTTTCAAAAATCTAACCGCAAAAGATTGGGAAGTTTTGATCACATCCCTGTTCACGCAAGACACTTTGCAAACCTTTACCGAAGAAAGCATGGATGCTGCCTTTGATTTTCTGAACGGAAATGCCGACAGCGTAGAAATTCCCCTTTACCTGATCAAAGAACCACTTCTCAACGAAGAAGGTGTGGACGCTGTACTTGCATTTCTCGCAGCACAACCACCATGTACAACAGAAGATATGTTGGAAATGGCAAATGCTATGACTGGCGGTGAGCTCGTTTTCTGCAACCCTCCTGAAGAATCGATTGTTTTAATAAAGCCAATGATCGAAGCCCAGCTAAAGATTTATGCTGAAAGGATCCCGGATACACAAATGGTTCTAAAAGATATCGGACTAAACACGCAATTCCTTGAAGCCCAATCTGTGCGGGTTCTGATGCGACTCAGCCCCTTGGTGCCACTTGGGTTGCTGATGCTCATCACCGTACTGGTTGTGCGTTCGTTGCAAAGCTGGCTACGTTGGTGGGGTATTCCGATGTTGATCGCAGGCGGACTTGGACTTCTCTTTAGTTTGATGGCAGGGCCTATTTTGCAGTCTCTCTTTAATTTGCTTTTCCTGAGCAGGGTACCCATGGGGCTTTCCGGTAGTGTTCTTGATCTAAGCTATGATATTTTCACATCAGTTGCTCATAATCTTGTCGAAAATATGGCGTTATATGCCCTGATCACAGCGATCATAGGAGTAGCGATGACGTTGAGCGCCTTTATATCAAGCAAAAAAGAAAGTATTTAAAAAATCAGACCCTGAAGTTTCTTCAAGCCTTCAGGGTCTTTGGTAATTAGAGCAGGTCAGCATATTCTGGATGACGTTGAATATAAGCATCTACAAAGGAACAGAGCGGCAAAACCTTATAACCCTGCTCACTGGCATAGTCCAATCCTGCCCGGACGATGAGACTGCCGATACCATTTCCCTCCAGGGCAGGCGGAACGCCGGTATGCGTAAAGGTGATTGTCTTTTCGCTCAAGCGATAATCTAAAACACATAGGTGCTCTGCGACTTTGATCTCGAAGCGAGATGCGTTCGGATTATGCTCGACCCTAAGTGCACTTCTGTCAACTTTCATAAAAGCTCCTTTCTTTGTAACTATAACAAAGAAGGTCTGAGCCCACAAATCCTTACGGAGGAAAGATGCCACTAAGCTCGTCTGCACAAAAAGTGCAGGATGCACTTAAGCAACTTGAATACCATTATGAAGTGATCGAGTTCACCGAAAGCACACGCACTGCTGAGGAAGCCGCGGAGCGTGCCGGATGCGAGATCGGACAGATCGTCAAGTCGTTGGTTTTTCAAGGGAAGAAGAGCGGGGAACCGATCTTGATCTTGACCAGTGGGGCAAATCGAGTGGACGTTAAACGGATCAAAGATCACACCAAAGAAAAGATCGGGCGCGCCGACCCAGCCTTTGTCCGCGAGCGAACCGGATTCGCCATCGGCGGGATCCCTCCGCTCGGACATCTGCATCCCATCGAAACATACGTGGACGAGGACTTGCTCCAGTACGAGGAAATTTGGGCTGCAGCCGGAACACCGAACGCGGTCTTCAAGCTCGATGCTGCTGACTTACCAAAAATGACCGGCGGTAAAATAATCGCCGTAAAATAAATATACGAGGACAAAATGGAAAACTTTGAAAAAACACTCGAAAAATACGCGGAAGTGATCGTGAAAGTCGGCTTGAATTTGCAGGAGGGGCAGCGCCTACATATTTCCGCCGACACGAATACGGCAGTGCTCACCAAGCAGGTCGCAGCAAAAGCCTACCAAAATGGCTGTCCGCTTGTGACGGTTTTGTGGGCTGATGAAGACCTGCGCAAGATCAGGCATCAATATGCACCGCGCGACTCTTTTGAAGAATTTCCCGCCTGGGTCACCGACGGGCAGTTAAGAGATGCAAAACGTGGCGATGCCTATCTCTCTGTCACCGGGCGCGACCCGGAATTGCTCGCCGGGCAAGACCCTGACCTTGTTGCTTTGGAACTCAAGACCATCGCAAAGCATTTCAAACCCGTCAGTGACTACGTCACCAACGGGGGCAACCAATGGACGGTTGTTTGCCCACCCACACCAAAATGGGCATCGAAAGTTTTCCCTGATGCAGGCAGCCCCGAGGAGGCAGAAGAAAAACTTTGGGAAACCCTTTTCAAACTTTGCCGTCTCGAAAATGATGACCCAGTAACGGTTTGGCAAAACCACCTTAAAGACCTTGAGCGACGCCGCGCATATCTGACCGAAAAACAATTTACTACGTTGCACTTCTACGGTGCCGGCACCGACCTAAAGGTCGGCATGCCCGACAATCATATCTGGAAGGGTGGTAGAAGCGAAACCAACAGCGGCGCGATCTACACACCCAATATCCCCACTGAAGAAGTCTTTTGCATGCCCCACAAATACAAAGTGGATGGAATCGTTCAGGCATCAAAGCCTCTCAATTACCACGGCAATCTGATCGAAAATTTCAACCTGACTTTCTCGAAAGGGCGCGTGGTCGATTTCAAGGCGGAGCATGGCGAAGACCCCCTGCGCAAAATGCTTGAAGCTGACGAAGGTGCCAGCTATCTCGGCGAAGTCGCGCTCGTCCCACATAAATCTCCCATCTCTGAATCCGGGTTGATTTTCTTCAACACCCTCTACGATGAGAACGCCGCCTGCCATATCGCATTGGGCAGTGCCTACAAGGAAAATATTGAAGGAGGAAATGAGATGAACGCCGAAGAAGCGGAGGCCGCTGGCGTGAATGACAGCCTGATCCATGTCGATTTCATGATCGGTTCCGACCAGGTCGATGTAGACGGAATCACACCTGACGGAAGCGTGATTCCGTTGATCAAAAATGGCGAATGGGCATTTAGCGCCTAACCGCCAATCTCCACCTATCTCCTCCAAATTCAAAAGAAGAATTTGGGAGAGGGTCATAGTTACAAAGGAGTATCTATGTCAGAAGAAAAAACACGCACAGAAGAATTTGAGTTTAGCGGGGACACATTGATCGCAAAGATCAAGGAATTGATCCACGAAGGCAATATCCGACGCATCATCATCAAAAATGAAGATGGACGCATCCTGATCGATATCCCCCTCAGCGTTGGGATATTGGGCACATTGGTCGCGCCCCAACTGGCTGCACTCGGCGCCATTGCCGCCCTCGTCACGCGCGGCACGATCATCGTTGTTAAAGCAGAGGAGGGAGAAGCAAGTTGAAAAAAACTTCTACTCTCATCATCTCGATGCTCATCTTCAACCTATTAGTTTTCGCTCTTACTGTTGGTGATTTTCTGGCGCTGCATGATATCCAAAAAGATTACGTCAGCGCAGAAATCTTGCAGATATTGGATGTGACAACATCCGCGCCACTCCCAGCATGGACAGCCACACAAGGCGAATGGCAAATGGTAACCGTCAGTTTTGTTGCGCGTTTTCTCTTTCTGCCTGCGAATGCACTACTCCTTTGGAACATTTTCAAAAGCAAAGAAAAATCTGCATAACTCAACCAAAGGATATATTGTCATTCCTTAAAAGCTGTGTCAAAATCAACCATTATCATCACAGCCAGGAGGAACTCCATGTTTCAAAGGAAAATCATATTTCTTTTTAGCACTGCTTTTATATTTATTATCGCCTGTGGCCTCGGAACGCCAACTCCCCCCGTAGTCAACCCCAACAATATCGCCACATCTGTAGCGGCAACACTGAATGCTCAATCTGTAGCCCAGCCTATGCCAGAAGGCGACACATCAGATCCACCTGCAAATCCGACTCAGCCCCCGCCACCCACCATAACACCATTATCAACATCGGCCATCCCAATGATCAGTGTCACTGTTGACACGCATTGCCGTTCAGGTCCCGGGCAAAAATATGAATCGCTTGGTTCACTCAGGGTCGGAGAAAAAGCGGAAGTGGTCGGCAAGAAACCTTCTTATGATTATTGGATCATCAAGAATCCCGACAAGGCCGGTGAATGCTGGCTCTGGGGCTATTATGCAACAGTTTCCGGAGATACCAGCAACCTGCCGGAATATTCGATCCCTTAAGCAACAAAAGGAATTTTCATGCTCCACAAAAACACACTTTATTTCCCCTTTCATACAAAGTCCCTGCTACAATAGCCATATCAACACAACTATATCAATAAATCTGAAACACAAAACATACAGGTGGTTTGCCCATGATAAATAAAAATGTCTATCTTATTCTTATTACTTTAACGCTCGTATTGGGAGCTTGTAATATGCCCACAGAATCAGATACGGGATTAAGTCTCGAAGATCAGGCAGGGACGCTCGCCGCCCAAACCCTGGCTGCCGCCGAGGCACAAAACCCGACTGAGACGCGCGTTCCAATGAACACACCAACAAATATCCCCTTACCAACGCTGACACCTTCTCCTGAAGCAACCTCAACCGCAACTCAAAAGTTGAGTGTCCCTGCAAAGCCGAGCCTCCAAAAATATGACTTTTTCTGTTCCTGGAACGGCACCAATAGTGACCTAAGCATCACGATCCAATGGACAGACAAGGCTAATAACGAAGACGGTTATTATATCTATCGCAATAGCTTACAGGTGGCAGACCTTACCCCTAACACTGCCAGCTTTTACGAAGTCGTCGCCGTTGATGGTGGCGTTGCCATCAACTATGCCATCGAGGCATATAACAACCTGGGCAGATCAGATCAGGCAACTTTCACAGTAAATTGTCAGTAAATATCAAAAAAGGCTAAAGGTTGTCGAACCTTTAGCCTTTAGATCTACTTCAGTGCTTCTTTAGCACGCTTCACTTCGCGTCCGCGTGTTTTGCTATCTAAAATCTTTTTACGGATGCGGATCGATTCGGGGGTCACTTCGAGTAGCTCATCGTCTGAGAGATATTCGATACACTCGTCCAAACTCATCTCGCGCGGCGGCGTCAGGCGAACTTCCATATCCGCGCCAGAAGAGCGCATATTGGTCAAATGTTTTTTCTTACAAACGTTCAAATCCAGATCTTCGCTTTTAACGCGCTCGCCAACGACCATCCCCTCGTAAACTTCCACACCAGGACCCACGAAGAAATAGCCACGATCTTCGCCATTCTTTAGTGCAAAAGCAGTTGTTTTACCAGCTTCCCAGGCTACGAGTGAACCATTCGAACGAGATTCAATAGGACCCGCCATCTTTTCATAGCCGTGGAATTGCGTATTCATAATCCCTGTACCGCGCGTTGCGGTCAGGAACTGGTAACGAAAACCGAGCAAACCGCGCGTGGGGACAATATACGTAACATGCGTATTTCCATCGCCGCCATCCATCATCTCAGTCATGCGCCCACGTCTGCGACCCAGCATTTCGATCACCGTTCCGATGGTGTCGGGACTGCTCTCGATAAAGACCTTTTCATAAGGCTCGAGTTTTGTACCATCATCACGCACACGGTAGATTACCTCGGGGCGCGAAACTTCAAGCTCATAGCCTTCACGGCGCATGGTTTCGATCAAGATCGCCAGATGCAATTCACCGCGTCCGGAAACAGCAAAACGCTCTGCGCTATCCGTTTCTTCGACACGCAAGGCGACATTGGTGCGTAATTCTTCAAAGAGACGTTCGCGGATCTTTCGAGATGTGCCCCAACGCCCCTCGCGTCCGGTGAAGGGAGATGTGTTGACACCAAAGGTCATGCGTACAGTTGGTTTTTCAACAAAGATCGTGGGCAAAGCAACAGGATGTTCAGGGTCAGCGAGGGTCTCGCCAATAGCGATCCCTTCCAGCCCAGCCAGCGAGACGATCTCACCCGCGCTTGCTTCCGTTACTTCAACTTTTGTAAGCCCCTCGTGTGTATACAGATAACGCGCGGCTTCTTCCAAAGTCTCGCCCTCGGGAGTGATACGGGCTAATTTCTGCCCGGCTTCGATCTTGCCTGCAAAAACACGACCGACAGCCGTCACACCGCGATATTCGTCATAGCCCAGTGTGGTCACGAGCATCTGCAAGGGTGCGGACGCGTCCACAACGGGCGCGGGAATTTGCCGAAGGATAGTCTCAAATAACGGTTGCAAATTCGGGCTAAGATCGACCGAAAATCCCGCCTGCGCGGAAGTCGCTTTAGCATAAACGACGGTGAAATCGGCTTGCTCATCCGTCGCTCCCAATTCAATAAAAAGGTCAAAAGTCTCGTTCAAAACGCGCTCGACGTCGGCATCCTTGCGGTCGACTTTGTTGATGACGACCACAGCCTGATGTCCAAGATTGAGCGCTTTTTTAAGCACAAAACGAGTCTGCGGCATGGGCCCTTCCGCCGCATCGACGAGCAGCAGAACGCCATCGACCATGTTGAGCACGCGCTCGACCTCGCCACCAAAATCGGCGTGACCGGGCGTGTCGACGATGTTAATCTTGACATCCTGATTGGTGTCTTCGTCAAAGATGGTGATGGCGGTGCTCTTCGAAAGAATGGTGATGCCGCGCTCGCGCTCGAGGTCATTCGAATCCATCACGCGTTCGGCGACGCGCTGATTCTCGCGGAAGGTATTCGCCTGGCGGAGCAAGCCATCAACGAGGGTGGTTTTGCCATGATCGACATGGGCGATGATGGCGATATTGCGGAGGTCTGTACGGGTAGTTTTCATAATCATTTCCTATCGTAGGGGCACGATATATCGTGTCCCTACGAGTTTATAACAAAGAAAAACCTCGGCAGGGATGTGCCGAGGCAAAGTTCTCAAGCGGGCAGTAGTGTATCAGAGAAAAGGACATCAGGGAAGAGGAAAAGCCAAATTAGAGCAACTTTATCCAGTATAATCAACGCATGGAAGAAAATAAACTCTACACAACCGCCCTTTGGCTGGCTATTCTCACTGTTGGCTATAATCTCATCGAGGGGATCGTGGCGATCAACTTTGGTTTGGAGGATGAAACCCTGGCGCTCTTTGGCTTCGGCGTCGATTCCTTCATCGAAGTCCTCTCCGGCGCAGGGATCATCGCGATGGTGCTACGCATCCGTCAAAATCCCGATTCCGAGCGCGGTGAATTCGAGAGAACGGCCCTGCGGATCACAGGCTTCAGTTTTTATATTCTGGCAGTCGGCTTGACCGCAACCGTGATCGTCAATCTCATCAGCGGGCACAAGCCCGAGACGACGATGGCTGGGCTGATCATCTCAACGATCTCGATCTTCACCATGTGGCTCCTGATCCGCGCCAAGCAGAGCGTAGGCAATCAACTCAACTCCGCACCCATCCTCGCAGACGCGAACTGCACGCTGGTTTGCATGTACATGTCGATGATCCTGCTTGCATCCAGCGCCATCTACGCCCTGACCGGCTTCGGCTTTGTCGACAGTCTCGGCGCATTGGGTTTGGTCTATTTTTCATATAAAGAAGGCAAGGAAGCTTTTGAAAAAGCCAAAGGGATCGAGTGTGGTTGCGATACTTGTGAAGTAGCATAGCCCATAAAAACTCAACTATTTGCCCCCCTGCCCTTTGGGCATCCCCCCAAATGCTCCGCATTTGGGGGGACTGGTTTTAAAAGCAATTTGCGTTAGAATAGCAACATGAAACGCACCTTCTGGCTGGCGCTCATCTTCATCCTGGCTGCCTGCCAATCTCAAGCCCCCCTTGAAACGCTCCATATCTTAGACGGGGAAAATCTCATCTCGCACAGCACCGAGTCGCACATTCCCGCGCAGATATTGGCAGAGGCGGGCATCACGTTCGGTCCGCTCGACGAATTGCTCGTCAATGGGGAAATTGCTAATAGCAACACTCCTCTGGAATGCAATTCTTGCACCCTCCAAATTCGCCGTGCAGTGACAATGAAACTCATTACACCGGATGGCGAACAGGATTTGATCTCGTCTACGTTTACGGTTGGGGAGGCATTGACAGAATTCGGGATCCAGCTCCACGTGAGTGACTTCCTCGATCCGCCCGCTGGGACACCTGCTACTGACCAACTGATAATTACCTACAAACCCTCACGTCCGCTTGCCATTCACGTAGACGGAGAACTCGTCCACATCCGCTCCTCAGCAGAGACCGTTGGCGAGGCACTACTCGAGGGCGGCCTCCCGCTCATTGGACTGGATGCAAGCCAACCATCCGAGTCCGATCCACTGCCCGTCGATGGGCAGATCCACATTGTCCGCGTGGTCGAAAAGATCGAACTGGAGCAAACTCTAATCCCCTTTGAAATTGAATATATCCCCTCCAATGAGATCGCCGTCGACGAGGAGGAAATCCTTGAACCCGGGCAGACGGGGTTGATCGTCAGTCGCACACGTGTCCGCTACGAGGATGGCGTGGAGGTTTCGCGCGTCAGCGAGGAAGAACGCAAGGTGCGCGAGCCAAGTACGCAGATCGTCGGTTATGGCACCCAATATGTTTTGAAAACCACCGTCGTGGACGGAAAAGAAATTGAATACTGGCGTGCTATTCAGGTTTATGCAACATCCTATTCGCCCTGCAACTCCGGCGCGGATCGCTGCTACCCAAACACCGCCAGCGGTTTACCCGTACAACAGGGTGTCATCGCCGTGATCCGTTCGTGGTATAACGCCATGCAGGGGCAGGCCGTTTACGTACCCGGTTATGGACACGCTACCATTGAAGATATTGGTGCGGGCTTCCCGGATAGAGACTGGATCGACCTGGGCTATACAGACGAAGCCTACCCCGGCACCAGCAACTGGGTGACGCTCTACTTTTTACCCCCCGTGCCCGCAAATACGCTCTGGGTTTTAGAGTAAAAAAAACTGATCATCTTCTGCTCCCAGCGGTGAGAATATTTCTATGACAACTACACAAAAGATCATTCTCTTTTTCTTGTTTATCGGCATTTGCATTTTTAGCGTGTTGATCGCCGGGATGCTTTATCAGATCTGGATGAAGCCGCTCGGCCCCTCGTTGCAACTTCCGACAAATACCTTCTCGCCGATGGCGACCTTCCCCCCAACGTGGACACCCCTTGCAGGCGAGAATCTCCCGCCCGGACATCCATCCACAGGAACGCCCGCACCGCTCTCCACCGAGACCGCTACTCCGCCAAGCGCCATCTGCGGCGGCCCCGATTCGATGTTGATCCTTGCCATCGGCTCCGACCAGCGTGGCGATAGCTATCTCTACGGCTTGGGCGATGTCATCCGTCTCGTGCGTGTGGATTTTGTGAACCCGGGTGTGAGCATCATGTCCATTCCGCGTGATCTTTATGTAGAGATCCCCGGCATCGCCGATCATCACGGCATCACACATGGCAAACTGAACCAATCCTACCTTTATGGCAATCCCGGTTTCGGCTACTACGACGGTGCCGATCTGGGCCCCGGCTTGATGGCACGCACCCTTGCACATAACTTTGGTGCGCAACCCGAACGTTATCTCGCTGTCAATATGCGAACCTTTGAAAAAATCGTCAACGCCGTCGATGGCATCACTGTTACTCTGGACCAAACCATCGACGGGCGTGGTCCCGATCAAGGAGGTCGTGACGATCTTGTTTTCTACGCAGGCACACATCATCTCAATGGCAAAGAAGCCTTGCAACTTGCCCGCCTGCGTCCCTACGGAGTATTTGATCGCGCCAAAGCCCAAAACGATGTACTCTGCGGACTATACAACAAACTCACCAGCCCCAGCGTAGTTGGAGATATTCCCGGCATCATCAATGCCTTTGAAGACAACGTTCAAATCGATCTCAGCCCCGCAGAGATCAGCCAACTGACTTGTCTTGCTACTCAACTGGATGGTGGCAACATCACTTTCTACAACTGGCCCGAAGACCTTTTTATTGGAACGCGTGTCTATGATGAGGTACTCGGCGGGCGAACCTTTATCTGGGATGTCGATTTCGCCCTGATGAGCAGCTATATCGACGCCTTCTCACGCGGAGAATGGCTTGCTTCCGCTTCATCAACATCTACGGGCGGCGGAAGTGGAGACTTCGACCCCAAATCCTTCTGCGATTAAATCCATGAAAGTTCAAATCCCTCCTCCTCTCAACACCGCAGCCCTGCTCCGACAGCATGGACTACGCCCCAACAAGAAGCTGGGGCAAAACTTCCTCCAAGACCCCGCCATCCTCGACAAGATCGTGCAAGTTGCTGAAGTTGGCGAAAACGACACTGTTCTGGAGATCGGCCCCGGTCTTGGCAGTCTAACCCGTCATTTGGCAGTAAGCGCAAAAGAAGTCATCGCGATCGAGATCGACAAAAAGATCATCCCGGCGCTGAAAACATCTCTTTCTGGTTATGCGAACGCAAAGATCATCAACGATGACATTCTCAACATCATTCCAGCCGAGATCATCGACGCGCCCGAATATCTCGTCGTTGCCAATATCCCTTACTACATCACATCGGCGATTTTGCGTCACCTGCTTGAGAATGATCCCCGTCCCCGCCAGATGGTACTAACCATCCAAGAGGAAGTTGCGCAGCGCATCTGTGCCAAAGAAAAACTAAGTTTGTTAGCATTAAGCGTACAAGTTTACGGGCATCCTGAGATCGCGATGAAAATTCCCGCAGGCGCTTTTTACCCACCTCCAAACGTCGACTCAGCCGTCATCAGCATCACTCTCCATAACGAACCACGCATCCCCTCCGCGCTGCTGGACGATTTCTTCAAACTCGCCAAAGCGGGCTTTGGCCAAAAAAGAAAAACTCTACGAAATTCATTGTCTGCCGGACTGCATATCACGGCTACAGAAGGAGAATCCCTGCTAGCCAGTGCCGGGATTGATCCGAAACGACGGGCCGAGACACTCTCCATCGAAGAATGGAAAGGGCTTGCTGAAAAGTGGGCAACTCGCTAAAAAGAAATTTCCGAAGTTTATAAACTTCGGAAATTTTTGTATTCCTAATTCTTATCCTTCTTCCCCTTCAACACGATCCGTATCGGGGTACCGGGAAATTCCACAGCTTCGCGGATACGATTCTCCAAAAAGCGGCGATACGTAAAATGCATCAATTTAGGGTCATTCACATAGACCAAAAAAGTCGGTGGATCAGTGCGCACCTGCGTAGCATAATATAACTTCAACTGTTTCCCTGCCTGTGAAGGGGCGGGGTGTGCATCTTGAGCATCTCGCAATATTCTGTTCAACTGTGATGTCGGGATCCGACGCAAACGCGCCTCCTGAATATGCAATGCCAGCGGCAAAACTTTGTCCACACGCTGCCCGGTTTTTGCCGAGATAAAGAGCAGGGGCACATAGGGCATAAAATTCAACTCGTGCAAGATTTTCTCGGTGTAGTAATTCATCGTGTAGGAGTCTTTTTCAATGGCGTCCCATTTATTAACGAGCACCACGACACTCTTCCACGCATCGAGAATATAGCCAGCAATATGCAGATCTTGTGCTGTGATCCCCTCTACTGCGTCGATCATTAACAGGGCAACATCCGCACGCTCAATGGCTTTATGCGCGCGCACTACACTAAAGCGCTCCACACCGGGATCAATTTTTCCGCGCCGACGGATTCCCGCTGTGTCGATCAAGGTCAGCGGAACTCCTTCATGCTCAAATTGTGTGTCTACCGCGTCACGGGTCGTTCCTGCAATAGGGCTTACGATGGCACGTTCTTGCCCAACCAGCTTGTTGAGCAAACTTGATTTCCCAGCGTTCGGTTTGCCAACAATGGCGATCTTGACCGAATCGTCTGCTTCAGCATCAGTTTCTGGGAAAGCATTAACAACTAGGTCCAACAAATCGCCTATATTCGCACCATGAATAGCAGAGATGGGGAAAGGTTCGCCTAGCCCAAGCTCATAGAATTCAGTTGCTGCTGCACGACGCTCTTCATTCTCACATTTATTAACGACCAAATAAATCGGGGGCCATATACTGCCATCTTCGAGCTTTTTCTGGCTGCGACGCAATATTTGCGCCACTTCACGGTCCGGAGCAGTTGGTCCGCTGCCGCCGTCTGTCAGGAAGAGCACTGCGTCGGCTTGCTCGATGGCAATCTGCGCCTGGGTTTTGATATCTGTAATGAAATCCGCCGACCCAATTGAAAGGGGCGTGTCTCCGCCGTGTGTCGGGTCGATCCCGCCCGTGTCCATCACATCAAAATAGATCCCGCTCCATTCTGATTCAGCAAGGATCCGATCCCGTGTCGTACCGGGGGTATCATCCACAATTGCCAGACGCTCGCCAGCAAGGCGGTTAAAAAGGGTACTTTTGCCCACATTGGGGCGCCCAACAAGGGCAATAACTGGTTTACTCATAAGTTTTCTCTAACTAGGGTTGTGGCGTTGGTGTTACCAAAGGGGCTTCGCCCAAGATTACTTCTATACTTTCAGGCAGGATCGATTCAACCTGAATATCATCGATCAGTATTTCAACGGTTGGTGTGATCTGGTGTGTGCCGATGCCCAGCCCGTCGACATCGACAACCACGCGCAAATCTGTGGGGTTGAGCTCATCCAGTGCGTTCAACGGACCGGAAACGATCACATCAACGGTGAGCGATGAAAGCGTAGCGCTCAAAGCAGGATCAAGATTGGTTACTTCCAGCGGTTTTTCCGAGACGGTTAAACTGCCCAAGATGGCTTCAACGCTGGCTTCGACCAATACCGTTTGATCACCAACAATGGATACGTTTTCAGGCAAGATCAAATTTAGCCGCGCAGAAATATCTTCGCTAATACCGCTAATATCCATCGATTCGGTCTCAACGACACCGGGTAATTCACTGATCAGTTCAGCATCTGAAGAGAAAGCGGTCACCACTGGCGGGAAGACAGAAATATTTGTCAGGCGATAAAGGTTCGCAACCTGTCCATTGACGACCACCTTTACAGCCACATCACGGTAGCCACCCTGCTGGCTAATTGGCACCAACAGGCGAATCATCTCCGAGCTAAGATTGACTCCGTCAACAACATTTCCAGTTTCGTCCAAAACCTGCACAGGCAGACTCTCATCAACACTCTCACGTGCATCCGTCAGATCAAAAACTATCTGCGCGGTAACCACGCGATCCACTAAAGAGCGTGGGCCAGAAATCGTTACCTCTTTTGTGGCATAGCCGATCTCGCCTGCCTGATAGCCTACAGAAGGCTCTCCAGTTACACGCAATTCAATAGGCAAGGTGCGCGCTGACAATTCTTCCAGACTGATTTTGATCGCAGCAGGGCTAAAGGAAACGATACGTGTAGGCTGGATCCCAACCTGGATCTGTGGTTCAAGTGAATAATCTCCAGCACCCAAACCTGAAAGATCAAGAATTGCGTGGACGCTTTCCTCATCGGCGGTTAATTGCTCCCAGATGGAACGCGGCGCACGCAGGGTCAACTCGATCTGCTTCGAATAAGCATTGGTGATAAGAAGATCGGTATCCTGCCCCACGACCTCGATCGGGATCGGTACTGGATAAGTGAGTACCTCATCGGGATCAGAATCGTTAACTGCCGCAACCCAAACACCTATGGAGAGAAGAAGCGCAAGTAAAAAAGTGCTGAAATTCTTACCAAGCCATCGCAACATATTAATCTTCTTTGGATTCAAAAAGGAATGGAAAATACCGTTCAAGTAACCCAACGCTGCGTGTCAGCCCTGTCGGACGATAAAATGCTTTCAGGATATTTTCAAGCCGCTCAGGGCTAAGCTGGCGAATGATACGCCCACTCTGAGCAATGGAAATATCGCCATTTTCTTCGGAAACAACCAGCGCAAGAGAATCGCTCACTTCCGAGATGCCGAGGGCGGCGCGATGTCGAAGTCCCATTTGGCGTTCGGGAGAGTGTGCGAGAATACCACTCGCGGAAAGAGGCATAATACAGGACGCGGCAGCAACTTCAAAGTCCGTGATGATCACGGCCCCATCATGCAGGGGAGTATTTGGGTAAAAGATTTGCAACAACACTTCCGGCGTGACTTGTGCTCCCATCCGCACACCCGTCTCTATATATCCTTCGAGATTGTCCAAACGCTGTAAAACGATCAACGCGCCATGTTGACGTGCTGAAAGTCGTGCAGTGGCGCTAATGAGTGCAGAGAGCATCTCATCCAGCTGCGTTTCTGCACTGGCCTCGCTAATTGGCAATATAAACCCGGCACGCCCGATCCGCTCAAGCGTGCGCCGAATTTCTGGCGCAAAAATCACAGGAATCGCAAGTAACAAGGCTGGCAAAGTTGTATTGATCAACCATGAAAAAGCGGGTAAATCCAGCAAGCTGGTCAGGAAGATAATAAAAACAACCAGCAAGAGAACACCTCGCAAAAGTGTCATGGCTTGCGTGTCACGCAGCGAATACAAAAGTATGAAGAAAATCAGCGTAACAAGCAGAATATCAACAACACTTAGCCAGTCAAGACGTTGAAAGAAAAAAAGAAGGTCGCTCAGAAAATCAGTCACAAGGTTAGGGGAGAAAAATGGGCTGGTACTCCAGCCCAATATATCCGATTATATAGGGCGCAAGACCCGGTCCATGCGCAATTGCTTGAAGAAAAGGGTCTTTTCTGGGGTCAAAACCTCATCGGCTGCAGCCTGCCAGGCTTGCACACCCAAAGATTGTGGCGTCCGTTTTTCGTATCCAAGAGTTTTCCAGACACCTTCGTGAGAAGCAAGCCCTTGGTTTAAAAAGAGCAGGGATGCTTCGCTCTGTAGAGCTTTGGAGGCTTTTTCGATCTCCTCGACTAAAGCTTTTAGCGCATTTTCGGCTGCAATATCAGGTGTCACGTAAAGATCAAGGGTTCTGGTCACAAGGTTTTCAACCTGCCACCCAGCAAGCCCAACCATCTTTTCATCCAATTGAAGGATAAAAAAGGCTTTTTCTCCAAAAGCTTCCATTACATCGCCAGCTTCCATGTCAGTTTTGCCGAGACGTGTCATGAGCGCCGCAATCGCATCCGAATCACGCGGACGCCCGCGTTGGACTGCGAAATCACCACTTTCTGCCTGACGCACGATCTCGGGTGCTGGATCTTCTTCCTTTTTGGTGATCTTTTTCCAGCCAGCAGAGACCTGTTTCCATAAATCTTCAAAAGAACCTGTATTATCAATAACAATATCTGCCGCATCTAGTTTTTCTTTTTGTGAGTTTTGTGCCAGAACTCGTTGACCTGCATCCGCATCACTTAATCCGCGTTTTTGAATAAGTCGCGTTCTTTGTAAAGAATCGGGGGCATCTGTAACCCAGATACTATCGCATTTTGCAGCAAGCTCCCCTTCAAGTAGTTTAATCGCCTCAATTACAACAACATCCTGGCTCGCACGTTTTACGAGAAGATTAACGGCTTCTCCAACAAATGGATGAACAATCTCTTCCAGCTTTTTCAACGCATCTGGAACGCTAAAAACCAGCTGCCCTAATTTCGCGCGATCAATTTCGCCATCGGCGGCCACAATCCATTTTCCGAAAGCGTTAATGATCGGCTGATAAGCTGGTGCTCCTTTTGCCATAGCACGATGTGACAGCGCGTCCGCATCAATTGTGTAAGCACCCAAATGCTCCAACATTTGGCGCACAACACTTTTTCCGGTCGCGATATTCCCTGTCAGACCGATCACATATTTTCCAGACCAATAACTCACAATGCCGCTCCTAAAATAAAAATCATTGAAGAATGCCTTATTTTACACTGTTCTAAAGACTTCTGCGAGGATAAGAGAAATATTTCAAACATCCCCCCTAAGAGCCCTTTGAAGTTTCTCGAAATAAAATGCATAATAAGAAAGCTAATAAATTTGAGAGGAGCCTTTTTAATGAACAGAAAAGTCATCTTTATCTCTGGCGTCACGCTAATCGCCATGGCTTGCAGCCTGCCTTTTTTAGCGACATCTCCAGAAACTTTGCCATCGCCAGTACCTCCAATGCCTGCCGCACCAACTGTGTCTGTGCCCCAATCTCAAGACCCGGCACCTCCTGTTGCAACCAACACTCCCACGATCACCCATACAGATTATCCAGCCACATCACCGGGAAGCGGCGGAAGCATTTACGATGTCGTTTCTCAAGACACAGCCAACGAGAAACGCGCACCTTACGGAGACTCGTACAAAATCAACCGCCTGGAACGTCCTTTTAAGCAAGATATGACATATATTTCTGACCTAGACATTGACACTTTTAGCCTTGGTGTCGATGACAAATGGATATACATATCCATAGAATTAGTAGGCACCGACCCTAACAATGGTATTGGCATTCATTATGGTGTAGAAATAGACAATGATGGAGATGGTTTTGGCGACACAATCATCTGGGCAGAGCCACCTTACAGCAAAGACTGGACTAATAACAACGTTCTGGTCTACGAAGATTCAAATCATGATACAGCAGGGCTTTCTGCAGGTTTGTCAGATGCTCCTATTGACACAGACGGTTATGATAAGCTCATCTTTGATCGTGGTATTGCAGATGACGCCGATCTGGCTTGGGTACGCAGCCATGCCGGAGAAAAAGCAACGATCCAATTTGCTTTTAAGAAATCATTGACAGACGGCTCCTTTATGCTGGGCGTACTTTCAGATGCGGGTTTACGTGATGTAGGAAAGCTGGATTATGTCGACCGCTTCCTCGCCGAAGATGCTGGTTCTCCTGTGCGTGATAATAAATAACCTGAGTTGCTACCTAAAACAGGTTGAAAGATGCAGCTAAGACAAAGAGAGC
>CAZASG010000055.1:0-23869 GCA_964487745.1 uncultured Anaerolineaceae bacterium | reverse complement strand
AAGTAGATGGTGGGGTGAAAGCACATAATGCCGCTGAAATTGTGAAAGCAGGTGCTAATATTCTCGTAGCTGGCTCAGCGATCTTTAACGACAAAGCCAGCATTGCAGAAAATGTAGCCGCATTCAGAAAAGCTTTAGGCTGATAGCTCTTCGTGCCTTGTGTCAATTGGGAGCATAAAAACACCCGGAAGTACGAGGAAGGCAATGAAAGCGCTCCAGAGAAAAGCACTCTCCAAACCGATCCGGTCGCCGACAAAGCCGACCAGCAGCATACCCAATGAGCGTCCAAGAAAAGATAGCAGCATAAAAATGCCATTGGCTGCCGCACGATCATCGGGAAAGTGATCCTGAATTAAAGCGAGAAAAACCGGTCCCACAGAAAGGCTGGTAAAGCCCAGTAAAAGCAGAACGGGCACAAGCAACCATCCGCTTACATTCAAGAAAGCCAACATAAAGAACGGCGCCGTTACGGATGCGATCAAGAAAACCCATTTGCGGCCAATACGATCGCTGATCGCACCGCTGAACAAAGCCCCGATCACACCAGCACTCTCCATAATCGAAAGCGCCGCGCCAGCCAACCAGAGGCTTGCTCCTTTCATATTCATAAAGGTCGGCAAATAGGTGGTCATACTGACTGTCATAAAAGAGCGAAAGAGAATGATAATGCTCAGCGGCAAGAAAACCGCCCACATTTTTGGCAAGAGATTGCGAGCGGAATCACCTTTCTTCTTCTTGGCAGGGATATCTTTGAGACGCCAATAAAGAATGAAGGATGTTGCCCAACCAAGAACAGCAACACGAAACATTCCCTCCAAGGTCCAGGTCGTAGCCGCCCAGACTGCAATGATCGGCCCCAACGTGCGCCCAAGTTCGCCTCCCGCCATGAACCACCCCATCGCCTTGCCGACACGCTTTCCAGAAGCACGCGCTACCATCGCAGGTGCAGGCACATGAAAGGCAGCAACACTGGCACCAGCAAAAATAAGTAAAATAATTAAGGCAAAGTAATTTGGTATGATCCCCATCACACTCATTAAGGTCCCTGTAACAGCAGGTGCAAAGACCACAAAATAGCGTACGCTCGTTTTATCAGCCAAGCGGCCAATAAGCGGATTCAAAAGTGCGGGTGCCTGCATAAAAGCGCTCAATGACCCCGCCATTGTCAATGTAAGGGAAAGTTTCTCGATCAATAATGGCAATAAGGGCGCTAAAAAGGCTGAGTAGCTGTCATGGACAAAATGTCCTCCAACAATACCCAGAACTTTTTCGCCTTGAAAACCATCATCTCTTTGAATATCTGGCTGTACTTCGCTTTTCTGCATATTCTCTCCAATATCAAAGAAAAAACTATACCACGCCAGAAGCCTCTTGATAAGCATTGAGAGAAAACTAAAACCATTTGCCCATAATTTCACTAGAACATGAGACTAAGATTAATTTAAAAGATGAATGTCATGCGTCGGTAGTGACATTCATCACAGGAAAGGAAAAAAGAATACCTTTACAATAGAAGTAATCATTAACAATATTTGTAAACATATTAATAGTACTGGAGCGCTATGCTACGCATCAATCGTCAAACCGATTACGCAGTTCGAGTTCTTTTGGCTCTAGCCAAACACCCTCTTGGAACACGCTTGTCGACGGCAGAAGTACGTGATGAAATGCTCATTCCCAAATCGGTTTCTTTACGTGTTGTTGCAGATCTGGCACGCGGAGGTTTTATCGAAACATTTCCCGGGCGCGATGGCGGCATAAAGCTCGCTCGCCCTGCAGAAGAGATCAACCTTCTGCAAGTTACAGAGCATTTTGAAGCGAATTTCTCAGTTTCAGAGTGCATTCATGCAAAAGGCCTCTGCCCCTTTGAAGAAAGTTGCCCTGTTCGACTACGATGGGCTCGTCTTCAAAAAGTTATTACAGCCGAACTCGAAAATATTACCTTTTCAGACCTGCGCGAAGATGCTTTAGCAATTCAAAATTTGGCAACATCTTAGGTTGCTAGAAATCAGATAAAAATGTCGGAAACTCCTCCCAAGAAATTCAGCGTGCTGACCCTGCTATATATCATCATAGCAATTGTCGTTACCAGTGTCGTAGCCTTTGCCGTTTTTCAACCCGTAAAAGTTCTACCCAGAATATCCCTCGCGCCTGGTTACGCTTTCGTAAATCAAAACAATGAATCTCGCACAAGCGAAGATTACCGGGGAAAACTGACCCTTTATAACTTCACATATACTCATTGCGATGGCGACTGCCCTGATACGACCAAAGAAATGCAGGGATTACGCGCCGCTATCGAAGAATCAGCCCCTGCAGGGATCGACTATGCGCTTGTCACCGTGACCCTAGACCCTGAGCGCGACACGCCCGAAGCCCTGAACCTGTTTGCTGCTCCCTATCTTGGCACTGAAGAGAGCACGGTCTCGTGGGATTTCATCACAGGTGATCCGCTACGGGTACGGTATATGGTCGGGGGCGGCTTCAGCCTCTTTTATGAAACGGTAGCAAGCCCAAATTCCGCGGATGATTACGATGTCAAATTCTATCCTTATTTTGTTCTCGTAGATGGCTGGGGCATCGTCCGCGCCGAATATCCAAGTGCAACTTTGGATTACGACGAAGTTATCAACGACATCAAATTTCTCACTACTGAGATCAACAATAGTGAAGGGGCTGCGAAATACGCTTATGAAGCAGCTCATCTTTTCAGGTGTTATCCATGACCACAAGTGAAACAGAAAAAAAATCCACATCGTCTATTTTGAAGAAAATATGGCTTTCCATTTTGGGTGTAGCCGTAGTTGGCGGGGCTCTATTGCTAGCATTGATCGCTTTCAAGCCCTATGCTTTTCACGGGGCAGTGCTTCAGTCGCCCAAACCTGCACAGGATTTCACACTACCCAACCATTATGGGCAGGAAACAACGCTTAGCGATTACCGCGGGAAAGTAGTACTGCTATATTTCGGGTATGCAGCCTGCCCTGATGTCTGCCCCGCTACGCTGGCAGAATTGCGTAAAGCAAACGAAATTCTGGGTGCACGAGCGGATGAAGTACAGGTCTTCATGATCACGGTTGATCCTGAAAGAGATACCGCTGAGGTAGTAGCTGAGTTTTTAGCTCATTTTGATCCATCGTTCATTGGATTGATCGGCACACAAGATCAGGTTGCACAAATTGCTACACAGTATGGTGTCTTTTACCAAAAACAAGATACTACTTCGGTAATGGGTTACCTGGTTGACCATACAGCTACAGTCATGCTCGTAGATCAAGATGGTTATGTACGCTTGATCTTCCCTTATGGCGCACCGGGCGAAGAAATTGCTGAAGATATTACTTATATTTTGGATCATTAAAAAAGATTTGTGCTAAACAGTTTGGAAAAATCGAAACCAGGCAATTTTGCTCTTCTTGTCTCGGTTTCGATAAGCGGGGAAATGGTTATGTCGGCAGAGATACGTGAAAGTTAGCGTATCTCTATAAAAAGAATGCATTTGAGGAGATGCAATATGACTATGGAGGTGCCCAATCAAGAAAATCTGTAGTATTGAGACGAGTTCTCAAAATCATTATCCTATTTTTGGAGGCAACTAATGAGTGAAGATAAAAAACCAACTGAAGAGTTTGAACCTAAGGGTGCAATGGCTATTGCGCTCATGCTGATTGTTACCGTTATTATCTTATGGAGCTGGGTTTATATGACCTTGCTTGAAAGAGGTGCAACACTATGATGCACGTAGATCGCCTAGAAAAAATTTATATCTATGTCAGTATCGCGGTCCTGGTCATGTTTACCATCGCGATCACAATCGCCGGGTTTGCCCTGGGCATCCAAGTTCCTTCGCCCTCGCAGCTAATTGATCCCAACACTGTTTCCACCACAGGACCTTTCTCTGAACCTGGGTTGAAAGAACTTTCTCCTGGCAATTATGAGCTTTACATCCGTGCTGAGGCCAGCCCGTGGCGTTTCTACCCAGACGAAGTCTCCGTGCCGGTTGGTTCGACAGTGACCATCCACGTAACCAGTGCCGATGTACAACACGGTTTTAGCCTGCAAAACACCAATATCAATTTCATGGTTTTGCCCGGGCAGGTTTCCACGTTGACTCACACCTTTAGCGAAACTGGTGAATATCCGTATGTTTGTACCGAATACTGCGGTGTAGGTCACCAAAACATGTTCGGTGTTCTCACCGTAGAATAGTGAGATAACAGCAAATGAACAGTCACGAGATCGCTCCTGCGACATCAAAACCTGAACAAGAAGGCTTGCGCTCTGTTAAAGAAGTTCTGCGCTCTATTGTGGTTCTCTTTAAGCTCCGAGTAGTGATCCTTCTCGTTTTATCCTCCCTCGGGGGCGCTCTATTAGCTTCGGATGGAACGATTTCATCCGCCAATTTGGGCTTGCTACTGTTCACAGGCATTCTTTCGTCATCTGGCGCTTCGGCAATAAACCAGTATCTCGAACGTTCATCAGACGCGCTAATGCGCCGTACGCTTAACCGCCCTCTCGCTAATGGACTAATATCCAAGCCTGAGGTCATTTTAGGTGTGGCCATCAGCTTTATTCTGCTTGCAGTCGGTTTAGCCCTTTATGCTGGCAATACTGCTCTGGCAGTTTTCTTGGCACTGGGCGCTGCTATATATATCGGTATTTATACCGTTTGGCTCAAACCCCGCACATTATTGAATATTGTCATTGGTGGTGCTGCGGGAAGTTGCGCCGTTCTCAGCGGCAGTGCCGCAGCAGGAAATTGGTCAGAGCCCGGTGCTCTGACGCTAGCATTGCTGGTGTTCATCTGGACTCCAACTCATTTCTGGAGTCTCGCCATGGCGTTTCGTGACGACTACTCTCGTGCCGGCGTTCCCATGCTGCCCACCGTGGTCAGCGACCAGGCTACAGCCTGGTGGATCGCGCTCCACACAGGAGCAACTGCCCTGATCGCACTTCTCTTGGCTGTTCATCCCCAACTTGGAATGCTATATCTTGTTCCTATCCTTATCGGAACAATCTGGATCATCTTACATTCCATTCGTCTGATTACTCACCCTGATCAAAAGCAAGCCTTCAAGGTATTTAAGATTTCCAATTTATATCTTGGACTGGTTTTGGTGTTCATCTACATCAGCACTTTGGTCTAAATTTACTGAGAGGAAATAATTATGTTCAAAACCGAAAAGAAATTAGTTGGTTGGCATATCGTAGTTGCCTTAACCGCCTTAAGTATAGGTGGCTTCTTTGGCCCTTTGCAGGCTTGGGAGCACGCTGGCTGGAATCTTTATCCTTCCATGCAGCCCTATATCGCGTCTTATTACCAGGGCCTAACCATCCACGGTATTGCAAATGCATTGGTCTTTACCACATTCTTCATCACCGGCTTCCTGAGCTACATCACGGCCACCAGCCTTGACCGTCCGCTGGCCACGCCCAAACTTAGCTGGGCTGGTTTCTTCACAATGGTTGTTGGTTTGGTCATGGCGTTAATCCCGCTCTTCCTCAACCTTGCATCTGTTCTCTACACCATGTACCCGCCCATGATGGCACCCTGGTACTTCTATGTAGCTATGGTCTTGGTCGTTGTTGGTAGCTGGATGAGTGGCTGGAGCATGATGATTACTTTCGCCAAATGGCGTAAAGATAATCCTGGCGCAACTCCCCCCTTCCAGGCTTTTGCATCCATCATCACCATGGCTCTCTGGCAAATCTGTACGCTGGGTATCGCTGCAGAAATGCTTATTTTGGTCATCCCGTGGTCCTTAGGCCTTGTCCCCGGCATTGATGTTCAGTTGGCACGCACCCTTTTCTGGTTCACCGGCCACCCGCTGGTTTACTTCTGGTTGCTCCCTGCTTACGTTTCCTGGTACGGCATGATGCCCAAACAGGCTGGCGGCAAGCTTTTCAGCGACACAATGGCTCGCTTTGCTTTCTGGCTCTTCCTGCTTCTTTCCACCCCCATCGGCTTCCACCACCAATATGTTGACCCCGGTGTCCCCGCTGGCTGGAAATACCTCCACGCAGTGCTGACTTACGCGGTCTTCTTCCCCAGTCTGCTAACAGCCTTCAACGTGGCAGCTTCACTCGAATATGGCGGTCGTCAACGCGGCGGCAAGGGTCTCCTCGGCTGGATCAAGAATCTCCCCTGGAACGATGCTTCCTACACCGCTCAGAACCTCGCTATGATCATCTTTATCTTCGGTGGTGCAGGTGGTGTCATCAATGCATCCTACAACGTCAATCTCGTTATCCACAACACTGCCTGGGTGCCGGGCCACTTCCACCTGACAGTCGGTACCGCCGTGACTTTCACATTCATGGGCATCATGTACTGGCTAGTCCCACACTTGACCGGCAAAACCATTAACAACAAACTGGGACTCTGGCAAGCATGGCTTTGGGCTGGTGGTATGCTCATCTTCTCCCGTGGTTTGCACTGGATTGGTCTCCTTGGCGCCCCCCGCCGCACCATGCTTGGTGTTGCTATTAAGAACTACGGCACGAGCGAATGGCAGGTTGCCAGCCTGATGACCGGCGTTGGCGGCACGATCCTGCTTATCTCAGGATTGCTCTTCTTCTACGTCATCATTCAGGGTGCTTTCTTCTCCAAAGAAGAAGTTACTGTTGAAATTCCCTTTGCAGAACCACTGACCGATGAAGTTGTCCCCGCTTGGCTGAACAACTGGAAACCATGGCTTATCGCTGTCTTTGCTCTGATCATCATTGCATACGCCCCGATGATCATCAATCTCGTCACAGATGGCGCAGCCTTCTCACCAGGCTTTGTTGTCTGGAAGTAACATATCGCCCCAAACACAGGGGCGCAGATCTGCGCCTCTGTGTTTTTTTGTTACTATTAATAAACTTTTCTAGACAGCTATTATCTTATTAGTTATACTTGGCACAATCGGAAGTCTAAGAAGATTCTTCGAAAAAACAACCAACCTATTATTTTTCTAAGGAGAAAGAAATGCGTAAAACAGTTTTAGTTACTATCGTCGTTCTGATGATTTCAGCCATGGCACTTACCGCTTGCGGCGGCGGTGCTTCTGATGGCCCCGTTGTGGGCGACCCGGCAAAAGGCGAAGAACTCTACAACCGCGCCACGCTCGGCAGCAACTCAGCCGAAGGTTGTGTGGCCTGCCATAACTATGATGAAACTCAAGGTGATGAAGCCGATGCACCCTATACCGCTGGGACAGCTGCAAAATCAGCAACCCGCGTTCCTGGTCTCTCTGCAGAAGAATACATCCTTGAAGCCATCGTAAACCCTGATGCTTACGTTGTAGAAGGCTACAGTGCTGGCGATATGTACCAGACATGGGAACAGGAACTCAGCGAGCAAGAAATTGCAGATCTCGTTGCCTACCTTGTAACCCTCAAATAAATCTTCTAATCTTGCAGGAGCGGTTCCGTCTTTTCTCAACAGGCAAACCGCTCCTGCGATCTATATTTCAACATAGATCTCTTATCCTTCATTCTAGGAAAATCCTATGAGCAATGACCGATATCAGGTAAAAGTTCCAACCGTGGACACTTGGCGGGATATGGTCTCATGCCAAGCTGCGTGTCCAGTCAATACAGACTCACGCGCATATGTTCTAGCCGTAGCATCTGGCGATCTTGAGCGTGGTTACAAAATCGCTCGCGAACCAAACCCTCTTGCATCCATGTGCGGACGCATCTGCGGCGCCCCATGCGAAGTTGCTTGCAGACGTGGCGATATCAACGAAGATGAACCAGTAGCTATCAGACCCTTAAAGCGAGTTCTGACCGAACGTTTTGGTCCTGAAGCGCAAGGCCGACTTCCTTCTGAACGAGAAGAAAAGAAACTAGACCACATAGAAGATACAGCTGAATTAGACGAATCTCCTGTTGGCTGGAGCCGCCATATACTAAAACAATTAGCGGCAACACCAGACAGAAAAACGGGGAGCGTAGCCGTAATTGGCGCAGGTCCGGCTGGCTTAAGTGCAGCTCACGACTTGCGCCTTCTCGGTCACGAAGCCACCATCTACGAGGCAGGCGAGCAGTCGGGCGGCATGATCCGCTACGGCGTCCCCTCCTATCGTGTAGACTGGGAAATGATGGATCAGGAAGTGCAAGAAATCGTTGATCTTGGCGTTGAAATCAAATACAACACCCGCATCGGGGAAGACATCACTCTTGAGGAGCTGCGCAAAAAACACGACGCTGTCTTTCTGAGCGTCGGTTTAATGAACGGTCGCGATTTGAATATCGAAGGGCGCGAAAACGATGGCGTGATCATCGCCGTTGATCTGTTGCTGAATTACAACCTGGGCTACAAGGTAGATCTTGGCGAAAAGGTGATCGTCATTGGTGGTGGTGACGTGGCAATGGATGCCGCCCGTACCGCACTACGTGCCGGGCACGAAGAAAGCACCCTTGCAGATGCAGCAGCGGGACACAGCGCGGATGATGAAGCTGAGGCCGTTTACGAAGCATTGGATGTCGCCCGTACTGCCCTCCGTTTAGGTGCCCGCGATGTAAAGATCATGGCACTTGAAGATTGGCATGAACTGCCCGCCACACAGATCGAAGTTGACGAAGCCCTCGAAGAGGGAATTCAACTCTTCCCAAGCACCGGTCCCAATCGCATTATTGGCGAGGACGGCAATGTCGTCGGCTTTGAAACCAAAGATGTTGCATCTGTTTTCGATGGAGATGGACGTTTCAACCCCCAATATGTGGAGGATAGCGAAAAATTGTGGGATTGCGACACGATCATTCTCGCTATTGGTCAGCAGGCTGATCTGAGCTTGATCGAAGGTTCGACGGATATTGAAATGACGCCACGGGGCTTATTCAAAACCGATAAAGACACCGGGCAAACCACTGCACCAGATGTTTTTGCGGGTGGCGATGTCGCCCATGGACCACGTTTGTTGATCGATGCAGTTCGAGATGGGCATGTTGCTTCTCTTGGTATTGATGAATATATCCAAAATAAAAAGATCGAGCGCACAGTCGATACAAGCTGGACAAACCTCGAAGATCACGTTATGCCGGAAAATTGGCTCAAGTATCAGCGTGAAAAGATCCCCACTCTTCCGGTTGATCGTCGTACCGGTATTACCCAAGTCGAGATCGGTTACACTCCCGACCAGGGTGCCATTCAGGGTATGCGTTGCCTTGAATGCAGTGTAAACACTATCTTCGATGGTGATCTCTGCATTCTTTGTAATGGCTGTGTTGATGTCTGCCCCTGGGATTGTCTGAAGATCGTCAGCCTAGATAAAATTCAGGGCGATGAACTATTGAGTAATGTCATTGAAGAGCATACCGGCGTTGCGCTGGAAGAAATTACTGCAAACCATGAGATTACAGAGCAAGTTGCTGTAATGCTCAAAGACGATGAAGCTTGCACACGTTGTGCATTATGCGCTGATCGCTGCCCGACTGATGCCATCACAATGGAATCCTTCCGTTTCAAAGAAACGCTTGGATATTCAGGTTAGCCCTGCGCAGGAGGACCTATGAAAAACTTATTAGCAAATTTGTGGGAGCGGATCACAAATAGCCGTCCGTGGAAGTCTTTCTTCCGCCATGGATGGCCCGACAATCCTTTGGATCGCTCTCTTATCATGACAACCAATATCTTTTTTCACCTGCACCCTGTGCGCGTGAATAAAAAGAGTATTCGGGCTGCTTATTCGCTGGGCTTGGGTGTTATCACAACCGTGATGTTCATTATCCTCGCTCTCACCGGCATTCTGTTGATGTTCTATTATGTTCCTTCCACGGAGCTGGCTTATTTCGACATCATCACATTGGAAACCAAAGTTCCCTTTGGACAGTTATTACGCAACATGCATCGCTGGGGCGCACATATGATGGTGCTTTCTGCCGTCTTACATATGGTACGCGTTTTCTATACCGGTGCCTATAAACCCCCACGCGAATTCAACTGGATTGTTGGTGTCTTTCTGCTCATTCTTACTCTGGGTGGCAGCTTCACCGGCTATCTTCTCCCGTGGGATCAGCTTGCATTCTGGGCGATCACAGTAGGTACAAGTGTTGCCGCCTATGAACCGCTTATGGGCAAAACCATCAAGAAAATCTTGCTTGGAGGTCCCGAAGTGGGACAAGCAGCCCTTACGCGTTTCTATGGCTTGCATGTCATGATCATTCCGGGTCTCCTTTTCTTGCTCATCGCCCTGCACCTTTGGCGTGTGCGCAAGGACGGTGGCCTGGCAGCCAATGAAGTAAAAGATGAAGTGGAGGCTGAAAATGGCAACTAAAGATAAAGGAACTGGACACAGATTCAGCAGCAAGTCTTCAGGAAAAACCTATAGCTTGGTTGAAGTTGTAAAAGCACCAACCACAATGGTCGATAAAGGCCCCGACAATACTGTCTTCGCCTTTCCCATTGTCGCTATCCTCGAGTTGATCATTGCGCTCGGCTCGACCCTCTTCCTCGTGCTTTTCTCTCTTTTGAAAGATGCTCCTCTTGAAGAACACGCCAACGCCCTCATCACCACTGACCCGGCGAAAGCTCCCTGGTATCTCATGGGATTACAAGAGATGCTTGAACATATGCATCCAACGCTAGCTGGGGTTCTCCTCCCCACTTTGGCGGTACTTTTCCTCATCGCAATCCCTTATATCGACTATAGCAAAGAAGGCGCTGGAGTCTGGTTCACATCTAAACGTGGTAAACGTATCGTTGGCTGGACAGCACTCTATACCGTCATCGTGATGACCGGGTTTGTTCTTCTCGACAATGCCTTCCCCCCGCGCGAGCTACTGCGTGATGTTCTGCCCAATCTCGTCACGCAGTCGATCATTCCTTTCACCGTGATGGCATTCTTGGTTGTTTTACCAGTTATGGTTTTATGGCGTTTCAAAAAGGGAACTACGAATGCGCGTGAAGTTATGCTGGTCCTATTTACCGTACTATTTTTCACCGCTATTGTCCTAACGCTCACTGGCTTCTTATTCCGCGGCCCAGGATTTAAGTTGTATTGGCCCTGGGCAATGCCCGGTGGATACAATCCCTTTGATAGTCTCTAGACCGGAGATGAGGAGAATGTATATGTCTAACAATAATGAAACCAAGAAAAACACCAAAGTTGACCGAAGACAATTCCTAGGGTTAGCTTGGTTAACAACAGGGCTTCTCTTTGTCGGAGAGACTTTGGGAGCTTTGTTCAAATTTATCCAACCGGTTATTACGGGTGGTTTTGGCGGCACCGTCAAAGCTGGCACTTTGGAAGAATTCCCTCCTGGAAGCATCACTCTCGTCAAAGAAGGGCGCTTCTTCCTTTCCCGTCTTGATGATGGTAGCTTTCTCGCCCTCTGGCAGCGTTGCACTCATCTAGGATGTAGTGTTCCCTGGGAAGAAGATGAAGAACTCTTTCACTGTCCCTGCCACGGCTCAATATTTGACAAACTTGGCGAAGTTCAGGGTGGCCCTGCACCGCGTCCAATGGACTACTTCCCCGTCACAATCGAAGGTGGCGAGGTATTCGTAAATACTGAGGAAGCATTGGAACGCACTGCCTTCGATCCTTCCCAGACCACCCATACCTAAGGAGAAGAGATCATGCTGAAAAATGAAAATTACAACAAACAGCTTCTCATTGGGTTGATCATCACCGTAGTCCTTCTTGCCAGCTTTTCTTACTTGATGGCAATGGAAAACGCTCGTCTTGTGTCGGCTACTGAGCATCACGATAAAGAAAGTTTACTTCATGGACGTGAACTCTTTGTAGAAAACTGCACATCCTGTCACGGTACGCGTGGAGAAGGTGGTGTTGGCCCGGCACTTAACGACAAGGTACTCCTTGAAGAAGCCAGCAATGGTGTTCTATTTGCGACCATCCAAACCGGTCGTCCCAACACCACCATGCCTGCATGGGGACAGGCTTATGGCGGCGCACTCACAGACGAGGATGTTCACGCCATCGTCGATTTTATTCGCGCCTTTGAAACCAATGCCCCCGAGGTCTTTGCAGATCTCTTTGTGCCTAACGCTGCCCGCGGCGCATCCTTATTTGCCAACACTTGTTTCACCTGTCATGGTGAAAATGGTAAGGGCGGAGAAGAGCTTCCGGGTCCCGTCATCAATGATGTCGCACGGCTGAGCCAGAATGACAATGAATGGTACAAGCAGACGATCATCAATGGTCACCCCTCTGAAGGGATGCCCATCTGGGGCGAAGTCCTTTCTGATAACCAGATCGAAGACCTGATGGCACTTCTGGATGCATGGCGTGCAGGGGAAGAGGTTGAGGCCGCAACTTCAGTTGCACAAATGCTTGACTCTTCACTCTTTGCTCTCGAAGAATCAAATTCTGGCGATGCACTTTTCTATCTGGAACGTGCAAAACCATTGGCCTTCGGTCCTCTTTTGAGCGAATTTGATGCCACTATCGATCAGATCGAAGCTGGTGAAAACACCAAAGCACTCGAAACATTAGCTACATTGCGAGATTCTTGGCCTATGGGCGACGCCGAATTAGGCGAAGCACTTTATCAAGAAACTTGTGCCGGATGTCATGGTGCTGAAGGTCAGGGTGGTGTTGGGAAGAAACTTAAACCCAGCGATTACATCCAGGAAAACACCAATGCTGAGATCTTTGCCTTCACTATTGTTGGGCGCGAAGGCACAGCCATGCGCGGCTTTGGCGACGTACTTACCGAAGAAGAATTGGCAAATGTCATCGCCTTCTTACGCACCTGGCAAGAGTAATTCAAGAAAATAGCTTTGCCGATAAAAAAAACCCTAAGGGAGCTTCTCCCTTAGGGTTTTCTCTAAAAAGGTATATTCCGACACCATCGAGGCATAATGTCCAGTTTGAAACCCCGTGGGAGGGATACTCACGCAAACGACCAGAAGATTCCCTGGCCTGTCAACACAAAAGGTTTTTTACATTGGCTAGAGCGCCTTGCTCTAGCCGTAGAAGACCCGTTCAATCGTTTAGCAGGCTCTCTAAAAGTAAATATCTTTTACCATACCGACACAATCGCCGTCTTTTTGTGGTTCATTGTTGCACTTACAGGCATTTATATCACTCTCTTTTATCAATTTGGTTTTGAAGGCTCCTATAATGCTGTTGCTAAAATCGAAAGCCAATTCGTAGCACGTACAATTCGTGCCATCCATCGCTACGTTTCTGGTTCAGCGGTCATTGTTACCTTCCTTCATGCCTACCGAACCTTTTTTATGGATCGCTTTCGCGGTCCACGCTGGCTCGCCTGGGTTTCCGGCATCGGTATGGGCATTTTCCTATGGTTCGATGCTATTACAGGTTATTGGCTGGTTTGGGATCAACGCGCTCAGGTCATCAATAACACTTTTATCAGCTTCCTGAACCGTTACTTTGGCAATAGCGGCGACCGGCTGGCACTACACCTGATCGAAGCAAATCAGACTGACGGCTCCTGGCTGGTCATGTTCTGGATTCTCACCGCGCATATTCTACTCTTTGGCGTCGCAGCGCTCTTTTTCTGGTATCACATTGTTCGCTTGAACAAGCCCAAGATTTTCCCACCCCGCCATTGGATGAT
Organism: uncultured Anaerolineaceae bacterium; assembly: GCA_964487745.1. Classification (GTDB taxonomy): domain Bacteria; phylum Chloroflexota; class Anaerolineae; order Anaerolineales; family Villigracilaceae; genus Desulfolinea. The sequence continues at coordinate 10,336 of CAZASG010000055.1, read as the reverse complement.
CAGCACAGGCCTGGTAATGGTGATCGCCTCTGCACTCTTCCCTGTAGGTATGTTACCGCGCGCTTCGTTTAGCTTCCTGCCAGAACAAGTTGAGCTTGACCCATTCTTCCTTTTCTATTTTCCTGTGGAATTAGATGGAGGTTTCGCGAATATCTTCTGGGGCAGTATCGTAGGCATCACGCTTATATTACTGGCTGTCCCGTGGATCATTCGCCGACGTAAACCTGCTTCCGTTAAAGTAATCGACGACGCCTGCATAGGTTGTACCCTTTGCGCCGTTGATTGTCCGTATAACGCCCTCGAAATGGTTGACCGAAATGGAGAAGGCTCTAAATTAGTTGCGCTTGCACATCCCAATATGTGTGTCTCCTGCGGTATTTGTATTGGCTCCTGTGCCTACGACGCAATTGAAGTTGGTGAACTGAATGCCAAAGCCATGCAGGAGGCAACCAATCTGCTACTGGAACAGGCAAAAGAAAATGCCCCTGAAGAGGACGTAAAAGTTGTATTCACTTGTGAGCGGCACGCTGCTCACGGCGCACGCCCCTTCATTGAAACGGAAGCAGGTTCACAGGAGAGCGAAACGAGGCTCGTCACCATCCCCCTCCCCTGCGTGGGAGCAGCACCTCCTGATTTGGTTGGCAACATATATAAAGCTGGTGCATCCGAAGTCCAAATGATCGGCTGCCCACCTGAAGATTGCGCCCAACGACGTGGCAATACCTGGACAGAAGCTCGTCTGGAACGTGAACGAAAACCATTATTGCGCACTTCCTTCAAAGACGCACCGATCTCTTTCAATTGGCAGCCTCCGAATCTTTTTGCAAAAGCTGTAAAAAAAGAGGATAAAGAGCCAAAGGAACTCACTTGGCGCAATTACGCACCTGTTTTCAGCCTGCTGATTATTTTATTAATCGTGCAAATTCTTTTCACAAATTTGCGCTTCACTCCCTACACAGAGCCACAAGCTAAGATTCAGTTGATCGCACAGGATCTGCCGCGCGCTTTTGGGAAACAGGTTTCAACACTGGGTGAGGATAGTGAAATAGAGGTCGTTTTACTGGTAAATGGTGAAGTGCATCTCAGCCAATCCTTTACAGCCGCTTCTCTTACAGATGAAAGATCGCTGGCATTTTTTGAAGAGATCACCCTTTTACCCGGTGATTATTCGCTTGAAATAAAAGCATATGCAGGAGAGCTTACCCCAAAACAGTGGACATTAGCCATTCGCGAAACCACATTGAAGGACAGAGATATTTATCCGATCACACTGGTTGCCCCGGGTTTGGCGTACTAGTTTTTCTGATGTTGAGCTTCTCCTATACTCTGAAGGAGAAGCTCAACACAATGGTTGCTAAAAATAAAAATCAAGTAAAAAAAGAGAGACATCTCTGAAGGGGGTGTATAATGTCACAGTTCTTTAGTGACAAATGTCTCATTTGAGTTTGCAATATATTTTGCCCAACAACCCATTTTACAAAAAAGACAACGAAATAGCCCTTTTATTGGTACTAATTTTTATCAGACAAACTAAGTTTTGTTCTATTTGTTATTTTTATGAATATGTTTCACCAAGCATATATGCGTAGAAGTTAGACAAGCCAAATCAGGAAAAAAGGAGAAGGACTATGGCAAAAGTTGTTATTATTGGGGCGGGCTTTGCTGGGCATACAGCAACTCTGTACTTAGGGGATAAATTAGGCAAGAAGCATACTGTAACGATGATCAACCGGTTTGACTCTTTCGCTTATATCCCCTCATGGATTTGGGTCAGCACCGGGAACATGGCACCCGAAAAAACCACTTTCAAGCTGGCTCCTGTATATAAACGGATGAATGTACATTTTATTCATGGTGCAGCAACAAAAGTACATCCTGATGAAGGCGATCAGTTCGTTGAAGTCAATAAGGAAAATGGTGATGTTGCTCGTGTTGAGTATGATTACCTGGTCGTTGCAACTGGACCAAGATTGGCCTTTGATGCAACCCCTGGCTTAGGTCCTGATCAGGGTGGCCATACCTACTCCGTTTGCTCACTCCCCCACGTTATCGAAACCCGTGACAAATATCTCGACTATGTCGAGCGCATGAAAAAAGGCGAAAAAGTCAAAATGGTTATCGGAACAGGGCATGGCACATCTACATGCCAGGGTGCTGCATTTGAATTCATCAGCAATGTACACAAAGATCTGCTCAAAAAAGGTATACGCGAGAACGCTGAACTCCTGTGGCTTTCCAACGAAGTTGGTTTGGGTGATTTTGGTGTACATGGCGTTATCGCAAAGCATAAAGGCGAGCTCTTCACCAGTGAAGATTTTATATCAGCTGCTTTCAAGGATGCGGATATAAAGTGGCAGGTACAAACTGCCGTAACCAGCGTAGACGCAGACAAGATATATTGGGAAAACTACGCAGGTGAAAAAGGTGAAACAACATATGATTTCGCTATGCTCATCCCGAAATTCTCAGGACAACCCTTACAATATATCGGCAAGGACGGTTCTGATGTATCCAGCAAAGTCGTTAACGCTGGCGGCTTCGTTCTGGTAGATGCGATCTACGGTCTTGATTATGATGTACTCGAGCGTAACCCTGATGCCTGGCCCTCACAGTACCAGAATCCTACCTACCGCAATATCTTCGCTGCAGGCATCGCCTTCGCGCCTCCTGGACCGATCTCTCGCCCGCATACAAATCCCAATGGAACAGCCATCACTGCTGCTCCGCCTCGCACAGGCATGGTCTCCGGCATCATCGGGCGTATCGTAGCTTTGAATATCGTTGACCTTGTAAAACGCGGACGCATGACTCACTCAGAGCGCATGAGCGAAATGGTCGCAGCCTGTGTAGCCTCCATGGGAGATTCCCTCTTTGACGGCATGGCAGCAACGATCGTTGTCCACCCTGTCGTTCCTGATATGCGACGTTACCCCAACGAAGGCGGTCGCGACCTCTTCACCACACATATGGAAATGGGTCTCGGAGGTGCATGGCTCAAACGCATGCTTCACGATACCTTTATTTGGAAATTACGCGGTTTACCGGGCTGGAAAATCATCCCAGAATAGGAGTAAATATCATGGAAATCACAAAAAGAGACAAGTTTTGGATGAACAATAAACTCTTTCAACTTTGGCGCTTCATCGTGCTAAACATAAAAATCCTGAAAGCTGTCGATCATAGCAAGCGTTCGTAGAGCTCTCCCTCAAAGGATTGGTATAAATGTGCCAATCCTTTTTTATTTCACCTTATTTAGCTTGCCTAGCATTTACGAACGTGCTATAATTTTGACGTTCCCCTATGAACTTCACATTCCTAACAAAGAGACCAAACGGCGGTTGTGCCCGTTTGATCAAAGCCCCGATTTTATTTTGAAAAACCACATTTTTTTATATCCAAACTAGAACTCAGATGCCCATCTCTCTTGGGGGGCATTTCTACGTATATCTTTCAATCAACCAACAGAATAGAGAACTTTTATGAGAACAATCCTTGAACTTGAAAAACTTTCCCTTGCAGAACTGCGTGCCATCGCTAAAGATTACGATGTTCCACGTGCCAATCGTCTCAAAAAAGAACGTCTTGTCTTGAGTGTTCGCCAAGCTGAAGCTGGCAAAGAAGGTCTCGAAATTCGTGGTGGCATTCTTGAGATCATGAGCGAGGGCATCGGTTTTTTGCGCGCGGACAATTATCGTGTCAGCTCGAAGGATATTTATGTTTCGCAGGCACAATTGCGCAAATTCAATCTGCGCAATGGCGATATGGTAGTCGGCTTTGTACGCGAACCACGCCAGTCTGAACGCCATTACGGTCTAACAAAAGTGGAGACCGTGAACGGCATTCATCCTGATGAAGCTCGCCGCCGCCCTAAATTCGAAAGCCTTGTGCCCGTTTTCCCAGATCAACGCTTTGATCTGGAGCATGATCCCCGCGAACTTGCAACTCGTCTGATCAACCTGATCGCCCCAATTGGGCGTGGCCAACGCGGCTTGATCGTTTCTCCACCTAAAGCAGGTAAAACAACCATCCTGAAACAGATCACCAATGCAATATCGATGAAAAATCCCGATATTCATTTGATGGTCGCACTGATCGGTGAGCGCCCTGAAGAAGTAACTGACATGGATCGCTCGGTAGATGCTGAAGTGATCGCATCTACTTTTGATGAGCCAGTTACCTCTCACGTCCGCACAGCTGAGATCGCGCTGGAGCGTGCCAAACGTCTCGTTGAAGTCGGGCGCGATGTGGTTATCCTAATGGATTCGATCACGCGCCTCGCACGCGCCTATAATCTCGTCGTCAACCCCTCGGGACGAACGCTCTCCGGTGGTTTGGATCCATCTGCCCTTTATCCGCCCAAACGCTTCTTCGGCGCTGCCCGCAATATTGAAGGTGGCGGTTCACTGAGCATTATCGCGACATGCTTGGTGGATACCGGCTCCCGTTTAGATGATGTGGTCTACGAAGAATTTAAGGGTACCGGTAATATGGAATTGCATCTCTCACGCCGATTGCAGGAGCGTCGCATTTTCCCCGCTCTCGACATCGACCGCTCGTCTACTCGTCGCGAAGATCTTTTGCTTGGACCCGATCTGTTGAAGCAAGTCTGGCTAATGCGTCGCATGTACATCCAAATGACCTCCCCGCAACCTCAGGGCGCTGGCATGTCCTCTGGCGTAGCAATGGAAGCTATCATCCAACGCTTGCGCACATCCAAGGACAACCAAGAATTCCTAGATTCACTTTCAGAAGAAAACTAAAGCACGTTTTTTCTTCTGTTATTAATAATGAATTTCTTTAAAAAACATCTCTTTTCGATCATTAGCTGGCTGGTCACTTTTGCGATCATGGCAGGGATAATCTTCCTTGGCTATAAAAACAAGGATGCCTTTATAAAAACTGCACCACCAATTCTCCTTGAGCCAACACCGATCCCAACAGCAGACTCAAGCATTGGCACAGACACAGCTAATAGTGGACTTAACCCTTCTCAATCTGGTGAAAGCGCTATTAAGCGCCAGATCACGCTGAAAACACATATTCCCGAAGATCGTCCCAGTTACGATGTTCGCTATTATACTGTCGCACGTGGCGACTCAACCTTCAGCATTGCCGACGAGCACAGCATTGAGCCCGAAACTTTGCTCTGGGCAAATTACGACACCCTTGAAGACAACCCTGACAGTTTGCGCGTTGGCCAAGAATTGAACATCCCTCCCGTTGATGGTATCTACTACCAGTGGGAAGAAGGGGACACGCTTGAAGGCATCGCTGTTGAATTTGAAGCCGAGACGAACGAAATATTAAACTGGCCCGGTAACGATGTGGATCTAACTGATCCCACTTTCGAGGCAGGTGACTGGGTCATGATCCCCGATGGTTCACGTGAATTCGTCCAATGGGTTATTCCTATCCAGGCAAGTGGCGATTCTGGTACGTCAAATGTCTCCAGCAGTAGTTGCCCGGCTGGGGCAGTGGGCTCTGGTTATTTTGTCTGGCCTGCTGACAACCACTTCTTATCTGGCAACGACTTCTGGTCTGGACATCTCGCCATTGATATTTCCGCAGGTCAAGGTGCTCCTGTCTATGCTGCAGATAGCGGCGTGGTAACAATGGCACAGGGTGGCTATAATTACGGCTATGGGAATGTTATCGCTATCGATCATGGGAATGGATTTGCCACACTTTATGCCCACTTAAGCCAGATCAATGTTGGTGTCTGCCAAAGTGTCTTCGCCGGACAATTGATCGGTCGCTCTGGCAATACAGGGAACTCCTTCGGTGCCCACCTGCATTTTGAGATCCGCCAAAACGGGGCATTTCAAAACCCTTGGCGCTGGCTACCCTAATATCCACCATCCATGAACCAAGAAATAATACAAACCGCCCTAAACGATCTATCATTGGGCGGTTTGCGCTATTATGAGCAGGTTGGCTCGACCAATGATATTGCCCTAGAATGGGCAGATGAAAAAGGAGTGCAGGACTTCTCCCTGGTCGTTGCCAACGAACAGATCAGCGGACGAGGGCGCAGTGGACGAAGTTGGCAGACGCCACCCGATTCCGCTCTTGCTTTGAGCTTGCTTCTGCTCCCAAACGAATATGAACAAAAAAACATCTCTCTCTTTACAGGACTTGGCGCATTGGCACTGGCAACAACACTTGAGAAAAAACACTCCTTAAAAGCAGCGATCAAATGGCCGAATGATGTTCTTCTCAATGAAAAAAAAGTCGCGGGGATCCTTGTTGAAGCAAGTTGGCTTGGAGAAACGCCTAAAGGCATTGTCTTGGGCATGGGTGTAAATATCCGCGCCGAAGCAGTTCCAGCACCTGAACTCTTGGACTTCCCTGCAACAAGTTTGGATGAAGAATTGGGCAAGCCTGTAAAGCGAGTTGAAGTTCTGCGTGATATTCTCGAAGCACTCCGTAAGTGGAGATCCCTTTTCGGGACACCTGAAATGGTAGATGCCTGGGATGCCCGACTAGCGTTTCGCAGTGAGCAAGTTTCTGTCAGCAGGCGTGACGGGCAGGTCATCCACGGAAAAATATTGGGAATTAACAAAGATGGAAGTTTACGTCTTGATACAGCTGAATCCGTCCTTTTTGGGGATGTTCATTTGCGACCAAGAAGGGTATGATATGCAGAAAATGAGTAAAGAGGTGAGATATGTTAGATAATTTACGCGATGACGCAGCCGCGTCTCCCTTTTTTGATGACGATGATGAACTGCCAGATTTCCTCGAGGGTGAAGAGGAAAAAGTTGAACAACCTAGATCAGAACCTTTTGCTTTTCTCAAACCAGTATTGGATCTTACCCCCGTGCAACGCTTTATCATTGCAGCGATGCTCTTTACCATGGTGTGTCTGATCGGTTCAATGTTTTTGATCGTAACTGGGCGTTTCTCAATTTTTTAGAATCTACCAATTAAATATGAGAGCCGTGCTTTTGAAGCACGGCTCTTTTTGTTTTCGTATTTTTTAGAGCAACTCTTGCTGCCCGCTTTCCGGGACATCGTCTTCCTGATTAATATCTGCCCCAACCTGCTTTAGGTCTTCGGCAGCAATACGGGCAACGGCGCCAACGACATCACCGTCCTGCACGCGCATCAAGTGAACGCCACGTGTAGCACGCCCGGCAGTCTTCACTTCTTTGACTTTCAGACGAATAATCACACCGCCCGTAGACATCAAGGTCAGATGGTCGTCAGGATGTACAACGCGCGCTGCGACGATCTTGCCTACAATGGGGATGGCATTTTTATCAATGGTCAAAATGCCCTGTGTACCACGTCCCTTTGCGGAATATTCCTTAAGCGGGGTTTGCTTCCCGACACCGTTCTCCGTCACGATCAACAGGCTGGCGTCCGGCTGGATGACATCCATTGTTGTCATCTTGTCGTCTTTCGCCATCCGGATACCAATCACACCGGCTGCCGGGCGTCCCATCGGGCGTACTTCCTTTTCTGAGTAACGCAGGGCTTTGCCCTGTTCAGTCACCAGGATGACTTCGTCATCGCCGCTGGTCAGGCGTGCCCAACCCAGTTTATCGTCATCGTTCAGCCCCATCGCGATCAAACCTGAGGGGCGCACAGAGGCAAATTCCGAAAGTTCTACACGCTTGATGCGTCCATTCAACGTCGCAAGCGTGCAGTAGGATGCGTCATCAAAACTGCGGACACTGATCGCAGCCGTGATCTTTTCATCCCCGTCGAGAGCGAGGATATTGACGATCGAGATCCCTTTCCCCGTTCGACTTGCTTCCGGTATCTGATAGGTTTTCTCGGAGTAAACTTTTCCCTTATCCGAGAAGAAGAGAATCGTATCGAGCGTGCGCGCGGGGATCATCATCATCACTTCATCTTCGTCTTTGGTGGTATGTCCCTTCACACCGCGTCCGCCACGTCCCTGCGTGCGGAATGTCTTGGCGACGACGCGTTTAACATATCCCCGCTCTGTGATGCTGACCAAGACCGATTCATCTTCGACCAGATCTTCCTCGTTTAAATCCCCACTGGCGTTGGCAGCGATGCGTGTACGACGCTCGTCGCCATATTTTCCCTGAAGCTCATCCAAGTCTTCTTTAATGAGTGCCAAAATCTTCTTCGGGTGTGCCAACAGATCTTCAAAATAAGCGATCTTTGCCATAACTTCTTTGTGCTCTTCTTCGATCTTCCAACGTTCCAGCGCTGCCAAACGACGCAATTGCATGTCTAAGATCGCCTGTGCTTGTAATTCGCTCAACTTGAAACGTTTCATCAAATTGGTGCGGGCTTCATCCACATCTGCTGAGGAACGAATTGTTTCAATTACCGCATCGATATTATCAAGAGCGATCAATAAACCATCAAGAATGTGGGCACGGGCACGGGCTTTGTCAAGGTCATATTGCGTGCGACGCGTGATCACTTCTTGACGATGTTCGATAAAAATTTGCAGGGAGCGTTTTAGTGAAAGGAGCTTTGGCTCGTTCCCCACCAAAGCCAACATCTGCACCCCAAAAGTGGATTGGAGAGTGGTGTATTTATAAAGTTGATTCAGAACTTTTTTCGGTTGAGAACCGCGCTTGAGCTCGATCACGATACTCATACCACGACGATCAGATTCATCACGCAGATCAGAAATGGAATCGATCTTTCCGCTACGTGCCAACTCTGCAATCCGCTCGATCAGCGAAGTCTTGTTGATCTGATAGGGAATTTCGGTCACAACGATCTTATATCGTCCCGCGCGCATTTCTTCAATATGCGCTGTTCCACGCATAATAACGCGTCCCTTACCCGTGCTATATGCCTGTACGATACCTTCGCGTCCAACGATAATACCGCCCGTGGGGAAATCAGGACCGGTAACAAATTCCATCAGCTGGTCGACGGCAATCTCATCTATATTGTCGTAATTGTCGATCATATAAATCAAGGCATTCGAAAGCTCGCGTAAACTATGCGGCGGGATATTGGTCGCCATGCCAACGGCAATACCCGAAGAGCCATTCAACAACAGATTCGGCAGGCGCGACGGTAAAACACTTGGCTCTTCCAAAGAATCGTCAAAATTCAAGGTGAAATCAACGGTCGCTTTTTCAATATCAACCAGCATCTCTTCAGCCAGTTTCCCCATCCTTGCTTCGGTGTAACGCATAGCAGCCGGGGAATCACCATCAATGGAACCGAAGTTCCCTTGCCCGTCTACGAGAGTGTAGCGGAGGGAGAAATCCTGTGCCATACGTGCCATGGATTCGTAGACTGCCGAATCGCCATGGGGGTGGTATTTACCTAAAACTTCGCCGACAATACGTGCCGATTTTTTATGTGCTCCAGTAGCGCGGATGCCCATATCGTGCATCGCATATAAGATGCGCCGATGGACGGGTTTCAAGCCGTCACGCGCATCCGGGAGGGCACGCGCAACGATAACACTCATCGCGTAATCGAGATAAGCGGAGCGCATTTCGTGATTAATATCAACGTGCTGAATATCGCCTGCTTCCATGAAATATCCTTCTGAAAAACAAAATAAAAACTCGCCATATTAATGAAGACAGACGAGTAAATACTACGTAAAAGCCTTATTTCAATTATACCGCGATACAGATTAATTTGGGGTTGAAATAAAAAAAGAGAGTGCCAAAACTAGCAGATAGAGTTAGAATAGCCAGATGAGTTGTCCATCGTGTCAATCAACACAGAAACAATATAAATCTGGTTTCAATCGCTCAGGTAGTCAACGTTATCGTTGTGGTATCTGTAATCGCGCGTACACGCCAAAGCCAAAAGAAAATGGCTATCCTTCTGAAACTCGTATCCTCGCCATTCGCATGTATCTTGAAGGAAACAGCACACGCGCTGTAGGGCGGATTCTGCAAGTCAGTCAACAAAGTGTGGCAAATTGGGTGAACGCTTATGCCAGCCAGTTGCCAGATGCTGTTCGCCCAGAGAATGTTCATACTGCTGAACTTGACGAACTCTACACCTTCATCGGCAACAAAAAAACGAAGCCTACCTCCTGACCATCGTAGATAGAGAAACGCGTTGCATTTTGAGTTGGGATCTTGTCAGAGCCAGAACAAAAGAGAATATGCAAGCTTGTCTGGATCGAGCTTTAGGTGCGAAACAATACTACAGTGATGCCTTCCCGGTCTATGGCACTTTGTATTATGGAGCACCTTTTGAGCTTCGCAAAGACAAGAAAGAAACGTATTCCGTTGAAGCAGTCAATGCTGATCTTCGGCATTACCTCAAACGCCTGGCTCGTAAATCTCGATCTTTTTCTCGAACGATGCAAGCTCTCAAGAAAAACATTCGCTTATTCGTCTATTGCTACAAGCGGAGGCAGCTC
>CAZASG010000054.1:0-24368 GCA_964487745.1 uncultured Anaerolineaceae bacterium | reverse complement strand
CCGAACTCCTGGCCACCACCAAGCTTGACGACGCCGAAGCTCCCAACATGTGGACCCTTGCTTGGGGGCCGGACTATGCTGACCAGAACAATTGGGTTGCTGACGTACTGAGCTGTGAAACCGCACTCCGCATGAAACGCGAATGTAATGAGATCGACGAAATGCTTGATGCTGCCCGCGTCGAGGCCGATCCCGCAAAACGCGTTGAAATGTACGCTGAGATCGAAGATGCGTTCTTCGGTGAAGAAGGTGAATTCCCCTTTGCACCCATCTACCTGCGCATCGCTTTCGTTGCTGAACACAACTGGCTTGATCGTACTCCCGCCCTCTTTGGTGGTGAGCAGTGGTACAACTACATTATCGATCAAGAAGCTCAGCCGATGCACGAAGAGTAATCCTGTTCTGAACGTATTTTGAGTTTACGTCTTTGGGGAGCAGCTCTCGCCGCTCCCCAAAGTTTGAGAAACAAGAACAGGAAACTAGAGTAAAAGCTCCATCCTTGTGATGAGAGGGCTCATTATCCTGTCCTTTTGTGTTGGCTTGGAATTTAGTCGGCGATGCCTTCCGTGATATTTTCAATCCCCGTTTTCGAGGTAGCGGTAGCGTGTAGTAAAAGTATCTCATTAGAAAATGATGATCACTTCTATAAGTCAAAATGATACAAAAACTTTCTAGAAAATGATATGTTGAAATCTTTGGAAGCTAATACATTTAATTTATTCCTCCTGAGAATCCAAAATCTTTTACCCTTTGCCTGAGCACGAAACAATATGAAGCCATTCGATCGATTGGTGAAACAAGAACGGGGATTCGAACCATTTTTAGACGTGTTTTGTTGATAAAGGTGATATTTTTGTAGATATTGAGAGAAAAAAAGATGTAATTTGAATCAAAAAAGCCGCTATTCAGCGGCTTTTCATTTAGTGCCCCGAAGAAGACCTGTTCCGAACCACTTCCTTCCTCACACTGGTACTGTGAGGGTTAATCTATCACTCTAAGTATCTCTCTCTTCAATGTATCCAAATCGCGTTGAAGGATTTCCCAAACAATCTGCAACTTGACTTGATCGTAGCCGTGAACGATGATATTTCTCGTCCCAATCATCGAAGACCAGGGGATAAGGTGATATTGGTCTTGAAAGTCATCTGTGACCTGATTAGCTGCTTCTCCAATGATGATCAAATTGTACAAAATCGCATCCTGCGTTTTGTGGTCGACTAAAAAGGCTTCATAACTTTTAAGCGCATAAGATTCGATATTTTCTATCGCAGCCAGAATATCGCGTAACCTTTTCTGGTTTTTCATAAGGCAACGGCCTCTGCTTGCAGGGACTGAACAAAGTCCTTGTCTTCCACTCTTGGCAGCGTAAAGGTCGGGACAACATCCACATGCACACCGAGCAGCTTTTGGGCTTCAAATTGAAAGGCCCCTACTCCAAAAGCGGATGCGCCTGCCTCCATCTCGACGAGGAGATCAATATCGCTGGCCGGGTTGCTTTCCCCACGCGCTACAGAGCCAAAAACATAAACCTTATGGATACCGTATTTAGCCGCAATTTTGTAGAGTTCTGCTTTGATCTTTTTCAATTCATTCAGTTTCATAAGAGACCTCGTGCAGGAATTATAATCTAAAAGCCTAAAAAAACAGGCTCGGAGAAAATGGGATAGAAACTAACTTCTGCTAAGCCTCCGCAAGAAGGTGGTGGAAATAAGAACGGAGACTCGAACCACTATTTAATGCTTTATTGTGATTTTTAGTGGTAAAGAGGTAATTTTCAAGAGAAAAATAACGAAAAGGAATCAAAAAAGCCGCTATTCAGCGGCTTTTGAAGTTGTGCCCCCACGGGGACTCGAACCCCGGTTTGGGCCTTGAGAGGGCCCCGTCCTAGGCCACTAGACGATGGGGGCGGGCGCACTAGCGGAGCGATTTTATCACAGGGCTTCTTCACTCGTCAATCAAAAGATAGGGCAAGTCAAAAAATCTAAATTTCAAAGATAAGTTGGATCTTTTAAACTCTTGGAGAGATGATGAAGTTGTACTTGAATCTCTCCAAAAGGGTGGTAAGATAACGACGTTTTTTGACTGAACAACTTTCTGTTTGCCGATGCAGACAGCTTTGGAGAAGAAAATGACTGTTTTTCAAACACGTATTCCGAACCATTTTGACCTGCCCCGTCGTATTAACCGTTTGGGTGAACTCGCCTACAATCTTTGGTGGACATGGCAGCCGCAAGCCCAGCGTCTCTTTTCGCATGTAGATGGAGAACTTTGGGAGCACTTGGCGCATAATCCGATCACTTTTTTGCGTCAGGTAAGCCGCTCTTCTTTAAATGAAGCCGCGCAAAAGGGAAGCTATCTTGAAAATTATGACAAAGTCTTTGCCGATTTTGATGCCTACATGGCAAAGAGCGGCACATGGTGTGACAAGAATCATGGCGCTTTTTGCGAAAAGCCCATTGCCTATTTCTCTATGGAATTTGGCTTGCACGAGACTTTGCCGATCTACTCTGGCGGTTTGGGTGTGTTAGCCGGTGACCACTTGAAGGAGGCTTCTGACCTTGGCTTGCCCCTGAAAGGAATCGGCTTCTTATATGCCGAAGGCTATTTCTCACAACGTATCTCTGAAGATGGCTGGCAGGAAGCTATCAATAACCCACTGAATTTTAACGATCTGCCCCTCGTCCCGATGACGGACGAAGAGGGTAAGAATATAACGGTGAGTGTTGAATTCCCAGACCGAGTCGTTTCCGCACGTTTGTGGGAAGTCCGTGTGGGTCGAATCCCCCTTTATTTAATGGATTCAGACGTCCCGGAGAATGACCCGGAAGATCGAAAGCTGACCGGGCGTCTCTACTGGAGCGATATCAATCTGCGTATCTCGCAGGAAGTTCTGTTGGGGGTGGGCGGCGTCCGTGCCATGCGCAAGCTGGGACATGATCCCAGTGTTTGGCATATGAATGAAGGACATGCTGCCTTCCAAATTCTGGAACGAGCGCGCGAAGTTGTGGAGACAGGCAAAACCTTTGAAGAAGCCATTGAGGAGACTCGTGTAAGCAACGTTTTCACCACGCATACCCCCGTCCCGGCTGGGAACGACGAATTCCCGCTCTGGATGATCGACAAATATCTCGCCGCGCTCTGGCCCCAGCTCAATCTCAGCCGCGATGAGTTCGTCAGCCTTGCGCGCAATCAGCAGTCTTGGGGAGAGACCTTCAGCATGGGTGTACTTGCGTTGCGTCATGCCGATCATCGTAATGGTGTTTCCGAACTTCACGGGCGTGTGGCACGTGGCATGTGGAACTTCCTCTGGGCTGATAAGGAAGAAGACGATGTCCCCATTGGTTACGTGACCAACGGTGTTCACACAAATACCTGGTTGGCGCGTCGTTTGGGCGTGCTCTATCAGAAATATCTCGGTGAAGATTGGGTCGAGCGTCATGATGATCCCAAACTTTGGGGTGCGATTGACGATATTCCCGATCAGGAGCTTTGGGAAGTTCGCAATCATCTTAAACGCAAGCTTGTTTTCTATATGATGGAACGTACGCGCCGCCGCTGGATCAAAGGCGGTTTCCATCCTGTGCAGGCGATCGCTTCAGGAGCCTTGCTCGAACCCTATGTGCTGACCATCGGCTTCGCGCGCCGCTTCGCCACCTATAAACGGGCGAATCTGATCCTCAATGATCTGGACCGCATATTGGGCTTGCTCAACCGCCCCAACCGCCCCGTACAGATCATCTTCGCCGGAAAGGCGCACCCGGCGGATGAACCGGGCAAGCAGCTTATTCAGGAAGTGTATCGGGCTGTAAAAAAAGCTGAAAACGGCGGGCGTCTCGTTTTCCTTGAAGATTACGATATGAATGTTGCCCGTTATCTTGTCCAGGGTGTGGATGTGTGGCTTAATACTCCTCGTCGCCCTAACGAAGCCTCCGGCACCTCCGGGATGAAAGCCGCCATGAATGGCGCTATGAACTTCTCCGTTCTTGATGGCTGGTGGCGTGAAGCCTATAACGGCCATAACGGTTGGGCTATTGGTGATGATGTTGCTCCCAATACTGAATCACAGGATGAGAGCGATATTGCCAGCCTCTACATGACTCTTGAGAATGAGATCATCCCGCTCTACTATGATCGTGACGGCAATAACCTGCCCACAAAATGGATCGCGATGATGAAGAATAACTTGCGCACCATTACACCGCAATTCTCCATGCGCCGTATGGTGAAGGAATATGTTGAGCAACTCTATATTCCTGCAAGCAAGTAAAAAAAACTAAAATCTAAAATTGATGTGCAAGCGTATCTTTTTTAGGTGCGTTGCACATCAATTTTATTTAAGATAGGATTGAAAAGCTCATAAAGAGCAATTGTTTTATAAAATACTTTTGATTCAATAGGAAAAGAAAATGCAAGAACTTGTTCAAACATTGCCTGTCTGGGCTTATGCATTGGCAATTTTCATTTTACGTGTTATTGACATGACCCTTGGTACTGTGCGCATTTTGGTTAGTATGCGTGGTAGTAAGCTCGCAACCTGGCTGTTGGGTTTTGTCCAATCTATGATCTTTGTTTTAGCTATTACATCTGTGTTGAGCAACCTGGATAACTTTCTGAATATCGTAAGCTATGCGGCTGGCTTTGCAACCGGCGGTGTTCTGGGCGTTTGGCTGGAAGGGAAGATGGCGATCGGTTATGTACGTGTCCAGGCTGTTAGCTCTCTACGCGGCGCGGAGTTGGCAGAAAGGCTTCGGGATGAAGGTTTTGCGGTTACCGAAGTTTCTGCACGAGGTAAAGATGGCATGGTTAGCATGCTTAATATTGCCGTTTTGCGGAGACGTGTTAATTTAGCTGCGAAGATCATCCGCGAAGTGGACGAGGATGCCTTTGTAACGACAGAAGAAATGCGAGCTGTGCGGCGGGGATTCTGGCGGGCGTGAATATTCCGGAGATCAATGCTCATGATCTGAGTGAAATGCTCAGATCAAACGATGAGTTCATTATCCTAGATGTTCGCGAACCCTGGGAGTTAGCTCGTGCAAAATGGAAAGATGATCGCTTGCGTTTGGCACCCCTAAGTCAACTGGCGCAACGTGGTATGGAACCATTGTCTGAAGATTTTCCTGTGATCGTCGTTTGTCATCACGGTATTCGCAGCGCTCAGGTGACGCATTGGCTATTATCTCAAGGGATGGAAAAAGTGTTCAGCCTGCGTGGCGGGATCGAAGCCTATGCTCTCCAAATTGATCCAAGCGTAGGTAGATATTAGAATTTCTTTGAAATAAAAAAGCCTCTCAAAATGAGAGGCTTTTGCTTTGTAAGGGAGATGGTCGTTTAGAAAACGAATTCGCCGTTCTTATAATATAGTTCGCCATCTACGATGATCTCGGAGTCTTCGCGCATATCGCAGATCATATCCCAATGGATGGCGCTCTTATTCTTGCCGCCGGTTTCGGGATAGCTGGCGCCCAGCGCCATGTGGAAGGAGCCACCGATCTTTTCGTCGAAGAGAATTTGTCCGGTGAACTTGTCGATCTCGAAGTTGGTGCCGATGGCGAACTCGCCGAGATAACGGGAGCCTTTATCGGTTTCGAGCATCTTGAGCAGATAGTCTTGATTTTTCTCGGCTTTAGCGGAGGTGACTTTGCCATTGCTAAAGGTTAACTCTGTGCCTTCGACGGCGACGCCATTGTAGATGGCTGGATAGGTGAACTTGACCCAGCCGTTGACCGATTTCTCAACCGGACCTGTATAGATCTCGCCGTCTGGCATGTTGAAGATGCCTGCCGAATTTTTGAAGGTACGATTTTTGATAGAGAGAGTTAGGTCGACATTGGGTCCTTGCAAGACGACCTGATCGTGTCCCTGAATGAAATCGACAGCGGCTTGTTGTTTATCGCGGACGCTATTCCAGAAGGCGATGGGGTCATCTTCGTTGGCGTGGCAGGCGCGGTAGACGAAATCCTCATAATCAGTAAAGCTCATCTCAGCATCCTGAGCGTAGGCTTCAGTGGGGAAGAGGGTGGTGACCCATTTAAATGCGCCCGTTGCGCCACGTTTCATTTGAGTAGCGGTAATCTCGCCAAGGGCTTTTCCACGGCGTTGTAAACGATCGGTATCAATGCCTGTCAGGGCGCGAGTGTTGCTCAGCGAGTGGATGCGGATGCGTGATTCAAATTGCTCGTATGCCATCTTCTGAACAGGTGGCACAAAGTCGAGTTGTTCGTCGGTGGCGTATTTAAGAAATGCCACATCCTGCGCGGCGAAATCCCAGACCATCGGGACGGGGAAGGCTTCTTTTTCAAGGATCTGTTTATAAAGTTCTCGTACAAGCGGCTTTGCGGCTTCGGTGGCTTCAATAAGCACACGGTCGCCTTTGACAATGCGGGCAGAGTGGTTGACGAGAATTTGGGCAAATTTTTCTACACGAGGATCGGTCAAGGGATTTCTCCTTGTTTATATTTACTAGCCCGACAATTATACACGCGAAAGCTACATTTTTCATTGTTAAAAGATTGCGTATAGCATGTAATTTGTCATGATTTTCGTCACAAATCGCACAAATTTGGTACACAAACCGATCAGAGCCGACTTCTGATATTGCGGTATACTGTGGGGCGCAACTCTCGTTCTGAAATATCGAATAAGAAACCAAAAAACTATGAAACAACTCCTCCAAAACCTGAAAACCGGCCAAGCCGTTGTCGAAGAAGTTCCCGTCCCTACCCCGCGAAAGGGGATGGCGTTGGTAAAAACCGCCGCATCCCTCGTTTCGGCAGGTACTGAGCGGATGGTGGTCGAATTTGCCGAGAAGAACCTTGTTGGTAAAGCCCGCTCTCGCCCCGATCTTGTCAAACAGGTGATTGACAAAGCTTTGCGCGAAGGGCTGATCAATACAGCCCAGGCGGCCTTCAATCGCCTTGATGAGCCCATGGCGTTGGGCTATTCCTCTGCTGGCACCATCGTCGAGCTTGGTGAGGGCATGGATGGTTTTCACGTTGGACAGCGCGTAGCCTGTGCAGGTGGCGGATACGCCGTCCACGCTGAGTATGCCGTTGTGCCGCGTAATCTACTTGTGCCAATGCCCGATGGTCTCGATTTCGAGAGCGCTGCTTTTGCCACTCTCGGTGCCATTGCCTTACACGGATTTCGCTTGGCGGATCCCAAACTGGGTGAGACTGTTGCTGTGATCGGTGTGGGCTTATTGGGATTAATGACTCTTCAGCTTGCCGAAGCAGCAGGATGCCGTGCCATCGGCATCGACGTGGACTCTGAACGTGTGGCGCTCGCGGAATCGCTCGGGCTTTCGGCTTGCTCCCGTGACCGGGCAGAGGACGCCGTTCAAGCCTTTACCGCTAATCGGGGCGCGGATTCGGTTATCATCTGTGCGGATACGCCATCCAATGATCCGGTAACGTTGGCAGGTTCAATCGCGCGCGACCGCGCTCACATCGTCGCGACGGGAGCTGTCGGTCTGGAATTCCCACGAAAAATCTACTTTGAGAAAGAACTGGACTTCGTCAATTCCCGCTCCTATGGCCCAGGTCGCTATGACACGCTCTATGAAGAGAGCGGTGTTGACTATCCCATCGGCTACGTGCGTTGGACGGAAGGGCGCAACCTTGAAGCCGTGGTCGATTTGCTGGCGAGCGGCAAAATGGATGTTAAGCCGCTTATCACACATCGTTTGCCGATTGAGAAGGCTGAAGAAGCTTATGAGATCATCACAGGCAAGAAAGAAGAACCCTTTATTGGGGTGGTGCTAACTTATGACGAGGAAAAGAAGACAGAAGAAAGAAAGGTTGAATTTCCTGCTGTCACCCATCACGCATCACTCGTCAAATTAGGCATGATCGGTGCGGGGCTCTTTGCGAATGCGACCCTCTTGCCCGCTCTCAAGAAGACAAATATCGAACTCGTCGGCATCGCTTCGGCGGGCGGATTGAAAGCGCAGCATTCGGCGAAGAAATTTAGTTTCGGCTATGCTACTTCGAGCGCAGATGAGATCATTAACGATGAAAATGTCAACACTGTTGCTATTCTGACCCGCCACGACCTGCATTCAGAGCTAGTTATCAAGGCGCTTGAAGCTGGCAAACACGTCTTTGTCGAAAAACCCCTCGCAGTGAATGCCGAGCAACTAACTCAAGTAGAAGAAGCCCTCACGCATCATGCATCACTCGTCACAGTTGGTTTCAATCGCCGTTTTGCACCGTTAGCAAAAGAGCTCGGCAATTTCTACGCCGACCGCGTCGAACCCATCCACGTCCACTATCGCATTAACGCGGGCTACATCCCGCTCAAACACTGGCTCCACGACCCCGAGCAGGGCGGTGGACGCATCATCGGCGAAGGTTGTCATTTCATCGACTTTGTGACTTTCCTCGTCGGCGAAGCACCCATCAGCGTGAGTGCCCATGCTTTGCCCGATAATGGCAAATACCGCGAAGATAACGTCTCTATGACCTTCACCTTTCCCGATGGCTCGATCGGCATTGTGGACTACCTCGCCAACGGTGATAAATCTGTGCCGAAAGAACGCGTTGAAGTCTTCGGCGGCGGCAAAGTCGCCACATTGAACGACTACCGCTCCCTTGAAATGGTACATAACGGAAAACGCAAAACGATCAAAAACCGCCTCGGCCAAGACAAAGGCTGGAAGGATGAAATGCTTGCTTTAGAGAAGGCTGTCAAGAGCGGGGAGCCGCCCATTCCTTATGAACAACTGATCGGTGTGACCAAAGCCAGCTTCGCGGCGGTCGAGTCGCTGAGGGGTGGGGAGAAGGTCAAAATTTAGTTGTATTTGACTCGTAACAATATGAATCTAAGTGGAGATAACGAAACGAAAAGAGAAAATTCTTGGAATTGGCTGGTTGTTTCACAACTTGTTTCGATTATTCCTTGGATTATCTTGTTTTTGGCGGCGATTTTTTCAACTTTTTTGTTGATTGAGACAAGTTCAGATGACTTGTATTCTCCCCCAAGTTTGCTGCAAATTTTCATGTTGTGGTTTGGTGTTTTATTTCCAGCGTGTTCGGCAGTTTTAGCTTGGAGATTATATAATCAGGGTGCTGAGAAGAAAGCGGTTGTTTGGTCAAGTTTCGTGTTGCTGCCGATTTTCTATTTGCTTATCCCCTTGCTGATAATGTAATATGGACTACATCCAAACCCTGCGCCAACACCTTGGCCACGCGCCAATCCTCATGGTCGGTGCGACAGTCTTTGCTCTCGATGAACAGGATCGCCTGCTCATGTTGATGCGCACCGATAATAAAATGTGGGGCGTTCCCGGCGGCGGAATAGAATTGGGCGAAAAGGTGGAAGAAGCCGCTCGTCGCGAAACCCGTGAAGAGACTGGGTTCGAGATCGGAGAAATGTCCCTTTTTGGCGTTTTCTCTGGCGATGAACTGTATTATAAATATCCCAATGGCGATGAAGTGCATAACATCTCCATTATTTATCTGACGCGTGACTTGCACGGCGAAATGAAAATCAATCCCGAAGAGCATAGTAGCTATGAATATTTCCCGCTCGATGCCCTGCCGGAAAACATCAGCCCACCTCTTATGCCAGCTATTCGACAGCTGATTGAAAGATATGGATAGCTTGATATGAAATCGCGTCTTCTGAAAGTTTTCAAGATCGTTCGTCAGCTCGGCCCTATCCCGGTCTTCCTCTATGCCCTCTACAAGCTTGGGCTAAAAATGGGCTACTTCAAATGCAATCCCAAAAAACCAAGCTCGATTCCCACGCTCCGCTTGCTCTTTGATTTCCCGGAGCGCGAAGAACTTCTTGAAGTTCTTGGTGAAGACGGATTAAAAGAGTTACGCGCCGAAGCGGACGAGGTCGTCAATGGGCGTTTCCGTATCTTCGGTGGGGAACTCACCGAGATCAAACTTGACTTGGGCTTGCCTCCGCGCCACTGGACAGAATACGAAACCCACAAAGCGGATATCCCCTACGCGGACCTTCCACATCCCGACATTAAATATATTTGGGAGCCCGCCCGCTTTGGTTGGGCATTTCCCTTGGGACGCGCCTTTCACGCGACTGACGAAAGAAAATATGCCGAAGCCTTTTGGCGTTATTTCGAGATCTTTGACAGCGCTAATCCCGCGAATATCGGCCCCCACTGGATGAACGGCCAAGAAGTTGCCATTCGTCTAATGGCCTTGATATGGGCCGCTCAAGCCTTCTGGGATGCACGTGAATCGAGCAATCAACAACTGGGACGTTTGACAGAAGCTATTGCAGAGCACGCCGCACGAATTCCCTCAACCTTGCTCTACGCCCGTTCTCAGAACAACAATCATCTCACCAGCGAAGCTGCGGGGTTGTTTACAGCAGCCCTTGCCTTGCCCGACCACCCTGAATCTAAAAAATGGAAAAAGCTCGGTATCAAATGGCTGAACTGGAGCTTTGAGAATCAGATCGATAAAAAAGGGGAGTACATCCAACGCAGTGTCAACTATCATCGCCTGATGCTCCAACTTGCTATTTGGGTGAGTACAATTACAGAGTCATCTTGGATTACAGAGAAAGCCAAACAGAATCTTGCTAATGCCACACATTGGCTTGCGGACTTGACCGACCCCATTTCAGGCAACACGCCCAACCTTGGCGCAAACGATGGCGCGTATATTTTCCCGCTCGCCAACGGCGACTTCCGCGATTTTCGCCCTGCAGTCAGTGCGGCATCGCAATCCTTTTTCGATGAAAAAAACATCGATGCAGGTGTATGGGACGAAATGTCACTTTGGCTAAATACTAAAGGTTCAAAATTGCATGAAAAAGAGAATCGAACCTTCAACCTGCGAACTCTAAAACCCTCAACTGAAACCTGGACATCCCTCCGTGTTGCTGAGGACAACCTCCGCCTCGCCCACGCTGACCAACTCCACCTCGACCTTTGGTGGCAGGGACAGAACATCACCCTCGACCCCGGTACCTATCTCTACAATGCTGAAACGCCCTGGGACAATCCCCTCGCCGCGACCGAATTCCACAATACCGTCACTGTCAACAATCAAGATCAAATGACGCGCACCAGTCGCTTTATGTATCTGGATTGGTCGCGTGGTCACGCAGTTGAGAAGTCGGATAGTCGGATTGTTGCAGAGCATAACGGCTATCGAAGATTAGGTGTAACCCATCGCCGAACAGTTTCATTTGTGGATAATATTTGGCGCGTTGAAGACAACCTTCAAACCTTCAAACGTTCGAACCCACAACCCTACGCCTATCGCCTCCACTGGCTTTTAGTAGATGGGGAGTGGAAAGTGGAAAGTAGCGACGATCAGATAACCCTATATCTGCATACTCAACAAGGCATTATCAAAATTGGCATCCACTCATCACTCATCACTCATCACTCATCAACTCTTTCCCTTGTCCGAGCTGGCGAACTTCTCTACGGCAGTGGCGATGTGCCGCCAACGCGTGGCTGGTACTCTCCGACTTACGGAATAAAAAACCCTGCGCTTTCCCTTGCCCTCGAAGTCACTGCACAGGATGCAGTACAATTCACCACTGAATTCAATTTGCAACCATAGACCCTCATGCACATTCTCATCATCCACCAAGCCTTTGCTGCGATCAACGAACCTGGCGGTACCCGTCACCATGAACTTGCGCGTTATCTCGTTCGGCGTGGACATCGTGTCACGATCATCGCCAGCCCCGTCAGTTATATCACCGGCACCGGGGATCGTGTTTCTTTCGTGCGGAAAGATGATGCTGAAGAAGGTATTACGATCTTGCGCAGCTATGTCTATCGTGCGCACCACAAATCCTTTGTGCATCGTGTTTTTGCCTTTCTTTCGTTTATGGTTTCATCTTTCATTGTCGGTTTGCGCGTCAAAAACGTGGATTTGGTTTGGGGTACATCCCCGCCAATTTTCCAGGGAATTACGGCTTGGTTACTGGCAAAACTCAAACGGATTCCTTTCTTGTTTGAAGTGCGCGATCTGTGGCCTGCCTTTGCTATCGCTGTTGGTGTTCTGACTAATAAGCCACTTGTCGCCGCATCCGAATGGTTGGAGCGCTTCCTTTATCGGAGTGCGGATCGGGTGATGGTCAATAGCCCGGGATACGTTCAGCACGTGCGGGACTTGGGAGCGAAGCGGGTTGAGCTTATCGTGAACGGGGCAGACGCAGGGATGTTTGATCCCGCCAAAGATGGCGCAGACTTCCGTTCATCGCATTTCCTTAACGACAAATTCGTGGCGCTTTATGCAGGTGCACATGGGATGTCGAATGATCTTGGTGTGGTTTTAGGTGCTGCCGAGCGGTTGCAGGATATGCCGAAAGTGCAGATTGTTTTACTGGGTGATGGAAAAGAGAAAGCCGGTTTGCAGGCTCGTGCTGATGAGATGAAGTTGAGAAACGTAAGTTTTATCCCCTCAGTGCCTAAGAGCGAAATGGCGGATGCACTTGCAGCGGCGGACGCCTGTATTGCGATCTTAAAACCGATCGAATGGTACAAGACCACTTATCCAAACAAGGTTTTTGATTATATGGCTGCCGGACGTCCAGTGGCCCTCGCGATTGACGGGGTTATCCGTGAAGTGGTGGATGGCGCGGGGTGCGGTATTTTTGCCCAACCCGGGGATGCTGTTGCGTTGGCGGACATAATCCGCACACTGGCTACTGATTCCGAAAAAAGCCGCTCAATGGGCCTAATGGGGCGAAAGTATGTAGAAAAGCATTTCGACCGGGCCGCTTTAGCGGAAAAGCTGACAGGCATTTTGGAAGAAATGGCTTCCTAAAAGAAAAACTCGCGAGTAATCGCGAGTTTTTCTTAGCGACGTGCCTGATGGGGGGACCTACGTTTTTTAGGTTTTGCCGTGATGATGTCTTTTTGTTTACGCTTCCGTCCGATATCTTTTTCAACAAAGAGCGGTTCCAGCGTCCATGGATCCATCTCTGTCCAGTACATAACGCTCGAATAGGTGGATGGCGTGGGGGTAAATATCTGTACCTGTTCAGGAGAGATTTTCAATTCGCTGCTCACAAAACCCTTCATTTTGCGCATGTCACTCTCATCGCAGCCGGGGTGGGCGGCGATCATATAATATGTCAGGAATTGTTTTTTGCCGGCTTTTCGGTTGAGCTGTTCAAAGCGTTCCTTGAACTTGACGAGCGATTCAGTCCCCGGTTTGCCCATGTGTGCCAGTACGTTGTCTTCGGTATGCTCTGGCGCGATCTTCATTTGTCCGGAAGTGTGATGATTGACGAGTTGTTTCAAGTAAGCATCGCCGTGCTCTGTGTCGTTCAGGATCATATCGTAGCGGATGCCAGATGCGACGAAAACCTTTTTGACGCCGTCCAGCGCCCGAACTTTGTTCAGCACTTCGGCATGGGGGCGGTGGTCGATCGTGATCACGGGGCAGACTCCCGGGCTCAAACATCGCTTTGCTGGACAGTTGCCAGCCTTCAATTTCTTCCCACATTCGTACCCGTACATATTCGCAGTTGGTCCACCCAAGTCAGAGATATAGCCCTTGAACTTTGGGTGTTGCGTGATCGTTTTTGCCTCCGAGACAATGGAGTTCTGGCTGCGTGAGCGGATCGTGCGCCCCTCGTGAACAGCGATGGCACAGAAATTACATTCACCATAACATCCGCGATGGGAGGCTATCGAAAATCCGACGGTGTCCAGCGCGCGCACTTTCCCATGTTTGGCATAGTAGGGATGCTGTGCTCGTTCGTACTCTAGTGCGTAGACGCGGTCGAGTTCTTCTTCGGTAGCATAGAGTGCGGGCGGATTTTGGACGAGATAGCGATCACCGTGTTTTTGGGTCAATCCCTTGGCGGGAATGGGGTCGTTGTTATGGTAGAAGAGGTGGAACATCTCGATGAAGGCTTTTTTATCTTTAGCGACTGCTTCGTAGGCGGGCATTTCAAGATAGCCCTCGCGGGGTTCTTTGGCGATATAGCTCAAGCCGCGTATTTCGCGCGGATCTCTTCCATCACGCAGAACCGCAGAAAATTCGAGCGTCGATTTTTCTGCCATGCCGTAAAGAATGTAATCGGCTTTGGCGTCGAAAAGAATCGAGCGGCGGATCTTATTTGTCCAGTAGTCATAGTGGGGCACACGTCGCAGGGATGCCTCGATTCCGCCGAGGACGATGGGGGCTGTAACTTGATTGGGGCTGGCTTGTTTTGAAAAGCGCCGAATGAGGCCTGTGTAAACGATAGTGGCGCGGTCGGGACGGCGGATATTCTCTCCGCCCGGCGTGTAGTCATCGGTACGGCGTTTCTTCTTCAATGCAGTGTAATTCGAGACCATCGAGTCGATGCTACCAGCCGTTACCCCCCAGAATAGTTTGGGCTCACCGAGCCTTCCGATGTCCACGAGCGTATCGGTGCGGGGCTGGGCAATGATGCCGACGCGATAACCTGCATCCATCAGGACTTTGCCGATCACAGCAGTCCCCATGAAGGGGCTGTCGATATAGCTATCGCCGCTGACGATAATGATGTCGAGTGTATCCCAGCCAAGGGCTTGCATCTCTTTAGGGGTGGTGGGGAGGAACATAGGGGCGATTATAGCGCAAAACAAAAGATGCCGAGAGTTTCTATAACAATCGGCATCTCTTATTCTAACTTTATTGTTTGTTACTTGACAGATACCAACACAGCTCTTACAGCCCTGCGGAAGAGATACTCTCCACTAAAGGGATTGTAGAATTCGCAAGTTACAAGCGTTAGCCAATCGTATTCTTCGGATTGGAAGGCAGCGTTCACATTCTTTTTTGTGACCAATTTACTCTCACGCACTTCGTAGGTGTAAGTCAGGCTCCAGGCCTGGATATGGATTTGATCCCCGTATTTGAGAGTTTTCAGCTCCGAGAAGATGCCCGGCTGATTGTACGCATCCCAAACATGGCCGGTGATGACGGTATTCCCCGCCCATGTAGGGAAGGCGGAGCCAGCCAGATAGCCCGCGCTGTTGCCGAGCCAGGTTACGTCCCATTCTCCGTTGGTGAGGGGCACGCCGACGATGGGCATGGATACGCTGAGTTTAGGGATCTCTAGTAGCATGGCTGTGCTGGTGTAGGCTTGGGCGGCAGGCTGCTTGTGGAGCTGGGTGATCTCTCCATGACGGAAGCCGGTATCGGGCAAGGACGAGGCGGATGATTCAGTCTGGACGGTGAAGTCATAGACGCTATCCGTACCACCGTTGAGTGGGGTATTTGCCCAATCCACGATGGAAGTTGTACCGCATACGAAGAGGCGATAGGTTCCTTCTGGAATAGGTGTGTTGAAATTTAGCGTGGTTCTAAAAGTGGCATTGTTATAGCTGAGACTATCCGCCACACTTATTGAATCATTGACAAGGTCAATGTTGTTGCAGGCTGTCGTTTGAAAACCTGCCGTGCTGCCCTCTTCGACTAGCATATAGTTAGAAAGATCTGTGACATCGTCGGTGAGACCGCTTTCTCCAGGCGCATCGAAGACATCTTCACTGAAGGTAAAGGTCAGGCTGGTCGGTCTGGTTGTGTACGAAGATGAGATGTTCGTTGTCGTGACTGTAGGTGCAGTGCTATCGACTTCGAAGGCACCAATATCGCATGTTGTACTTTGTGGGCGTCCAACACCGCGCTGGTCGGTATTTTCGCAGGTCGCATTATTCCCTGTGCCAATTGCGTTACTTCCAGTCATTAAGGCGTAAGTTTTTGTCAGGCCACCGTTGTCGGCCAGGATAGTGGCAATATCGACACCTGATGTGATGCCATTATCGCCAGAAAAACCACAATCGCTGTCATCTGAGAGATTGTGGCCACCATCAGAAACGGCGTTGCCACCGCAATTTTCAAATTGATGGTCAACGATAATCGTATTGCTGAAGGATACGGTACCGTTAAGTTTGCGGATGCCGTCGCTGCCATCGCCGGCGTAGTTTTCAGCAAAGGTGCTGTTGTTGATTATTCCGGCTCCATTGGAATGCTCAATGGCACCACCATAACCACCATTAGCGCGGTTAGCTGAGAAGGTGGCGTTCGTGATATTGTAGCTGCCATTATTACTATGTAAACCGCCTCCATCACCAAATCCATTTGCCTGATTATTATTAATGGTACTGCGATCAATATTTAGGATGCCCGCAGAGAGATAAAGCCCGGCACCATCACCAGTAGCCGTAGTATTGGCACTGACGGTACTGGTCATAATAGTGGTTGTTCCGTCATTAGTGTAGATACCGCCACCATTACCATTGAGAGATGAATTTTGGGAGAGAGTGCTGTTCGTGATCGTTGTCGTACCGGTTCTAATGTAAATCCCGCCACCATTACTATTCCCGCTAACATTATTTTTGACGATATTCTCTTTGATTGTGCTGTTTGTGATGTTTACCTGCCCTGCACTCCAAAGGCCGCCACCTCCACAGGGTGTGGTTTTTTTACAGTCGGCCATATTGTTTGAAATTGTGCTATCCGTTATGGTTACAGAGTCAGAACTATTCACATAGATGCCACCGCCACCGCCACCGTATGATAGAAGATCTTGATCTCCCCCCGTATTATTGTCTATGAGACTGCCATTTCGAATAATGAGTTCTCCGTTTAGGATGAAAATCCCGCCGCCGCCCCATTGAGTTTCCACATTATAGGATACTGTGCTGTTATCAATTGTGGTAACGGAATCAGGTCCTTCTGCAAATATGCCACCCCCTTGCCCTCCTGATGTGTTCGGCGAACCCGATCGCCCAATGACACTTCCATTTTTTATTATCACTGTTGCGTAGTAATTGTAAACTCCGCCAGCTCGTCCTGAACTTGTATTGCCAATGACTTTAGCATTATCTAATGTGAGATTGCTGCCTGTTTGCGTCAGAATGCCACCAGCAGCAGAGACATTTCCTCCAGTGATGGTGATGTTTTTCATTGTAACAATTGTTGAAGGCGCGATCTGGAAGGGGCGCACACCACTGATCCCTTGTCCACTAACGGTTAAGTTGCCTCCCTCGATCACCAGGTCTATGCCACTAGTCGTGTTATCAATCGCAGGAGTTGATGCTGTAAGACTAATATTGGCGGTCAGGGTAATGACATAAGTCGCAGGGACGGTTTCAGCATTATAGCAATTGATTGCGGCAACTAATCCCGCCTCAGTAGATACAGATGCGGGCAGACAGCCGTTGGCTGATGTTTGCGATGCTGGCATTGCTGCCACGATCAAGATGGTGATAAGCAAGGCGGAAAAGATTCGGCTGATTTTCATGGAGGGAGATTCCTTTGAGAATTTGAAACAGTGCTGCAGATATTGATTATACTGTAGCTACTGGATAATTTAGAGTGAAAAAGTATGTTTTTTTGAAGAAAAAAGAGCCGAGATGATTTCACTCGCTCGGCTCTTTTTAAATTACTGAAAGTTGCTTTACTCCACCGTTACACTCTTTGCCAAATTTCTTGGCTGATCAACATCCAACCCACGCAGGGAAGCAATATGATAAGCCAGGACCTGCAGGGGGATGACGGTGATGACTGGGCTGAGCATCCACGGGGTTTCGGGAATCCATAAGACATGGTCAGCCATATCAGCGACGAGCTCGTCGCCATCGGTGGCGACTGCCACAACGGGACCGCCACGTGCCTTAGCTTGCTGGATCTGCGAGATCATCTTTTCATGCCAGGGGTCTTGCGGTGCAAGACAAACAACGGGCATTTCTTCGTCGATGAGGGCAATAGGTCCATGCTTCATCTCGCCAGCAGGGTAGCCCTCGGCGTGGATATAGGAGATCTCTTTCAGTTTCAACGCGCCTTCATAGGCAATGGGCATGTTGATACCACGCCCCAGATAGAGACAGCCTTTAATATCTCTCATCGCATGAGCGACTTTTTCCACGTCGGGTTCGCGTTCGAGTGCCTGGCCAACGAGATCGGGCACAAGGCGCAGGTCGGCGACCATTTGGCGGCGTTTATCGGCATCCAATGTTCCACGCATATCGGCCAATAAAATGGCGAGCATGTATAAATCCACGAGCGGGGCGGTGAAGGCTTTGGTGGAGGCTACGCCGATCTCTGGTCCCGTCTGCATGGGGATCGTGCCATCTGCGATGCGCATCGCCTGTGAGCCAATGGCGTTGACGATGCTCCACAAGATCGCACCTTTGCTGCGCCCCTCTTCCATTGCGGCGAGCGTATCGGCGGTTTCACCCGATTGCGAGACAGCCAATACAACGGTGTTTTCGTCGATGATCGGATCACGATAGCGGAACTCGGAGCCAATATCAACCTCGACGGGCACGCGTGCAATGGCTTCGATGAGATATTTGCCGACCATGCCAGCATAAGCAGCGGTGCCACAGGCGGTGATGTAAATTTTGTTGATACGTTTGGCAAGTTCGGGGGTGAGATTGAGCTGCGGCAGGCGGATACGCCCTTCGTCGAAGTCGACGCGTCCGGCGAGGGTGTCAGTGAGCGCGCGGACTTGCTCGTGGATCTCTTTTTGCATGAAGTGGCGATATTCACCTTTTTCAGCAGCGACCGGATCCCAAGCGATTGTTTGCGGACGTATGTCCAGCTTGGTCCCGTCAACAGTTTCGTATGCCGCGCCCCCGCGTGTGATGACCGCCATCTGCCCCGATTCGAGGAAGACGACCCGACGGGTATGTTCGAGAATTGCGGGGATGTCGGAGGCAGCGTACATTTCGTCGCCTTCGCCATAGCCGACCACGACGCCACCCGCGTTGCCGATGCGCGCTGTGACGATCTTATCCGGCTCATCGGCAGACATAACGACGACCACGTTCGCGCCTTCGATCTGTTTGAAAGTAGCACGGGCGGCTTCGATTAGGTCGAGCCCGCTGGCGATGTAGTGCTCTACGAGATGGACGATGGTTTCGGTGTCTGTTTCGGATTTGAAGTCGACGCCTTCGGCGCTGAGTTCGTCGCGTAGTTCAAGAAAATTTTCGACGATTCCGTTATGGACAACAACGACTTTGCCCGTCTGTCCGAGGTGGGGGTGGGCATTTTCCTGACTGGGTGCACCATGGGTTGCCCAGCGCGTATGTCCAATACCGATCTGCCCACTGACGGGGGAGTTTTGCACCATTTCTGCGAGACGGGCAAGCTTGCCCGCTTCACGACGTACTTCAATATCGCCGTTCTGTAAGACGGCAACGCCCGCCGAGTCGTAGCCACGATATTCAAGGCGTTTTAAACCACCGAGAATGATAGGGGTTGCGTCACGGGGACCAATATAACCTACGATTCCACACATTTGGGTTCCTCCAGTTTGTGTTGATAGGTTGAAGGTTACAGGTTCAATATAAGAACGTTTAAAGGTATGGTAACTTGCAACCTTAAACTTTAAAACCTGCAACTTTTCAACACCACTCCTCTGCTTTTTGCTCATGCGATTGCTCGCACGCCTTGTAGTAAGGTTTTCTTTGGAGGGAAAGGTGGTCGGGTGGTGGCACACCCGGAGGGCTTCCGCTGATCTTTCGATTTTCAATTGCACCTTGGTGCAACCTATTCCCATCTTGCGATGGGGAACCCTCTTCCTCGTCACCCTTCGACGATCTCTTTGGAGATGCTCAGGGCCATGCGCTATCTTTCCCGCTTGGGAGGTTTTCTTCCAAGCAGGGCGGATTATACCCCAAAAGGAATGGGGCACAAGTACTCGAAAATAGCATTCGAGTACACGTACCCGAAACGGATTTAGTGCAAAAACAAAACGGCAGCCTGCCGAGGGAAGCAGACTGCCTAGGGTGGAGAAAAATCTGGTAAGGATATTGAATTTTACTGCGTTAGTTCGATCTTGGGTTGCATGTATATTGAATAGTTGCTTGAATCGTCATAGTTGATATATGTGTCAGCTGTACCGATAAGGTCAATAATATATCCGATAACCTGACAGTTATACGCGTCTATGTATCCCGTTCCGTTGATTTGTATTTCGGAGAGCGGGGCAAGAATCGTGCCAGAGAACTCCGATGTGGCATCCCCGTTCAGGATGACGATTTCATCATTGTCGGGAGGAAGATAAATTAAAAGCCCAGCATATGGACCGCTATCAGGAGCGTCAAGTAAGAAATTTCCTTTCCCGTTAATATGTAGCCCTCCATCCATAAAGAATAAGGTGACATCGTGTCCTTCAAGCGTGTTGGATGCATTGAGTACCAGATCACCATAAATGCAATAAGAACCCGGTTGAAGGAAGACATTGTCCCGTAGCCAGGAGGCATCTACGGTACCAGGAGTGAGGGTTGCCCCAGATTTGGTGGATGCTATTGCACAGTCAGCTGGGGGCATCGGTGGGAGTATCAGATCATCCGGAAGCATGGGAATAGCCCCTTCTGCGGGAGGGTATGGGTCAAGTAAGCTTGGGTTTTGCACTACTGCATCCCCAACGACTGAAACCCCTCCATCTACAGCGGATACAATAGCGGAGCCCTGATGTTCGAAAGCACCATTGTTAGGATTCGTGCATTCCTCACCATTTGAATTGACAAATATTCCGCCCCCTGTAATTGTGGTTGAAGCTGTGCCATGCACATAAATAGCTTGGCATTCTGTGGGTGCCAAGCTGACCATTGCGTTCCCTTGGATTCTTGGATCGATTGTTGGAGGTTTTGCTCGCGCAACGGCTTGAACTTGGTTTGTTAACTGATCCATACCTACAACAGGTGCGAAGTAAGTGTCTACGTGTGAGACAATTACAGCTTGAATGTATTCACTATTTCCAGCATAAGGGCCGTCAATGGGGGGATTATAGAGAGTCACGGTATTTGTAACGCTATCGTTATCGTATCCGTTGCTGCTGGCAATATTTTGTCCTACGGTGCTCCAGTCATTGCCTCTAATCTTTGCTAGCGCGGCAGATAGAGCGGCTGTATCTGCCGCGTTTTGAGCTTGGCGTCGATCTGAGTAAGCATTTCCGCCATCAATGGCTAGGGCTGTGAAGCCCACTAGCCCGACAATCGCAAGAGCAATAAGAATGATGGCTTGACCGCGTTCTACGTTTTTGACGGATAGATTGGACATTCGTGTCTCCTGTGTAAGTTTTAGTATTGGGTAAAAAGCGAGTTTTCTTCATAGAATAGGACGCAAAACTAAGCTTGGAGATACGGGCTAATGAGAAAAAAGTGGGGGGATAAAAAAGCAACAGCCTGCTGAAAGCAGGCTGTTGGGGTTAGGGAGGCACGTTCAAAAAAACGCGCGATACATATATATCTTAATGGAGGAGAGAAATTGTTGGCGCTTCTACTTGCTCTGGTGAGTATAGTTTACTAGCGTCCCACATGATCTCAGCTTGAGCATTACCGTTCATTTGCCATGTATAGCAAATAAATTGCATATATTGTTTCTGAAGCTGTCCACTACCAACATAATCACATGGCGCATTTTGTGCGAGGAATGTGCCAGACATTTTTACATTCCCGCTGCCGTTGATGGTCATTTGGCTCGTGTTGGACGGAGGGGCATATATAACCAGACCCGCATAAGGTCCGCTAGTTGGGGCAGAAATATCCATTTCCATATTCCCATTCCATTTTACTCGCCCGGTGTTCATAACAATTGTTACCCCAGTGGCAGTGAGTTTATCATTGCCGTTCATTACGAAATCACCATTAATGCAGTAGGTGCCTGGGGATAGTGTTTGAACGCTAGAGGGAGGAAAATCGCCAGTCCAATTACCCGGGCTCATTGAGCTTCCAGATTTTGTTGCGTTTCCCGAACAGGTGATGCCTAAATCGGCGGGAGGAGCATCAAAAGTTTGGCTGTAATTGACATTCCCGCAGCCATCCTCTCCCTTTAGACTCTTAAAGGTGCCGCCACTGGATGCAGCGGTAATTACATCTGCACATGCTGTGCCGGATTCTTCCTTTTTGAGTTGAGCTTCACCACCTTTGAAATTCAAGCAGCTACCATCTGTTGAGGCTGAACCCACATTGCCGCCCCAAATCTGGAGATCACTACTTCCACTTACGAGAATGGAAGAACCATTTGCGCCATTGCAGGTGCCTGATTTGGTCGCAAATACAGAGGAGCCATTATAGAGGGGGGCACCACCAACAGTGTGAATATCACAAGCGCGTGATGTCGCGGCGACGGTGTTGGTTAGTTGATCTGTGCCAACTACTGGCGCAAAAGCCGTGTCCACATGAGATGTGATTTGAACAGTGATATCGGTGCCGGTATCGGGGCATTCGCCACTTGGGGTGTTGGCTGTAGTGACTGTGACTACATTTGATGTTCCGTTATTATCATAGCCGTTTGCGGCTGCTAGTGAGAGGGCTGTATTGCTGAAGTTCTCTCCCCTTAACTTAGCAAGAGCTGCAGACATAGCTGCTGTATCTGCGGCGTTTTGGGCTTGGCGCCTGTCAGAAAACACAAGCCCGCCATCAACCGAAAGAGCCGTAAAGCCCACCAAGCCAACTATGGCTAGGGCAATTAGCACAATAGCTTGCCCCCGTTCGCGTTTTCGTCTCCTAATGATCATAAATCCTCCACAAAATGAAAAAACCTATCAAAAACTACACTTAGTATATCTGATTTATCCCTGTACAGCAATTACAGATTTGTAATGTGGCACGATAAGGTTCTCAATAAGTTAGAAGAGGTGATTATCTTTTAGAAATCAAAAAAGGTGTAATTTGCTTCATGCAAATTACACCTTTTCAATAGTAGAAGGGCAGCTTTTTATTGCGCTAGCTCAATCTGAGGTGGGATAGGAGCTTTCCCGTTCTCGTCTGCGTTGTATTGTACATAGAGATCTGAATTACCGTTTGATGTGACGTGGTTCGCGATAATTTGACTGTGGGTTGTCGCACCGTTTGAATTCCCTCTAAAATCGAGGCAAGCTGTTGGTGCGAGAATTGTTCCGACGATACCAGCAGTTGCGTGTCCGCGAAACTCCATAACTTGAACACCATGGTCTTGAAATCTCTGACAAGGTGTTGTGCTCATGGCAACAATAAGATAGTAACCCTTGTATACTCCAGATGTTGAAGCGGTTCCTGCGAAGCCACCATGTCCGGCAAAGAGAAGGTCGAAATCGGTATCGGTAACATAGAGTGTTGCGTTGTTGAGAACTATCTCTTCTTGGCGGAAGTCGTCAAAATCGCTCACGCAGTAAATACCATTTTCGAATGTGAAATTGGAAGGATTATCTGGAACAACATAACCGCCTTCAGCTGTATTGTCACAAGCTGGCTCTGGCGGCATCATGGCTTCAATATCTTCGGTGGTATAGAGAAGAGAGGCTTGTTGATCTTGTTGGCAAGTGAAATTATATGCTGTGCCGACGGCAGTAACACACTTTGGTGGACTTGTTGGCAAGGTTACAGAATCATTATTCTTTGAGTAGGCGCATCCGTTAGAGAATATTCCTCCGCCCTCTAATACCCATTCTACGGCATTGCTGTGACCACTATCAAACGCACAGTATTGGGTGTTTGGGTTTGGGTTCAATCCGACGACGGCGTTCCCGTCAAAAAGAACTTCTGTTGTAGGTGGCTTAGCTCGGGCGACAGCTTCAACTCTGTTATTTGTTGTGTCTACGCCAATAATAGGTGCAAAGAAAGTCTCCACCTCTGATTCAATGATCACTTGGATATACTCGTTACAATCGTAGGTCGTGCTCGTGCAATCAGCGTAAGCTCCGCTTTGTGGAGGATGATGCACGGTGACTGTTACAGATGATGCGTTGTTGTCAAAGCCATTACTAGTGGTCATGTTTAGTGCAGTTGTATGCCAATCGTTATTTCTAATTTTGGCTAGTGCGGCCGACAAGGCTGCGGTATCCGCCGCATTTTGTGCTTGGCGATTGTTTGCGTAGGCATTTCCGCCATCGACAGCTAGTGCAGTGAACCCGACTAAACTAACGATAACAAGGGCAAGCAATACGATCGCTTGCCCTTGTTCTATTTTTTTCTTCTTCAGCATTTTTCCTCCTGTTTATGAAATCAGGCCTTTTTAAATGGACATGTTTTTAATAATTTTATCTAAATATACCTGAAATGCAACATATTGTGGGTGACAAAACTGAGAATATCCAACAATACCCACCTTTATGGTACAGAATGTTTTCGCGATTGCGTTAATAAAAACAACCTGTAGTTCAAGCTACAGGCTGTTTGGATGTATTTGATAAGCTAAGCTTATTCTGTCAACTCAATCTGAGGAGGGAAATTGATATTTTCTTCATCAAGGTAAGTGATTGTCGTACCTGTGCTTCCTGTAAAGTCGATCTCTTCACCAATCAGTTGGCCACTGATCTGTGTATGCGCTCCGCCAGCCAGCGAAATCAATGCGCTTGGCGCTAAAAACGTGCCTCGTGTATCCAGTGTAACATTGCCGCCAATGGACATAGTTGATGTATTACTGGGTGGTTGGTAAATGAGTAAGCCAGCTGTGTCG
>CAZASG010000053.1:0-24900 GCA_964487745.1 uncultured Anaerolineaceae bacterium | reverse complement strand
AGGCGGGATAGTAGTGATTGATATTTTCGTGCGTTACCTGAAGCAGCCCCGTGCCATCGCGGTTGACCATGCAGATCTGGTTGTAGTCGCCACGTGTGCAGGTGAAGATGATGCGCCCACCGTGCACACCGGTAGGGTAGGGTAGCGGAGTATGCGTCGGCGGAGGGAGAGGAGTGTAAGTCGGTAAGGGTGACGCAACGACCGTGAGGCCAGCGGGGGCCGGCATTTCAACGGGTTCCGTAGGTTGAATTAAGAAAAAGGGAATGGCCAGAAGCCCCAGCAAAAGAATCCAGAGAGGAAAACGGCTGCGCCTTTTTCTGGAGAAAATCTTTTTTTCACGGTTGAGCATTGGGAGGGAAAAGATGACAGTCACTTTTGAAGTGATCATCATCTCATTTTTAGGCTACGGGCACACGTCCGCGTGCATTTTCAGGCTCGCGCATGGTCATTAGCGAGACACCGACCCCATAGGTGACGAAATCCCCGACCGGCTCGATCTCTATGATCGCCATATTGGTAACTTCTTCACTAGCAGGATCAAGCCCACGCAGAAGTGAAGCAATGACTGCGTCGGGAACACTAGCAGCATCCAGCACTCGCGCCACCCCTGCGAAGGTGATCGTGGCAGCGGGGATTTTGATAAATGGTATGAAGGGTATACGTTTGGGGATCGTGACTGTCAAAGAGACATTCGGATTTGCCATCACGTGGCGTACCTTCCAGGTCTCTCTCTTGCTGGCAAGATAAAGTTTTTTCTCATCAATGATATAAACAATGCCTACTGTACGTGCTTCGCCTTTGGCTGTGACCATGCCCAAAACGGCAAAAAGCTCCTTTTCAAGAGTTTCCCAAACTTGCTCGCTTTTGAGTTCTATTGCCATAAGGTACTCCTGTATTTTTTATAAGAGCTCTGTATCTCTTTGAAGTAACCATGAGAGTGCATCCTCTCGATTTTCGAAAGTACGCACGTTCACGCCGCGGTTGCGAGTGACCATTTCAAAGAAAAGTAGGTTCTCGCGTGCCAACTGGAAACGTGAGAGAATAATCGCGCTTTTTACACGTTTCGGAATTTGCTTGATCAACTGCCTGAACAAAATACCGGC
The DNA here is from genome assembly GCA_964487745.1 of uncultured Anaerolineaceae bacterium. Lineage (GTDB taxonomy): Bacteria > Chloroflexota > Anaerolineae > Anaerolineales > Villigracilaceae > Desulfolinea. The sequence goes on along the minus strand of CAZASG010000053.1, from coordinate 23,797 downwards.
TTCATAGTTTTCAATCACCATCGATTTTGTGTCCACCATCTCAGTACAATCTACCAAGAACAAGTTAATGCGATGTTTTTTAGCCAAACGAAGATTCTTTTGGAAAACAACGCTCACATCGATCAGTTTGACTTTGTTCCGATAAACGGTTTCGATAATATTTTCTTCTTCAAGGTGATTGATCTTATAAGGCATGGGGTTTATTCGATCGTACGTACCAATAGACTAAAAGTATTCTACCGCACCAGGTGTGCACGGACGACAAAACGATCCACACCCCCGAATTTGTATTTGTAGGGTTCGTCACCGCGCATAAAGTCGAATGCGCTGCGCCCGTTCTCGTTTGCCCACTGGAGCAAGTAGCCCAGTAAAACCCAACCGGGAGAAAGATCACGGAATTTCATATCCAGCCCGGAGTTGTAGACCCAGATGCGGTTGTCGTAATCGAAGTTGAGATAACCGGCGGCTTTTTCGCCATCCACTTCGAGAAAGGCGAGCTGCAACCAGCCCGCATTGAAGGCCGCGTGGATAGCGGCTTTCATTTGCGATTGCATCGTTTGGGTCAGGAAGGCTTGTTTTTCGGGGTCCTGTGCCATCAGTTGACAGCAGGCTTCGATATTTTTCTCAAGTTTGTCGGGGTCATCGACGATATACCAGGCCACGTTGCGTTCATCCGCTTCAGCGCGGCGGATCTTGCGACGTATTTCGTGGCGTTGTTTCTTTTTGATGCCCGCCAAGTATTCGTCGAAGTCGCCGGGGAGATCAACATAAGGCGAGGGCTGGAGGGTTTCCTGGGTGAAGTCCCAGCCGCGGGAGGCGGCTTCCGTTTGGAGCACGGGTAGGGAGGGAGAGTCTTCGATGAGATTCTGTAGATCGAGCGCCGACCAAGCCAAGGTCACGTGCGAGGCGAGGAAATCCAGTAATCCACCAATAAAATCTGTCAAATCCGCTTCGCGGACGATGAAGTCGAGAAAGTCCGAGATCTCGATGCTACCCAAAAAGAGCAGGGTGGGCTTTTCTTTGTAGCTCGTCAGGAAAAGCGGGGCGACGCCGATCAACTCGTCATCACGTTCGGCAATGACGATGGCGAGTTCACCTTTATCCCATTCGCCGCCACCGAGTGATGACCACCAGGCGCGCAGATATTCGTGGCGTAAAAAGGGCAGATTAGCAATGCTTTCTTCAAGCAGTGCATTCCATTTGGGGGCAAGTTTGTCAAAATCTTCGAGGGTGTTTACAAGAGTGTAATTCATATTAGGGCTTTCGTTCAGGCAGATGTGCGTCGCACTAACTTCGACAAAGAGATGTTGTTCGATATGCTTTTTGCCTATCGAAGGATAGATTCTTTTGTTTTAGTGCGACGCACCCTCTTTTCTTATTGTTTTATCGGCTGGATTTTACCAGTATAATGAAGAGCATCTAACAGGAAATAGACGTGGCAAAAAACTTCGACCTTACTCTTCTCCCACTTTATCGCCTACGCGGCAACGAACTCCCTTCGCCGCCGGGATTACTGGCGCTTGCGCCGCCCCGCCGCAAGGCACGCAGCCGCGAGAAGGATCGTCTGATCGTGCATCTTATTTTGGGGGGCAACGCACCTTTTTCAACCGTCAATTATTTGCAAATGACTTCACGCGCCGCAGAGGAGTTTTATCAAACTCCCGGCTCTGTTACGGCTGCCTTGCGGGCTGCCGCCAGCACATTAAATGGTGACTTGCTCGAAAAGAATATGGAAACCAGCGGGCAGGGACGGTATTCGCTTGGGCAGCTTGTGCTGGGCGCACTACGCGGCGAGCAATTTTATATCCTTGAATCAGGCCCCACGCACGTCTACTGGATGGCGGATGCGGAACGCGTCCATGTGCATGATGAGAATCTGGCTGGGCGCGGATTGGGGATGGGACAGGCAACCAAAGCCTATCTCTCCCAAGTGACGGTTCGCGCCGGGGGACGCCTGCTACTGACCCCCAAATTCCCGCCTGTTTGGGAGCAGATCCTGCAACGCGATAACCACACCGCACCGCTTGAAATTCTTCGAAACGCTCTCATGCGTCAAAGCAGCGAAGACGAGAACGCTGTGCTGGTCGAGGTCAGCGAGGGACGCGGCGCGGTAACGGTGCTGAAACCCGCCCGTACTGCCAAACCGACTCTTGAAAGCATCTCCGAGCGGCTCTCGGAAGAGCCGAAGATCCCGGAGCCGAAACGCCCATCCCGAGCGCCATTCAGTCATCAGCCTGAGCCGCTGCCTGTAGACGCGCCTTTAGCGGAAGATATTCCTCTCCCCGCAGCAGGTGAAGATAGCGAAAGCAAACCTCCCCAGGCACGCCCTTCGCCTACCATCCCCAATTCCATCCCGCGCCGCGCACCGGAACCTGTATCCGCGCCGCAGAAAGAGGTCGAACCTGAATTCGAGTCTGAACCGGAAGAGAGATACATTCCCGCAGGTCCATCCAAAAGCGAAGAGCTTGCCCGCCAAAGCGCGCGCGCCATCGCCAAAGGGATGCAAGCCACGCGTGCCGGAAACGAACGCCTGAAAGCCGGTGTGCAGAAAGTTTTACCGCGCCTGCTGCCCAGCGATGATAGTGAAACACCCGTGCGTCTACCCAATTGGGTGATGGGTTTGATCGCCATCATCATCCCGCTTGTGGTGGTGACCATCGCCAGCGTGGTCTATTTCCGTTTTGGACGTGATCTTCAATACGATAATTATTTTGCCCAAGCCGAAGCCGCGCGGGCCCGTGCCATCGGTCAGGACGACCCCGTTGCTGAGCGGATCGCCTGGCAGGATACGCTGGTAGCCTTGGATCAGGCCGAAGATTTCAACATTACGCCTGAAACCCGCGAACTGCGCGGCGAAGCGCAAAACCAGCTCGATGAATTGCTCGGCATCGTTCGCCTGGGCTTCGAGCCTGCCATCAGCGGCTTGCCACGCAACATCAACATTAGCCGTATCGCCGCCAATGATAACGAGATATTCATATTGAATGGCAATAACGGTGAGATTTTGCGCGCTTATCTGATCGGTGAAAATTACCAATACGACGATACCTTTGATTGCATACCCGGCGAATATGGCGGGAAAAACGTCGGTACGCTGGTCGAGTTGATCGCCCTGCCCAAAGCCAATGCAATGGCGGCCTCCGTTCTCGGTATCGACCAGCAGGGCAACCTGCTCTATTGTGCAGACAATCAGGTCCCGCAAGCGCTTGCATTGCTGCAACCTTCGGTCGGCTTCCGCGAAATAACCGCGATATCCCTCGATTCAGATGTGCTTTATCTTTTGGACGCGATCTCTCGCGAAGTCTGGGTCTATGGTGGACAAGCCTCCACCTTCATCAACTATCCCACTGCCTTCTTCGAGCAAGCGCCCGAGGGGCTTGAGAATGCCATCGATATGAGCGTGGAAGGCAGCGATCTCTACCTGCTCTTCAAAGACGGGCATTTGGCAAGCTGCACCTACAGCCTGAACCAGAACGTCCCCACGCGCTGCATCAATCCCGTCCAAATGATCGACCCGCATCCCGCCGCGGGCGGTGGCAACACCTTCGAACAAGCCTTCTTCACAGAAATGCATCTGAGCGCCCCGCCCGATGCCGCCATTCTCCTGCTCGATTCACAAGGACAGGCAGTTTATAAGCTGGGACCGCGCTCTTACGAACTTCAAAGCCAACTCCATCCCTTTAATAATGGCGAGGATAACGCCATTCCACGTAATCCGTTGACCGCCCTCACCACCAACGCCAACCATATCCTGTTCATCGCACAGAGCGATCAGGTCTACAAGGCAACGGATACCCCTTAGAACATCAAAAGGAGAAGCCATGTCTCTTTTGCTCAAATTGCTCAGAAAACTTTTCGGATTGGGGAAAAGCGCCCCCGAACCAATCGTGGACCCAAAACCTGCTACCCCTGTGGACAATCCCAACGAGCCCGCAGTAATTACCGCTAACCGCGTGCTCCTGATCGTCTACGACCCCGTTATGGACGAAGTCACAGGCGAAAAGCTCAGTCAGCGCCGCGGCTGGAACGACCCCGACGATCTGGTGGTCGGCTTCTCGGCGGATATTCTCGAAAACAGTCACGGCATGGGGCGTTATGAAATTGTAGAACGCATCGAGATCAACGACTTCCCCGTGAAAAAAGATGGCTTCCGCTACTCCCCGTCTCTCTACATCGACGTGTTGAACAAGGTCACCCCGCCCTATCAACCCCAGGATGTAGATTACCACGCCATTTTGAACGATTTCAACATCCCCGCACGCATTGAAAATAATGAGATCGACGAGGTTTGGGTCTTCGCCTTTCCCTATGCCGGTTTCTATGAATCGATCATGGCAGGCAAAGATGCCTTCTGGTGCAATGCTCCCCCGCTCGCAGGCACAGCGCACATCTCCCGCCGCTTTGTCATCATGGGCTTTTCCTACGAGCGCGGCGTGGGCGAGATGCTCGAAGCCTTTACCCATCGCGTTGAATCACATATGGAAAAGGCCTTCGCCAACACACATGGCAACGCCAATCTCTGGGAGCGTTTCACCCGCTACGATAAAAAGAATCCCGGGCAAGCCGAGATGGGTAACGTCCACTTTGCGCCGAATAGCGAAAGGGATTACGACTGGGGCAACCCCAAGTTCGTCGCCAGCAACTGCTACGACTGGTACAACTTCCCCTACTTCCGCGGGGATGTGCGCCAGGTCAACGCCGCCGAGTGGGGCAATGGCGATATTCGTATTCATCACCAGTGGTGGCTTAAACATATCCCGCATGTGGCGGGTCGCCTAAATGGCGTCCACAATAATTGGTGGCAATACATACTTGACCCAAACAAAATTACGCTCTAGCGAACGAGATTGACGGCTGTGCTTCAAACGACATTCGTCATCTTGTCGAATAATTCGATAACCTGTATACTTGGATGCGGTATAGGCAAATGTAAACTTATACCTTATTACTTTCTGCCATCTATTTTTGAAAGAAGGAGAAAAAATGAAAAAGTTCTACACCCTTTTTGCAGTCCTCGCGATTGCAGCCCTTGCGCTTTCCGCTTGCGGTGGCGCAGCAGCCGAAGTCAGTGAAGATAACTGCGCCAGCGAAGAAGTACTGTGCGTGGGTCTCGTGACCGACGTTGGCGAAGTTGACGACAAATCCTTCAACCAGTCCGCTTGGGAAGGTGTTCAGCAAGCTGCCGATGAACTCGGCGCTTTCGTCAAATACGTTGAAACCAAAGATGCAAAAGACTACGCAGCCAATATTCAGCTCTTTGCTGAAAAAGACTACGATGTCGTCGTCACCGTTGGTTTCGCCCTTGGTCAGGCTACTAACGAAGAAGCTGCCAATTATCCTGGCGTCAACTTCATCGGTGTTGACCAGTTCCAAGCTTGGGAATTTGATGGTGACGACAGCACCAACCTCGCCAACGTTGCTGGTCTGCTCTTCCCTGAAGACAAAGCTGGCTTCATGGCTGGTGCATTGGCTGCTCAAATGAGCGAAACCGGTACCATCGCTGCCGTTCTCGGCACCGATCTGGTTCCCCCTGTTGTTGCCTTCAAAGAAGGTTACGAAGCTGGCGCTCGCTACATCAACCCTGACATCAACCTGATCTCCACCTACCATCCCGGTGGCATGGATGTTGCTTTCGTTGATCCCGAATGGGGCGCAACCACCGCTAAACAGGCTATCGACCAGGGCGCAGACGTTGTCTTCGGCGCTGGCGGTAAAACCGGTAACGGCGCATTGATCGAAGTTGCTTCTCACGAAGGCGTCTTCTGCATTGGTGTTGACACCGATCAGTGGGAAACCGTTCCCGAAGCACACCCCTGCTTGATCACCAGCGCAATGAAGCTCATCACCCCCGGCGTCTTTGATCTGATCAGCGCCTCCGCAGCTGGCGAATTCCCCAGTGGCAACTACTTCGGTACCACTGGTTTGGCTTCCTTCCATGACTTCGACAGCGCAGTTCCGCAAGAAGTCAAAGACACATTGGCTGAAATTGATGCCGGCTTGTTGGATGGCTCCATCTCCACTGGCTACGGTCAATAATCAGTTATCAAGCTAAAGAAATAAAAAGAGTGTGGCTTTCGCCACACTCTTTTTATTTCTAAACAAGTGCCTTTCTTCCATAATTAACAGCATCTTCTGCTTTACGCGCCTATTGAAGCGAGGTAAAATTCAGTTCTGTAATTCCACAAAGAAGAAGGTATTATTTTATGGAAAATCAAGCAAAGACCGAGATAGAAAACAAGCCAACGAGTTGGTTTGTAGCTGTCTGGCGCATGATTGCTGTTCCCTTGGCCGCAGTGTTATTAGCCGTGGTTATCGGCGCGATCCTGCTCGCAGTATCGGGAGCAAATCCTTTTAGCGCTTATAGCGCACTTATCGAAGGTTCCTTCGGTAGTATGAAAGCTTTCGGCCGTACGCTGGAAAAAGCCACACCACTTATTTTCAGTGGGCTCGCTGTTGCATTCGCCTTCAAAGCCGGGCTCTTCAACATCGGTGCGCAGGGGCAGCTTCTTTTCGGCGCATTAGTTGCTGCGGCAGTCGGCTTTTTGGTTGAAGGGTTACCACCCTTCCTCCATGCAACGCTGGCACTCCTTTCGGGAGCGGTAGCAGGTGCACTTTTTGGGGCGATCCCGGGCGCACTCAAGGCGTATACCGGCGCTCACGAAGTGATCACCACGATCATGCTTAATTATGTCGCAATCAACATCACCGATTTTATCGCAGATGGTCCCCTCAAAGATACATCTGGTGGCAATATCGTCGCTCGCACCCCTGCGATTTTAGATAGTGCACGCATCCCCTCCATTGGAGAGATTCCTGTCGGTTTCCTGCTGGCAGTCCTGGCTTCGATCATCGTATGGTGGTTATTACAACACACCACTCTGGGCTTTGAAATTCGCACAGTGGGCCTTAACCCCCACGCCGCCAAATATGCCGGGATGCGCGTTGCGCTTACGGTCATCCTCACAATGGTCATCAGCGGTTTTCTAGCTGGTATTGGCGGCGCCATTGAAACACAAGGCATCGTCGGGCGCTACCAGCCCGGCTTCAATACTGGCTTGGGCTTTGATGGGATTACCATCGCCCTGCTTGGAAAAACCCACCCCTTTGGAATCATCCCCGCTGCGATCCTGATCGGCGCAATGAAAGCAGGCGCCAGCACCATGCAATTTAATGCCGGTGTAGCCAAAGAAATCACAGATGTTATTCAAGCACTGATGCTCTTCTTTGTCACAGCTGACATAATCATTCGTAAAATTATCCGAGCACGCGACGAGGGCGGTGAAAAAATCACCCTCAGCGGCTGGGGTCAACAATAGGGAGCTATCATGCAAACAACAAATGCTCTCCCCGCACAAGTCTCCCCCCTGCGCTTATTCCTGAAGCGTTGGGGCTACACATTAACCGTCATTCTCGGTGTCATCGGTATCACCATCTGGCAATATAACCTCAACGCACAGATCACCGAAGCCGTTGTTGCCTCAACCATCCGACACTCCACGCCACTGGTTTTGGGTGCATTATGTGGACTGATCGGTGAACGTTCTGCCGTTATCAATATCGGAATCGAGGGGCAAATGCTGCTCGGCGCCTTTGTTGGATTTCTTGTCAACGTCTGGACGGGCAACCTCCTCTTAGCCGTTTTCGCTGCTATTCTCGCCGGTGCGCTCATGGGCTTGCTACTCGCCTATATGTCCGTCACCCTGAAAATGGACCAGATCATCGGCGGGACGGTCATCAATATTCTTGCGCTCGGTCTAACAGGCTACTTCTATCAGGTTGGTCTGACCACCGAAGGCAAGATGCAACCCATTTCTTTGGGACCCCTTGCTGAAATCCCCATCGTCGGACCTGCTCTCTTCAACAATCCCCCCATCACTTACGCTACATTTGTATTGGTCATCCTTGTTCATTACGTTCTCTTTTACACAAAATGGGGCTTGCGTACCCGTGCGGTCGGTGAACACCCGCGCGCTGCCGACACCCTCGGCGTGGACGTTTTCAAAGTCCGCTATGTGAACGTGATCGTAGCAGGTGCAATCGCTGGTTTGGCGGGTGCCTTCCTGACCCTTGAAGCGGTTGGTTCCTTTGAGCGTGCCATGACGAACGGACGCGGCTTTGTTGCTCTCGCCGTTATGCTCTTTGGTAAATACACACCGCTGGGTGCCTGGGGCGCAGCCTTATTCTTTGGCTTCGCATCCGCCATGCAGACCCAGTTGCAATTTGCTGGTATCAACGTCCCGCATCAATTCATCGGGATGCTGCCTTACGTTCTCACCATTGTCGTCTTGTCCGGCTTTGTTGGGCGCACACGCGTCCCAGCCGCGGATGGCGTGCCCTACGACAAGGAGTAGACAATGACAGAAAATTCAGCTCTTGAAATCCGTCACGTTACCAAGCGTTTTCCTGGTGTACTCGCAAACGACGATGTCAGCTTTGATCTCCGTAAAGGCGAGATCCACGCCCTGCTCGGCGAAAATGGTGCCGGAAAAAGCACGTTAATGAATGTTGTTTATGGTCTCTACGCCCCGGACGAAGGAGAATTCCTGATCGACGGAAAGCACGTCGAGATCAATGGTCCGCACGATGCGATCAACTACGGCATCGGCATGGTGCACCAGCACTTCATGCTCGTTCCCGTCTTCAGCGTCACCGAAAATATGATCCTCGGCTCCGAGGTCACCAAAGGTACCAGTCTCGACCTGAAGCGCGCCCGCCGAGAAATTCTTGAAATTTCAGAAGCTTATGGCCTCGAAGTTGACCCCGATGCCATCGTGGAAGATATTCCCGTTGGTGTGCAACAGCGCGTTGAAATTCTTAAGGCACTTTACCGTAAGGCGAACATCCTCGTTTTGGATGAGCCTACAGCCGTACTAACACCACAAGAGGCAGAAGACCTTTTCCGCGTAATGCGTCAACTCACCGAAAAGGGTGTTTCGATCATCTTCATCACCCACAAACTCAAAGAAATTCTCAAAGTTGCTGATCGCGTAACCGTCATGCGTCGCGGCAAGGTTGTCGGGCACACCTCTCCTACCGAGACAGATCAGCAGGGGCTTGCAACGATGATGGTCGGGCGCGATGTTCTTCTGGAGGTTGAAAAAGCTCCCGCAAAACCTGAAGATGTTGTTCTTGAAGTTTCCGATCTCCGCATTAAAGACGAGCGAGATGTTTCCGTAGTCAAGGGAATTTCCTTTGAAGTCCATGCTGGCGAGATATTGGGTATCGCTGGTGTGCAGGGTAACGGACAAACCGAACTCGCAGAAGCCATTACCGGTTTACGTGGTGTGGATACTGGCAAGATAAAACTCTCAGGGAAAAATACTCCCTTCGAGAAACCACGTTATCTTGTAGAACACGGCATGGGCCACGTCCCTGAAGATCGTCATAAACATGGCTTGGTTTTACCTTACAGCCTGGCTGACAATATGGTTTTGTGTACGTATTACCAAAAACCTTTCGCCGGGCAGATGCTCATGCGCAACCAGCAAGCCGTTTTTGAGAATGCTGCGGGGCTGGTTGAGCGTTTTGATGTCCGCGCCCCAGGACCGGAAGTCGATGCATCCACTCTTTCCGGTGGTAACCAACAAAAAGTTATTGTCGGGCGTGAGTTCAGTCGTCCCTTGAATGTGCTGGTCGCCAACCAACCCACGCGTGGTCTTGATGTCGGCTCCATCGAATATATCCACAAGGAGATCGTCAAAATGCGCGATGAAGGTGTGGGCGTGCTCGTCTTCTCTGCCGAGTTGGACGAGATCCTTTCGCTTTCTGATCGTATTGCGGTCATGTTCCGTGGTGAGATCGTCACCATCGTTGATGCAAAAAACGCCACACGTGAAAAACTCGGGTTGTGGATGGCAGGCTCGCATCCAGATAGTGAATAAAACAGAAACTCCGAGACGCCCCACTGAACGGGGCGTCTTTCTTTTTGGAAGTTAATGTAAAATTGGGCTATCATCATTCACAGGAGGTTTGTCATGACCATAAAAAAGAGAGTTTTATTACTGATCACATTTGCAATCATTCTCATCCTTGCATGTAATCTTCCTTCCAGTCAGGCGAATGAATCTGACCCTAATGCCGTTTTCACAGCTGCGGCGGAAACCGCTTCAGTACAACTTACACAAGTTGCTGAGAGCCGCCCAAAGACCCAAACACCCATTGCCACAAAACCTTCTTTACCTCCTTTAATGGCGCTTCCTACAATCACCCCAACTGAAGATAACTGTGATAAAGCTAAGTTCGTCACTGATGTTACTGTGCCAGATGGGACTGCCTTTTCACCTGGCGAGAGCTATACTAAAACATGGCGCGTGAGAAATATTGGCACCTGTACGTGGACGTCGGACTACGCACTTGTCTTTGTGAGCGGGGAAAAAATGGGCGGCACAACCCCTCAATTGCTCATGACCAGCGTCGTACCTGGCGACACGGCAGATATCTCCCTCGATCTAAAAGCTCCCGCAACAGACGGAAACTATGTCGGCAATTGGCAGATCAGGAATTCTTCAAACGATCTTTTTGCAAAGGTTTATGTACAAATCAAAGTTGTCAGTGGCGAATTTGCAGTCACAAGCGTAAAGCTTTACGCCCCAAATGCTGGGGTGGCGGCTGATATTACAGTCAACAAGGGCGGCGAAGTCGAATATCATTGGATATTCCGAGAGAGCGGTCAAAGCGACATCACTACATCAACGAAAAAGATCTCTTTTTCTCAACCCGGCACAAAAACTGTTTCACACGGTTTCACCTGCCCCCATAGTGGGAGTTTCACCGCTTATCTTTATGTTGATGATCCCAATCATCAGGAATTTGGAAAAGCTGATTTCACCTGTCCATAAATAGATGAGGGGACGCAACGCCCTCGCAAAAGGCTTGCTTCTGTTATATAAAAGGGTGGCTGGAGAGTTTCAGCTACCCTTTCCACTTATCCCAAATAGGAAATGCGCAGACTATACAGAGAGCCAAAAATCGGTATAATAGCGTCCGCTAGGCATCAAAGGGCCTCGCGAAAGGATAAAACATGAAAAAGAAAATTTTGTTCATGCTCATCATCTTGAGTCTGATCATCAGTGCTTGTGAAAAATCAACCGAAGTAGATGCAGAATCAATTGCAACTTCTGCTGCCCAAACAGTCGAAGCGCGCTTCACAGAAATGGCAAAAACCATGACCCCAGAACCTTCTTCTGTAGAAGAAAGCGCACCTGCAGAAACAGGAGCTACTCCTACCGCAACCACAGTTCCCACAGAAACACCTGTCCCGAATACAGGGGAGGTCCTGCCTGATGATTGTCTTGTTGCTAATTTTGCAGGTGAAACCGTCCCCGATGGGACGATCGTCGCTCCGGGTGAATACTTCATGAAAAGCTGGACTATCATCAACAACGGGACCTGCACATGGCATAACGGCTATAAGTTAGTCTACTGGGACGGCAGTTTACTTGGCGGTGCCGCTGAATATCCCTTCTTTGAAGAAATTGCCCCTGGCGAAACAATGACCTTCCCAATCCAGTTATTAGCTCCTACTGAACCTGGAATATACGAGGGAGCCTGGAAATTCAAATCTCCCTCGGGGCATATTTTTGGTGTCGGTCAATATAACGCACCGGTATCTGTTAGCATTAGTGTTGGAGACGATCTCGATTCGGGTATCACATCTGTCTATTACACATTGGATCGCGATCCCACTTTTGGCTGCCCAACGAATGTCCACTGGAATATCATCGCTACAATCACCGTAAGTGGACCAATGAAGATCGTCGCCCAATTCCAACAAAGCGATGGAAACCATACGCCCAAGAAGACCCTTGACTTCACAGAAGCAGGGTCCAAAACCATGAAGGTCACATGGACACTCCACAAAGGGGCTGGACCCGCACCACGTTGGGTTCAATTAGTTGTTCTTGAACCTGACCTGATCTACTACCCCACCTACACTTTCGTAAATAACTGCCCTGATCAAGTAGACTAACACATAAAAAACATGGAAAAAGAGACCGCCAGTGGCGGTCTCTTTACTTATGGTACTTCGAACGTTAATCAGGATAGTTGCGTATAGATACTACGCAGTAAGTACTCTCTCTATCAACAGGAAAAGCCCGGCTGCCATCCCTGCTGTGACAGGGATGGTCACGATCCAGGCGACGATGATATCTCTCGCCACCCCCCAACGCACCATACTAATCCGTTGCGCAGAGCCAACCCCCATGATCGAAGAACTGACAACTTGGGTTGTACTCACGGGACCACCGATCATGGATGCGCCCAAAATGACAAAAGCGGATGTCATCTGGGAGCTAAAACCATGTACAGGCCGGATCTTGTAGAACTTTGCACCCAAAGTCTTGATCAGGCGCCAGCCACCGAGTGCAGTGCCCAAAGAAATCGCCCCAGCACTGACCGAAATTACCCAAAGCGGAACATGGAAACTCGGGATCACGCCCGCTGTGACCAAGCCTAGTGTGATAATTCCCATCGTTTTTTGGGCATCATTCGTGCCGTGGCTCAATGCCAACGCAATCGCCGTAACGATTTGTGAACGCCGAAAAAACTTATTGATCTTCGGAGAAGCCCCGCGTGCAAGGAAGAAAACCAATTTGGTAAACAGATATCCTACACCCAAACCGATCAACGGAGATGTAAAAAGCGCGATGAGAATTTTCTCGATCCCTGTAAGTTCAATTGCATCCCAACCCGCGCCAATCGCTACTGCACCAACCATCCCCCCGATTAAAGCATGGGATGAACTGCTCGGGATGCCAAAGAACCAGGTCACTAAATTCCAGATAATAGCGCTCAATAAAGCTGCCAAGAGGATATTAATCGTGATCGCATCCGCAGCGACCACTTCATGGCCGATCGTGGTCGCAACAGCGACACCAAAAATGAAGGGGCCTGCAAACTCTGCCAGCGCTGTCACACCTAATGCAACATTTGGGCGAAACGCACGAGAAGAGATCATCGTTGCAACGATATTGCTCGAATCATGAATACCATTCAAAAAGTCGAAAAAGATCGCCAGGGCGATCATCACAATCAAAGTTGTTTCCATCTTTTTGCCCTTACGCCATCTTGACCACAATATCCGCGAGCAGGTTTCCGGCCTCATCAACGCGGTCAGCAGCATTACTCAAGTGGCGCAAAACTTCGCGCCGCTTCAGCATCTCAAAAACATGGTGCACATCTTCTGGACCGCTAAAAATATCAGCGATCGCCTCACGGTAGACTCTCTCAACACGCGTCTCAAACGCCTTAGCTCGCTGGGCATGGTCAGCTGCTACAGCCGGATGCTCTTCGAGGCGTTGCATACCCATATATAACTCATAGGTAGCTTCCTTTAGCAAAGAAGTCATCCTCTCCATGAACGAGGTGGGTTCGACATTGAGCACATCCATTTCGGAGACCGTGCTATAGGCGTAATCCAAAACATCGTCGATAGCGCGCGAAAGCGCAAAAATATCCTCTCGATCAATCGGGGTCACAAAGGTACGGTTTAATTCAGCGATCAAAATCCGCCGTGCTTCGTCTGCTTCCTTTTCGGTCATTGTTATTCGCTCTGCTAGTTCGTGGGTATGGACCTTCATATACTCTTGCAAGTATTCGACGCCTTTGTAGGTTAACGCAGATTGCTCAATCAATAGGGCAATAAATTTATCGGGTTTCTTTTTGAACAGACGGGCCATTATTTTTTCCTTTATACAGTATTTCACCGGTTTTCATTATCTCAGCTTTCAATTTCCCTGAAGAGAGCTCTTGAAGATCGGCTTCAAAGACAGGAAAATCGTCTACTCGAAAACGCAGCGTAAGTGTAATATCAGCCGCGAAATCTTCAGCAAGGATTTTGCCATTTTTCGCATTCACTAAAATGCGGATACGTTCCAGCATTGCATAAGGGATTGCGAGCAGCGCGGTATGCGCCATCACCTTTTCCGCACGTGGCACCGCCGAAACGACCTCCTGAGCGGCTTGGGTATATGCTCTCACCAGCCCACCGGTGCCAAGCTTGGTACCGCCAAAATAACGTGTAACAACAATAGCTACATCCCCCAAACCGCTGCCTCGCAAAACTGCGAGCGCGGGCTTCCCGGCCGTGCCTGAAGGCTCTCCATCGTCCGAAGCATGCGCCGTAACCGAATTCCCGCCCCCAACCAGAAAAGCAGGGACATTATGCGTTGCATCCGAGAACTCAGTACGCATCCGTGCAACGAATGCCTTCGCCTCATCCACGCTAAAAACCGGCACGAGTGTGGCAATAAAACGCGAGCCCTGGATGACGATCTCTCGTCGAATCTCACTTGCTGGAACAGGATAAGCCATAGTCACAGTATAATTGCGTATCAAAATCAGCTGGTAACAGAAGACTTTAACACATAATGCCCAAATTTACAAAAAAATCCATTCCTGCACTCTTCGCCCTGCTCACCCTCATCGCCTATGGGCTACTTATTCCCTGGCTCGGTTTCTACTGGGATGACTGGCCCTTCGCCTGGATCGGCAAATTTCTCGGTCCCGCCGAGTTCGTGCCTGCCTTTGCGCCCTTCCGCCCCTTTTTAGGCCCCATTTTCACGCTCACGACCAGCCTGCTGCCCCCCATCCCCATCGTGTGGCAGATCTTCGGGTTGATCATCCGCTTTCTTAGTGGGCTGGCTACATGGTGGGCACTCAACAAAATTTGGCAAAACCACAAAACTCAAAATCTGGCTGTCAGCCTGTTATTCATCGTCTTTCCCGGCTATAGTCAGCAATGGGTCGCGCTCACACATATCAACCAGGAGTGGGTCTCGCTGATCGCCTACCTGCTTTCCATTGGCTACACAGCCTCTGCGCTACGCAATCCGGGCAAAGCCAAGACCTACACCACCCTCGCCCTTCTGCTCCTTTTCTGGGGGCTTTTCCCCACAGAATACTTCATCGGGATGGAAGTCATCCGCCTGCTCATCATCTATTTCATCGTGGGGGAGAAAATCGTCCACTTTGGGGTGCGGGTGAAAGAGACCGCAAAACGCTGGCTGCCCTACCTCCTGCTCTGGCTGGCAAACGCAGGCTGGCTCGCCTATTACTACACGCGGGGTGGGTACGATTCGTATGGCGTGGAAGCAACCCCAACCTCCGCGAACGTTTTCGGCGAACTCTTCATAGGGATGCTGGACGCACTCTACAAATCCGCCTGGCTGGCGTGGACACAGGTCATCCTGCGCTTCGTGGATGCTCCCACCGCGCCGACCACGATCCTGGGGGTTGCTCTCGTTATCTTCACATTTATCTCCCTAAATATCTACCTCCAAAACGTGGATTTGGGCGTGGTGTCACGACACAAAAAAGATTGGGCACTCCAGGTGATCCTGATCGGTGTGCTGGGCGTGCTGGCTGGGCGCATTCCATCTTTGGCGGCGGGACTGCCTTTCAAGCTACAGAACACCTTCGATCGCCTGACCATCTCGATCATGCTCCCCGCTGGTTTTTTGGTAACCGGGCTCTTCGAGTTATTTATTAAAAAACAGAAAGCGCGTAACTTCGCACTAGGATTCGTTCTCGCACTGGCGGTCGGTATGCAATTTATCAGCGCCAACGATTTCCGTCGCGACTGGGAAAAGCAGCGCAATTTGGCTTGGCAACTTAGTTGGCGCATCCCAGCTATGGACAAGGGAACCGCCCTTATTACAGATGAGCTTCCCTTCGTCAGTGAAAGCGACCAATCTTATATGGCACCGCTGAACTGGATCTATGCGCCCGATTATCAAGCTGGCGACCTTTTGCCCTATGCCATCGTCAACACTGAGAAACGTTTGGGCGGCATCACGCTGCCCGTCCTTGAACCAGATACTCCCATCCATGTGCCTTATCGCACGGTTCGCTTCGAAGGCTCCACCGCTGCCGCTATTGTTTTCTATGCCCCTGAGAACGGGTGTTTGCGCATCCTTGATCCATTTTACGCAAATGAGAACGTATATAACAAAGAACGTGCTATCTTAACCGATGCCATTTCTCTCTCTGATCCATCACGCATTTCACGAGAAGGACAACCGGTTGTGCCTGCCACGCTTTTTGGCAAAGAGCCTAAACACGAATGGTGCTATTATTCGACAAAGGCAGAGCTTGCACGCCAATACGACGATTGGGAAGAAGTTGTTCGTCTGGGCGATGAAGCCAATGCTCTCGGATATCATCCCGTCGATGCCTTTGAATGGCTCCCCTTCATCGAAGCATATGCCTATACAGGAGATGTGGTGTATGCCGTTGAACTTTCAGAAGTTGCGATAGAAAAAGAACCGCGTTTACGCAAAGGACTTTGTGAACTTTGGGAGCGCGTTGAAGCAAGAGGGGGAGATAAAAAAGACGCCACTTTTATCACTTCTATTTATGATAAAGTAGGCTGTACTCCCTGATTTTTAGATGATTTTCGCATAGATAGCCGCCCTTTAGGGCGGCTTGACGCAGGTATCTTGTTGTGCTACTATCACCTTGGAAACACCTGTTCTAAAGGGAAATAAGGTGTATTTTTTTACGAAGGAGGCGCATTATGGCGCACAAAAAGTCCGTTATCATCTTCGTTACAGCCCTCATTCTGATGGCTTTCATCAGCGCGGGTTGTGAGAGATCTTATGCACCGATCGATGAGAGTCAGGCTACGCCTACCGTCACTGGGGGAGAATTTCCTGAACCTCTACCCGCTGATGGTATGGATGATGTTTTTGCATCAGGCGCACAAACTGCTACAGCCTTAGCCGTAGAAGGTGGTGCTGCACCTCCTGAAGTAGCTACAGAAGTTCCTGCAGAAGATGGTGGCGAAGGTACAGAAGAGTTAACACCCGATGAAGGTGCTCCAACTGAAACTCCCACCACCGAAGCAGGTCCCGGCGGTGATCCGGCACCAGAAACACCCACTCCGACCAGCACACTTCCCGTTGTAGAAGCTACCACGGCTGTTCCTACATCCACCCCTGGTAGCGGAGGCACTATTCCTGGAACCTATACTTTGGAAAAAGGTGAGTTCCCTTACTGTATTGCTCGCCGCTTCAATGTAAACCCAGATGAATTGCTCAGCCTGAATAATATTTCTACAGGTGCTGCAAATAGCCTTCAGCCCGGCCTAGTGTTGAAAATTCCGCAGAGTGGCAACCCCTTCCCCGCAAATCGGGCATGGCACTCTCATCCAACAACTTATGTTCTTCCGGAAGCAAATACGGTTTATGGAGTTGCCTGCTACTTTGGTGATGTACAACCCTCGGCAATTTTGAATGCAAATCCTGTGATCACGAACCCCAATCTGATCGCAGCGGGAACATCGCTTCAAATTCCGTAGCATTCTTTTTGATAAAGTTTCAAGCGCCCAAGAGAAGAACTTTTCTTCTCTTGGGTGTTTCTATGTCTGGAGGTTTTGATGAAATTTGAACTCATCAACTCAGAAAATGTTTTCAAGGGACGTGTATTTACGATCCGACGTGACAGCCTTCGCACACCCGATGGACGCACGACAAAATTCGATATTGTGGAACATCACGGCTCTGTCGTGATCTTGCCCATTGACCAAGAGGGGAATTTACTGCTCGTACGCCAATACCGCCACGCTGCCATGGACAATTTACTCGAACTCCCCGCTGGGACGCTCGACAGCCCTGACGAGGAGCCGCTCCACTGTGCGGCTCGCGAGATCCGGGAGGAAACGGGGATGGCTGCTCTTAAGTTCAAGGAACTAGGTAAATTTTATCTCGCACCCGGCTACTCGACCGAGTTAATGACAGTTTTTCTGGCTACAGAATTAAGTTTTAATCCCCTTGAGCCTGATGCAGACGAGTTTTTACAGGTGGAAAAAATCCCACTGGCAGAGGCTCTTTCTTTAGCGGAAGCAGGCAAAATGCCGGATGCGAAAACGCTGGCAGCTTTGCTGATGGCGCGTCCACATCTTGATCCTTATCTGCCATAGTCGTTAAAGAGTTGTTAAACAACGTCGATTAAACTATGACAAGTCGCGGATGTTTTTTAGCCATAGGTAACTTTCTAAAATAAGCGCAAAAGTATACACTATACGGTGATTAATTTGATTTTTCTAATCTGCAGTGTGCATAGCGCACATTGAACAAAGGAGTATCGTTATGGAACGAAAGATCGCAACAATTGACGGTAACGAAGCTACCGCCAATATCGCGCATCGAACAAATGAGGTAATTGCCATTTACCCCATCACGCCTTCCACCCCAATGGGTGAGTTGGCAGATGCGTGGTCTGCCGCTGAGCAGAAAAATGTTTGGGGCACGACCCCATTGGTTGTTGAAATGCAAGCCGAAGGTGGCGCGGCTGGTGCAGTACATGGTGCATTGCAAACCGGTTCACTTACCACTACCTTTACCGCTTCACAAGGCTTGCTCCTGATGCTGCCGAATATGTACAAGATCGCAGGCGAACTAACATCGACCGTATTCCACGTAGCCGCCCGCTCGGTTGCCGCACAAGCGCTTTCAATTTTTGGTGATCATTCAGACGTTATGGGTGTGCGCGCTTCCGGCTTTGCCATGCTGGCTTCCGGTTCGACTCAGGAAGCTCACGATTTTGCCTTGATCTCACAGGCTGCCACCCTTGAAGCTCGTGTACCTTTCATGCACTTCTTCGAAGGCTTCCGTGTATCACACGAGATCGCCAAGATCGAAATTTTATCGGACGAAGATATAAACGTCATGATCGACGAGAAGTTGATCCACGCGCATCGTGAGCGCGGTCTCTCCCCCGACCGTCCTGTGATCCGTGGTACTGCTCAAAATCCGGATGTTTTCTTCCAGGCACGCGAAACGGTCAATACTTATTATGATGCCTGCCCTGAGATCGTCCAAAACGCGATGGATAAATTTGCCGCACAGGTTGGACGCCAGTACAAGCTCTTCGACTATGTCGGCGCACCGGATGCCGAGCACGTGATCGTTATTTTGGGCTCTGGCGGCGAAGCTGTTGCCGAGACCGTGAAACATCTCAACGCACAAGGCAAAAAAGTCGGCGTTGTCCGTGTCCGCTTGTATCGCCCCTTCTCCGTAAAACACCTCCTGGACGTGATGCCTGCCTCCGTTAAAATGGTCGCGACTCTCGATCGCACCAAGGAACCCGGTGCCACTGGCGAACCGCTTTATCAAGACATCATCACCGCCTTCAACGAAGGCTTGGAAGATGGTTCTGCCCCCTTCGCTGAAATGCCCACCGTCATCGGCGGGCGCTACGGTCTTTCCTCCAAAGAATTCACACCTGCAATGATCAAAGGTGTCTTCGATGAGATGACAAAAGACGATCCAAAGAATCACTTCATGGTTGGTATCGAAGACGATGTGACCAACAATAGCATCGACTACGATCCAAATTTCTCCATCGAAAGCGACAGCACCATTCGCGCACTCTTCTTTGGTCTTGGCTCTGACGGTACCGTTGGCGCGAACAAAAACTCGATCAAGATCATCGGTGAAGAAACCGACAATTTCGCACAAGGCTACTTTGTCTACGACTCCCGCAAAGCGGGCGCCAAGACCATCTCGCACCTGCGCTTCGGTCCCGAACCGATCCATGCCCCTTATTTGATCAGCCAGGCGAATTTTGTGGCTTGTCACCAGTTCAACTTCCTTGAACAGATCGACATGCTCAAATATGCCATGCCCGGCGCTGTATTCCTGTTGAATAGCACCTTCGGTCCCAATGAAGTTTGGGATCAGATCCCACAGGAAGACCAGAAACACATCGTTGAGAAGAAACTCAAATTCTACGTCATCGACGGTTATGAAGTTGCCAAAAAGACTGGCATGGGCGTCCGCATCAACACCATCATGCAGACCTGTTTCTTCGCCATCAGCGGTGTTCTTCCCAAAGATGACGCCATCGTCGCAATCAAAGACGCTATTAAGAAGACCTATAGCAAACGCGGTGAAGCTGTTGTAGAGAAGAACTACGCCGCGGTCGACCAAGCGCTTGCCCACCTCTACGAAGTCGAATATTCTGATGAAATTACCAGCAAGCTGACCCGCCGCCTGCCCGTTCCTGCCGAATCACCTGAATTCGTCCGTGACGTACTTGGCAAGATGATCACCGGTGACGGCGATGATCTCCCCGTCAGCGCCATGCCTACCGACGGCACCTATCCCTCTGGTACCACCCAATGGGAGAAACGCAACCTTGCGCTTGATATCCCTGTTTGGGAAGAAGATCTCTGCATCCAATGTGGTAAATGTGTCTTCGTCTGCCCGCACGCAGTCATCCGCCAGAAAGTTTATGAACCCGCATTGCTTGAGAATGCTCCTGCAACTTTCAAGAGCCTCGATGCAAAATTCAAGGAATTCCCGGAACATAAATACACCATCCAGGTTGCCCCTGAAGACTGCACCGCCTGTAACCTTTGTGTCGAAGTCTGCCCCGCGAAAGACAAACAGAACCCCGTACGCAAAGCACTCAACATGGCTCCGCAGCCTCCGATCCGCGAAAGCGAAAAAGAAAATTGGGACTTCTTCCTCGAACTCCCCGAAGCAGATCGCACCCAGATGAAGCTCGGCACGATCAAAAACTCCCAGCTTTTGCAGCCCCTCTTTGAGTTCTCCGGTGCTTGCGCAGGCTGTGGCGAAACACCCTACATCAAATTGATGACCCAGCTCTTCGGCGACCGCACCATCATCGCCAATGCCACTGGTTGTTCATCCATTTACGGCGGCAACCTGCCCACCACTCCCTACACCCACAATGCAGATGGACGCGGACCCGCCTGGTCGAACTCGCTCTTTGAAGACAACGCCGAGTTCGGACTTGGTATGCGCCTGACCATTGACAAACAAACAGAATACGCCCGTGAGTTATTGGTCACCTTAAAAGATACCCTTGGCGCTGAACTGGTCGAAGAACTTCTCAATGCCGACCAAAGCGACGAGGCAGGCATTCAGGCACAGCGCGCCCGTGTTGAAGACATCAAAGCAAAGCTCGCAGGCAGCGACAACATCAAAGCCCGCGATCTGCTTAGCATCGCAGACGTCCTCGTCCAGAAGAGCGTTTGGATCGTCGGTGGTGACGGCTGGGCATACGATATTGGTTACGGCGGTCTCGACCACGTACTCGCTTCTGGCCGCAACGTCAACATCCTCGTCATGGACACTCAGGTCTACTCTAATACCGGTGGTCAGTCCTCCAAAGCGACCCCTATCGCCGCTGTGGCAAAATTTGCCGCCAACGGTAAAGACATCGCCCGTAAAGACCTTGGCATGATCGCCATGTCCTACGGCTACGTCTACGTTGCACAGGTCGCCATGGGTTCCAGCGACATCCAGACCTTACGCGCCTTCCGCGAAGCCGATGCCTTCGATGGACCTTCCATCATTCTGGCATATAGTCACTGCATTGCCCACGGCTACGACATGAAAGACGGTCTTACCCAGCAGCAATTGCTTGTCAAATCCGGTTTGTGGCCTCTTTACCGCTACAACCCAGATAATGTTGAGCAGGGTAAGAACCCCCTCAAACTGGATTCGAAAGCACCGTCCATCCCTGTAACCGACTTTGCCTACAACGAAGCCCGCTATCGCGTTCTCATGCAGAACAACGAAAGCCGCGCCGAAACCCTGATGGAAGCCGCACAGGACGACGCACAAGCCCGCTGGAAGCTCTACGAGCAGATGGCAGCCATGCGTTACGATAACAACGGCGAAGAATAAAAAGCTTTCTTCTAAAAAGCTCCCTCCAAATTGGAGGGAGCTTTTTGTTTAGCCCTATATGAAAAGGATGGAAACCAAAACGTAATAGAAATAAAAAAATGCCCATCAAATGATGGACATTTTTGATTTAAGAGCTTTGCGGAACGATACACCCCTAAGCAGTAGCGGCCGGACGACCTTTCTTATAACGATAGGTAATACGCCCGCGAGTAAGATCATAAGGTGACATTTCGACCTGAACACGGTCACCCAACAAAATACGAATATAGTATTTACGCATCTTGCCAGAAAGATAAGCTAATACTTCATGACCATTTTCCAACTCTACCCGAAACTGAGTGCCGGGCAAAGCTTCGATCACGGTACCTTCTAATTTGATCTTCTCTTCATTTTTTGCCATATACGCTTCCGATCTTGATCTTGCTTCTTTAATGCTTATAAATGGTGAATTTAGTAACGTGGTCTTCGTCGTTTGAGACGACGGATCGCTTTTTTCTTTTCCAAGCGTCGTTGCTCGGTGCGGGAAACAAACCAGCGTTTGTTGCGCACTGTGCTTAAAACGCCACTCTTCACAACTTTCTTGCGAAAACGCTTCAAGAGTTGTTCTTGCGATTCATTTGCTCGTAGTTTTACAACAGCCATTACTTTCACCTCCTTCCAAAGAAGGGATATTACTTAAAATAAAATCTCGACTGACAGACGAACTCAGCCGAGGCTCTTCAATAATTCAATAATGATCAGCTTTCGCATACCAATTTTCGGTATACACTCCTCGACTACAGATGTTAAAGAGAAAGC
Organism: uncultured Anaerolineaceae bacterium; assembly: GCA_964487745.1. Lineage (GTDB taxonomy): Bacteria > Chloroflexota > Anaerolineae > Anaerolineales > Villigracilaceae > Desulfolinea. The sequence goes on along the minus strand of CAZASG010000053.1, from coordinate 1,340 downwards.
GACAATAATTCTCAGAACGTGAAAAAGTATACTATATTAATAAATGGGTGGGAAGAGTGGGGAGATCGGAAGCTACACACATGAGACAAGCTTGCTTCCATTTGATAAAAATATTTCTTTTTGGGCAGCTTTCCGGTAAACGGTAGCAGGCCCAAATCCCCGCACGTCCCCCACTTTTTCTCCTTAGAGAAAAAGAAAAGTCCCTTGGCGATGACCTACTCTCCCAGGGGGTCACCCCCCAAGTACCATCAGCGCTGATGAGCTTAACTGCCGGGTTCGAGATGTAACCGGGTGTATCCTCATCGCTCCAATCACCAAGGGACAATTTCACGAATGAAAGTCCTGAATAATAACTAACCTTGCCGAGAAAAGTACCAAGTTCTCCACATCACAAGAGAAGCCCTCAATCGTTAGTACAGCTTAGCTCAACACATTACTGTGCTTACACACGCTGCCTATGTAACAGATAGTCTATCTGCGATTTTAAGTTCTTAATGAACTGAGGGATCTTATCTTGAGGCAGGCTTCCCACTTAGATGCTTTCAGCGGTTATCCTTGCCAGACGTAGCTACCCAGCGATGCCATTGGCATGACAACTGGCACACCAGAGGTCTGTCCACTCCGGTCCTCTCGTACTAGGAGCAGCTCCTCTCAAATCCCTTACGCCCACAGCGGATAGAGACCGACCTGTCTCACGACGGTCTGAACCCAGCTCGCGTACCGCTTTAATGGGCGAACAGCCCAACCCTTGGGACCTTGTCCAGCCCCAGGATGCGATGAGCCGACATCGAGGTGCCGAGCGAAGTCGTCGATGTGAACTCTTGGACTTCACCAGCCTGTTATCCCCAGAGTAGCTTTTATCCGGTAAGCCACGGCCCTTCCACTCGGAACCGTGGGATCACTAAGCCCTACTTTCGTATCTGTTCGACGCGTTGGTCTTACAGTCAAGCTCCCTTATGCCTTTACACTCTTTGGCAGGTTTCCATTCTGCCTGAGGGAACCTTTGGGCGCCTCCGTTACCTTTTGGGAGGCGACCGCCCCAGTCAAACTGCCCACCTGGCACGGTCCTCCATCCGGATTACGGAATGGAGTTAGGGCCTAGGCATGATCAGGGTGGTATTTCACTGGCGACTCCACCGAAGCTAACGCTCCAGCTTCACAGTCTCCCACCTATTCTACACAAATCATACCCAAACACAATGCCAAGCTACAGTAAAGCTTCATGGGGTCTTTTTGTCCTGCTGCGGGTAGGCCGCATCTTCACAGCCATTTCAATTTCACCGGGTCCCTCGTTGAGACAGTGCTCTGATTGTTACGCCGTTCGTGCGGGTCGGAACTTA